>NZ_DATCMQ010000017.1:0-345121 GCF_036563305.1 Noviherbaspirillum sp. | reverse complement strand
CGTCTCGGCGATCCGCTCGGGCGCGGTGCTGCTGTTCACCTTCATCGGCGGCGTCGGCTTCTTCTTCGGGCCGATGATCGGCTCCATCATCGGCGTGTTCCTGACGGTGATGCTGTCGGATTTCACCAAGGCCTGGCAGCTCTACCTGGGCATCTTCTTCATCATGATCGTGATGTATGCGCCCGGCGGGGTCGCGAGCATCCTGATGCTCAACCTCCGGCTGGTGAAGTTCGGCAAGTTCGCGCGGGTGTGGCCGTCGATGTGGAAGGTCTGCCTGGCCGCGCTGTTTGCGCTGGTCGGCGTCATCATGTGCATCGAGATGCTTTACCACCTGACGCTGGAATCGGCCAACGGCACCGAGATGAAGTTGTTCGGGACCATGGTCGACACCGCGAAGCCGACCGCCTGGGCGATTGCCCTGGGCCTGCTGGCCGTCGGCGGCTACGCGTTCCGGCTTACACAAAGGGGCTTTACGAAAGTGTGGGGCGAAGTGAGTGGCGAAATTGAAGACCAGATCCGGAAGGCGGCAGCATGAGTGTCTATTCCCTTGAACTCAACGATGTGCGGAAGAGCTTTGGCAAGTCGGAAATCATCCGCGGCGCCAGCCTGAAGGTGCCGAAAGGCGAACGCTTTGCCATCATCGGCCCCAATGGCGCCGGCAAATCGACGCTGTTCAACCTCATCTCGGGCCGCTTCCCGGTCTCGTCGGGGGACATCCGCCTGAACGGCGAGAGCATCCTCGGTCTCAAGCCGTTCGAGATCAACCGCCGCGGGCTGTCGCGCAGCTTCCAGATCACCAACATCTTCCACAGGCTGTCGGTGTACGAGAACCTGCGCTGCGCGGTGCTCTGGTCGCTCGGCTACAAGTACTCGTTCTGGCACCGGCTCAACGGCCTGAAGGATGCGCATGAACGGGCCGAAGCCGTGCTGGAACAGATCGGCCTCAAGCGCCGGCGCGATACGCAGGCCGGCCTGCTGACCTATGCGGAACAGCGCGCGCTGGAAATCGGCATCACCATTGCCGGCGGCTGCGACGTGATCCTGCTGGACGAGCCGACCGCCGGCATGAGCCGCTCCGAATCGGATGCGGCCGTGGAGCTGATCCGCAAGGTCACGGTGGGCAAGACCCTGCTGATGGTCGAGCACGACATGAGCGTGGTGTTCGGCCTCGCCGACAAGATCGCAGTGGTGGTGTACGGCGAAGTAATCGCCTGCGACACGCCTGCCAATATTCGCGGCAATCAGCGGGTTCAGGAAGCATATCTCGGTGGTCACGCACCGGCGGAGGCGGCATAAATGGCATTACTCGAAATCAAGGACCTGCACGCGTTCTACGGCAAGAGCCATGTGCTGCATGGCGTCGACCTGAACATCGGCGAAGGGGAGATCGTCAGCCTGCTGGGGCGCAACGGCGTCGGCCGCTCGACCACGGTCAAGGCCACCATGGGCCAGGTCGACGTGCAGGGGTCGATCCGCTTCAAGGGGCAGGAGATCACCGGCCTGAAGGCCTTCGAGATCGCGCACCGCGGCCTCGGCTACGTGCCGGAGAACCGCGACGTGTTCCCGACGCTCACCGTCGAACAGAACCTGATGCTGGGCGAGAAAAAGGGCAAGAAGTCACGCTGGAGCATGGACGACATGTACCAGATGTTTCCGCGCCTGAAGGAACGCCAGCATACAGCGGCCGGCGTGCTCTCGGGCGGCGAGCAGCAGATGCTGACCTTGTGCCGTACCCTGATGGGCGATCCCGACCTGATCATGATCGACGAGCCGACCGAAGGCCTCGCGCCGAAAATCGTGGAACTGGTGGCGGAGTACCTGAAGGAACTGAAGAACCGGGGCATTTCGGTGCTGCTGGTCGAGCAGAAGCTGGCGATCGCACTGGAAATCTCGCAGCGGGTCTACGTGATGGGACACGGCTCCATCGTGTTCGAGGGGACGCCAGAGGACTTGCGCGGCAATGCGGCCATCCGCAAGGAGTGGCTGGAAGTCTGATCCGGCCGCGGGCAGCGCATGGACAGGCGCTGCCCGTTTCGTTTCCCGTTCCTGTATCTCCGCCGCCCCAGGAGTATGCGATGCCCGTCCTCGGCCCAGACGTCGTTCTCGACAATCCCGCGTTCATCCATGACAGCGCGCATCTCTACGGCAAGGTGCACGTCGGGCCCCATGCGTCCATCTGGATCAATGTCGTCGCCCGCGCCGAGCACAAGGAAATCCGCATCGGCGCGTACACCAACATCCAGGACTTCGTGATGCTGCACATCGGCGACACGACCCCGACCATCATCGGCGCGCATTGCTCGATCACGCACCATTGCACGATCCATGGCTGTACCATCGGCGACAACTGCCTGGTGGGCATCAACGCGACCATCATGGACGGCTGCGTGATCGGCGAGAACAGCATCATCGCCGGCCATACCATCCTGAAGGAAGGCACCGTCGTGCCGCCGAATTCCATCGTCATGGGCGCTCCCGGGAAGGTCACCCGGACCCAGAACAATTTCGTGCGCAACCGCATGAACGCCTACATGTACTACCGCAACGCACTCGCCTATGCGTCGGGCAATTTCCGGGCGTGGGAGGATGCGGCTTTCCCGGCGGAGGCACGGGCGGAGATGCAGCGGCTTTCCGCACTGCTGGGCACGGACTGACGGCATCCCCGCTACGCAGTAGTACGTAGGCAAGCTGCGTACTACTGCGCTTGCACTGCCGGGGTGACTGAAGAATACTCGATCGACCCAAGCCCCGGAGAGGGTAAATCAGAGAGGAGACTTGCCATGCCCTTCAGTTCCGTGCGACGTGCCGTCCTGGCATCCGCCCTCGTTCTTGGACTATCCCCCGTTTTTGCCCAAACCGCTCCCGGCACCATCCTGATCGGCGTGTCGGGGCCGTTCAGCGGCGGCTCCAGCCCGATGGGCGAGAGCATGCGCAACGGAATTCGCCTTGCCGCCGAGGAGATCAACAACATCGGCGGCATCAACGGCCGAAAGATCGAGCTGCTCGAGCGCGATGACCAGGCCAGCCCGGAAACCGGCGCCAGGATCGCGGAAGAGTTCGTGCGGCGCAAGGTGGTTGCCGCAATCGGCATCGTCAACACTGGCGTCGGCCTCGCTTCCATCGACGCCTACCAGAAGGCCCGGATCCCGCTGATGATCGCGGTGTCGACCGGCACTTCGCTGACGCGCAAATACGCGCCGCCCGCCGCGCCCGAGAACTATATCTTCCGCGTTGCCCCGACCCTGGACCTCGAATCCCGGGTGGTGGTGGCGGACCTGAAGCGCAAGGGCATCGAGAGCGCCGCGGTACTCGCCGATGCCACCGCCTATGGCGAGGCCGGCCTGAAGGCGGTGCAGGAACAGTGCCGTGAAGCGGGCATCAGCCTGCTCTCCGAGGAGCGGTTCCGCATCGGCGACCAGGACATGAGCGCCCAGTTGCGTCGAGCCAGGGCCAGCGGCGCGCAAGCCCTGATCGTCTGGGGCATCGGGCCGGAACTGGCGGCGATCGCGCGCAACAAGGAGGCCGTCGGCTGGAAGGTGCCGCTGGTTGGCAGCTGGACCTTCTCGATGCGCAACTTCATCGACCTGGCGGGCAAGGCCGGCGAGGGCGTGCTGATGCCGCAGACCTTCATCCAGGACCTCGGCTCTTCCGCGAAAAACAGCTTCCTGCTGGCCTACCGCCGGGCCTACAAGACCGACTCGCTTCCCTCGCCGATGAGTGCGGCCCAGGGTTACGACGGCATGCACCTGCTGCATCTCGCGCTGCGGCAGGCCAACTCCGATGAAGGCCCGAAGATCCGCGAGGCGCTCGAGAACCTGAACAGCCGCTACCAGGGGGCCATCACTTCCTACACCAGGCCGTTCTCCCGCCAGGACCACGAGGCGATCACGCAGAACATGCTGATCACCGGCGTGGTCGCAGCGGGTCGGGTCGATTACGCGTATGCCGACGACAAGCGGCGCGGCGCCTTGCTGCGGATGAAGGCGCAGTAGCCTGCGCGCGGCACCGCCATCTTCCTTAGTCGCAGGGCGGTGCGCTTCTTGCTTTTGACGGCATTGCCGCCCATCAGGGGCGGTCGACGGCAGGCAGGACGCCGGCCGCGGTATGCCGGAGAACGGGAACATGAGCAATGCATCTGCCCCGGGAGGGGTGGTCGTCGTCCTTGCCAACAAGGCCGGCGGCAAGGAGTGCGCGCACGAGCGTCAGGCCCGCGAGACCCTCGCGCAGCGCATCGCGGCGCTGAAGGGCTACACCTATGCCGGTCACCACGATCGGGATGGCAAATATGCCGGTCACGTGTACTTTGTGCCCGGCGACACGCTGACCAGCGTGCACGACGCGCACCGGATCGGCGTGCACGGGGAACACGACCTGTTCGGCGGCGTCGTTCCCCATCCTCACGTCGCAACCAAGACCATCACGCATCCGCTGGCGGGCAACGACGCGGTCGCACCGGCGGGATGGTCGTCGCGATTCGCGGACGCCGTTGCCGGCGTCGTGCTGCCGGGATTCTCCGCCTTTGCCCTTGCCGACGCACGCCTCGCCGGCGCCGCCCTGCTGCAGCAGGGGGCGGTGCGGATCAAGAAGGCCGATGGGATCGGTGGCGCCGGCCAGTCCGTCGCGCGGGATGACGACCAGCTCGAGCAGCAGTTGCAGGAGATCGATGCGGCCGCTGGTTTTGCCGGCGGCGTCGTGCTGGAGCGTAACCTGACCGAGGTGTCGACCCTGAGCGTCGGGCAGGTCCGGCTGGGCGAATACCTGGCGACCTATTATGGCCGGCAGCGGCTGACCCGCAACAACCTGGGCGAGGAGGTGTACGGCGGGTCCGACCTCGTCGTGGTGCGTGGCGGCCACGATGCCCTGCTGCGCCTCGACCTGGCGCCGGAAGTGCGGCTGGCCGTCGAGCAGGCGAACGTCTACCACGCCGCGGCGCTGGCCTGCTATCCGGGGATGTTCGTCTCGCGCAGCAATTACGACATCGCGCAGGGCAGGGATTGCCGGGGTGAGTGGCGTTCCGGCGTGCTGGAGCAGTCCTGGCGCGCGGGCGGCGCGAGCGGCGCCGAGATCGCGGCGCTGGAGGCGTTCTGCCGGGAGCCGGGCCTGCGAGCCGCGCGCGCATCGACGGTGGAAGTCTACGGCGACGGCGAGGCGCCGCCGAAGGATGCAGTCATCTACTTCCGCGGCCATGATGCCGCGGTCGGGCACATCACAAAATACGCGAGGTTGGAGCCCCATGCCCATACATGACGACAAGGTAAGCATCGCCGTAGATGGAGAACATATCGAGGGAACGATCGTGACGCCGGGAACGCGCCTGCCCGGCGTGCTTTTCGTGCACGGCTGGAACGGCAGCCAGGAACAGTACCTGGCGCGCGCGAGGGAAATCGCGGCCCTTGGCTGCATCTGCCTGACTTTCGACCTGCGCGGGCACGCGGGTACGAAGCCGCTGAAGGATACCGTCTCGCGCGAGAACAACCTGCGCGACGTGCTGGCGGCCTACGACCTGCTGGCCGGCCAGCGCCACGTCGATCCGGACGCGATCGCGGTGGTCGGCAGCAGCTACGGCGGCTACCTGGCTGCCATCCTGACGACGCTGCGGCCGGTACGCTGGCTGGCGTTGCGCGTGCCGGCACTCTATATGGACAACAACTGGGAAACGCCCAAGCTCCAGCTGCACAAGGACCAGGATCTGGCCAGCTACCGGCAGTCGCTGGTCAGCGCAAACGACAACCGGGCGCTGCGCGCGTGCGCGGACTACGAGGGCGACGTGCTGGTCGTCGAGTCGGAACGCGACACGGTCATTCCGCACGCGGTGATTTCCAATTATCTCGAAGCATGCGTCAAGCCGCGTTCGCTTACCTACCGGGTGCTCAAGGGGGCTGACCACGGCCTGACCGAGGTGGCAGCGCAGCGCGCCTACACCGCCTTGCTGGTCAACTGGTTCACCGAGATGGTGTTCGGCGAGCGGGAAGGGCAGGGCCACCTCACGCAGACCGCCACCATGCCAGGCACTGCCTTGCCTGAAGCACCGCCGACGCCGGCCTGAAGCGCAGCGCCCGAATAAAAAACGCCGGAGAGCAAGGCCCTCCGGCGTTCATTCTTCCTCGACGCCGCTGGCGCGGCGTGGCGTCGCTCAGGCAGCGTCGCGCTGCAGCAGCTGCACGTTGTCGGTCTTGCCGATCTCGATCTTGCGCGGCTTGAGCGCTTCCGGGATTTCCCGGGCCAGCTCGATGTTCAGCAGGCCGTTGTCGAGACGGGCGCCGACGACACGGACATGATCCGCAAGCTGGAAGCGGTGCTCGAAGTCGCGGGCCGCGATGCCGCGATGCAGGAAGGTGCGCTTGCCTTCTTCCTTCTGCTTGCGGCCGACCACTTTCAGCTGGTCGCGTTCGGTCTCGATCTCCAGTTCCGAGCGGTCGAAGCCGGCGACAGCCATCGTGATCTGGTACTTGTCCTCGCCGACGAGCTCGATGTTGTACGGCGGGTAGCTCGGCTGGGCGTCGCTGCGCAGGGCCTCGTCAAACAGGTGCGCAAGGCGGTCGAAACCGATGGCCGAACGGTAAAGGGGGGTGAAGTCGTAAGTACGCATGGCTATATCCTCACAAGTAAGCGATAAAGTGGTTTCGCGGACCTCCGTTGAGCATCCGCTGATCCGGATATAGGAACGCCGATTTCGGATTTCAAGAGTCCCCGGTTGTGGAAGACGCAGGCTGGCTGGCCGGACAAGATCGCCGACTTTAGTTTCATTCCAGAACTTTTTTGCCGAATCCCGCTCTCAGTCGGTTCATCGGCCCGCGGCGCCGCCGCGATGCCTTTCCACACACCCCTCCGATCTGTAGCAATGCAAAACGACTTTCACTTTCTCGTCGTGGACGATTTTTCAACAATGCGCCGCATCGTGTCGAATCTGTTGCGGGAGATCGGCTACACCAGGATCAGCGAAGCAGACGACGGCCTCAACGCGCTGAAGATCCTGATGGCGGACGACGCGGTGATTCCGCCGAACTTCATCGTGACCGACTGGAACATGCCGAACATGGACGGCTTGACAATGCTGCAGAAAATCCGCGCAACGGAGCGTCTCAAGCATCTTCCCGTGCTGATGGTGACGGCCGAGGCCAAAAAGGAAAACATCATTGCCGCCGCCCAGGCCGGTGCCGACGGCTATATCGTCAAGCCGTTCAATGCCAATACCCTGAAAGAGAAGATCGACAAGATCGTCGCCAAGCGCAAGGCGGGCTGATTGCCCACATTTGCTGTGTGCAATCCTGTGGATAAGGCCGGCGCATGGGTTGTAGGTCTTTGAAGAACAAGGAAATTTTCCGGTTGATGAAAATCAAGGCAGCGCGGCCGGCGCGAGCGGCGCGACATGGGCGGTGTACGCTGGTGGCTGCGGCAGGGAGTCCTGCCTGATCCTGACGCTTCCCGCCATGTCACCGACGATCCGCATCTTCATCATCACGTTCCTGCTTGCCGCCTGTTCCTCTCCCGGTGTGCGCGACGACCCCAGGCGGTTGTACGGCAGCGCTGCCCCCGGAATCGAGGGCCGCCTTATCATCATCCGGCCCGAGACGCGTTACGTGAACGTCGAAGGGGGCGAACTGGTGCGTTTCCAGGTCGACGGGCAAGAATTCGGATGGCACTTTCTCGTCGCCCGCACCGTCCACGCGTTCGATCTGAACGATGTCGCTCCCCAGGGCCTGCTGAAGCACCGGGTGCGTGCCTTCGTGACCCCCGATCCCCGCTACATCGCCAGCCAGTGAAATGGCGCCTCCCTATTTCATGGGAGGCGCGACGCCGCCGGAACGCATAATATTTGCCTTACGGCAACTTGCGGGCGATTTTCTTCCGCGGGCGGGCAGGATCAAACAGGCAGCAGGAACAGCATGCGCAAAGCAGGGTGGTCGAAGGGGATGGAAATAAAATCGTCGCGCCTCGGTATCGAGATGGGGCTGGTGCTCTACCGGGTCTGCCTGGTGCTGATGTTCTCGCTGTTCCTGGTCGCCGCGCACCTGTCCGGCCGCTGGCTTGTCCGGCCAGAGCTGGTAACGCTCGTCGCCGCCTATGCGGCTTCGTCCGTCATCTGGGTGGCAATCGTGCGGCGGCGGCTGCTGCGGCTGAAGTGGCGCGTGCGCTGCACGATTGCGTTCGACCAGAGTGTCATCGCGCTCGCCCTGTGGCTTGGGGGACAAGTCATGGCGCCGGTGTTCTGGGCGCCCATCGCGGTCGCGCTCGGCTGTGGCCTTCTCGCCGGGACCTACTACGCAAAACTCGCGTCCGCGTATGCTGCGGTGGTGCTTGCCGCCGTCTTCTACGCATCGCCGTTCTGGAGCACGATTCCCTTGGTCGCCGCCGGCATCGTGCTCGCGACCGTTCTCATACCATGGCATGCCGCCTTGCTCGCCGACCATATCTCGCGGAGCCGCCGGGACATGCAGCGCAGGGCCGCAGCGTTCGAGCAGGCGTCCAAGACCGACTCGCTGACCGGCGTGCTCAATCGTGCAGGCTTCCTGGCCGCCCTGCAGGAACAACTGGGCAGACGAGCATCGAACGGTGCCGATGCGGTGTTGATGCTGCTCGATCTCGACGGCTTCAAGGCGGTCAACGATGTCGGCGGCCATGCGGGTGGCGATACCGTACTGAAGGAGGTCACGCGCTGCCTGCAGCAGTCGCTCCGCGGCTCGGACAGGATTGGCCGGATCGGCGGAGACGAGTTCGGCATCATTGCGTGCAACCTGGGCAACGGTGGCGATGCCGAGTGGCTGGCCGCCAAGCTGCTGCGGGCCATCGAATCGATCCGGCTGGACGGGCATCCGGGGCTGCGCATCACCGGGAGTATCGGCATCCACCCGCTTGTCGACGAGATGGGGGACGGTATCGATGCGCTTCTGGAATCCGCCGACCGACTGATGTACGAGGCCAAGCGCGCCGGCAAGAACCAGTACCGCAGCGCGTTCGACCGGGAAGATGCGCTCCCGCAGCTATAAGCCAGGTCGATAACACATATCACTACTTGAAAGCGGACACTGCCGGCCGATGCCCTTAAGATTCAAAACGTCTCCTCCAACTCTTCTTGAATTGGATTCAGCCCGCAACCGCAAGGTTTGCGGGCTTTTTTTTTCTGCGGGCATTGTCGGAGGGCCCGTGCCCGTCGCCATCGCGGAACCGCCGCAGGCGAACCGCGCCTAACAGAAGCAAATACACGCGGACCATGCCAGAAGACCTCACCAACCCGAACCCGACCCTTCAGCCCGCCGCCGAGCGCGACATCCAGGACGTGGATGCCGCCCGCTACGTCGAGCAGGCGGGCGCCGCGCTCGTCAAGCTCGAAGGCAGGGTGATGGTGCGCTACGCCGGCATTGCCGATGCCGGCGGCCGCGCCGTTCCGTACGACCTGATTCCTGCGGACGGCGTGCTCGCCAAGGCGTCCAAGTGGCGGAACCTCGGACCGGAAAAACAGTTGCAGCTCGTGACGGAACGCGTGCACGGGCAGGCCATGCAGGCGCTGGACCGGGATGTCGCCGTCTTTGCGTCTGCCTTGCTGGCGCGCGCCGACGAGCACGGGTTGGATCCGGCGCCGTTTCTGGAAAGCCTGGCGCTGAAGGAGTCGGTGCTGCCGGCCCCCTTTGTCTTCGAGCGCATCGAGCAACGCTTCGAACACGCGCTGGAGCGCGCCGAGGAAGCGGCGCACGCCGCCCGCACCCGCGAGAGCATCAACCTGGCGGAATATCCCGATTCTTTCGAGCTGGCGCGGCGCCTGCCGCGGCGCTTCATTGCGCTGCTCGGCCCGACCAATTCCGGCAAGACGCATGAAGCGATGGAAGCGCTGGCCGCGGCCCCCGACGGTGTCTACCTGGCGCCCCTGCGGCTGCTCGCGCTGGAGAACTACGAACGCCTGTCGACGCTGGAAAGGCATGGCGAGGCGCTCAAGGTCAGCCTGGTGACCGGTGAGGAACGGCGCATCGTCGAGGGCGCAACCCATGTCGCCAGCACCGTGGAGATGCTCGACCCGGGACGCCGCGTGGCGGTGGCGGTGATCGATGAGATCCAGATGCTCGGCGACCGCGACCGCGGTGCCGCATGGACCGCGGCAGTGTGCGGCGCACCGGCCGACGTCGTCTACCTGGTTGGGGCCCCGGAGGCGCGGCGCGCGGTCGAAGCGCTGGCGCGCCGTCTCGATTGTCCGCTCGAAGTGCGGATGCTCAGCCGCAAGGCGCCGCTGACGGTGGAGCCGGGCGCGGTGCGCAAGCTGCGCAACCTGCGCCGCGGCGACGCCGTCATCGCGTTCTCGCGGCGGGACGTGCTCATGTGGCGCGACCTGATCACCGAGACCGGGCTGTCAGTGGCCACCGTGTACGGCAATCTTTCTCCTGAAGTGCGGCGGGCACAGGCCGCGCGCTTCCGCGACCGTACGGCCGATATCGTGGTCGGGACCGACGCCATCGCGATGGGACTCAACCTGCCGATCGAGAGAGTGGTGCTGACGACCAGCATCAAGTACAACGGCTACGAAGAAGAGGAACTGTCGCCTGCGCTGGCCAAGCAGATTGCCGGGAGGGCCGGCCGCTACGGCGTGCATGAAGAGGGCTTTGTCGCCGGATACGACGAACACACCCACCATGTGCTGCGCTCGCTGCTGCGCGAGAAGGTGCCGCCGGTCCCCGCACTCGGTTTTTCGGTGGCGCCGACCCTCGCGCATCTGAACCGGATCTCCTCGGTGACCGGCGAGCAGTCGCTGGCCCGGCTGCTCAAGCGGTTCGAGCACAACATCGACGTGCCCGACGGCTTCTTCGTGCCGCGCATCACCGAGGACCAGTCCGAGCGGGCGCTATGGCTGGATACGCTGCCGCTTTCGCTGGCGGAGAAGTTTGCGCTTTCGCTGGTGCCGATCTCCTCGCGCATCCCTGTCCTCCAGGCGGCATGGGAGAAATGGTCGCGCGCGGTGTCGCGTCGCCAGCCGTCGCGCCTCGATACGGTGGCGATCCCGCCATACCGGCAGACGCTGCAGGACGTGGAGGACAGCTGCAAGCTGTACTCCGCGTATGCCTGGCTGAGCTACCGCATGCCGGAATTCTTTCCCGATGGCGAAGCGGCGCAGCAGATGGCGCGCGAGGCGTCCGAACACATCGACGGCATCCTGCGCGCGCAGAACGCGGCCATCCGCAAACGCGGCAACCGGCGCGCGGCCTGAGCACGACAGCTGATCACGACAGGAGGAAGCAGATGCAGACAGAAGACTTGCAGCCTGGCCAGGCATGGACCGGGCCGGTACATCACGAGGACGGCGCGGTGTTCGAATTCTCGAAGGACGGGCCGGAACTCCGGCTGTTCTTCGCCGGCGTGCCACCGGATGCGGTGCGGGAGGTGCAGACAGCGGACTGCCACCTCGGCCTGCTGCGCGCGGGGGACGTCGCGGTCGTACCGTGGAAGATCGGAGAACACATGGCCGGGGATGCCCACTTCCATGTCTTCCTGTATCCGCCGGAATCGCGCCCGACAGACCCGCTGCTCAATGGCGACGCCCGCCTGCCGCTGCGCATCGTCCTGGTCGACCGCGACAACCGGAAGCTGCTCGCGGTGCGCAGGGTCCTGCTGTCGCAATGGCTCAGCCAGGAGCTGGCGGAGGCGGTCGCCTACCAACTGGGCAATCACATCGGGCGCGAGGGCTACGACGCGCAAGTGGCGATCTACCAGAATCAGTATCCCGACGTCCAGGACGCCATCAAGGCCGCCCCGATCTTCGAGCGGGTGGAAGGCTAGCGCGACCGGCGCGGTTCAGGTCCACTGCACCGTGCTGGGCAGCCCGGCGTCGTCCAGTGCCGTGTCGCGGCCTGGTTCCCGCACCGGGGAGGGGGGCCAGACGAGGTCGGGATGCGACCGCGGCGCCTCTCCGTCGTCCAGCCGGTACACCTCCCTGCGGTCGCCGCAAAGGCGCCGCAGTTCGGTCACGCCGATGCCGGAGGTTTCACTGATCCGCAGCAGCAGCGCCGCGCACAGCGGACGTTCGCCGCAGCGGATGCGGAACAGCAGGGAACGACTGATATTGAGGCGGCGCGCGAGCGCGTCATCGCCCTCGAGCTGCAGGCTTCGCAGCAGCGTATCGAAAAGACGGTTGGGATCGTAGGCGGCCTGCGGCCGGACGGACAGGAATTTCCTCATGAGCTGGCGGCTTCTTCGTGCACCACCGTGAGACTGCCGCGGCGGACGGAAAATTCCCCGTCCTGGTGCGCCGTCAATGCCTCCGGCCGGCGCCCGCGTCGCGCACCACCTCGTGCACGAAGCGCAGCTTCTCGATGACCGGCGTGGACAGGGTGAACGGATAGGGATCCGGCATGCCGATGCTGCGGTTGAGGCTGTTCAGGACATAGCTGAGCGAGAACCACTCAGCCATGATGTCCTCGAACGAGGGCACCCGCATCGGCTGGGTCTCGATCGTCAGTTCCGGCTCGCCTGCCTTCTTGGGCCGCAGCGCTACGCCGCAGGCGAAGGCGGTGTCGAGCGTGTCGAGCATGTGCAGGTAGTGCGCCCATGACTCGGCCCAGTCTTCCCATGGATGGGTGCTGGCGTATGCACTGACGTAGTGCTCGTTCCAGTCGGCCGGCGGCCCGTTCTCGTAATGCACACGCAGCGCCTCGCCATAGTCCTGTCGTTCATCCCCGAACAGCGTGCGGAAGGATTCCTCCCAACGCGTGCCGGCGACCAGGCGGTCGAAATAGTAATGGCCGCTCTCATGGCGGAAGTGGCCGAGCAGCGTCCGGTAGGGTTCGCCCATCTGTTCACGCGTGCGCTCGCGGAACGCGGGGTCGGCCTCGGCGATATTGAGCGTGATGAGGCCGTTGGCGTGGCCGGTCATCACCCGGTGCCCGGGGACATCCTCCAGAAACTCGAAGGCCAGGCCGGCCTCCGGGTCGTCGAGCTTGGGCGTCGGCTGGATGCCGAGTTCCCAAAGCGAATACAGCAGGCGCCGCTTGGCAGCTTCCAGTCGCTTCCAGAACAGCCGGTTCTTGTCGGAGGAAAGCGCCGGGATCACCCGCGTCAGCTTGCAGGATGCGCACAGGTCGGACGCTGAATCGGCGGGCAGCATCCAGTTGCAGACATCCTCGCGCGCATAGTTCACGCACTGCTTGTAGAGCAGGCCGGCGTTGGCCGGGTTCAGGCTGCGCCAGCGTCCGTCGCCCGCCGGCTCGAAACTGCTGATTGCATGGTGCTCCGGCTGGTAGCCGAGCGTGCTGCCGCAGTTCTCGCACCGGACATTCTCGAAGAAAACGAGTTGACCGCATTTGTCGCAGTGAAAGGTTTTCATTCCCGCCTGGCGCTCCGTTGTCATGACACGTGGTGTGGAACGGGACGCGCAAAAAACGTTCCCGCTCTTGATCAGCGGCAGCCATTTGCCCTTTCCCGGTGCAACTCCGGGGGAACCAACGCCCCGTTTTTGCCCTCTACAAATTGAAATTTCAATAAGCGGCGCAGGTGGTTCGCGCCGCTGCCTTTCTTTCCTGGAGATTCTTTCTTTATGTGCGGCATTGCCGGAGAAATTCGCTTCGACAAGAAGTTTGCGGATGTACGGGCGGTTGCCGATATGGCCGAGGCGCAGTCGCGCCGCGGTCCCGATGGCGAAGGGGTGTTCAGTCTCGGGTCACGCTGTTTCGGGCACCGCCGCCTCAGCATCATGGACCTGAGCCAGCGCGCTCACCAGCCTTTTGTCGACAACCAGCTTGGCATGGGCATCGTGTTCAACGGTGCCATTTACAACCATCATGAGCTGCGGGCGGAACTGGCGGAAAAAGGCTACCAGTTCACATCGACCGGGGACACCGAGGTCATCATCAAGGCGTGGCACGCCTGGGGCCCGGCAGCGCTCGATCGCTTCTACGGGATGTTCGCCTTCGCCCTCTGGGAGCGCGACAGCGGTATCACCTACCTGGCACGCGACCGCCTTGGCATCAAGCCGCTCTACTACACGATCAACACCGAGCGCCTGCATTTTGCGTCGGCGCTGCCGGCCCTGCTGCATGGCGGCGGGGTCGATACTTCGCTCGATCTCGAGGCCCTCCATCACTACCTGAGCTTCCACGCGGTCGTGCCGGCGCCGCACACCATCCTGCGCGGCGTGCGCAAGCTGCCGCCCGCCAGCTACATGACCGTGCATCCCGACGGCGAGTGCAAGATTCAGCAGTGGTGGCAACTGGACTTCACCCGAGGCGCCGACGAGGAAAAGCGCAGCTTCGAGGATTGGAAGGACCTGGTGCTGGAAACGCTGCAGCGTTCGGTGAAACGGCGCCTCGTGGCCGACGTTCCGGTCGGGGTTCTGCTCTCGGGCGGTCTCGATTCCAGCCTGATCACCGGCCTGTTGTCGGACGCCGGCACCCGCGATCTCCGGACCTACTCGATCGGGTTCGAGGCGGTCGACAGCGAGGCTGGCGACGAATTCCACTACTCCGACCTGGTCGCACGCCATTACGGCACGATCCACGAAAAACTGCACATACCCGCCGCGGACCTGCTGCGCGCGCTGCCGGATGCCATAACCGCGATGGCGGAGCCCATGGTCAGCCATGACTGCGTCGCCTTCTATCTGCTGTCGCAGGCGGTTTCCCGCCACAGCAGGGTGGTGCAGAGCGGACAGGGCGCGGACGAGGTGTTCGGCGGCTATCACTGGTATCCGCCGCTGACGGACGTCAACGATCCGTCGAAGGGGCTCGATGCCTATCGCAAGGTGTTCTTTGATCGCAGCCATGAAGAAATGCTGTCGCTGCTCAGCCCGGACATCCGGCTCGAGGATGCCAGCGGCCATTTCGTTGCGGCTCACTTCGCCCGGCCGGGCGCGGACAGCGTCGTCGACCGCGCGCTCCGGCTCGATACGACCGTGATGCTCGTGGACGACCCCGTCAAGCGGGTCGACAACATGACCATGGCATTCGGCCTCGAAGCCCGGGTTCCCTTCCTCGACCACGAACTGGTGGAGCTCGCGGCGCGCATTCCCGCCCGCCACAAGGTGGCGGAAGGCGGCAAGCACGTGCTGAAGGAAGCCGCACGCAAGGTGATTCCGAAAGAGGTCATCGACCGGCCCAAGGGGTATTTCCCGGTGCCTGCCCTCAAGTACCTGCGCGGCGAGTTCCTCGATTACGTGCGGGGGGCGCTGGACTCCCGGAGGGCGCGCGAGCGCGGCCTGTTCCGGCGCGAAGAGATCGACCGCATGCTCGAGGATCCCGACCGCCACATCACGCCGTTGCGCGGTTCGAAGATCTGGCAGGTGGCGCTGCTTGAATCATGGCTGCAGACGCACGGCCTGTAACCGGCGCGGCGATGGCGCAAGGCCAGGCATTCCACATCTACAAACAGGAACACTGAAATGAACGTCAGCTCACACGAAGCGGCGAGCGTGGCACAGACCCGTCCGCCCTATCTCGACCATGCCGTCGGCGATGCCGACGAGGCGCACTCCTGCCGGCCCAACGCCACCATCGAATGCGGATGGGGACGCCTGCTGTTCGGACCATCGTTCGATTCTCCCCAGCTGTTGGCCCAGACCCTGTTGCAGGAGGCTGACGGCAAGCGCGACATCGCACTGCACGTGGATTCGCCGCAACTGGTGCTGGCGGAAGCGCCGTCGAGGCTGTTCCTCGATCCGTCGCTGATCTTCCGCCGTGCGCTTGCCGGCGTGCCCGAGGAAAGCAGCGCACCCGGCGTCGTGGTGCGCCAGCTGACCACGCGTGCCGATATTGCCGCCATCAATCGCCTGTACAAGATGCGCGGCATGGTGCCGGTGGACCCGCAGGTGGTCTGGCTGCAGCGGCACTCCGATGCGGTGGTGTACCTGGTGGCCGAGGACGAGCGCACCGGGGAGATCATCGGCTCCGCGCTGGGCGTCGATCACTTCGAGGCGTTCGGCGACCCGGAAGGCGGCAGCAGCCTCTGGTGCCTGGTGGTCGATCCGCAGACCGGGCTGTCCGGCGCCGGCCAGGCCCTTGTCAGCCACCTGACCGCGCTGTTTGCCGCGCGCGGCCGCCAGTTCCTCGAGCTGTCGGTGCTGGCCGGGAACGAGCCCGCGATCAGCCTCTACCAGAAGCTCGGATTCGAACAGGTGCCCGGCTTCGTCATCAAGAACAAGAACGCCATCAATGAGAAGCTTTTCATCGAGGAAGCGGACTTCACCGGACTCAATCCCTACGCCCGGCTCATCGTTGACGAGGCGCGCCGGCGTGGCATCAGCGTCGAAGTGATCGACGCGGCGGCCGGGATCTTCAAGCTGCGCCACGCCGGCCACGAGATGCTGTGCCGCGAGTCCCTCACGGAGCTTACCGGCGGCGTCGCCATGACCTGGTGCCAGGACAAGGTGCTGACCTCGCGCCGGCTGGCTTCCATCGGCATACGCGTGCCGCGTCAGCAGACCGCCGGCGATCCTTCCGCCGACGTCGCATTTCTCCACGAGTGCGGCGCGGTTGTCGTCAAGCCGGCACTGGGCGAACAAGGCAAGGGCATCAGCGTCGACGTGCGCACCGAAGAGCACCTGCAGGAAGCGATCCATCGCGCGTCCGCGCAGGGCGGACATGTCGTGATCGAGGAATTCTGCAGCGGCCAGGACCTGCGCGTCGTCGTCATCGGCTACAAGGTGGTTGCCGCCGCCATCCGCCGCCCTGCCGAAGTGGTCGGGGACGGGACATCGACGGTCGGGCAGTTGATCGAGAAGCAGAGCGCGCGCCGCGCGGCCGCGACAGGCGGCGAGAGCCGCATTCCGGTGGACGGGGAGACCGAGCGTTGCCTCGCGGAGCAGGGCCTGTCCTACGACAGCGTGCTCGAGAACGGCAAGGCGGTGAAGGTACGCAAGACGGCCAACCTGCATACCGGCGGCACCATCCACGACGTCACGGCGGAACTGCACCCCGCGTTGCGCGACGTGGCGGAAACCGCCGCACGCGCATTGCGGATCCCGGTCGTCGGGCTGGATTTCCTGGTCCCTTCGCCGTCCTCCGCCGAATACGTGGTGATCGAAGCGAACGAACGGCCCGGCCTGGCCAACCATGAGCCGCAGCCGACGGCCCAGCGCTTCGTCGACCTGCTGTTTCCTGCAACGGCGGCGCACGGATGAGCCGCTCGCGCCATGCCTGGTCCGGAAGGGAGATGCGAAAGCTTCCGATCGATCACGCGTACCTGCGGGGCGTGCTGCTCGAACTGCTCGCCATTCCGAGCCCGGCCGGATTAACCGACAGCATTGTCCATTACATGGGCCGCCAGCTTGACAGCCTTGGCATTGCCTATGAGCTGACACGGCGCGGAACGATACGCGCGGTCCTGCGCAGGAACCTGCCTGAGCGTCGCAAGAGCAGCCCCGCCTGCGCGCTGGTCTCGCACCTGGACACGCTCGGCGCCATGGTGCGGGAAATCAAGCCCAACGGCCGCCTTGCGCTGCAGCCGGTCGGCACCTGGTCGAGCCGCTGGGCGGAGGGTGGCAGGGTCACGCTCTTTACCGAAAACGGCCGTTACCGGGGCTCGGTCCTGCCGCTGCTCGCATCGGGGCACGTCTACAACGAGGCCATCGACACCCAGCCGGTGAACTGGGACCAGCTCGAACTGCGCATCGACGAAGATATTGCCTCTGCCGAGGATGCCCGCCGACTCAACATCCAGATCGGCGATTTCGTCGCCTTCGACGCCAATCCCGAGCTGCTGGAGAACGGCTACATCGTGTCCCGGCACCTGGACGACAAGGCCGGCGTGGCCGCGGTGCTGGCAGCGGCAAAGGCAATCGTCGACGCCGGCGTTCCCGTGCCGATGGATTGCCACATCGTGTTCACGCTGACCGAGGAAGTCGGCTCCGGCGCGCGCGCCGTCATCGAGAGCGACGTCAGCGAAGTGATCGGCATCGACATCGGGCCGGTCGCCGCGGGGCAGGGGGCGAAGGAGAAGGGTGTCACGATTCCATTGATGGATTCCGCCGGCCCGCACGATTATCACCTGACCCGGCGGCTGATGAAGCTCTGCGGCGACCACGGCATACCGTTCAACCGGGACGTGTTCCGCTTCTATCATTCCGATGCGGGTGCGGCCGTGAGCGCCGGCCATGACGTCCGCACCGCGCTGCTGTGCTTCGGGGCGGACGCCTCGCACGGATACGAACGGACCAATCTGTCGGTGCTCGTCAATCTCGCCGAGCTCCTTACCCTGTATATCCAGAGCGGCCCGACGCTGCCGGAGGACCGGCACGAGCGGCTCGATTCTGTGGAACGCTTCTCCCATCAGCTCGACGCAGGGCAGTTGCAACGCGTCGATGCGCCGCAGCCGGATCCCAGCGAGCTGGTGCAGGGCAGGGAGCAGGAAGCCGATCCTGAACCATCGGAATAGCCTGCGCTTCGCTGTACCCGACAGCAGCGCCACCCGGGGCACGCCCCCGGGCGGCGGCCCTGTCCCGCCGGCGTGCCCCGATCCGCCTGCCGACCCTTCTCCGTTCCGGCATGCGAGCGCCGGCCATGCCGCGCCGTCCGATGCCCGGAGGAACAACGCCGGTACGGGGGGCGGATCGGTTTTGCGTCGCCCCGCCGGAAACCGGTCCGCCCGCGGCCGGTCGAAGCCCCTTCAGAAGTCGACATTTTTTCGATCAAAAAAACACGACCGTGCTTTTTATGCGGTATAGTAGCCGTTCCAAAAAAACAAAAGCAGCTTTACATCCCCCGTAGAGACACCTCATCAGACAAGGAAGAGATATGACTGCCGAATACAAGGTCAACGGCGCGGTCGCCGTCATCACGCTCAACAATCCACCGGTGAACGGCCTCGGCCACGCAACCCGCAGCGCCATCGTGGAAGGCATGAAGAAGGCGCTTGACGATGCCGCGGTCAAGGCGGTGGTCATCACCGGCGCAGGCAAGGCATTCTCCGGCGGCGCCGACATCAAGGAATTCAATACGCCGAAGGCGATGCAGGAACCGACCCTGCACACCGTGATCAATGTCGTCGAGAATTCGACCAAGCCGGTGATCGCCGCGATCCACACCGTCTGCATGGGCGGCGGCCTCGAGCTGGCCCTCGGCTGCAACTACCGCGTAGCGCAAAAGGGCGCGCAGATCGCGCTGCCCGAGGTGAAGCTGGGCATCCTGCCGGGCGCCGGCGGCACCCAGCGCCTGCCACGCGTGGTGGGTCTGGAATTCGGCCTGAACATGATCGTCTCCGGCACCCCCGTGCCGTCGGAAAAACTGTCGAAGACGGCGCTGTTTACCGAGGTGGTGGAAGGCGACGTGCTGCAGGCCGCCCTGGCGCTGGCCGAGAAGGTATCCGACGTGCGTCCGCTGCCGCGCGTGCGCGACATCAAGATCGATTACCCGAACCATGAAGCCTTCCTGCAGTTCTCGCGCAATACCGTGAAGGCGATGTCGGGCCCGTTCCCGGCGCCGCTCAAGTGCGTGGATGCGGTCGGCGCGGCCGTCACCATGAAGTTCGACGACGGCATCAAGTACGAGCGCGAACTGTTCGTCGACCTGGTGCAGACCAATGAGTCCAAGGCACTGCGCCATGCCTTCTTCGGCGAGCGCGCCGCGAGCAAGGTGCCCGACGTGCCCGAGGACACCCCGACCCGCGCAATCAAGAGCGCGGCAGTCATCGGCGCCGGCACCATGGGCGGCGGCATTGCGATGAATTTCGCCAACGCCGGCATCCCGGTCAAGATCCTGGAGATGAAGCAGGAAGCGCTCGACAAGGGCCTGGCCACCATCCGCAAGAACTACGAGAACACCCTGAAGAAGGGCAAGCTGACGCAGGAGAAGTTCGACCAGCGCGTCGGCCTGATCACCGGCACCCTGTCGTACGAGGAGATCGGCCAGGCGGACATCGTTGTCGAGGCCGTGTTCGAGGATCTCGGCGTCAAGGAACAGGTGTTCAAGAAGCTGGACGAAGTGATGAAGCAGGGCGCCATCCTCGCCTCCAACACCTCGACGCTGGACGTCAACAAGATCGCCGCCTTCACCAAGCGTCCGCAGGACGTGATCGGCCTGCATTTCTTCAGCCCGGCCAACGTGATGAAACTGCTCGAGATCGTCCGTGGCGAGAAGACCGGCAAGGACGTGCTGGCGACTTCGCTGGCGCTGTCGAAGAAGATCAAGAAGACCGGCGTGGTGTCGGGCGTCTGCGACGGCTTCATCGGCAACCGCATGATCGAGCAGTACAGCCGCCAGGCCGGTTTCCTGCTGGAGGAAGGCGCACTGCCGGAGCAGGTCGACAAGGCAATCGAGAAGTTCGGTTTTGCCATGGGTCCGTTCCGCATGGGCGACCTGGCCGGCAACGACATCGGCTGGTACATCCGCAAGCGCCGCTATGTGGAAAAGCCCGAAGTCACCTATTCCAAGACCGCGGACCTGCTGTGCGAGATGGGACGCTTCGGCCAGAAGACCTCGGCCGGCTGGTATGACTACAAGCCGGGCGACCGCAAGCCGTGTCCGTCGCAGCTGGTCAACGACATGATCGTCAAGCACTCGGCCGACCTCGGCATCGAGCGTCGCAAGATCAGCGACGAGGAGATCGTGCAGCGGCTGGTGTTTGCGCTGGTCAACGAGGGCGCCTACATCCTGGAAGAGGGTATCGCCCAGCGCGCCTCCGACATCGACATGGTCTACCTGACCGGCTACGGCTTCCCGCTGTTCCGCGGCGGCCCGATGTTCTACGCCGACACGGTCGGACTGCAGAACGTCGTGATGACGATGGAGCGCTTCGCCAAGGGTCGCCACGGCGAGGCCTGGAAGCCGGCACCGCTGCTGGCGCGCCTGGCCGCAGAAGGCAAGACCTTCAACTGATCCGCGCCTGAGGCGGCAGGAAAACCCGGCACAGGCCGGGTTTTTTTTCGCCCGTCGCCGTCCCGAAATTGAGAAATATCAACGCCACCTAGTTTCCGATTGGCAATATGAGGGGATCGAGGAGAACAAAACGGGGCAACCCATGCCGGAAAGCAGCACCCGGGCCGCGCGCCCAGAACCCGCGCGCGGACGATGCAGGAAAGATGCAGTACCACCGGGCGCAAGGCAGGATCGTCGCACCGATGACAGCGTTGCCAGGAACGCCGGTGTGGCAAAGGAGGGAGCAGACGCGCGGCCGTCCACCATCCTGATCGTCGACGATGAAGAGCGCAACCGGCGGCTACTGGAAGTCTTCGTCCGCGCCGACGGGTATCGTACCGTCACCGCCGACTGCGGCGAAAACGGCATCGCGCTTGCGCGCAGCGGACGCCCGGACCTGATCCTGCTCGACCTGATGATGCCCGGGCTGGATGGTTTCGACGCTGCGCGGGCGCTCAACGCCGATCCCCGTACCGCTGCCATTCCCGTCGTCATCGTGACGTCGCTCGACGACGCCGGCGCCCGCAGTCGTTCCGCCACGGCTGGCGCCGCCGCGCTGATCGTCAAGCCGGTCGACCGCTGGCAACTGTCGGAGGTGCTGCGGCGCCTGCTGCAA
Source organism: Noviherbaspirillum sp. (assembly GCF_036563305.1). GTDB lineage: Bacteria > Pseudomonadota > Gammaproteobacteria > Burkholderiales > Burkholderiaceae_D > Noviherbaspirillum. Next base: position 323,686 of record NZ_DATCMQ010000017.1, on the reverse strand, counting down.
CCGCGGGGTGACGGAGGGGATGCGCGTGGATAGGCCGCCGATCGCAAGCCTCGACCGCGCCAACCGTGTCCTGCAGATGCTCAGCCGGATCAATCGCGCGATCGTGCGCGCGGAGTCCCCCGATGCCTTGTACCGGGAAGCCTGCCGCATCGCGGTGGAATCGGGCATGTTCCGCTTCGCCTGGATCGGGCTGATCGATCCGGTGAGCGGCGCAGTACGGCTGATGACCTCCTGCGGCAGGGCCGGCGTGCTGGCAGAGGGGCCGGAGGACGGGATTCGACAGCGGTTGGTGTCGAGCGGCGGTCTTGCCGACATCGTCCGCAGCAACGGTGCGCCGTGCATCTTCAACGACCTGCACGCCCTGCCGCCAGGGCATGACGCCGAAGAATTGCTGGCTGCCGGATTTCGCTCGATGGCCGGCCTGCCGCTGAGGGAAGGGGGCAGGACCTCCGGGATTTTCGTCCTGTATGCCGATGGCACCGGCTGTTTCGACGAGGCGGTGGTCGCGCTGCTTGACGAGGTCGTCGACGATATCGCGTTCTCGGTAGCGCACATGCATGACGAGCAGCGGCGGCTTGCGGCCGAATCCAAGCTTTATTACCTCGCCTTCTACGACGCCCAGACAGGCCTGCCGAACCGTGCGCTGCTGGACGAGCGGCTGCCGTTGCTGGCGGCTGCCGGCAGCCTGGCCCTGTTCGACATCCGCCTTCAGCGCCTCGACAAGGCGGTGCAGATCCACGGGCGCATCGCGACCGACGAAATGCTGCGCATCATTGCCGCCCGCCTCGAAAGCCTGCGCTCCAACGACAGCTTCGTTGCCCAGCTTGCGCAGGACGAGTTTGTGATGGCGGTGCCGGGAATGGATGACGCCACGGTCATGGCCACCTTCGCCGCGCGCCTGCTGCGATCCCTGCAGGCCCCGGTGCGGATCGGCGAAAGCGAAGCCTTTCTTCACCCGTCCGTCGGCGCCGCCGCCTATCCTTCGCAGGAAGCCGACATCGTCCACTTGCTGCGACGCGCGCGCGTCGCCGCCCGGCGGGACAACGGCGAAGCCGGCTTCAGGATCTACAGCAGCACGCTCGATCACGGACTCGAGCTGCGGATGCAAATGGAGGCCGACCTGCACCGCGCGATCGAGCGCGACGAGTTCCGCTTGTACTACCAGCCGCAGCTTGCGCTGGACAGCGGCACGGTGGTCGGCGTGGAGGCCTTGCTCCAGTGGCGGCATCCCCGGCATGGGCACGTATCGCCGGGCGAATTCGTGCCGGTGCTGGAAGAGTGCGGCCTGATGCCCGCGGTCGGCGCCTGGGTGCTGCGGTCCGCCTGCGCGCAGGCACGCGCCTGGGACTGCCAGGGCATGCCGCCCATGCGCATCGGCGTGAACGTCTCGGCGCTCCAGTTCCGGCTCGACTGCCTGGTCAGCACCGTGGTCGAGGCGCTGGAAGCAAGCGGGCTTGCCCCCGGCCGGCTGGAGCTCGAGCTCACGGAGGGACTGATCCTCGAGAACGCCGAACAGACCATCGACGCAATGCACCGGCTCAAGGCGTTGGGCGTCACCTTGTCGCTCGACGATTTCGGTACCGGCTACTCCTCGCTCGGCTACCTGGGCCGCTACCCGGTCGACCGCATCAAGATCGACCGCTCGTTCATCGCCGACATGTCCGCGCATGCGGGCAGCGCCGCGCTGGTGCGCAGCATCCTGGCGATGGCGGGCAACCTCGGCCTGCGCGCGATCGCGGAAGGCGTCGAGACCATCGAACAGTGCAATTACCTGCGCAAGCTGCGCTGCGACGAGATGCAGGGATTCCTGTTCAGCCGCGCGGTGCCGCCGGAGGAAATCGTCCGGTTGCTGGCCAGTGGCCGCGGCCTGGATCCGCCGCCGTCCGCCTCCTGGGCGCGCCGGAGCCTGCTGCTGGTTGATCCGGACCCGGCAACGCTTTCCATGGCGCAGCGCGTCCTCGAGCGCGAACGCTGGACCTTGCTGGTGGCGGGCGGGCCGGAGGACGCGCAGGGGCTGCTGGCATTGCATGACGTCGGCGTCGTTCTCGCCGCGCAGGAGTTCGATGACGGCGACGACAGCACGTTCCTGGAACGGGTGCGCGAGATGTACCCGGAAACGGTACGAATCCTGCTCTGCGGGCGTCCCGATTTCCATCGTCTTGCCGAGGCCGTCAATCGGGCCGGCCCGTACCGCGCGCTGCTCAAGCCGCTGGACGAGATGCAGCTGGTCAAGTCGGTCGACGATGCATTCTTTCTGCTGGCGCGCCGGTCAGCGCCGGTGCCGGCCGGCGACGGTCCGAAACAGGCGGGCCGGCACTGAAGGTGATCAGCCGGCCGCGCGAGGGGTGGATGACGACCCGGCATTGCACCGGCGCGCCGAGATTATCGAGCCCTGCATACTTCCCATGGATCCCGCGTGCATACCACTCCAGCCGACGTCATTGATATCTTGATCGTGGAAGACAGTCCCACCCAGGCGGGCAGGTTGCGCTACCTGCTCGAGCATCACGGCTACCGGGTTCGGGTTGAAACCAACGGCCGGCGTGCGCTGGTCGCGGTCCAGGAGCGGCAACCCGGCCTGGTCCTGTCCGACATCGTGATGCCGGAAATGGACGGCTATGACCTGTGCCATGCCATCAAATCCGATCTCGCGCTGGCAGGCATTCCGGTCATCCTGGTCACTTCGCTGGCCGACCCCCGGGACATCGTGCGCGGCCTCGAGTGCGGCGCCGACAACCTGGTGCGCAAGCCGTACGCCGACGACTACCTGCTGGCCCGCATCGCGCAAACGGTCGCCGCCGCGCGGCGGCGGGGCAGCGGCGAGGGCAGCGATGACATGCTTGTCCTCGACGGCGAGCGGCGCAGGATCCTCGCCGACAAGCAGCAGATGCTTGACTTGCTGGTATCGACCTACGAACAGGCGGTGCACGTCAATGCGCAGCTGCGCGCGCAGGAACGCGAGGTCAACGAACTCAATATCCGACTCGCGCAGCACGCCTTGCAGCTCGAGGCCACCAACAGCGAGATCGCCCGTCAGAACGAAGCGCTCGCGCACGCGAGCCGGATGAAATCCGAGTTCCTGGCGAACATGTCGCATGAGCTGCGCACGCCGCTGAACGCCATCATCGGCTTTTCGGACGCGCTGCGGAGCGGGCTGCTCGGGCCGGTCGCGCCGGAACAGGGTCAGGCGCTCGACGACATCTTCGACAGCGGCAAGCATCTCCTGTCCCTGATCAGCGATATCCTCGACCTGTCCAAGATCGAGGCCGGCAAGATGGAGCTGATGCCGGAACCCACAGATCTGGAACAGCTGCTGCAGGCCTGCGTCAGCATGTCGCGCGAGAAGGCGTCGGCCGCGGGGCTGCAGCTGCGGCTCGAGACGGAAGCGGTGGGCGGGCTTCTCCTGGATCAGCGCAAGATGCGCCAGCTGGTCTTCAACCTCCTTTCCAACGCAATCAAGTTCACGCCCGCGGGAGGTACGGTGATCCTGCGGATGCGACTCGGGAACGGCGTCGAGCTGGAAGGGCGCAGGGTGTTCGGCGGGACGCCTTGCAGGGAAGCGCGCTACGTCGCCATCAGCGTGGCGGATACCGGTATCGGCATCCGGGAGGAGGACCAGCATCGCCTGTTCGCGCCTTTCGTGCAGCTCGACAGCGGCCTCGCGCGCAGGTACGAGGGGACCGGCCTGGGCCTGTCGCTGGTCCGCCAAATGGTGGAGCTGCATGGCGGCGTGGTAACGCTGGAAAGCGCGCCGGACGCCGGCGCCGAGTTCATGATCTGGCTGCCGTTCGCGCCTGTCGGGACGGACCGGCACTGTGCCTGAAGCGGCGCGACCGCAGGCATGCGTATCGTTTCATTCTTGAAATGCCTCGCCGCGCCTCCTATAACGAATGCAGGGAGAAGGCGCCGGACGGCGGCGTGCGGGGGCAGGAATGGGGCTTGATGCAACGCAGATTGCCCGTCGATTGCCCCGGGAGAGGGACGGCCAAACCGTGCGATCCCGTTAAGCTGGCCGTATCGACCGCATGACCCGCCAGACCGCCACGGAGGAAAGCCGCCATGAAACCCGTCTCACAGATCCTGCAAACAAAAAGCGACAACAGCGTGTATGCCGTCGCGCCCGACGCCCGCGTCCACGACGCCTTGCAGCTGATGGCGGAAAAGGGGGTGGGCGCCTTGCTGGTGATGGACGGGCCCGAGGTCCTCGGCATCCTTTCGGAACGCGACTATGCGCGCAAGGTGGAGCTGCGGGGAAGATCATCGCGCGAGACGCCTGTGACCGCCATCATGAGCGCGCCCGTCATCGTGGTGCGGCCCGACCAGAGCAACGAGCAGTGCATGGCGCTGATGACGGAGAACCGGCTGCGCCACTTGCCGGTCGTGGACAACGGCAAGCTGGTCGGCCTGATTTCCATCGGCGACCTGGTCAAGGACATCATCTCCGAGCAGCAGTACATCATCGAACAGTTGCAGCACTATATTCGCGGCGAAGTGAGCGTCGCCGGCGGCGCCTACCAGTAATTCTCGGTGACGAAATGGCCGGGCAGGGCGCGGCGCTGGGGCCGCAGCCCGCGCGCGTGCAGCAGCTTGCGCATGTCCTCGATCATCTCCGGATTCCCGCACATCATCAACCGCGACCTGTCGGCGTCGATCTGCAGTCCGGCCGTCCGCTCGAGTTCGCCTGCGGTCAGCAGGTCGGTGATCCGGCCCCGCAGCGCGTCGGGTGCCGCTTCGCGACTGGTGGCCCGGATCACCTGCAGCGCCGCCGGGCCGGGTGCGGCGGCGCGCAACTCGGCAAGCTCCTCGTGATACACGAATTCGTCGGCATGGCGGACGCCATGCACCAGCACCAGGTTGCGGAACTGGCGCCAGACCGCGGCATCCCGCAGCATTGAGACATACGGGCCGACGCCGGTGCCGGTCGACAGCATCCACAGGTCTTCGCCATCGCTGAAGCGATCCGCCGTCATGAAGCCGTAGGGCTGCTTCTCCACCAGGATGGTGCTGCCGGGCTGGAGCTGCTTCAGGCGGGACGTGAACTGCCCGCCCTCGACGATGACCCCGTAGAACTCCAGCCCCGGCTCGCCCGGCGCGGAGGTCATCGAATAGGCCCGCCAGACGGTCCCCGACGGATCCTGCAGGCCGAGCCGCGCATACTGTCCCGCGGCGAAGGAATATTCCAGCGGACGCGTGGTCGTAAAGGTCAGCAGCCTGTCGTTCCACCAGCGCAGCGCCGTGACGGTTTCCGTACTGGCCTTTTCCGTGATCTTCTGTTCCGAAAGCATGCCCACACCGTCCTGTTCAACATTGCCGGCACGTGCACGCCGGACGGATTTGACGTAAATTCAACCACAAGCATTGTATCTGCATCTTAAATTCGAGGAAGATATGGCTAAAATCGTTCTACTTGAAAAAATCCACGCCAGCGCGGCCGAGCATCTCCGGGCGGCGGGCTTCAGCGACATCGTCCAGATTCCGACCGCGCTCAAGCCGGACGAACTGAAGTCGACCCTGGCCGACGCCGACGCCGTCGGTATCCGCTCCGCCACCCACATCAATGCCGACACCCTCAAGGCATTGCCGCGCCTGAAAGCCATCGGCTGCTTCTGCATCGGCACCAACCAGGTGGATTTGACCGCGGCCGGGACGCTCGGTATCCCGGTTTTCAACGCGCCTTTCTCGAACACCCGCTCGGTCGCGGAACTGGTCATTGCCCAGTCCATCCTGCTGCTGCGACGCATCCCCGAAAAGAACGCACGCACGCACCGGGGAAAGTGGGACAAGTCGGCGCAGGGCGCCTATGAAGTCCGCAACAAGGTGCTCGGCATCGTCGGCTACGGCAATATCGGGTCGCAGGTGGGCATCCTGGCGGAGAGCGTGGGCATGCGGGTCTGCTACTACGATGTCGAGAGCAAGCTGCCCCTCGGAAATGCCCGGCCTGTCGCCAGCCTCGAGCAGCTGATCGAGCAGGCCGACGTCATCACCTTGCATGTCCCCGGCGGCAAGGGGACGGAGAACATGATGACGGCCGAGCGGCTGGCAAGGATGAAATCCACCGCCGTGCTGATCAATGCCTCGCGCGGCGGTGTGGTCGACATCGACGCACTGAACGAGGCCCTGCGGGAGAAGCGCCTGGCAGGTGCGGCGCTCGATGTCTTCCCCACCGAACCACGCAACGACAAGGAAGAGTTCGTTTCGCCCCTGCGCGGCCTGGAAAACGTGATCCTGACCCCGCACATCGGCGGCAGCACCGAGGAAGCGCAGGAGAATATCGGCAACGAGGTCGCGGAGAAGCTCGCTCGCTTCCTGAAGGCCGGGACCACGCGCTGGGCGGTGAATTTCCCGGAAATTCCGCATCTCGAGAAGGAGGCGCTCAGCCGCGTGCTCAACGTGCACCGGAACGAGCCCGGCGTCATCGCCAGGATGAATGCGAAGTTTGCCGAGGCGGGGATCAATATCGTCGCGCAGCATCTGCAGACCCGCGGCGCGCTGGGCTACGTGATCACCGACGTCGACACCGGCATACCGGCCGATCTGCTGCAGAAGCTTTGCGCGGAGCCGGCGACGATACGCTGCGAGCTGATCTGATCCGATTCGACCTGGCCCGGCGGCGGCGGCGGGCGTCGCCGCCGGCCCGCACGCTCAGATGCGCTTGCTGGTGACTACCCGCGCCTCGCCACGTTCGCCGACGGTGTGCAGTGTGACGGGGCGACGCCAGACCCGGCCGATGTATTCCAGCACGCGCTCGGCCCGCCCCAGGTCCAGGCCGCGGCCGTCGCTCTGGTGGTCGTGCAGCAGCTGCAGGCTGCCGTCCAGGTGCATGTGATTTGCCGCGATGCGCGGCGCGCCGTAGTTGAATTTCGGCCCGAGGATGGCCTCGTGCACCGCATGCACGTTGTTTTCCGAGATGCGGATGTCGCCGTCGTCCCGCGCTTCATAGACGAACAGTTCCAGCTTCTCGATGAGGTCCTTGGTCAGGTAGTTGCGGACGAAGCCGAAGTCGTCTTCTTCCTTGACAATGCGACGCGCGGCTTCCAGGCCGTGTTTCTCGATGATGTCTTCCCACATTGAAAAGCCGAGATGGTACGGGTTGACGGCCAGCGCCAGCTGCTTCTCCGCCGCATACGGCCGCACCACGTCGGAGTGCGCCTTGATCGCCGAGAGATACAGGTCCTGAGGCAGGAAATCGGCTTCGCGCAGCAGGCGGGCGTGCCAGTAGGACGCCCAGCCCTCGTTCATGATCTGGCAGGCGAACACCGGATAGAAGTAATAGGACTCCTCGCGCACCGCGAGGAAGATGTCCCGTTCCCAGCCTTCGAGGTCCGGTGCGTAGTGCGCGATGAACCAGAGCAGGTCGTACTCCGGCTGCGGCGGCAGCTGCGGGCGTCGCCCTGTGGGATGCGCATCGACATGCGGCTTTTCCCCGGGAAGGCTGCGGAAGCGCTTCTGGAATGCGTCCGGCGCGGGTTCGTGGACCGGCTTTGCGATGGTCTCCGGATAGAGGTCCCGATGCAGTTCCCGGTTGATGTCGATATGGGGCTCGAGTGCCAGGGCGGCATCCAGCACTGCCTCGACACGTTCCTGCCCGTACTCCTGTATCGCCGTCTCGATCCGGTGTGCGCGCGCCGCCGCCTGTTCGAGGATGTGGCCGCCGGCCATTTCCATGAACTTGGCGAACAGGTGGTTGTTCTTCGAGAAGTCCGCGTGCCCGAGCACATGGGCGGTCACCAGGGTGTTCTCCGGCAGGGTATTGCCATTGACGAGATAGGCCCGGCAGGGATCGCCGGGGAACATCACCTCGAAAATCCGCGAATGCCCCATGCCCTGGCGGATCAGCTGGTGGATGTAGCGCACGCCGAAGGACCAGTGCGGCATCCGCACCGGCAGGCCATAGACGGCGATCTCCATCATGAAGTTGTTCGGCACCAGCTCGAAATCGACCTGGTAGTAGTCGAGTCCCAGATCGCGCGCGAGCTGCTCGATCTGTGTCGAATACTGCTTCAGGCGTTCGATGGTTTCCGGAGAATTGGTGGTGGTGCACATGAGGGCGCCCGTCCTTATTCAGTCTGTTCCTGCACGAAGAACTTGCGGATCGCCTTCCAGACGTCCTCATGGCGGGTCAGGATGCTGCTGCCCACCGGCGCGCCGCTCCGCTCGATCTCGCCGCAGAGCATCTTCATCTCGGTTTCGCTGGTGCGCGGCGAACCCGGCACCGTTTCAACGTACCCGATGTAGTTGAGCAGCTTGCCGAGCCTGGACAGGTAGTCCGTGGCCGCCGCCCGGTCCTCGGTGAAATTCTCGCCGTCCGAGGCATAGAACAGGTAACCGTTGTACTGCGAGGGGTCGTACTCCGCGTCGATCATCTCCAGGGCAAGCTTGAAGGCGGTCGATGCCCCGGTGCCGCCTGTGCCGCTGACGTTGAAGAATTCGTGCTCGTTGAATTCCCACGCCTGGGTGGTGTGGGCGATGAACCGGGTCTCGACCTTGCCGTAGCGGCGCCGTATGCCCTGCAGCACGAAGAAGAAGAAGCTCTTGGCGAGCTTGCGCTCGGCATCGGTCATGCTGGCGGAAACGTCAAGCGCGAAAATCACGACCGCATTGGTGGCCGGCTTGCGCCGGTGCACCAGTTGCTTGAAGCGCAAGTCCTCGTTGGTGAACGGCACCGGGTTCACCTGCGTCGCGCGCCGCTTGACCGCCTCCTTCACCGTCCGGCGGCGATCGAGGCGCGCCCGCGCGCCGTGCTTGTCCCAGCCTTCGCGCACGTACTCGTCATCATTGATGGCGGTGTTGCGCTTGGGCTGCAGGTCGGGCAGTTGCAGCTCTTCCCACAGCCAGTCGATGATGTCGTCGACCTTGAACTCGAGCAGCATCTTGACTTCGCCGTCGTTGTTGCCGCCTTCGCCTTCGTCCCCGCCCATGTCGGGCTGCGCCTGCCGCAGCACGTCCCCCGGCTTGCCCCGGCCCTGGCCCGCGCTGCTCTGGGAAGAGGCGTCGGACAGCCGGAAGCGGGCGTGCTCGAGCAACTTCACCGGCACCTGCACGGTCCTGTCCTGGGAACCGGTGATGACGTCGGGCCCGGCCACCAGGTTGGGAAGATTCTGCTGCACCGCCTCGCGCACCTTCTCGTTGTGCCGAAGCCAGTCGCGCGACCCGCGTGAAAACAGGTCGTACCACGGCGTTTCAACAGAGATCGTGATGTGATGAGTCATAGGAATTGCCTATTCCTGTGCCATCAGCGTGGTGACGTAGTTCAATGCCTCGCGCGCGCTGTGGCTGTCGTAGCCGTATTCATCGGTCAGTCGCTTTTCGACCACGGAGATTTTCTGCCTGACTTCCTCGTCCGGCCGGGTGCTTGAACTCACCAGGCGCAGCACGTCGCGGCGCTGCTCGAACAGGTACTGCTGGACGGCGTTGTGCAACTGGGCGTGGCTGTCGAGCGTGAACTTCTCGCCGCGCTTGTAGGCACCCATCGCCTTGCGCACGACCTCCTGGCGGAACGACTGCTTGCCCGAGTCGGAGATGTGGATCTTTTCCTCGACCGCGCGCAGGAAGCGTTCGTCCGGCCGGCGCTCCTCGTTCGTGATCGGATCCTTGATCTGGCGGTTGTCGAGCATGGCCTCGACTTCGTCCAGGTACTTGTCGAGCAGGTCCTGCGCCTCCTGTTCGAAGGAGACGAACAGCGCTTTGTGGACGTCCTCCTTGACCCAGCGGTTGTAGAAGTCCTTCCTGGCCAGCACCAGGTAGTCGATCCACTTGCGCTTGCGCTTCGGGTCGATGCGCGCGTCGTTGTCGATCGCATCCTTCAAGGCCAGCAGCACGTCCATCGTGGTCAGGCTCCTGGCGTTGTTCTGGATGATCGCATTCGACAGCGCGTTGATCACGAAGCGGGGAGAGATGCCCGACAGGCCTTCCTCCGGCATGCGCTGGCGCAGGCGCTCGGTCTCCGCGTGCGCATAGCCCTCGACTTCCTCGTTGGCGTAGACCCGGACCTTCTTCCCGAGCTCCAGCTCCTTGTCGTCGGCCTCGTGCAGGCGGGTGAGGATCGCGAACACCGCAGCCGCATGCAGTACATGCGGATCGAGGTGAACCTGGCGGAAGGCCGGCGCCGCCGAGGAAATCAGTTTCTTGTAAATTCGGGCCTCATCCTTGTAATTCAGCGTATAGGGCACCTGGATGATCACCATGCGGTCGAGCAGCGCTTCGTTCTCGCTCTCCTGCAGGAACTTGCGGAACTCCGCCAGGTTGGTGTGCGCGAGAATGGTCTCGTCCAGGTAGATCAGCGGGAAGCGCGACACCTTGACATTGCGCTCCTGCGTCAGCGTCAGCAGCAGGTAGAGGAATTCGCGCTTGACCTTCAGGATCTCGATCATCTCGAGCATGCCGCGGCTGGCAGCATAGACGGCGCCGGACCAGGACCAGGCGCGGGGGTCGCCTTCATCTCCGTACTGGGCGACCTTCGAGAGGTCGACCGATCCGACCAGATCGGCGAGGTCCGCGGTGGTCGGGTCGTGCGGGGCGTAGGTGCCGATGCCGACCCGTCCCGCCTCGGAAATGAAGACCCGCTCCACCGGCATGCGCAGGAAGTCCCCGCCGTAATCGTCCTCAAGCCGGGACCGGCAGTACGGGCATACCTCGCCGGTGATCTCGACGCCGTAGGTCTCGCGGAAGCGCGGGCGCAGGGAGTGCGGCACCAGGTGCAGAGGCGATTCATGCACCGGGCAGCCCTGTATCGCATACAGCGCGCCTTCCTCGGTGTGGCTGTACTCCTCGAGTCCGCGCTTGAGCAGGATCACCAGCGTCGATTTGCCGCCGGACGGCGGTCCGAGCAGCAGGAGCAGGCGCCGGCCGACCTCGGACCCGGCGGCCGCGGCCTTGAAGTAGTCGACGACCCGGCCGATCGACTCGTCGACGCCGAACAGCTCCTGGTCGAACAGCTTGCAGCGGAAGTTGCCGCTTTCATCCTCGCCGCCCATCCACCGGATCATGTCCCACATGTACTGATGCGATGTCCGCGCGGCGCCTTGCGGATTCGCGGTCATCACCCGCTCAAGGAAGCTGGAGAGCGTTCCCGACCAGTAGACCGCCCGGTGATCCTTCGTAAATGCCACCAGGCTCTTCAGCAGGTCCTCTTGCTGTTCGGTACGATTGACTTCGCTTTGAGTCGTCATTGCAGATGCTCCCCGTATAGTCATCGAGTGTTCAGGATGGACACCCGAAATCGGATTACGTTTCTCTCGCTGTCAGGCTAAGTATAGGGCGCTCCAAAAAGAACGAATGATGAGGCGTGTCAATCAATGGCCCGTCGCGTGAAGGCGGGGAGTCGCACGGCTATGCCCTTGCATCCGCTGGGTTAGCAAGATGCGTGCACACGCTTGATCGCAATCGCGCCGCCTCACGTCGCAGGCCGGTGATCCTGCCGGCCCGGAATGCGATGCGCCGTCGCTTGTCCTCAATCAAGGGCTTTCGCGGCGCCTGCCGCAGGGAGGCACGGCATCGTGACGGCGGATAAACACGATGACTTTACGTCGGGCATGTCTTCGGCTTCCGGCTTATGCGCGATCAATGCCTCACCGTGGGCGATGCAGCGACAATCGTAGCTTCTGCACCGGACGGCGCCGGCTCGGCGAACGCGTCCGCGCAGGCAGGATTGTTTGACGAAGGAGTGGACGTGATCCCGATACTTTTCGCCATGCCGGGCAACGAGCGCTTTGCGCTCGCACTCGATCGCGCGCTGGGATGTGAGATCGGACGGATGGAGGTGCGCCGCTTCCCGGACGGCGAGTCATATGTCCGCATGCTGTCTCCCGTGCACGGGCGCGACGTGATCCTGGTATGCACGCTCGACAGGCCTGACGAACGCATCATGCAGCTGTACCTCGCGGCCTGCACCGCCCGCGAACACGGCGCCAGGCGGGTAGGTCTGGTTGCGCCCTATCTCTCGTACATGCGGCAGGACGCGCGGTTCAAGGAAGGCGAGGGCGTGACGTCTCGCCATTTTGCCCGCTTCGTGTCGGACTTTTGCGACTGGATGGTCACGGTCGATCCCCACCTGCACAGATACCGCCGGCTGGCCGAGATCTACAGCATCCCGACGCGCAATGTGCACGCCGCGTCCGCCATCGCCGACTGGGTGCGCGAAAACGTCGCGCATCCGCTGATCATCGGCCCTGACGCGGAGAGCGAACAGTGGGCCGGCGCGGTCGCCAAGCGCGTCGGATGCGACTGCACCGTGCTGACGAAGACGCGTTACGGTGACCGGGAAGTCACGGTCTCGTCCCTGTGTGCAAGCAGCGGTGGATGCACGCCTGTGCTTGTCGACGATATCGCCTCCAGCGCACGCACCCTGATTGCCGCCGTCGGCCGCCTGCACGAGGCCGGACTGCGCGAGCCGGTCTGCATCGCGATACACCCGGTATTTGCTGAGGATGCGTATGCGGACCTGCAGGCAGCGGGAGCGGGGCGCATCGTCAGCTGCAATACCATTGCCCATCCGAGCAATGCCATCGATGTATCCGATGCCATCGCGGTGGCGGTCGCCGACATGCTTTCTGCGTCTCCCACCGCGCACTGACGACGGGCTTGTCAGCAGACTGCGCCGTCGAGTGCTCGCGGCGACTTCCCCGCATGGAACGAAGTTTGCATTGCTGCCGACACGACACCGCCGCCAAGGCGTAAGTGGTGTCCACTTGATCTTTTTGCCGTCCATCCACAAACTGCAGGAGAACAAGCGTTTCAGGAGTTTGCAATGACGATCAGTATCGCCCGCTCTCATCCTATCTACAGCATGCAAGCCGTCGAAAGCGCTCAGGAAAGGGCGCGTGCACTGAAATCACCCGAGCTCGAGGCGTTTTACGAAGATATGCTCGAGTTGGGGGCGGAACGTTTTGTGACTACCCCATCATCGACCGGGGCCCTGGAGCCCTTGTACGAAGACTGCCCGAACTTCGGCGAGGTGCTCGATGACCTCAAGCGCTATCTGGGCCTCGCCATCGCCGGTGGAGCGAGTTTCAACCTGATGCCGGTCCTGCTCCTCGGCGACCCTGGCGTGGGCAAGACCCACTTCGGGAAGCGCCTCGCCTCGGTTCTGGGCACCGAATTCGAATTCATCAGCATGAACGCCTTGTCGGCCGGTTTCGTCATCACCGGCAGTTCCTCGACCTGGAAGGGGGCAAAGTGCGGCAAGGTCGCCGAGCGGCTCGTGAAGGGGAAGTTTGCCAACCCGGTGGTCCTGCTCGACGAGGTGGAGAAGGCGACCGGCTCCACACAGTCCGACCCGATGGCCGCGCTGTACCAGTTGCTCGAACCGGAAACCTCGCGCGCGTTCCATGACGAGTTCATCGATGTCGATCTCGACGCCAGCCAGGTGTTCTGGGTCCTCACCGCCAACAGCCTGGAGGGCATTCCCACCGCGCTGCTGTCCCGCATGGCGGTGTACGAGGTCCCCGCCCCAAACAATGAACAGGCGGCGGCCATCGCCCGGCGGGTGTACGCCGGTCTCCTTCGGGAGCTGAACATCAAGCACATCGATGCGGACCTGGCCGATGGCGTGCTCGACAAGCTGTCGGATGTCTCTCCACGGGAAATGCGCAAGGCGCTGCTCGACGGCCTCGGCCACGCCGTTGCTGCCGGGCGGGATGCGCTGGTTCCGGAGGACGTGCGGGTGAAGGCCGACCTGGCGCGCCGTCGGATCGGGTTCTAGGAGAACTTCGCGGCATCACACTCCAGGCCGCCGCAGGTTCCCAGGACGCCGCAGCGATGCAATGCCCGCGCAAACTTTTTGTCCGTTGCCGAAACCGGACACGGCGCAAGCAGTCGTAGTGGACAGGGGCGTTGCTGCGCATGCGGCAACGTATCGGCATGCGCCTGTCGCGCATGCATCCTATGACAATGGAGGTAGCAATGAAAAAAATCATCGCCGTACTCGTGTCCACCCTTGCATTTGCAGCAGCGAGCCAGGCGCAGACCCAGTCGCCGAGCACCGAAATCCGCGAGAGCACCGACCCGGCAAAGGTCGCTGAAGTCGAGCGCCGCGCGGCCGAACTGCAGGCCAGCCAGCAATCACAGGGGACGGGAGCCAGTTCCGGCAGCAGCGATTCGGCTTCCGACCGGCACGGGATGAAAGGCCGCAAGCATCACGGCGCGCGTTCCGGACAGGAATCCGGCAAGAGCGGTGCTTCTGGTTCGGGCAGCAGGTAATCCGCTTCACGGCGGCGAGGCGGTCGTGCACCCATGGCGCCGCTTCGCCGCCCGTTGCAATCGCACACACCAATGAACTCGCACCTACCCGGCATGGCGGCTTTTGCCCTCCGCATCAGGCGTGCCGGCATGAACCAGCCTCCTGCACGGCTGATGAGAGCCTAGTCCGCCAGCCAAAACTGCATGACTTCCTCAGAGGAAAACCAACATGAGCGTCGCCAATGATACCGGCAGGAGCGCGGCGCGCGGCGTTCCGCTGCGCATCATGGTGATTGAAGACAACCGCGACCTTGCAAAGCTGTTTTGCGACCTTCTTGAAGTCATGGGTTGCACCACCCGGGTCGCCTTCAACGGGCGTTCCGCCCTCAGCATGGTGGAAGACGAGGCGCCGGACCTGGTGTTTTGCGACCTGCGTCTCCCCGGCGAAACCAGCGGCTACGATGTTGCCTCCGTACTGCACGCCGACCCCCGTTTTTCGCATATACCCCTGGTCGCCGTCACCGGCTATGACGGTCCGGACGAACACCGCCGTGCGCTCGAGGCCGGCTTTGTCCGGGTTTTCGAGAAGCCGGTGAAGTTTGCGCAGATGATGGAGGTGCTGCACCATTGCGGGGGCGGAAGATGCGCCGGCTGATCCAGGCTTTGTTGCTGCCCCTTTCGTTGATCGCGTCCGGTGCCGCGCAGCCAGCCGAGGCTGCGGAATCCGATGCGCTCGTGGCATGGAATGCGTTGCGGGAGGGCGGCCACGTGGTTCTGATGCGGCATGCGCAGACGGAAGCCGGCATCGGCGATCCACCCGGTTTCGCTCTCGAAGACTGTCGCACGCAGCGCAACCTCTCGGCTGACGGCCGCAAGGATGCGAGGCAGATCGGACAGGCATTTCGCGATCGGGGGATCAATGTCTCACAGGTACGCTCCAGCCGATGGTGCCGGTGCCTGGACACCGCCCGCCTGGCTTTCGCGACAGTCGAGCCGGAACCCGCGCTGGACTCGATGTTCCGCGAGGAGGCGTCGCGCGGCAAGCACAAGCTGGACGCGCTGAAGGCGATCATTGCAGGCCGGCCGGCCCATGGCAATCTCGTGCTGGTTACCCACAGTCAGAACATCATTGCGCTTACCGGCGTGTCCCTCGGGTCAGGAGAGATGCTCGTGGTCAAGCCACTGGCCGCCGGCCTGCAGCAGGTCGGGGTCATCGCGGTGCCACGTTCGCGCTGAGTTCAGGCGGCGACTTCCACGCGCGGCAGGCCGTCGACCACGGTACCGATCTCGGTCGCCTGCGCAAAGCCATCGCGGTGAAAGACGGAGAGAACCTCGTCAACTGCTTCGGGCGCACAGGAGACCAGCAGGCCGCCGGAGGTCTGCGGGTCGGTAAGGATCGATTGCTGCACCGACGTCAGGGTCGCGGCGAGATCGACTTGCGTGCCGTATCCCGCCCAGTTGCGTGCGGAGGCCCCCGTCACGAATCCCTGCGCCGCCAGGCCCGCCACCTGCGGCAGCAGGGGCACGCGTCCCATGTCCAGCCGCACGGTCTTCCCGGCGCCACGGGCGAGTTCGAGTGCATGCCCCAACAGACCGAAACCGGTGACATCGGTAATCGCGTGCACCCCTCTCAGGTCGGACAAGCGTTGCCCTGGCTTGTTGAGCCTCGTGGTGCTCTCGATCATGGTCCGATAGCCGGCATCGTCGAGCGCATTCTTCTTGAGGGCCGCGGACAGGATGCCCACGCCCAGTCCCTTGCCGAGAATCAGGCGATCGCCGGTCCGCGCGTCGGCATTGCGCTTGACCCGGGCCGGATGCACCAGCCCCATCACCACCAGCCCGTAGATCGGTTCCACCGAATCGATGGTGTGTCCCCCGGCCACCGGGATGCCGGCCTCGGCGCAAATCGACTCGCCGCCGCGAAGAATCCGGCCGATGGTATCCAATGGCAGTTTGTTGATCGGCATGCCGACCAGCGCGAGCGCCATGATGGGCGTGCCACCCATCGCGTATACGTCGGAAATTGCGTTTGTCGCGGCGATACGGCCGAAGTCGTACGGATCGTCGACGATGGGCATGAAGAAGTCGGTGGTGGCGACCAGTGCCTGCTCGTCGTTGAGCTTGTACACGGCGGCATCATCCGCGGTTTCTATTCCCACCAACAGTTCCTTCGGCACCGGAAAGCCGCCGGACTGTTTCAGTATGTCCGCCAGCACGCCAGGGGCAATCTTGCAGCCGCAACCGCCGCCGTGCGAGAAGGAGGTGAGCCGGATTTCGGAAGAAGACAGGTCGGTCTGTGTGTTCATGCGGGTCCTGCGCCGTCGGCGCGCGAAGATCGGGAAGCCGGGATTATCCCCCGATCCGTGCCGCCCTGCACGGTGCCGGCATGCATGAACCTTGATGCCGCAGCAGGACGCGGGATGAACTTTCGCTCACAATCTAGCCTCCATAGCCTGCACGACAAGATCGGACGGCCATGTGCCACCTGTCCAATTTCTACCGGATGACGCCATGAATGCCTTGCACCAGCATCGATTCCTTCATCCCGCGACCGACGGCCATCCCGCGGCCGGCGCAGGCGGTTCCCCCGCCGGGCCGGCGGCGCGCCACATCCTTGTCGTCGACGACAACCAGGATGCCGCCGACAGTCTCGCCATGCTGCTCGAATACCTCGGCAGCACGGTCCGCGTCGCCAACAGCGGCCAGGCCGCACTGGACATGCTGCAGGAATTCAAACCGGATGTGATCCTGATGGATATCGGCATGCCTGGCATGGACGGGCTCGAGGTCGCCCGGCGCATCCGGGAACAGAATGCGCTGGCCGGCACGCGTCTGATTGCGCTAAGCGGGTGGGGGCAGGAAGAGGACAAGCGTCGTTCGAGTGAAAGTGGATTCGACCATCACCTCACCAAGCCGATCGACCTCTCCACACTCGAATCCCTGCTGAACCGTCAGCCTGGCGCCTAAAAAAAAGAGCCCCGCCGGCGCGCAGCCGGCGGGGCCTGTTTAGGCACCGACGAGGATCAGGCCGCCTGGCGCGGCAACTCCACCATTTCGGAAAGCAGCGCAAATACTTCGTCCTTCGACAGCACATAGCGCTCGAGCAGGATGCCGGTCAGGGCCGAAATCAGCCCGGTGTATTCCTTCATTGCCTCCAGCGTGCGGGAGTACAGTTCGTCGGCTTTTGCCTCGAGCTGCCGCAGCGCCTCCTCCGGTGCCACGTCGTTCTTCAGCTGCGAGTAGTCAAGCTTGGAGCGGGAGTACATCGACAAGCGGTTCACCATCAGGTCGAGCATCGACGTGACCTTCTGGATGTCGTTCTGGCTGCCGGTGGAAATGCCACGCGCCCCGTAGAACAGCTCCTCGGCAGCGACGCCGCCGTAGAGCTGGACCACGTCCTGTTCCATCTCTTCCAGGGTGCGCAACGACACATCGCTGGCCGCCGAGAGCACATAGCCGAGCGCCCCGATCTTGGACACCGACTCGGTGCTGATCTTGAGCAGATTGGATCGCGCTTTGACCTCGTCCCAGCTCATCCCCTTGCGCAGCAGCGGGTCGATCTGCATGAAGAAGTGGCCGAGCTCATGGCGCGCCACGCGTTCGCGCTCCTTGTCCTTTTCCGCCGTGGTCGCGCGGTCGGTCAGGCCGATCGACGCCCGCTCGAAAGCACGGAACAGCACGTCGGTCGTGATCAGCGATTTCTCCTGGATGGCGATCATGCTGGCGCGGTCGACCACGGTTTCCAGCAGGGCAGGGCTGAGGTTGGCAGTGATGTCGGCGACGTAGTCGAGATTCAGGTCGCTCCAGTCGATGCAGGCGGGATCCTTGCGGGACAGGAAGACGTTGAGCAGGTCGCGGCGTTCGGCGCGGTTGGGAAGACGGAAGTTGATCTTCACCGCGAAGCGGCGCAGCATCGCCTCGTCCATCTGCATGTTGTTGTCGTCGAAGTTGGATGCAACCACCCAGATCACGCCGGCGCCTTCGTCGCTCTTCACGCCGTCGAGCAGGCCGAGCAATGTGTTGGCGGTGTCGTCATCCCACTTCTTGTCCCCGCGCCCGCGCGGCATGAACAAGCTTTGGGCTTCGTCGAGGAAGATGATGCAACGGCCCTGCGCGCTGGCTTTCTTGTAGATGGCGGTGAGGGCCTTCGAACCGCCGCCGACGAAACCGGACTCGAGGCTGGAGCCGGAAGTCTGGATCAGCGGGATGTCGAGCTTCTTGGCGAGGTAGCCGGCGAGCTTGGTCTTGCCGGTGCCGGCGGGCCCCGTCAGCATCACGTTGAACGGCTTGTCGATGTTGTGGGAGCGGTAGATATCGCGATTGCGGATCATCTCTTCGAGGTGGGCGACTTCAGCCTTGATGTCTTCCATCCCGATCAGGTCGTCCATGCTGCCCTTGAGGTTCTCCGGCTTGGTTACCGAGGCGCCGCCGGTCAGCCCCGGCAGGCCCTTGCGCAGCCCGATGGCAAGGAACACCAGCAGGGCAATGCCGATCGCGTTGCGGGCAAGGAAGGCGGCAACCTCCGCCAGCGCGCTCTTCTGGGCTTCGCGGTCGTCGAGGACGCCGCGGTGCGCGGCCAGAAATGCCGGCTGCGCGATCGCGTAGGGGATGGCATTTTTCAGGAGGACTTCACGCTCCAGGTTGGCATGCGTCGAGCTTGGCACCTTGACAACGGTGATCTGTTCCGCGCCCTTGTACTTGAAAACATAGCGGGGGAAATCCGAGAGGGGTTCGGCGATCAGCAGGTATTCCAGCCTGTTCTTGGCACCGGAGGCCAGGCGGGTGATTTCGGAAATGTCATGCGATTGCACGACGGGCGTAGTGCTCGGCATCGTAAGCGGCTTGTAAACCAGTGCAGCAACGGCGGCGAAGGCGAGCAGCACGGTCAGCACCGCGACAACGTAACCATTTTTGAAGGAGTCGTACAGTTTGGAAATGCGGGGCATTCTTGATCCTATGGACGTTCGGTTTGCGTGCATCTGACCGCTCGGACCCGATCTGCGCGCAACGTTTCTGGTAAGCAGTCTTAGGACAAGGGTGTACCGGTTTGGTTGCCTCGCACAAAAAGGAAATCGCGCTTTTTTTCGATCGCCGCGATCGATAGCGCCGATGAATGGCAATTCCTGTCAGTCTTTGCGCTGTCCGGCGTGGCCTGGAAGAAGCATCAGCGTCGCCGGATGGTTTTGTTGACTGGGCGCAATCCTTGACCAAGACCCAGTGCTTTAATGATGGAAGGCACTATCTTGAGGAGCACGCCATGATCTCGATGATTATCTTCCTGCTCGGCCTCGTCCTGGTCGGGCTGATTGCCGGCGTATTCCTGATGGCGCTGATCGAATTACGTCAGATCGACGACGCCGCAGCCGCCCCGGACCTGGCCACGGCGGGGGCCGCCGGACTCTCGGTCCAGGAAAACCAACCATAAATCCCCGGCGGATTCGATTCTCAGTCCGCGGCGATGCGCGCCTGCCAGGACGCATGCGCCCCCGGGGAAGTCCATACGTCGAAGTGCAGCCTTGACAGGGCCAGGGGATCGCTCAGCAACGTCAGGCGCTGGGCTTCGCTGAGCCCCTCCGCCCCCGATTCCAACGCAGTCTTCCGCAGGGCTTCGCGCTGCGCACGCGCCGATTCGGGCAGCGCCGGGTGGGCGCGGGCGGCGCAACATACAAGCGCATTCGCCAAGGGATCGACCACCGCGTCGACGAAATCCGGCAGTGGCGCCGCCTCGGCCGCATACCGTGTGCAATCGGCCAGCTCGGTCGGCGCTTCGCGTTCCTCGGGAATCAGGAACAGCTTCGCGCGGCGCGTCGCCCGGCCGAGCGAAATCCGGCTCGACCACACGGATAGGGGTCCGGACATCAGCAGGCCGCCAGCGATCGGCAGCAACCATGGCAGGAAGGTCGGATTCAGCAGGTAGATGCCCACCAGCCATGCCAGCCCGAGCAGCATCTGTCCGCCATGCCGCAGCAGCGCCTCGATACGCGTGGTCTCCGAGTCGGCGCGCGGCGGCGATTTCCAGTGTATGGCCCAACCGAGGAAGGCTGCCACTACGAAGCGGGTGTGGAACAGCATGCGCACCGGCGCCAGCAGCATCGAGAACAGGATCTCCAGCAGCATGCTTGCAAAGACCCGTGCGAAGCCGCCGAAAGCCCGTGCACCCTGCATGCCGACCGTCAGCACGCTCAGCACCTTGGGCAGGAAGAGCAGGGTGGCGGTCGCGGAAAACAGCGCGAGTGCCTTGTCCGGGTGCCATTGCGGCCATACCGGGAACAGTTGGCGGGGAGCGAAGAAGTATTGCGGCTCGACCAGGGTATGCATGGCCAGGAGCGCCGTGGAGAGCGCAAGAAAGAGGAACCACAGCGGCGCCGACAGATAGGCCATGACGCCGGTGGCGAATACCGCGCGGTGCACCGGGTGCATGCCACGCGCGGTGAACAGCCGGAAGTTCATCAGGTTGCCATGGCACCAGCGGCGGTCGCGCTTCAGTTCGTCGAGCAGGTTGGGCGGCATTTCCTCATAGCTGCCGTCGAGGTCGTAGGCAATCCATACGCCCCATCCCGCGCGCCGCATCAGCGCCGCCTCCACGAAGTCGTGCGACAGGATTTCCCCCGCCAGCGAACCACGGCCGGGCAGGGGGGCCAGCGCGCAATGCCGGATGAATGGCGCCACCCGGATGATGGCATTGTGCCCCCAGTAGTGCGATTCGCCCAGCTGCCAGTAGTGCAGCCCTGCCGTGAACAGGGGACCGTAGACGCGGGTGGAGAACTGCTGGATACGCGCGTACAGCGTGTCGCGTCCTGCGGCGACGGGTGCTGTCTGGATGATGCCGGCGCCGGGGTTCGCTTCCATCAGGCGCACCAGGGTGGCAAGGCAATCGCCGCTCATCACGCTATCGGCGTCCAGCACCACCATGTACCGATACTTCGCGCCCCAGCGACGGCAAAAGTCATCGATATTCCCGCTCTTGCGCTTCACCCTGCGGCGGCGGCGGCGGTAGAAGATGCGGCCAAAGCCGTTCACCGCCCGGCACAAGCCGGCCCATGCCGACACTTCGGCGGCGCAGGTATCGCTCTCGTTGCTGTCGCTGAGGATGAAGAAGTCGAAGCGGTCGAGCTCGCCGGTGCGCTCCAGCGATTCATAGGTGGCGCGCAGGCCGGCAATGACCCGCACCACGTCCTCATTACAGATCGGCATGACGATCGCGGTCCTGGCCTCGGGCGCAATCGGTGCCCGGTCGTCGCGGCTGCGCGAGATGAGGAACCGGTCGGTGCCGCGCAGCATGAGCCAGAAGCCGGCCAGTGCGGTCCAGAACCCGGCCGACACCCAGCAGAACAGGATGGCGAACAGGGCCAGGAGCAGCATCTCGAGCCACGCGGTTCCCTGATACGGCAGGACGCGACTCATGAACCAGGTGCCGGCCATGGTCTGGGCAACCATCAGCAAGAGCAGCGTGATCCGCCGGACATTGCCGGCGAGCTGCCACTTGCCGCGCGGGTCCGGTGCGTCGACCTCGTCTGCATCCTCCGTTACGCCCGATCCGGGGCCGCGCATGCCGGCCACGGTTTGCTCGCGGCCTTTCCGGCGGCCGTCGCCTTGCGCAAGCGCATCGGTCCAGCGCACCAGCGGGTTGAGCGGGGTCCAGGGTTGCGGGACCATCGAGGAGCGCGCAAGGGGAGGGGCGATCGGGGGACAGGCGGCGCGATCCAGGCCAGTGGCGATCTGCGCCCGGCGCGCCACCGAGCGGAGCGCGGGATTGTCGGCGTGCTCGCGGCGCTCGGCGTCGCCGGCGAGCTGCTGCTGCAGGCGGCCCAACGCATCTTCGCCGGCTCCTGCAAGGCTGCCGCGCAACGCATCCCGTAAGGTCGCATCCAGTCCGAGGCGGTCGATGTAGCGATCGCAGCGGTCCGACTGGTCGGGCAGATCCTTCACTCGGGCGGCAGTATGTAGCTCCACGTTTCTGACAATGTAGTGTTGTTATGGCGCAGGTAAGCGCGCAGTTCGACCGGCTTCTTCTCGTCGACGCGGCGCAGGCGGATTGCCGTGCGCCAGCCGCCGCTCGCGTCGTTCGGATAGGTATTCACTTCCAGCAGCTTCGCATTGCCGTCCGCCGTCACCATCCCTTCCAGTTTCGCGTTTTCTTCCAGTTTGCGCAGTGCCGGCCCCTCGAAATCGACAAACAGGGCGATGCTGTCATCGGGCTTGCGCACGTAGCCGTGCCCGCGGCGCGTTTGCGCCACCCATGCAAGGGGAGGCCGGCGGTCCGAGTCCTTCTGCCACAGCATACGGTACTCGAGGTCGAGCGGCGCGCCCGGCTTCGGAGGATTGTCGGGCACCCAATAGGCGACGATATTGTCGTTGGTCTCGTCGGGAGTGGGAATCTGCACCAGTTCCACCCGACCCGGACCCCAGTTCCCCTTCGGCTCGATCCACGCGCTTGGCCGCCGCTGGTAGTTCGCTTCCAGGTCCTCATAGTTGCCGAAATTGCGATCCCGCTGCATCAGCCCGAAGCCGAAAGGATTGTTGCTGGCAAAGGAGGTGATCAGCAGGCGGCGAGGATTCACGAGCGGCCGCCAGATCCATTCGCCGGTGCCGGAATGCACCGACAGCCCATCGGAGTCGTGCACTTCGGGACGGTAATCGTCGATATTCGGCCGGTGGTTTTCGCCGAAGTAGAACATGCTGGTCAATGGTGCGATGCCAAGCTTCGTCACGTTCTCCCGCAGGAAGAGTCGCGACTTGACCTCGACCACGGTGTCGATACCGGGCCGGACGACGAACTGGTAGGCGCCCGTGGCCCGCGGCGAATCCAGCAGGGCAAATACCGTCAGGTCCTTGTCGAGCGGCTTGGGGCGACGCACCCAGAACTCGGTGAACTGCGGGAACTCCTCTCCGGAGGCCAGCGCCGTATCGATGGCGAGTCCGCGCGACGAGAGTCCGTACAACTGCCCCTTGCCGACCGCCCTGAAATAGCTGGCGCCGAGGAACACGATGACCTCATCCTTGTACTTCGGCGTATTGAGCGGGTAGTGCACCCGGAACCCGGCAAAGCCCAGCCCGGCGAGCTCCTTGGCGTTCAGGTTGTTCTTCCCGTAATTGAACAGGGAGGGGTCGAAACGGATTTCCTTGACCGCGGTCCCGACAATCTCATTGATCCTTACCGGGCTGTCGAAGAACAGCCCCTGGTGAAAGAAGGCAAGCTCGAACGGCAAACGTTCCGCGCGCCAGTGCGACTTCGCCGGGTCGAATCGGATATCGCGGTACTGGTCGTACGACAGGGAGGACAGTGCCTTGGGGATGTTCTTCTGGGGCTTGCTGTATGCGCCTGCGGCGAGTTTGCGCGCCTTTCCCGCCACGTCTTCGAAATCGAAGGCATGCGCAGCGGCCGCCAGCAGGCTCAGTATCGCCGCTGCGGCAAACAGTCTGCAGGACCGGCCCACGCCTATTCCTGTTGCTTTCAAATGCGTCACCAATCGGGAAACCATGACAGCCGTCCATGGTGCCAGCATCTGCCCTTATCCTTTTGACACTGGGCAATATTTGATGCGGTTGGATGTGCTGATGCGTGCACCTGCCTGGGTCAGGTGCATCAATCTTGGAAGCGAGTGGGAGAGCAGTTGCCGGAGGAGGATCCGGCAACGCCGCCTGGGCGGCGGCGATCAGACGGAAGAAGGGGGCGTGTCCTTGAGGGGGAGTGCGCGTGAACGGCGGATGGCTGCCTTTCGGGCCTCGGTCACCTCGCGAAGCGCAAGGGCAAGCATTTCCTGCCGTCGTCGCACGGGGACCATATTGCTGGTCACACTGTAGGCGCGCACCGTCCTTTCGAGATTACGAAGGGCGCGCAGTTCTTCGCTGTGTTGCTCGTCAAGCATCATGGTCACGTCTTTCAATTGCAAGCGGGAGTACGTCCTAGACCGCCGATTGAATGAAATGTTCCCTTCAGGAAAAGTTGCGCGCGGCATGGCCGGCTTTCGCCTTGCACGGGGCGCGGCGCTGCCTTTTCTTGTGAGTGGACCGCCATTTGATTGTTCCTGCCGGCGTGCTGCAACCGCCGCGCGCCGGCCATGTCATATGGGTATTAACGGGAGGATGCCGCGATGGATAGCACCAGCATTGCCGGAAGAACGTTCGTCTACTGCCGGGAAAACGCCGCGGGTCTCGCGGACGAACAACTCGCAGCCGTGAATCGTGCCGGCTTCCACATCCAGCCTGGATGCCTCGTGCTCGAGGACGTCCCATGCACGGTTCCCGTCACCCGCAGGAAGCAGTTTTCCGGTCTGCTTGCCATGGTGCGCGAAGGCGATGCGCTGGTGGTCGGTGGACTCGACGCCCTCGGAAGGACGGCCGGTGAGATGCTGCACGTCATGAACCGGCTCGCACAGGCCGGCGTCGCGCTGTATTGCGCGCCTCTTGGCGACCGCGAACTCGCCGCGGGTGACGGTGCGGCGCTGTTTCGCGCCACGCTCGGCGAGGTGGCGACGGCCGAGCGGGAACAGATGCTGGAACGTGCTCAGTCGGGCCGCAGCCGTGCCGGCTCACTCCGGACCGTGCGCACCAGGTTGCCGTCCCCGGCGATGCGAGCGGAAATTGCCGGTCGCCTGGCCACCGGCGTGCCGGTCGCCCAGATCGCACGGGAATACCGCTTGCCTCGCCAGGCTATCATCCGCATGTGCACGGTACGGGCGGCGCCAGAAGAGCGCGTCGTTTCCGTTCCCGCCAAGGGTGCCTCGCGTCACGCGATCGAAGCCCTTGCCATGCTTGCCGGGGACGAAGCCAAGCGCGGCTGAATAGGGAAAGCACGCGCAGTCGGCCGGTGGCAGCGATTCAGCTTGCCGGCCTGCCGGTCGCTGTCCCCATGCAGCGCTCGGCGCCGTCATAGTGAAACAATCCACAATTTCGGTTCTGCGGTCAGCACTATCTCCGGCGTCGTCCTGAAAACTGGCTTCCACGCAAAGCCGTCCGCTTGATCCGGCCACGGCATTCCGTGGCAGCGTCCGCCATGGGTGGTTTTCTCATGAACGTGACAGGCGGGACGCGAGTAACGAGGGGCGTGGCAACGGATGGAAGCCTGTTCTTTCCGACGACTCCACGTCCGTGTAGGATTTTACATAACGTAAATTATGAAATTTCGGTGTGTCAGTAGGCAATGCGGATCTCCGTCCCGTCCGAACCGGATCAGTCGATCCGCCCATGACGACGTCACCGCCCCTCGAGCCTGGTCTCCGCATATTGCGGCAAGCCGTCGTTCAGGCTGATCCATGGCAAGCGACTCCGTACGTAGGTGTGCGACTTTGGCGGATACCGCTCGGGTTCGTCAAGGCTGCAGATGGCGATGTCCACTTCGTCGGGAACGCGTTCATCCGTGAATGTCAGCATGGTTCCGCAGCGCGCGCAGAAGCGCCGCGTAACGCTCGCGCTTGACCGGTAACGCGCAGGATCGCCGCGTACGAGGCGAAACGCCGCCGTCGGAACGGTGAGCCAGGCAACAAACGGTGCTCCGCTGCTGCGCCGGCAATCGGTGCAGTGGCAGTTGGTCTCATGGGAGGCATTGTCCGCTTCGTAACGGACGTCGCCGCATTGGCATCCGCCTTGGATCATGTCAGGCTCCGTTCAGCGATTACCTCTTTTGGACCCGCAGCGGCGCATTTTGTTAGCGCTGGCCGCAGTGATGAGTGGACCGGGCGCCGTACCGCGGCCATGGCGCCTTGTGTCGCGGAAAAAAAACGCCGGCTGGATGCCGGCGTTTCTGGGCTTTTCAACTCTTTCAGGTCATGCCGCGACGGCGACCTTGTCCTCCGCCGGGGCGGTCACGCGGATCAGGTGGTCGAATGCCGACAGTGCCGCCTTCGAGCCCTCGCCCATGGCGATCACGATCTGCTTGTACGGCACCGTCGTCGCGTCGCCCGCGGCAAACACGCCGGCCATCGAGGTACGGCCATGGGCGTCGACCTCGATCTCGCCCCGGGGGCTGAGATCGATGCTGCCCTTCAGCCAGTCGGTGTTCGGGAGCAAGCCGATCTGCACGAAGATGCCCTCGAGTTCGACGTGATGCGACTGCCCGCTGGACCGATCGGTATAGCGCAAGCCATTTACCTTGTTGCCGTCGCCGGTCACTTCCGTCGTCTGCGCCTGCGTGATGACCTTGACGTTCGGCAGGCTGTGCAGCTTGCGCTGCAGCACCGCATCTGCCCGCAGCTTGCTGTCGAATTCCAGCAGCGTCACGTGCGCAACGATGCCGGCCAGATCGATCGCCGCCTCGACGCCGGAGTTGCCGCCGCCGATCACCGCGACGCGCTTGCCCTTGAACAGCGGGCCGTCGCAGTGCGGGCAATACGCCACGCCCTTGTTGCGATACTCATTCTCGCCCGGCACGTTCATCTGCCTCCAGCGTGCGCCGGTGGCGAGCACGACCGTTTTGGCACGAAGGCTGGCGCCGTTCTCGAGCCTGACCTCGATCTGGCCGTCGGCCGGCACCAGGCCCGCCGCCCGCTGCAGGTTCATGATGTCGACATCATAGGTCTTCACATGCTGTTCCAGCGCGGCGGCCAGCTTCGGCCCCTCGGTTTCCTTGACGGAGATGAAGTTCTCGATGCCCATGGTATCGAGGACCTGGCCGCCGAAGCGCTCGGCCACGACACCGGTACGGATCCCCTTCCGCGCGGCATAGATTGCCGCGGAAGCACCCGCCGGTCCGCCGCCGACCACCAGCAGGTCGAATACCTCCTTCTGCGCCAGCTTCGCGGCCTCGCGCTCCGCACTGCCGGTATCGAGCTTGGCGAGGATTTCCTCCAGGCTCATCCGGCCCTGCCCGAAGTTCTGGCCGTTCAGGAAAACGGTCGGAACCGCCATGATCTGGCGTTCGTTGACTTCGTCCTGGTACAGCGCGCCATCGATCATCACGTGATGGATGTTCGGATTCAGCACGGCCATCAGGTTCAGCGCCTGCACGACGTCCGGGCAGTTCTGGCAAGACAGCGAGATGTAGGTCTCGAAGCGGAATTCACCCTGCAGATTACGGATCTGCTCGATGACCGCCGGCTCCGTCTTCGGCGGGTGGCCGCCGACCTGCAGCAGCGCCAGCACCAGGGACGTGAACTCGTGACCCATCGGAATCCCGGCAAAGCGCAGGTCCATTGTGCTGCCGACGCGGTTCAGGGAGAAAGACGGCGTACGCTCGCCGCTGTCCCGCATTTCGCTGAGCTGGACGGCCGGCGACAGGCCGGCAATGTCCTTGAGCAAGTCCAGCATTTCGCGGGATTTGTCGCTGTCGTCCACGTAGGCGATGATCTCGATCGTATGGCTGACCTTCTCGAGATAGGCTTTCAGTTGGTTCTTGAGGTTAGCGTCTAGCATCGTTTTCACTCGCTTCAAAGGGTGGTTTTCGGGTTCGTCAGGGTGAGCAATGCCACCGCCGGATCAGCCATAGCTGCCGCGCGCGTTGATCGGGTGGTGGAACTGCCGGAGCGCGGCATGCGCTCCGGACAGGGCCGCGACCGCGGCCCTTGTGGTCTTAGATCTTGCCGACCAGGTCCAGCGACGGAGCCAGGGTCTCGGCGCCCGGGGTCCACTTGGCGGGGCAGACTTCGCCCGGGTGTGCGGCGACGTACTGCGCTGCCTGCACCTTGCGCAGCAGTTCCTTTGCGTCGCGGCCGATGCCGTTGTCGTGGATTTCGCACAGCTTGATCTGGCCTTCCGGATTGATCACGAAGGTGCCGCGCAGTGCGAGGCCCTCTTCTTCGATCATCACATCGAAGTTGCGGGTGATCGCGCCGGTCGGGTCGGCGATCATCGGATAGCGGATCTTCTTGATCGTCTCCGAAGCGTCATGCCAGGCCTTGTGCGTGAAGTGGGTGTCGGTCGACACGCTGTAGATCTCAACGCCCATCGACTTGAAGGTGTCGTAGTTGTCGGCGAGGTCACCCAGTTCGGTCGGGCACACGAAGGTGAAATCGGCCGGGTAGAACACGACCACGGACCACTTGCCCTTCAGGTCCGCCTCGGTCACGGGCACAAACTTGCCGTTGTGGTATGCGGTGGCGGAGAACGGTTTGACTTCAGTATTAATCAGCGACATACATGCCTCTCGTTTTGGTGGGGTTTGAACACAACTGCATTACGATGTAATGATAGATGGGAGCTATGAAAAAGTGAAATTCATAGTCTCAATCGATATCATAGCAAAAAGCTTATCGGTGCCGTATTCGTCTCCGGGTTGGACACTGCCCTGGCAGGCGTGCCGTGCCTTCCGCTCAGGTGACAATACATTCCCTGCGCCGTTCCCCAATTCTTTCTGCCTGGCGGAACCGGCGACGCCCTCGCCTGCGCGTCCCGCATCCGCTCATTGCCCTGCCGCCCGGCGTCGCCTGCCCCAGAAGTGGCTGAGCATCGGCTTGACGCTGATCCCGTGCACGACAATCGAGAGCGTGATGACGACCAGGGTCAATTGTGTCAGGTCGCGCGCCAGCGCGTGCGGCAGGCCGTGCTGGATCGCATACATCAGGTAATAGATGGATCCGATGCCGCGGACGCCGAACCAGCCCGCGATGCCGCGGATCCGCCAGCTGCTGCTGGTGCCGGCCAGGCCGATCATCACGCTGACCGGGCGGGCTATGCAGAACACGAACACGGCAAGACCGATGGAACGCCAGTTCCAATATCCCAGGGACAGCATTCCCCCCAGCAGCAGCACAAGCATCAGTTCGGACAGGCGCTCGAGATGTTCCTTGAAGACCAGTGCCTCGGCACTGACGATGGGCGGCGGCTCGCCCTCCTCCAGCGTCTCCTTGTGCGCGTGCGCCGGCGTGCTGTCGATCTGTTCTGGCGCAATGCCGGCGGTCGAGGCAAGCCTGAGTTCACCGTGCCGCAGCGCGACACCTGCAAAGAACACGCCGAGGAATCCCCATGCATGGATCAGCAGGCAGAAGCCATAGACGACCGCGATCAGGCCGAGACCGACCAGATCGTCCAGCACCTCGTGTTTCATCTGTTGCCCGCGCAGGCGCCAGCCGAGATGCGCCATGGCCGCACCACCGGCTGCCCCGACGACGATGGCGGCGATTGTCGCCCACAGCACGTCGACCAGGACCCAGCGCATGCCGTGGTCGCCGATCTCGTGCAGCCCGAGCAGGCCAAGGCCCAGCATCACGAATGGAAACGCGGTGCCGTCGTTCATGCCCGCCTCGCAGGTCAGATTGAAGCGCAGTTCGTCCTTGTCCCCCGGATGCCGCGACTGCACGTCGGTGGCGAGTACGGGATCGGTCGGCGCCAGGATGCCGCCGAGCAGGATGCAGGCACCGAGCGGCAGTCCGAGCACCAGCCAGCCGAAAGCCGCGATCATCGCCACGGTGACGGTCATTGATACCCAGGCCAGCATGATCGGCGCGCGCCAGCGCCGCAACATGATCGGCACAGGCATCTTCACACCGGCCGAGAACAGGGAAATGAGCACGGCGATCTCGGTGAGCACTTCCAGCAGCGCCGACTGCTCGAGCGGGTCGAAGTAGAAGATATTGAGCACCGAAGGGCCGACGATGAGCCCTGCGCCGAGATAGATGATGGCCGACGTGAATGGCGAGCGCTGCAGCAGGGTCGAGGTCAGGCCGCGCGCGAGCATCAGAATGCCGATCAGGAGGAACCAGTGTGCCGTGGTCATTTTCTTGTTGGGAAGAAGAATGCGTGGTGGTAGACATCGGGCACGCCGGCTTCGTTGCAGCAAGCGGCGACGCCCGCCTGGCTTTCCTGCCGCCTCCCGGCATCCGGACCCGGACCCGACCTACGAAATATTGCGATCCCGCGCTTGCGTCGGGCCTGAACTATCTGTAGACTTCGCACCCTCAGACGCGGGGTGGAGCAGTCTGGCAGCTCGTCGGGCTCATAACCCGAAGGTCGTAGGTTCAAATCCTGCCCCCGCAACCACTTTCCTCCGGCTTTTTCCAGCGGTATCTTCCCGGCAGCATTCGCAGCCAATACCGCTGGCACGGCACGGGGCAGATGCGGGACAATGCTTCCGCAGGCCACTGCTCCCCAAACGCCTGCTGCTTCTGCCTATTTGGCGCCGACACGCTGCGTCGCTGCCCTCCTTGCATAAAGGGACACGAGCACGGCGGACATCACCATGCCCGACGCGACGTCAATCGCCCAATCGCCAATCGCACCGGTTCTGTAGGGAAGAAAGCTTTGCATCAGCTCGTCGATTGCGCCCATCACAGCAACGCAAGACACCGTCCTGATGCCCCTGGTCCACGCGCTCGCACGAAAGCCGGTGAAAAGCAGGAAGGCAATGGCGGCGTAGGTTACGGCATGCAGCACCAGTCCTGGAAGAAAATGGCCGACTTCATGGCGCGCGCCGGGAATGGCGCCAAGCGTCAGTACGGCGCCGTAAAGCACCAGGGCGGCGTAAAGCCGCGAGCGTTCATGGCCCCACTCCAGGAGCAAGTGCAGAATGCGCATGCGTATCCAGACTATCCAGTGAAGATCGCAGCATATTCCACTGCCTGCAAGCAGGAGTCCGGTTTCCGCAAGGATCGTGATTGCGGCAACGACGGCGGCCCGGCCAAGCCGCTTTTCGGCAGCACAGCCACTGGACGGTCAGCAGGAGGCGCCGGAACGCGCCGCCGCCCCAGGGCGGGGAAGGAACGCCGGCGCAGAAAAACCGGTCCGAACGGCAAAGATTTCCATCCATTCCGCGAAATTGACCAGTCGCCAGGGCGTGAAGCTGAACGGCTTCCGACCGGCAATGATGTCCTCCAGGAGATTGGTCGCGGCAGGACTGAAGAGTCCGTCCCCTACCTCGATGGCATGCCTGATTTTTCCGCGAAAGACGTCCGGCGCCGTTTTTCGCATCCAGACCTCTTCCGGCGTTTCGAATCCCATCTTGTCCGTCCGTGTGCGGATCTTTTCCGGCAGCACGCCGCGCATACCTTCCCGCAAAACCTGCTTCGTCATGCCGTCGGACAGCTTGTATTCGTCCGGCAAACCGAGCACGAACTCCACCAGGCTGTGATCGAGAAATGGCACCCGTGATTCGACCGAATGCGCCATCGAATTCCGGTCTTCCCAGTGCAGCAGGCGCTGCAGATTGGTCCGCGTCAGCTGGGCTTTCGACATGCCGCTGACATTCTCGGTGCTGATCTTGTCCGCATGGACGGGATCCCGCGGCCGGATGCCGAGTGCGTGGAGATTGAGCCAGGCGGGACTGACCGAGTCGCGGCCGGTCCAGGCGCGCAGGGGCTCGCGCAGCAGCGATGGCAGGAGCACGTTGGCAATCAGCATGACCGCCTTCAGTTCGGAATAGCCATGGATACGCTTGGTCTTCCGGACCTCTTGAAAAAGGCGGATCAGCCGGCCGGTCCGCACCAACGAAGCGAAGCGCGTGCCGAAGAAGGCATGGTAACCGGCGAGGAGTTCGTCCGCCCCCTGCCCGTCCAGCATGACCTTCACCTTGTTACCCGCCGCCAGGCGGAACACGTTCCATTGCGCGTAGATGCTCGACGAACCGAAGGGCTCGTCCTGGTGCCAGGTGATGGCGGGCGAATCCGCGAACAGCGCGTCAAACGACGGGTACACGTAGTGCGCGTCCACGCCGGTGGCATCGACCACTTCCGCAATCCATCGTCGTTCGTCGAATCGCTCTTCATGGCTGCAGACCGAGAAGCTGTGCTGCAGCGTGGTCGCCCCGTGCTCCCGAAGCAGCCTGTTGGCTACGCAGACAATGGATGAAGAGTCCAGTCCGCCGGACAGGCAGGAGCCTACCGGCACATCGGCCCGCAAGTGCAGCCGCATGGACGCTTCGAACCGTTCGGCGAACTCCTGCGACGCGTCGCGGAAACTGCCGGCATACGGCCGCCCGCGAAGCGTATACCACTGCCGCACCGGCAGCCTGCCGTCGTGACCGGGGACGAGATCTTGTGCCGGCACTTCCATGCAGTGGCCGGGCAGTAACTGGTAAACCCTGGAAAACATGGTCTCGTCGCCCAGGTCGGCCGCGCCCCAGGCGAGGAAATCATAGGCAGCCTGCGCATTGAGCGTGGCATGCCAGCCCGGGACGGCGGTGAAGGACTTGATCTCGGAGGCGAAACAAAAGGCACCGGACGGGGCCATCCAGTAGTACAGGGGCTTGATGCCGAAGCGGTCACGGGCTAGGAAGAACTGGCGTCGTTGCGTATCGTAGATGGCAAACGCCCACATACCATGGAACCGGTCAAGGCAGCCCGGCCCCCACTCCGCATAGGCATTGAGGATCACTTCAGTATCGCAGTGCGAGCGGAAGCGGTGGCCGAGTCCCGACAGTTCCGCACGCAGTTCGCAGTGGTTGTAGATCTCACCGTTGTGGACGATCCAGTAGCGTCGGTCGTGGGTGCACATGGGTTGGTGCCCCATCGTGCTGAGATCAAGGATCGAGAGCCTGCGATGTCCCATCGCAACCGGAAACGCCGCGTGCACGATCGCGTCGACCGGCCGGGACGGCGCATGGTCGACGGGCGTCGAATAGGCCTCGTCGGGGGTGTCGGGGCCGCCGCATGCGACAGGCGGGGCGTTCCCGGGACCAAAGAAGACGTAACCTTCGTCGTCAGGGCCGCGGTGGCGGACCAGGTCCGTCATGTTGCGAATGATACTCGCCGGCAGGGACGGCGATGAGAGGATTCCCGCTAGACCACACATGCTTGATTTCCTTTCAGATCGGGGGCCCGCCTGTCGCTGCGAGCAGGGAGTCCCCGATGAACGCAACCGACGACTCCTCAAGGTACGGACTCATCGGCAGGCTCAGCACCCGCTCCGCCGCGCGCGAGGCAACAGGACAATGCGCGTCGAGCGAGACAGCGGCATAGGCCGGCTGCTGGGGAATGGGTACCGGATAATGCACGGCCACGGGGATCCCCAGATCGGTCAGGTATTTCCGCACCCTGTCGCGATCGTCCACCATCACCGTGTACTGGGCGAACGCGCTGCTCCGTCCCGGACGAACGCGGACCGTCTCCACCCTGTCTCCCAGGATGACCGCGTAGCGCTCCGCCAGGCGGCGACGCTGTTCAAGTTCCCATTCGAAGCGCGGGAGTTTTGCGAGGACGACCGCGCACTGCAGCGTATCCATCCGTCCGCCCACCCCAACGCGGGTGTGAACATAGCGCCGCGACTGGCCATGCACGCGGATCTCGCGCATTGCGGCCGCCAGCCTTGGATCGCTGGTGAAGATCGCGCCGCCGTCACCGTAGCAGCCGAGCGGCTTGCTCGGGAAGAAGCTGGTGCAGCCGATCGTGGAAAGGTTGCAACTCGACCTTCCCTTGTACGACGCACCCATGCTCTGCGCCCCATCCTCGATGACCACGAGCCCGTATTCCGCGGCGACGGCGTTGATCTGGTCCATGTCGGCGGGCTGCCCGTAAAGCGAAACCGGAATGATCGCCCGGGTCCTGGAGGTCACCGCCTTCGCAATGCCGGCCGCGGAGATATTGCACGTGTCGGGCTCGATGTCGACGAAGACCGGCTTTGCACCCAGCAGAACGATCACCTCCGCCGTGGCGACAAACGAAAACGGCGTCGTGATCACTTCGTCCCCGGGTCGGATGCCGATCGCCATCAGCGCGATCAGCAAGGCCTCGGTGCCGGAAGCCACGGTGATGCAATGCGCGGCGCCCGTAAGGGCGCACAATCGCGACTCCAGCTCTTCCACTTCCGGGCCCATGATGTATTGCCCGTGGTCGAGGACGCGTTGAATCCGTTCGTTGATCTCGTCCTTCAGCTGCAGGTACTGCGTCCGCAGATCGGTGAATTCAATCCGCGGCATCGCCGGCTCGCGCGGCATCGGACTATCGGCATTCGGTACGTAACGCACAGGAACCCTCCTTCAGGACATACTCATCACCGGTATGCGGACATACCGCCCTTCCCTCGCCGCGCAGCGGCAGGTCCAGTCGCTCTCCATGCCTGCTGATCCACCCCACCTGCCGTCCAGGCACGCCGACGATCAGGGCGAAATCGGGGACGTCGCGGAGAACCACGGCGCCGGCGCCGACCAGCGCGTAGGCCCCGATCGTCGCGCCGCAGACGATCGTCGCATTGGCGCCGATGGTCGCGCCGCGGCGGACCAGTGTCCTGCGATATGCATCCTTTCGCACCACTTCCGCGCGCGGGTTGTGCACATTGGTGAAGACCATGCTGGGACCGCAGAAGACGTTGTCTTCCAGCGTCACGCCGTCATACACGGAGACATTGTTCTGAATCTTGACGTTGTTGCCGATGCGTACGCTGCCGGCGACGAAGACGTTCTGACCGAGCGAGCAGCCTTTGCCGATGCGCGCCCCGGTGCTCACGTGGGAAAAATGCCAGACTTTCGTGCTGTCGCCGAGCTCGACGTCGTCGTCAACCACCGCCGTAGGATGGACAAAGGCCGCCATGTCAGTACTCCAGCGGCAAGGAGACCCGCCTGCCATCCCGCGCGGAGAGATAGGTGGCAATGAGGATCTCAAGCGTCTTCAGTCCCTCCCTGCCGTCGGTCTCCGGCAGTGACTCGCCGCGCAGGGTACTGATGACATTGTCGTAGTACTGCACATGGCCGAAACCGTAAACCGAGTTGGTCTGGTAGCTCTCGGCCTTGATCCTTTCGTCCACATCCTCGCGCTGCTCGAACTGCCAGTGCTGAATCTCGTTCAGGGCAACGCCGCCGATGCGCACCGTGCCCTTCTCTCCGAGAACCGTTACGCTTCCTTCCAGGTTCTGCGGATAAGTCAGCATTGTTACGTTGACCGAGCCGAGCGCGCCGTTGCGCCAGCGCACACTCAGGACGCCGGT
Source organism: Noviherbaspirillum sp. (assembly GCF_036563305.1). Classification (GTDB taxonomy): domain Bacteria; phylum Pseudomonadota; class Gammaproteobacteria; order Burkholderiales; family Burkholderiaceae_D; genus Noviherbaspirillum. The sequence continues at coordinate 288,727 of NZ_DATCMQ010000017.1, read as the reverse complement.
GTCCTCCACCTCGATGTTCCGTTGCAGCGTCGCCGTGTACGCATGCAGGCTTTCCACCGGTCCAATCAGCCATTCGACCAGGTCGACATAGTGACTCGCCTGGTTCATGAACGCGCCGCCGTCATACTCCCATGTTCCGCGCCACCTGGCGCTGTCATAGTACTCCTGCGGCCTTTGCCAGAAAACGTTCAGCGTCACCATATGGATGCGGCCGAACCGCCCCGCCTCGATGGCTTTCTTCAGGTGCTGCAGCGTCGCATTGCGTCGGTTCTGCTTGACCACGAAAAGGCGGACGCCGGCCGCGTCGCAGGCGGCGACCATCCTCTTCCCGTCCTCCCAGCGCGTCGCCATCGGCTTTTCCGTCACGACGTGGCGTCCGGATTGCGCGACCGCAATCGCCTGGGCGGAATGGAGACCGGAAGGCGTGGTGAGGATGACCGCGTCGGCGTCGCTGCCCTCGAGCATGTGCCCGAGCGATTTGTAGGCGCGGGCGCCGGTCAGCTCCGCGGCCGTCTCCAGCGCCCGCGCGTCGACGTCGCATACCCCGACCAGTTCGCACGACCCAGCATGCTGGCTCAGCGCGCTGAAGTGATTGCGGGAGATGCGCCCGCATCCCGCAAGGGCGAACCTGACGGGACGATCGACCACGCGATGCGCCGCAGGCGATGGCAGATAGCTCATGTTCGCCTCCTGTTCAGGACTTGATGACGTTGGGAAGCGGGTCGAGGTACACGCCGCGCGTGTCGACCAGTGCCTTCGCGTACTTCTGTATGAACTCGTAGTCGAATGCGGAATGGTTTGTCGCCAGCAGGAGCAGGTCCATCGACGCGATCGTCTCCCGCGTCAGCGCCGTGCTCTCCATTTCGAAGTGATGCTCGCGCATGCGCGGGAAGACCGGCACGTGCGGGTCCGAGTAGAACAGTTCGGCGCCGCGATCCCGGAGCATCTCCATCAGCTTCACCGACGGCGACTCGCGCATGTCGTCGACATCCTTCTTGTACGTGATGCCGAGCACCAGGATGCGGCTCCCCTTGATGGAGCGGCCGCGATCGTTGAGCGTGTTGGCGACCTTGCCGATCACCCAGCGCGGCATGTCGTTATTTATCTCGCCCGCCAGTTCGATAAAGCGGGTATGGAGGCCGTACTGCCGCGCCTTCCAGGTCAGGTAGAACGGATCGATCGGGATGCAGTGCCCGCCAAGTCCCGGACCCGGATAGTACGGCGTGAAGCCGAACGGTTTGGTCGCCGCGGCGTTGATGACTTCATGGATGTCGATTCCCATGCGGTCGGCGATGATCTTCATCTCGTTGACCAGGCCGATGTTCACCGCGCGGTAGATGTTCTCGAGGAGCTTGGTCAGCTCTGCCGCCCGGGTCGAACTGACCGGCACCACGCGGTCGATCGCCGCCGCGTACAGCGCGATCCCCGCCTTCTGGCATGCGCTGGTGACGCCTCCCACTACCTTGGGAATCGACCGTGTCTTGAACGTCGGATTGCCCGGATCCTCCCGTTCGGGCGAGAACACCAGGAAGACGTCCTCGCCGACGGTGAAGCCTCGGTCTTCGAGCCGCGGCAACAGTTCTTCCTCGGTGGTGCCGGGATAGGTCGTGCTCTCCAGCGACAGAAGCTGTCCCCTGCGCATGTGCGGGACCAGCATGTCGGCCGTATTCAGGATGAAGCTCAGGTCCGGCTCACGGTAGGCGTTGAGCGGTGTCGGCACACAGATGATCAGGACATCCGGCTCGGAAGCCAGGCTGAAATCGCAGGTCGCGCGGGAGTCGCGGGCAAGGACATCGGTGATCGATTTGGCTGCGATATGCTCGATGTAGCTTTCGCCGCGATTGAGCTTGGCGACCTTGTCGGCATCGATGTCGAATCCCAGGACCCGGAAGCCTGCATAGGAGAAGCGCAACATCAGCGGCAGGCCGACATATCCAAGGCCGACGACACCGATGACGGCGGTGCGGTTCTCGATCTTGGCCAGGAGTTGGTCGAGGTGGGAGAAGTCGGTCTCGGGTATTGCCGTGACAGGCAGGCGAATGGCCGCCGGGAGATTGTTGGTGTATTCCATGTTCGTTCCGTGATGTCAAATGTGTGAGAAAAACAAGCAAGTGCTAACCGGCTTGCGAAGCCGTCGATCCGCGCTGCCCCCGATGGTTATGCATTGCGGCCACGTCACACGCGGGCGAGACGCGGGGAGAATTTCGGCGCCGCCATGGGCAGTTCAACGACACGTTCTTCGCTGGGCGTACGGGGCGTGTACTTGTACTCCTCGACCATGCGCTGCACCAGGAAGCGGATCATCGCCGTGTCGTTGTTGGCGCACGCCACATGGAGATAGGCGATCTGCTGCTCGAGCACAGCGGGTTCGATCACGTACTCCGACGTCGTCATGATCCTCGGATGCCGGCTGGGGACGGCGTCGTTCCCGGCGAACAGCTCCTCGTAGAGCTTCTCGCCCGGCCGCAGGCCGACGAACTGGATTTCGACGTCCCCTGACGGATTTGCCGCGTTCTTTTCCTTGAGGCCGCACATCGCGATCATGGTCCGGGCGAGGTCGACGATCTTCACCGGCTCGCCCATGTCCATCACGAACACGTCGCCACCGGTCGCCATCGCGCCCGCCTGCATCACCAGCTGCGCCGCCTCGGGGATCGACATGAAATAGCGCACGACGTCGGGATGGGTGATGGTGATCGGTCCACCGCGCTCGATCTGGCTCTTGAATAGCGGCACGACCGAGCCTGAGGAGCCGAGCACGTTGCCGAAGCGGACCATGCAGAAGCGCGTGCTCGCGCCGGAAGTGATGGCCGCGGCCTGGAAGATGAGTTCCGCGATGCGCTTGCTGGCGCCCATGATGCTGGTCGGCCGCACCGCCTTGTCGGTCGAGATGAGCACGCAGGTCTTCACGCGGAACTTCGCTGCCGCGTTGGCCACCACTTCCGCACTGAGGATGTTGTTGCGGATGCCCTCCGCGATGTTTTCCTCGACCAGCGGAACATGCTTGTAGGCGGCTGCATGGTAGACGGTCTCGATCCTGTTCTCCCGCATGATGCGCTCGACCAGCCGCGCATCGCAGGCGGACCCGAGATGCGCCCGGATGGTGCGTCCCGGGAAGCGGGCGGAGAGCTCGCTCTCGATGGCGTAGAGCGCGTATTCCGAGTGATCGATGATATGCAGCTCGCGCGGCGTCTGCGTCATGATCTGGCGGCAAAGCTCGCTGCCGATCGAGCCGCCGCCGCCGGTCACGAGGATGTTCTGGTCGTGCACGCAGCGTGCGAAGAGCTCGACCTGCGGCTGGTTCGGCTCACGGCCAAGCAGGTCTTCGATCTTCAGTTCCCTGATGGACCGCGGCGACACTTCCTCGTCCGCGAGTTCCATCAGGTTGCTCAGGATTTTCACCTTCACGCCGGCACGGTTTGCCCGGTACATGATCTCCCGCCGCGCTTCGGGACTGGCGGATGGAATGGCGATGACGACCAGCGTGATACGGAGCATCGACACGATTTCCGGGATCCGCTCCGGCCGAAAGACCTTCAGCCCGGCGACGTTCCTCTTCTCGAGCGCAGCCTTGTCGTCGAAGAAGCACATGGCGCGGTACTTTCCGCTCACCCGCATTGCCAGCGCCAGCTTGGAGCCCGCCTCGCCTGCCCCATAGATGCCGACACTGCACGCGGGCCCGGCCTGGACTGCCGTTGCATGGCCGAGGCGCAGCACGGTCCTGGCGGCGAGCCGCGAGGCGACCACATAGGAGAATGCGATGAACCAGTAGATCGCGAGCGCGCTGTTGGGAAGGTCGGTGTAGTTGACCAGGAGCAGCAGGCCGCAGGTAGCGGCGATCACGACCGCCAGCCCCGCGCCGGCGGCGACGATCAGGCGGTGGTCGATGAAGCGGATCACGGCCGAGTAGAGATGCGTCGCTGCGAAGGCCGGCACCGTGATCACCGCGATGAGCAGGTACGGGGCGACACCGTACTTCATCGTAGGCTCGATGCCCCCGAGCCGGAGTGTCATGGCGGCGAGAAAGCAAAGGGGAAGAGAAATGAGGTCGACGGCGATGATCAGCGCTACTTTGGTCCGTCGGTTCATGGCGACCAGGCGATTGCTGGCACGGGGGAGAAGCGCTTGCCGGTGATTGGACATATGCAGGATCATCTCTTTATGTTTTCGGGACCACGTCGGCGCAAGTGGAGCTGCGCCCCTCCGTTCGCTATTACTTTAGATGCTGCGCTTCTCACACTTAAGTATGAAATGTTGATACGTGAACGTGTCTGGACGGAGAAGCAATGCAGTTTTTCGAAAGGTCGAGAACAATCCGTCGGACGGCGACAGATTGCGCGATGCACGTCGCATGAATCGGCCGGCGACGCGATGATGCGCTGCGCGGCCGCGCCACGCGAATCCGGATAGGGCGGTTTGCATATCCCTGCACGTTCGTACATCTGGGGAGATCGCATTAGCCGTGCAGGTTCCGGATCGGAGAAGACACGCGGGGTCGCGTCGTCACCCAGGAGGGACGGACGAACAAGAAGCGCAGCGGCGTGCCGCGCACCGCCCGATGCAGCACGACAGCGCCTGCAATGGAGACGAGGGTGACGAAAAGAGTGGCGGTGCCGGTGTCGATGGACGGGAGCGAGCGCGCCACGATGGGGCGCGAGAGCGCAAGCGGTATGACAAAGCCGAGATAGACGATGATCGAATGCCTGCCGAGATAGCTGAGCCAGGACATCCACGACCGGTCGACCAGCAGCGCCGACACGAGCATCACGGCGATCGCTCCCGCGTAACCCGTCACCAGCGACATCACGGGCAGCATCGCCAGATCGTAGTGCACCAGCACCGCATTGGCGATGAACCACGCGAGCAGAAGGAGCGCCGCCTCGCGCTTCCGCTCCTGCGCCCACGCTGCCAGACGGAAGATATGCGGCGCGAGGAAATAGCCGGAATAGAAGAAGATGAAATAGTGGGCGAACTTGTCGAGCAGTATGATCCCGGTATCGAAGTCGGCGATCTGCAAGGCTGCTCCCAGTGCAAACACCAGCGGCGCAGGCCAGGTGCGGATGAGCCTCACGACGACGAAAAGCAGCGAAAGGATGTAGATAAACCAGAGCGGCCCGGTCGGCGGCTGCACGAACAGCATCAGGTAGTCGGGAACCAGGCGGCCGATGTCGCCGGCGAGCAGTTGCGAATACTGCATGAAAACAAACTTGATCGTGACCCAGACCGCGTAGAAATAGGCGAAGTAAAGGACCTTGGTATCCAGGTACGAGCGCCAGGTCCGGCCGAGTACGTGCGCGACGAAGAGGCCGGACAGCAAAAAGAAGTCAGGCATCCGGAATGGCTTGGAGAAGTCGACCGCCGCCTGCATCCAGCCGATGTCGTTGGCGATTTGCTGGACATGGTGTGCTGCGTACATCATCACCACTGCGAAGATGCAGATTCCCTTCGCATGGTCGATCCATTCAACGCGGTCCTCCGCGGCAGACGCCTTGAGCTTCCTGAGGATATCTTCACGCATTCCGGCACCCTTGGGCTGGCAGTTGACAGAGAACAGGAAGGATCACGGACAGCCCTGCCGCCGTGGTCCATGCACGCGACTCAGGCAGGCGTACCGCGTATACATCCCGTCCGGGCATTCATCGGAATGCCTGATCTCAGGATAAGCGGCGGCTTCAGAAGAATAAGTAGGAAAGTTTCGTCTCTCCGGCATGCCTGCTTGGCGATCGAATGAATAATTCGATCTTGGCTTGCCGTCCGGATCGGCCAGCGCGCCGCCACCGCGGTTTTTTTCCGCGCAAGCAAAGAAAAAGGGAGCATCGATCGATGCTCCCCTGTGGCTGCAGGCGCAGTGCCGGCAGGACGATGCCGGCGGTCGGCGCTTAGTTGGCGATGCCTACGCCGACGAGCGTCGGCAAGAACATGAAGTTGGAGATGGCCCGGTTCTCCGATCCCGAAGCGTTGCTCAGGCGCGAGTAGCGGGAAGTCATGAAGCTGGATCCGGCCGAATTCTTCGACAGGTCATACAGTTTCGCGCCCAGCTGGCCGATCACCGGGTAGTAGCGGTTCCACGTGATGAAGCCGCCGGTCGGGAAGGTGTCGGTCATCGCGTAGGGCTTCATGCCTTCATCGCAATAGCCGCTGTTGCTGTCGTACACCGCGCCGAACCAACCGTTGGCGCCGCTCCAGTAGTTCTTGAAGAGCGGCTCGGTCTTGCTGCCGTTCCAGACCTTGTTGACCAACGCGGCAGCGAATGCGCGCGGCTGTCCGGTGGACGGCAGCTGGGCCGTGGTGACGCCAAAGCGCGTTTGCAGCGCCTCGCGGTTGCGCGTCAGGCCGTCCATCGCCTGCACCAGACGGCGGGCATGGCTGAAGTCCCAGCTGATGTCCGTCCGCTTCGAGAACGACGAGGTCGAGACCTGCGCATACCCGGACGAGCAGTTGACCGGCTTGGTCGCACCCGCATAGGACGCGTAGGTGTTGGCCGACATGTTGCCCCAGAAGCCGCGGTCGAGATCCGACATGGTCGTGCTTGGGAGCTGGGCGCCAGTGCCCGACTTGAGGTTCGCGGTACGCTTCTTGTACGCGCTCAGGAGAGCGCCAAGGTGCGTGCGCAGCAGCGCGTCGTTCCCGGAGCTGACGGCGATGCCCTGCTTCGCCTGCCATTCGCGCACGCCGGCGAGTTCGGCGTAGACCGTCAGATGCCAGAGGTCGATGTCGGAGAAAAGAAGGAAGGAGTCGTCGTAGGCAACGTCGCTGACGCCGGCGCTGACCATGGTCTGGAGCCGTTCGGTCTGATATTCGTTTGCCCAGCGGACCAGGTGTTCGGTCGTGACCTTGGCGGTTTCGTTGATGAAGTTCTTGTCCTCCGTGGTCAGGGCGGCGCCGGACTTTGCGAGGGCATTGGCGACAAAGCTTGCGACGCCGAGGAACTGGAAGCTGACCAGCTTGACTTCTTCATTGGCGAGGCCGCTGTCGTAGCAAACCGTGCCGGGACCGCCCTTGCATACCCATGCACGGCCGTGCGCGCCGTTCGGTGCGGGGACCAGCTTGGCGTAGGTGCTGCGAATCATGCGGGCAGCTTCCTGCAGCTTGTCGGTCCGGTTGCAGCGTTCCGCCATCGACCACAGGTTCTGCGACTCGATCTGGAAGTCATACAGGCCGTAGACATCGCCCTGCTTGGTCACACGATCCAGATCTCCCTGGATCCAGCTCCGCATGAAGGTGCTGCCGTTCCACATTGCCCAGGCCTCGTTCTCGACACTGCCGCCGCAAGAGAAGCGGTTGCTGACGGCCGCGAGACCGGCATAGGCGTTTCCAGTCACCTCCTCCTCCTCGGGCGCCGGTTCGGTATCGAGAAGAACCTCGTCCTGATCGCCAGCCTGGTCTGCCGCCGCGGTGTCCACTGCATAGTTCTCGGTAGCGCCGGAGCTGGAGGCAGCGATGCTGTCCTGCGCCGCGTCATTCCCGCCTCCGCCGCCACCGCACGCGGCGAGGATCAGCGTGGCGCACGCGCCTGCGATAACGGTCTTGCAAAAGCCTTGAGTCGTTGAAAAAGCCAAAACTAAATCCCCTTACTTGAATACATCGAAAAAATCCCGCAAAAACGAGAATGGTTCGAGATTCCAGAAGGAAAATTAGTTCCTCACAGAATTGTGAAGATGTTAGGAAACGTAACCGTCGGAAACATTTAAATGGCGGTGGTCGCCCGGCAAATACCGTGGGTAGCGGTTTAGGCCGTAGGATGTCGGCACGTAGAGCGTACCTTTAGTAACAACGGAAGTTTGACAAACCAAAGGTATGTATGAGAGAGAAACCGAGACCTGATGGGGACGAACCTGCGGCAGGGTGAGGAAAGGGAACCGGACTGATGGATGGCGAACCCGCGGCACGTCGCGCCGTGGAGGCAACGCGCGGCCCGTGGGGCGAGCGAAAGTGCGCGCCTGGTCCCGGCGGGGGCCGGGACGCCTGCATCAGGAATAAACGTTGACGCGTCGCCCGAGAAGCGACTCCACCGTCTCCTGGGCCCGCTTGAGCAGCCGGTAGCGGCTGTCCCAATTCGGGAACTCCGAGTAGTGCCGCAGCGGGCCGCGCACATAATCGTCGAACTCGTCGACGGTGATGCCGAGCTTCTTGCAGAAATAGCTGATGTCCTTGTCCAGTTCCTGCGCATCGTACAAAGGCTCTTCCAGTTCGGCCAATGCCGCCTCGCGCGTCATCTGGCCAGCCATGATCAGACTGGAAAGATGCGGCCGGCGTTTGTCAAAGCCGAACTTCGCCGGGAGGTAGTAGTTCTGGAAAAGTCGGGTGAACAGCGACTCGCCGTGTTTGCGGCCGTACGCGCGCCAGCCTATCTGCTCCTCCATTTCCTTGATGGCCGCCGCCTTATCGTATGGCATGTAGTTCAGCGGCCGGACAGTGCGCATCTTCTTGACAAACGGGTACCACACGTAGCAGTCGAAGAAGCTGATGGTGCTGAAGCTCTTGAGCGGCATGCTGCCGTAGCGGCGGTGGATTGCCTTCAGGTTGATGGCGTCCATCGCGGCGCCTTCCCAGGCATCGGGAAAGATGCTCTCGGTCGCGATGTTGCCGCCGCTGAGGATATAGCGGATATCGTTGCTGGTAGCGAAATGGTAGAGACTGGCAAAGAACACATGGTCTTGCGGGACGTCCTGGTTCGCCACACCCGCCTTGAGATAGGCCAGCTGCAGATCGCGCATTTCTTCCCAGTCGACGACATGCGTGTGGAGATCGAACCCGCCATGCTTCACGATCTTCTCGATGTTGGCCACTGCGAGCTCGCTGTTCCAGCCCGCGTCGACATGCACAACCAGCGGACGCAGCCCCCACTCCTTGCTCTTGTACGCCAGGTAGGAACTGTCGGCCCCACCGCTCAGGCCCATGATGCAGTCGTATTCCTTGTGCCGCCCCTCGTCCCTGATTCGCGCCACAATTCCTTTCCAGCGTTCCTCGCCCTCCGGCCCCGGGTACCAGTGGTGGCGGGTGACCGCATCGAACTTCCGGCAGTGGTTGCACACGCCGTCGCGGTCGAAGCTGATGTCGGGATCGCTGGTATCCATTACGCATCTGCTGCAGATCCGATAACTGGTATTCATCATGGCGAGATCCTGTTTGTCATGTAGTTCCGTCACAGTGCGCGACGACGGCGCTAGTGCTGCGTTCCCTTGCTGAATTCCCACGACAACATGAGGTAGACCACATAGAGCAAGCCATACCCGATGGCGTAGATTTGTATCGCGCTCGAATAGTCCGGTGTCAACCCCAGGGTGGCAATCGTCATCGTCAGCACGCAGCATTGCCAGCCGAGGTCGACGTGCTGCTTGTTGGCGACATAAAAGACGTAGCTCAGCGGGCTCGCGACGAATCCGAGCGCGAACATCGGCATCAGCCAGGCGGCGAACCGGCCCGACTCCCGCCAGGGTTCGCCGAAGGCCAGCACGAAGAGCGGCTCGGAGAATCCGATGATCACCACGGTGACGGCGATGGAACCGGCGGCGAGCACCTTGAAGGTCCTCCGGTAGTCGTCGCGGCAGTGACCGTATTCCCGAAAGCTGGCGCCGGACGCCCGCCAGAACACATCGAGCACGGCAGTGCCGAGCAGGCTGATCGGGGCTCCCAGCACGCGCATGGTGAGTGCGAGCAAGCCGCTGACCTCGGCGCCAAACCGGTTCGCGAGCATGATCAGGGGCAGCACGGTCGCCACCGCGCTGATGGAATCGGCCGGCAGCGCCAGCAGCGGAAAGCGGCGCCGTACGACAAGGAATTCCCGGATTTCGCGCAACAGGCCGCGGGCGCCGCCCGTCTGGCGCAGGGGGTCGCGGAGCAGGAAGGCGGAAAGCAGGATCGTCACCAGCATGGCGCCGGAATAGGCACACGCCAGCGCAAGTGCGGTAGGCACGAACCAGCCGACTACGATCTGGGCGATGGTGGTCAATGCCGCCTGCCCTACCCGCATGGCCGACAGGGATCGCAGTTCGCCGTTCGCCGCCGCCCACGCCTGCCAGGTCTTGGAGCAGGCAAAAAAGAATGCGGACGGCACCAGCAAGGCCAGGAGCGCGGGCGGATACGGCGCGAGCAGAGATGGCGACGCTGCCCAGGCAACCAGCAATAGCGCCAGGATCGCCAGGGACGACACGAGGCAGGTGGCGAAAGTCGCGCAGGCCGCGGCAAGGCGCGGGCGGCCATCGGCGACGATCGCCAGCGTCATCTCGAAGCGGCCGGTCAGCGCGACGCTGAGGGCCGTCACGATGCCCAGCCAGCTTGCGTATATGCCGAACTCCTGCGGCAGGTAGATGCGGGCTATCGCGAGCGAGCCAATGATCGGGATTGCCTGCGCAAGCACCACGCCGCTGAAGGCGATGCTGACGTTGTGCCAGAAGCGATCCGCGGACGAGGCCATCAGATCCCCTTCATGCGGAAAGCTGCTGCCGTAGCGCATTGCCCATGACATCGCGGAGCGCGGCGCAGGTCTTGTCGAGCTCCGCTTCGGTGATCGTGGGATGCACCAGGAACATGATGCTGGTCTCCCCAAGCTCCCTGGCCACCGGCAGGCGCTGCGCGGGCCGCAGCGCGGTGCCGTCGAATGCGCGTTCGAGGTACACCTCCGGGCATGTCCCCTGGAAGCACGGCACGCCGCGGGCGATGATCTCGTCGACCACCCTGTCGCGCGACCAGCCGGGAGCAAGAAACGACGGGTCGATGAATGCGTAGAACCGGTACCACGCATGCTCGACATGGTCCGGCGCCTGCGGCACGCGGATGCCGGCGATCCGGGCGCAGGCGGCGCGGAGACGGTCGGCGTTCGCCCTCCTGCGCCGCGTCCATTCGCCGACGCAGCGCAGCTGCAGCCGCCCGATCGCCGCCTGCATCTCCAGCATCCGCCAGTTGGTGCCAAAGGAATCATGCAGCCAGCGGAATCCGTGCGGGTGCTCCCGTTCGTAGACGGCTTCCCACGACTTGCCATGGTCCTTGAACGCCCACATGGCCGACCACAGGTTCCTGTCGTTGGTGGTGACCATCCCGCCTTCGCCGCCGGTTGTCATGATCTTGTCCTGGCAGAAGGACCACGCGCCGATGTGCCCGATGCTGCCGACCATGCGCCCCTTGTACCGTGCGCCGTGGGCCTGGGCGCAGTCCTCGATGACAACCAGGTCCCTGGCCTTGGCCAGCTTCATGATCGGGTCCATCTCGCATGGCATGCCGGCGAGATGGACGCAGACAATGCCGCGCGTCCTCGGCGTCAGGACCTCGGCCACGGTGTCGGCGGTGATGTTCTGGGTATTCCGGTCGACGTCCGCGAACACCGGGCGCGCGCCGGCGTTGACGATCGCGCTGACGGAGGCAATGAAGGTGCGGGGCGTCACGACCACCTCGTCGCCCTTGCCCAGTCCAAGCGCCCTCAACGCCAGATCCAGGGCAAGGGTGCCATTGGCGAGCGCAACCGCATAGCCCGTTCCGGTCCACGCCGCGAACTCCCGTTCGAACGCCCGGCATTCGTCACCGGTCCAGTAGTTGACCTTGTTGGAAAGCAGGACCCGTGTGACCGACTCCGCTTCCGATGCCGAGAAACTCGGCCAGGGGGAAAATGGCGTATTGATCATGGCGGCACTTCCAGCTGAAGAAATTGAAACGGCTACGAAAGGAATGCGGGAAAGAAGTCGGGCTGCGGTTGCCAGCCCTGCCCCGTGCCATCGTTGTGCGCGGCGCGTCTCGCTTGCAGCAGCGCGTCGTAAGCATCGCTGTCATGCACGACCTTCCGCGTCTTGAAGGGCAGCATGCCGTCCGGATCGAAGCCATGCTTGAAGCGGTAGATGCCGTCGCCCGGAGTGACGCCGCCGCCCAGCACATAGGAGTGCATGCCCCTTTCCTGTCCCCATCGCATGATTTCGTGCCGCATGACGTCGTTCGGGCGCTTCTGGAACGCGGATTCGTGCGAAGCATTCAGGAACGAGTAGATCTCGCCGCCGCCGAGCAGCAGAAGCTCGGATGCGATGATGTCGTTCCCGTCATGCACATGGACGAACATGATGCCGCCATGCGGGAGCAGGTTCTCCGTCAGGTATTCGAAGCGCGAGCGCGACATGAAGAAGAACTCTGACGCGTTCCGCCTTGTCATGGTCTCGTAGTACAGCGCCAGGAATGCGTCGAGATGACGGCCCTCGCGGTCGAAGGACACCCGCAGGCCGAGGCCGCGCGCATGGCGGATGTTCGACCTCAGTGTTTTCTTGTAGCCGTTCCAGATCTCGTCCTGGCCCCGGTCGAGCCTGGCCACGACGTTCGGCTGCTGCACCGTCAGTTCGCCTGCGGCGCGCATGGCGAGGCGGTCGCCGAACAGGTCCTCGCGGACGAACTCGGACACCACCGACCGCTCCGCGAGCAACTGGTGGAACGACTGCTCGTAACAGCGGGACGCCGCTTCCTTTTGCGCGGGGTCACCCTCGTACAGCGGTCCGCCATACCCGTACGGCGAGACGATATGCCGTTTCGACCCGAGGTGCGCGAAATGCGGCAGCTCGCCCAGTTCGCACCAGAAGAACGGGTATGTGATCCTGGCCGTATCGGAATGGTCGTAGACGACGGCAGCCATCCGATAGTGTTTCGGTCGGACCAGCGCCAGATAGCCAAGGCTGTCATGCGGGCGCCTGTGCCGGCCCTCGCGCCAGAGGCGCTCGTACTCGGCGGCATCCGGCGCTTCGTCAAGGGCAAGCCAACGCAGCCGCCGGGTTCGCGCGGGCATGCCCACGCTGTCTGGAAGGATACAGGTTTCTGCCATTTGTTCTCCACGGTTGGTTCTTCTCGATTCCAACGGAGGCGCCGCGCGACGCGCGCCCCTAAATTGGAAAATCCCTGACCGCGCGGCGCACCAGCGCGGCGACGCGCACCATGTCGGTCTCGTCATACCGGATGTCGCAGTGAATGGACAGCATGGTCCGGCTCAGCTGCCGCTGGTCCTCCGCAACATCATCCAGCACGCTTTCATCAAGCGGCCACAGGATCGCGGTGTACACATTCGCGTCCATGAGGCGCGCCCGGACGAAATCCCGCAGCCGGGGGCTGCTGAACAGGACGATGCAGGACAGCGGGCAGGCAACGAGGACGTCCTCGGGCTGGAGGATCCGTACCTGATCGAGATCAGCCAGTTCCGTGCAGAGTACCCGCCAGTTGTGGCGGCGGATCTGCCGTATCTTCTGGATCGGCAGCGAACGGAGAATGCCGGCGCCCCACGGGGTCATGCCGGAGGCGGCGGAAGTGTCCAGCACGCGCTCCGCACTGCTGTACAGATCGCGGAACGCCTCCTTCGTCACTTGCGCGCCGTCCAGATACATCGACTTCAACAGCATGGCCGCCATCCGGTTCAGCGAGCCGAGCTTGCGGTCGACGGCGATCCGGGCCGCTACGGGAAGCGTGTGCCCGGCGGGCGACCAGAGCACCCCGCCGTCGGGCACCGGCAGCGTCTTGCGCAGCGAAGCCACGCACCAGTCGGCCTCGCTCGAGGTCGCCCAGTCGGACCACGGGTCGTGGGTGTGGTCCTCGATCACCTCGACGTCCGTGCCGCGCAGCGCGGGCAGCAACGGCGCGGTGCGCAAGCCGAAATAGTTCACCAGGAGCAGGACGTCCCCGGCGCGCAGGCTGACAGAGGCAAGCGACGGCGCGTCACAGTCCGGCCCGTCGTCGTAAAGCACCAGGTCGAGCCCGGAGGCTGCGAGGCTGGCCACGACCTTCTGGCAGTAATATCCCGGCACCAGCAGTCGCTTCCATCCGCGCGTCACCCGCCCGAACTGGAGCAAGGCATGAAAGGCGTCGCGCCCGGAAGCGTAGGTGCGATTGCGCCGTTCCCACGGATGCTGGGTGATGTCCTTGCCCGCGCAAACCATGAGATGCAGCTCGGATCCGTGTTCCCACCGTTCACTGATCATTCCGCCCTCCATATTCGCGGCGCAGCAGCGACATGACCAGCACGTCGACGTAGTCTCCGTCCTTGAAGCAGGCCTGCCGCAATACGCCCTCCTGCCGGAAACCGTGCGCAAGATACAGCGCCTTTGCCCTCTCGTTCGTCGCCAGAAGCGAAAGCTCGACGCGGTTCATGTTCAGTTCGTCGAACGCGTAGCGGAGCGCGAACGCGGTAACTGCGCGTCCGGCGCCGATTCCCCAATAATCCTTGTCGCCGATCATGATCCCGTACTCGCAGGAACGCGTCCGGTAATCGATCCGGTACAGCCCGAGATGGCCGATGCAGCGGTTTTTCTCGTAGTCGCGGATCGCGAACAGCACCTCGTCCTTGCGTCCGCTGTGCTGCTGCAGCCACTCGTTCAGGCCGGCCCTCGTATACCCGAACGAGAATCCTCCCAGCAGGCGAGCGACCTCCGGGTCGTTCTTCTGCTCGTACAGCATTTCCAGGTCCTGCTCCTCCGGCAATGCCAGCAGATAGGAATCGACGCGATAGTTCATCCGTTCCTCCGGGCGTCATGCATTTCGCAGCGGTCGCTGAGTCCAAGATCGTCGACGTCCGCCACATCCTGGCCCGAGATCACCCCCGCGCCGCCCGGAATGCGCCAGACGGTCAGGAACAGGATCCTGAGATCAAGCCAGATACTCCAGTTGTTGACATACCAGACGTCGTATTCGAGACGCTTGCTGAATTTGACGGTCTGGCGTCCGTTGACCTGCGCCCAGCCCGTGATGCCGGGTCGCATGCGGTGCCGTCGCGCCTGCTCCGCCGTGTACCGGTCGAGATAGGACATCAGCAGCGGCCTGGGACCGACCAGGCTCATCTCGCCCTTCAGTACATTCAGCAGCCCGGGCAGTTCGTCGATGCTCGTCTTGCGCAGGAAGCGACCGAACGGCGTCAGGCGCAGATGATCCGGCAGCAGTTCGCCGTTGCTGTCCCGGCTGTCGTTCATGCTGCGGAATTTGCAGATATGAAACGGTACGCCGTTCAGGCCGGGACGCTCCTGCCGGAACAGTACCGGCCGACCGAGAAGGAGGCGCACCAGGACGGCGATCGCGAGCAGCAGCGGACTCAGCACGATCAAGCCCGCTGCGGATGCGATGAGATCGAGCAACCGCTTGACCGTGAGACCGGCGCGCCTGCCCGGCGCGATGTCATCCTCCTTGCTTCTCATGTCGCACTCTCGCGGAAAGCGTTCATGCCGACGTTCTCGTCGCGATGTTCCTGGCCGTAGCCGTAGCTGTACTGCGCATGCCTGGACTTGGAGTTGTTCAGGACGACGCCGGTAACCGTGCGTCCGGTCTGGCTGAGCCGCTTCACCGATTCCTCGACTTCGCTGACGGTGCTGACGCCGCCACGGACGACGTTGAGGATGACGCCGGCGATAGGCGCGATCGCCAGCGCGTCGGATACGGCGAGGACCGGCGCCGTATCGATCAGCACGTAGTCATAACGCTCGGCGCACAGCTGCAGGAGATTCTTGAAGCGGGGATGGGCGAGCAACTCCGCCGGCTTCGACGGCAGCGTCCCCGTCGGAAGGAAGTCCAGGCCTTCGGTCGCGTTGCGCCGGATCAGCTTGTCGATATTCGGCTCCCCTTGCAGGGCATCCGCCAGGCCGGCGTCTCGGCCGACGGCGAAATAGCGGTGCAGGTCGCCGGCGCGCAGGTCCGCGTCGATAAGGAGTACCCGCTTGCCGATCGAGGCCAGGATCGAGGCGAGGTTGGCGGAGACGAAGGATTTCCCGACGCCCTTGGTCGGCCCGGTGATCATGATGATGTTGTTCGGCGCGTCGAGCATGGTGAACTGCAGCGCCGCCCGCAGTCCGCGCATGCTCTCGACCGCGCCGTCGGGAGCGTCGTGCGGCAGGACGCCCTGGCGCCCGCCGAAGCGCAGCGCCTGCCGGCGCAGCCGCTCCTGGTTCTCGCTGTGAGGAATCGCGGCGCTGACCGGCAGCCCGAGCGTGTGCTCCAGTTCTTCCGGATCCCCGACGCGGCCGAAGAACATTTTGCGCAGGACGGCGACCGCAATCCCGAGCAGCACGCCGGCAAGGGCGGCCAGGGTGACGATGAGGAGGCGGTGCGGCTTGACTGGCTTCACCGGCAGTGCGGCAGGATCCAGGAGGCGTGCGTTCCCGACTTCGCTGGACGTCGCAAGACGCAGCTGTTGAGCGGTGCTGAGCAGCGTCGTGTAGAGCTCGGTGTTGACCTTGACGTCCCGGCTCAGGCGGAGCATCTCCTGCTCGAGCGCCGGCAGCTCGCGAATGCGCTTGTTCAGAAGCGCGATACGGGAATCCAGCGCGCGTTCCTGGACAGTGATCGCCTGGATGGCCGGGTGGGCCGTCTCATATCGGGTAAGCAATTCCAGCTTCTTCTGGTTCAGCTCGCTCAGCCTGAGCTCGGTCGAGTACGACTGCTGGAGCAGCGTCTTCGCCTCCTCGCTGATGTCGATTGCACCGGTACGGTGCCGGAGTTCCCGGTAACGGTTTTCCGACGTGTCGAGTTCCTGCTTCAGGTCCGGCAGCTGCCGGTCGAGCCAGGCCAGGGATTTCTTGGCCTTCTCGGATTTCCGGTCGAGGTTCTGCTGAATGTATTCCCTGCCGATCTCGTTCAGGATCAAGGCGACCTGCTTTGGATCGGACCCCTGCAGCGTGACGCCGATGATGCCGGACTGCTTGCCGTTCTCGGCGATGCGCAATTGCGTCTGCAACTGCTTCACTGTCTCCAGCCGCGCCATCCGCACCAGGTCGAAACGGGCGCCTGGCTTGGCGGCCAGCCCGCTGACGTCGAGGATGACCTGCCCTCCCTGCACGGGCGCAATCAGGGTCTCGCCCACCGTTCCCACCTGATCGATGCCGCAGTCCTCGCAGCTCAGCCGGTACCGGTTGTCGGCGCCGACCTCGATCATGAAGCGCTTGCCTTCGAGGCGTTCCGGCACATTGAAGCGGGAGATCTGCGCCTGCTCCGCACCCCATGCATAACCGCCGTAACCGAGCAGCCCGGGATCGGACAAGGCATTGTTGTACCGCGCGATGGCGTCGCCGATGACGGGAAAGCGCTGCGGTGCGATGTCGATATAGAGCTTGGCATTCTCGACGGCACGCGCGACCACGGCGCGCGACCGCAGGATTTCGATTTCCGAGGCCGTCGCCGTCCGGATATCGAATGCCCCGGACAGGTCGCCCTGGATATTGCGCGGATTCGCGACCACGGAACCGCCCGCCGCGTTCATGTCTTCCACCTGCACCAGCAGGTTCGATTCATAGAGCGGCGTCGCGGCGAGCGCGTAGAGGATGCCCGCCAGGATGCAGACCATGGTGACGGTGGCGATCAGGCGAAAGCTGCCGGCAAGATAGCCAAGGGTCCGTACTATGCCGGACGTTTCGTTGCGTTCCGGGCCGAATCCTACCTGGCCGGGCGGTGCGGGAAGCATGAGCTGGTTCATTTCGGACTCGAAAAATGAAGTGATGCGTCGGGAATGGGACCCTGCTGCTGTAACGCCAGGGCGGAGGCGCGGCCCGACTCCCTTGCTACCGTGGGTACAACTGATACTTCCGAAGGCCGTTCACCGAACGGCGCAGAAAATGCACGGCGCCGAACAGGTTGCGGTAGTCGCGGAAAGACTTCGGTTCCATCTGCATGATTTCGTCGAACTTCTTCGGCGTCAGTCCGAGTTTCTTGATCACATAGTGCATGTCCTCGAGCTGAAGGTCTTCCCGGTACGGTGGGCGCGCGATCTCGGCGAGCGCCTCCTGCCGCGTCATCTGCCCGGAGTTGATGAGGTCGGAGAGATGGCCGTAGCGCTTGTCGACACCGAACTTGCGCGGCAGGACGTAGCCCTGGTAAAAGCGGGTGTAGATGGACTCGAAGTGCTTGCCGCCATAGTCTTTCCAGCCCAGCTTGTTCTTCAGCAGTTCCTTTGCCTTTTCCTTGTCGTAGTCGACGTAGTTGAGGATCGAGACAATCCTGACCCTGCGGACGAGATTCACATAGAACAGGTAGGGCAGGCTGAAATGCGGATAGGTGCTGAGCCGCACCGTCCCGAAACGGCGGTGCACGTCGCGGATGTAGCGCCAGTCGGAGTGACCGTATGCCCACCCCGGCACGCTGATCGACTCGGTGGCGAAGTTCATCCCGGAGATGATATAGCGCACGCCGCGCCGGGCCGCTTCCCGCCACAGCAGGGCGCTGATCGCGTGGTCGGTCGGGATTTCGCCGTCCGGCGTGGACGCCCGCAGGAAGGCAATCTGTAGATCCCGGAATTCCTCCCAGTCGACGACATGCGTGTATAGCTCGATGTCGAGGTTGCGCAGCACCCGCTCGATGTTGCTGACGGCCAGTTCGGAATCCCAGCCATTGTCGAAGTGCACAGCCAGCGGGCGCAGTCCGTACTGCTTGACGACGTAGGCGACGTACGTGCTGTCGACACCGCCGCTGACGCCGATGATGCAGTCGTAATCGCGTCCCTTCCCTGCCGCCCGGATCCGGGCGGCCATGGCTTCCATCGCCCGCCGCCCCGATTCTCCACGCAGCACCCGTGAGCTGACCAGCTGGTCGTACCGCAGGCAGTGATGGCAGATGCCGCTGTCGTCGACGACGATGTCGGGGTCCGCCACCGTATCCATGATGCAGCGCTTGCACGCCTGGTATCCCGGCCTCGCGTCCAGTGCGATTGACGTCATTTGAAGAGCTCCTCCAGATCCTGGTAGTTCGGATAGGTGATCAGTACGGCCTTGTGCCGGCCATGGAAGACGAACAGGCTTCCGGCCGCCGCTGCCGATGCTCCGCGGTCCACCGCTTCGCGCAGGTGGCTCAGCTTGCCTGCCCCGCCGGCAGCCACGACCGGTATCGACACGGCCTCGGCCACGCGGGAAACCAGGGCAAGATCGAAGCCCTCCATCGTGCCGTCGCGGTCGATTGCGTTAAGCAGTATTTCGCCTGCCCCCAAGCGCTCCATCTCCTGGGCATGCGCGACCGGATCGCGCTTGGTGTCGGTCCGGCCGCCACGCACGCATACCGAGTACCTGCCCATCCAGTTGCGCCGCACGTCGATCGACACGACCACGCCGGAGCTGCCCGCGAGCCCCGCAGCCTGGGACACGATGTCGGGTTGCTCGACGGCGATGGTGTTGAGGATGACCTTCTCGACGCCTAGCGCGTACAGGCGCTTGACGTGATCGATGTTGCGGACGCCGCCGCCGTAGCCGAACGGCATGAAGGCCTCGCTTGCAATGTCGGCCAGCAGGTCGAAGTTCGGTCCGAGCTCGGCTGCCCTGCTGCCGATATCGAGGAAGACCAGCTCGTCGACCTCCTTCTCGTTGAAGATGCGGACCGCGTTGATGGGGTCGCCCACGTAGCGCGCCTCATCGAACCTGACGGTCTTGACCAGTCCGCCGTTGCGCAGCAAAAGACAGGGAATCACTCGGGCGCGTAGCATCACATTTCCACAAAGTTGCGTAACAGGCGCATGCCGAACCGGTGGCTCTTCTCCGGATGAAACTGCACCCCCATCACGTTCCCGCGACGGACGATGGCCACGAACTCGCTGCCGTAGCTGGCCTCGGCGAGCACGTCGATCCGGTCCTCGCACACCAGGTGATAGGAATGCACGAAATAGAAGCGCGACCGGTCGTCGAGCCCCGCCAGCAACGGCGCTCCCTCCTTCCTGATACCGATCTCCTGCCAGCCCATGTGCGGCACCTTCTGCTTGCTGCCCGTCGCGAAATGGAAACGCCGGCAATAGGCGTCGACCAGACCCAGGCCGGTGCGTCTTCCCTCCTCGCTGCCACGGCCGAGCATCTGCATGCCGAGACAGACCCCGAGCAAGGGGATGCCGTCGCCGGCCACCCGGCTTCGGATGGCGTCAGCCAGTCCGCGCTCCTCCAGCGCCGCCATGCCGTGGTCGAATGCGCCCACGCCGGGAAGAATGATCTTGCGGGCGCGCAGGACGGCCTCCGGCGTCGAGGCGAGTTCCACTTTCGCGCCGATCCGGCTGAGCATGTTCTGCATCGAGCCGCGGTTGGCGACGCCATAGTCGACAACGGTGATCATGCCCCCACCTCGCGCATTCCAGGTTGGTTCTTCGCCTGCGGCCGGAACCCGAGCGTCTCGAGGTAGGTGGCCGCCAGCTTCCGGTGCTGTTGCTCCCAGCAGAGTTCGTCGCGGGCGCGCTCAATGGCGGGCAGGAAGCGCTCCCGCGGCGTGCCCATGAGGCTGACCGCGGCGGCCCGGACCGCCTCCGCGGTGCAGGCGGCGGCGACCGCGCCGATCTGGTAGCGCTCGACGAGCGCTCGCTGCTCCATGGTGGGCGATACGATCACCGGCTTGCCTGCCATCGCGTACTCGAACAGCTTGTTCGGCATGCAGAACTCGTGGCTGAGCGAGGTCGGCTCGATGACGGACAGGCCATAGTCGGCGGAGGCGGTGTATGCGGGCAGCTCGGCTGGGGGCACCGCCGGGTGATAAAAGATGTTGTGGTACCGGGCGGTTTGCGACGCGAACCATTGCGCCAGCGGTCCGTAGCCCATGACCACCAGTGCC
The DNA here is from genome assembly GCF_036563305.1 of Noviherbaspirillum sp. Lineage (GTDB taxonomy): Bacteria > Pseudomonadota > Gammaproteobacteria > Burkholderiales > Burkholderiaceae_D > Noviherbaspirillum. The sequence continues at coordinate 268,225 of NZ_DATCMQ010000017.1, read as the reverse complement.
GCCTTGTCGCCGAGCGCCGAGAATGCGTCCATGAGGATGCGTATGCCCCGGCCCTCGCCGATGACACCCTGGTAGAGGAAGACCGGCGTATCGTCGGCGATGCCGAAGCGGTCGCGAAGGAGACGGGAGCGGCCGGCGTCGGAGCGTACCGGGCAGTTGTACAAGACCGTGGTATTCGCGAGTCCGTACTCCCGCCTGTACCACTGCTCGATCGCATCCCCGACGAAAATGCAGTGATCGGCCTGACCGATCAGCGCCTGTTCGACGACCTTGGTCAGCCGCTTGCGCAATCCACGCAGGCCGTTCGCCTCGGACTCCAGTTCGTGGGCATCGTAGATGATCCGGGCGCCGGTCGCTCTTTTCAGCGCGACGCCGAGCGGCAGTGTGGCAATGCTGTGGCAATTGATGCAAGCGAGCTTCTCGTTGCGGTAGCGGGCAAAGATGGACGCGCTCCAGCCCGCGGTCTGTCCCACCTTGCGTGCGAGCGAGGCACCTGCTCCACGGGTTCCGATGCGCAGTATCCGTATCCCCGGCGCCACCGCCTCCTGCACCGGCAGACCGGGCCTGCCTGCGCCGACCAGGTCGATGCGTTGGAACAGCCCCAGGCTGTTCAGGGAATTCGCCACGCGCAGTATCCGGCTTTCATTCAGAAACGGCGATGGATACAGATGCAGATTGATCATGAGCGGCGTCGATTATCGGGCTGGCTTCGTCGGAGCGGCGGCGGCACAAGGTTCGGAGAATCCGTCCCGGATCTTGTGATCACCCGCCGCTGGTTCACTATGAGTATATGGACCGGCGTCAGGAAAATAAGCATCGAATTTAGATAGCACCGGCCCGCTTCCGGCGTGCTCAATTCATTTTTTCGATGCGCATCCAGGATGCTTCGTCCGGCAGGGCGAGGCCGCCCGGCGCGCCCTGCGCCGCCCGCGAGGACGGTTGAGATGCCTCCGAGCGGCGCCGGCCATCCGGCGCGTCCTTCGCACTGTCGGTGGCCGTCCGATAGCGTGCATAAGCACCGAATGCGGCGGGAAGCGCAAGGTAGGTGAAGTCCTTGACGGTGCACACGAGAAAGAGCGTGACGACGAGCAGGCACAAGGCGGTGGCATACTCCCCGGGCAGCGCGCGATCCTTCTCCCTTGCGAGGTCACGCAAGAGCAGGACGATCGGCACCAGCATGAGGAGCACCAGGTAGAGAAATCCGGGCAGTCCGAGATCGACCCAGGCAGAGAAGATGTTGTGTGCGTAGGACCCGGGTCCGGCAATGATGAAATAACTGGAGTAATCCCCCATCAGCGGGTTGTCGGCGATGGTCCGCTGCGCCAGGTGCAACATGTCGCTGCGGGAGTCCCAGGACGATGAGTTGGAAAGATCAAGCAGTTCCAGTGTCCTGTTGTTCGGGTACATGGCCGCGAGATGCTTGATGTGTGCGCCGAACAGCAGGTAGGTTGCCGCCACGATGAAGCCGATGAGTGGAAGCCTTCGTTTTGCCCGCACGATCTCGATCAGCGCAATCGCGATCACGGCCCCGACAAGCTCGCTGCGCGCGCCATTGAGGAACAGCACCGGAAGACAGACCGCATGCGCAAGCAGGCGAACCAGCGGCGAGTTAATGTGCGGCACCACGACCAGCTGGGCCATCAGGTAGGAACGCGCGAATCCCTGATAGGTGACGATAGTCGCCGTATCGCGGACCGCGACGACATCGGTCAGGTTGAAGAAGCCGTTGGACGACATGCTGAAGACGATGGTCGCCATGCCCGCGAGTCCGAGGAGCACGGCGAACTTCGCGATGTCGCTGCCGAAATGGGCGGAACGGAAGATGATGTAGACGCTGACCCACTGCAGGATCGCCACCATATGCTCGTACACCGGTTCATAGGCGGTATCCGTCGCATAGTTGAACGCGACGACGAAGAAGAAGTAGACCAGAAAGCCAAAGACGGCAAGATCCGTCCCCGAGAAGAAGGATGGATCGCGCCAGAGCCGATAGAGATAGCAGAAGAGCAACGCGGGCAGCATGGCGAGCGCCATCGGCGAAAAGAAACCGCCGAAGACAGCTGGCATGTATCCGATACCGACCGCCGAATGATAGAAGAAGAAACCGGGGAAAAGCACAAGGAAGCCGGCGAGCACGACTAGTGACGCCGGATCGCCGGCAGTCGCGTCATGCTGCTTTGCGAACCGTGTCAGTGTGTGTGCGCTCATGGTGGGCGTGGGCTGCAAAATCTCACCATATCACCGGCGCCCGGGATAAAAAGTAGAGCATTTCGATGCACGTTCCTGGTTCCAGGCGCATTTGCCGGGTGCAATCGATATGTGTCCTCGAGGAATGAACGCCCGTGCGGAACCGCCGCCCTGCCCGCGCCGCTATTCGTACGGGCTCTCCTTGCCCGACAGGTGGAGCGCGGTCTGCACGATCCAGAGCTTGGCGACGCCGGGTTCCGCATGCCACATGAGTACAAACACCAGCACGCCGCCGAGCGACCGCCAGCGTGCCGCAGACGCGTTGCTTATCGACGGCCGGCGGCGCAGCACCGCAAATGCCGCAGCGGCGCCAGCCAACCATCCTCCGACTGTTTCCGACACGCTGTGGTACTCGAAGAAGACAAGGAAGACGCCCATCCCGACGCTTGCCACGGCCCCGCCGAGCCCGCCGGCGGTACGCCTGTCCGCGCGCAGCGCATTCATCAGCATGTAACCGGCCATCGGCAATATCGCGGCGGACAGCATGGCATGCCCGCTCAGCGCATTGAAGGCCAGCGACGGCACGTGCCATCCCCATGCCATGTAGATGACCTTCGACCCGGCCACCAGGAGGCAGGCGGTGGAAAATGCCAGTGTCCAGGTGATGGCGATTTTCCACGCGCCGCAGGCGGCGAGCCAGGCGACGATGGCCATGGCAGCGGGAAGCATGACGGCTGCGTCACCGAGATAGGCGACGATGCTGGTCCAGTGCGGCATCTGTAGGTCCTTGCTGTAGCCGCCGGCGCGGCGGGACGTTGCATCGTTCGAACCGGCAGATCGGTTCGACGGGCATCGTTCTGATTTTGCGATGGATCCGCTCGCATCCCACATGCGGCCGCGGCGTCCCGGGTTGCAGTTTGAATTAGCTCAAGCTCCGCGTATTTGGATTTCGTCAAACTGCACTGGCATTGATGCTTCTACCTGCCCCGTACCGGCACTGCAAGCGCACCCGGCGCATGCAGTGCAGCACCGGATCCGCGCTTCGCTTTGCAACATCGGGACGCACCGTGATGGACGACAGAAAACACCGCCAAGTCCTCCCCGCGATCCTCGCCTGCATTCTTCTGATCGGCGGACCAGGGGCAGCCGCGGCGGAGGACCACGCCGCGGATTTCGCTTGCGGCGGCCGGGTCGAGTCCGAAACATGGGCGCTCTGGGACGACAAGGTGCGCGCCGGCTTCGAACGGGAGATGCTGCGCGAAAGACTCCTGGAACAAGGCGACACCTATGCGCTGTACGACCTCCAGCTCTATTCCCACAGCCTCTGGTCGATGGCCGGGCAGTGCAACAGGGCCGAGCGCCTGCGCGAAGCGGCAGCGCTTGTCCGCGCCGCTTACACCGCACTGCAGCCGGTGCCGGGTGCGGGACGCGGCTGGATCTGCAAGGGCGGAACGATCTGCGCGGAGAACGCGCTCGTCGATACCGAAGTCAAGCTGGTGAGTTTCCAGTTTCTCGGGCTGGCATCGTTCATTGCGAACGCACTGGCCAGGTCGCCGGCCCCCAGGACGCCGGAGGACAGCGCCTTCATCGACGAGACCGTGCGCATCGTCGTTGAACACATGGTGCGCTGGGCAAGCGATTACGAAATGCACCGGCTGCAGATGGTAAGCAATGCCCGGCTTTCCGAGATCAGGAAGGACGACTCTTTCCTGCTTTTCTCCGATCAGGATCTCTGGCAGCTGACCATCTACGCCGAACTCGCCGGCCTGCTCCAGTCGCAGGCGCGCCGCCACAATGCCGGCATCGACGTCGATCCGCGCATCAGGCCGCATCTGAACGCATTGTTGAAAGCGTTTGCCGCACGCGTATCGATGCAGCGGACTTCCGCCGGACGGATGCCGAACGTCGACATGGCCGACCTGGACCGGGGCTACTGGGCGCGCATGTCCGCCAACAGGTTTGCCGGGTACGAAGGCGCCGGCAAACCTGTCGAATGTTCGCCCGTCCCGCGGCTGCGCATGCCGGCGCGCCTGGTGGCGCTGCGCACGGATACGGGCTGGGATTTCAGCCATGCCCGTCGTCTCGTGCAGGCGCTCGATGCGTTCGAGCGCAATCGCGCAGCGATGAAATCGGTCTTCGGGATCAGCGAGTCGCGGATGCCCAGGCCGAACCTGTCCACCGCCTTCGCGGCCACGCTGGTCAACCGCATCTGGAACGGCGACATGGTCCGCCCCCTCTTCGCAAATTACTGGAGCGGTGCGAACGGCTGGTTCGGCGCCCGCTACGACACCGATGCGGCCGCGTGCTCGGAAGGCATGACGCCGTACGCGATGACGGACACCTTTCCGACCGGCGGCTTCATTACCTGGTCACGGCGCATCCCGCTGATCGGCGCGCTCGGCCGCCGGCTGTATGACCTGACCCGCGCATCTGCGCCGGACGAGGCGAAATTCATCGATGACTTCTACCCGACGCTCGGCCGAAAGATCCCCGAGGAGTATCGGGCGCTTCACATGACGATGTTTCTGGCTTCCCTGGTCGGCGCGGCACAGCCGGCCGGCCCCGTTCCCGGCCCGGTCGGCACGACCGGCGGCCTGGCCTCCGTCGAAGGAAAATGATGAAACACGCCTGGATCCTCAACCACTACGCCCTCGCCCCGTCGGACGCCGGCGGCACGCGGCATTACAGCCTTGCCGCCCATCTGCGGTCTTACGGATGGGACGCCACCATCATCGCCGCCAGCGTGGAGCACAACAGCAACCGGCAACGTCTCGCGGCCGCCGAGCGCCAGCGCCACGAGGTACTGGACGGCGTTCCCTTTCTGTGGCTGAAGACGCCCGGCTACAAGGGCAACGGCGTGAGCAGGATGTGCAACATGCTTGCCTACACGGCGAGAGCGTTGTTGCCGCACTCGACCGGCGTCCTGCCCAGGCCGGACGCGATCATCGGTTCCAGTGTCCATCCGTTCGCGGCACTTGCCGGCGCCATCCTCGCGCGGCGCCACCGCGTCCCTTTCGTGTTCGAGGTACGCGACCTCTGGCCGCAAACGCTGATCGACCTCGGACGGCTGGATGAACGCAGCCCGATGACCTTGCTGCTGCGACGGCTGGAGCGCATGCTTTACGTGGAGGCGACGCGCATCGTGACGCTGCTGCCGCATGCGGCTGACTACATCGAAGGTCTCCGGGTCGATCGCCGGAAGGTCGTGTGGATTCCGAACGGGGTGGAATTGTCCGCGCGGGATCCGGCAGCGCCACGGCTGCGCGGGCCCGGCGAGCCGTTCGTGCTGATGTACTTTGGCGCCCACGGCAATGCAAACGGTCTTGAACACGTCGTGCGGGCGGTGGGCGAAGCGGCTTCAAGGCTGCCGCCCGGCGCCCTGCGGCTGCGCCTCATCGGTGACGGCCCGCTGAAGAACGACCTGAAGCAGCTCGCGGCGTCACTGCGCCTCGACAACGTGTCGTTCGAGCCTCCGGTGCCGAAATCCGCGATTCCCCGCCTTGCAGCCGAGGCGGATGCCTTCGTGATATCCGTGCTCGACCGTCCGCGGCTGTACAAGTACGGCATCAGCATGAACAAGCTGTTCGACTACCTGGCCGCGGAACGACCGGTGCTGATTGCGTCCGGCGCGCAGAACAATCCGATTGCCGAAGCGGGCGCGGGCATTTCGGTACCACCCGCCGACATCGATGCCCTCAGTAACGCGATCATCACGATCATCCGCACCCCGGACGAGGAACGGCACCGGATGGGTCGGGCCGGGCGCCATTTCGTGGAGTCCCACCATAGCTTCGGGCACCTTGCCGCCAGGCTCGCGCACACGCTCGACGCCTGCACGAATGAGACCGCAGCTACCGCGCAGCATGCCTGAAGCCCGTCCTGTCGCACGAAGACAAGGACCGCGGAGGCGCCCGCCGGGGCGGCAGATCGGCATGGAGGTCGTGTAGCTCTTGCGGCAGCCGCCTGCCGCCTGCCGCATCCCTGGTATCCCTGAAACCCATGGCGGGACTGCCGCGCGTCTCGGCGCCGAGGCGCGGACAAACGGACGTCCTTGTCACGCCGCATGGCGTGGCGTCACGGCGCGCAACGCGCGTATCTCACCACAATTTCCTCGATTCCTCCCCCTGCCCGCTTGCCAGGAAGATAGAATTTGCTGCCGCCACCGGACAAGCGGTTTGGCGTTCGAACCGCGGCAAGAAGGTCCACATGCGGCGCACGGGATGACGCACCGATTCGTACAGCAGAACACAGGAACATTGCATGCTTAGCACCATCTGGCTCGGTTTTTTCATCATTGCCGGCGCGAGCGCCGCGCTGCGTTGGATGGTTGGGGGGGATCCGGCCGTATTCGCGGCAATGGTCGAGAGCATGTTCGCCATGGCCAAGCTCTCGGTCGAGGTGATGATCCTGCTGTTCGGCACCCTGACCTTGTGGCTGGGCTTCCTGCGCATTGCCGAAAAGGCGGGACTGGTCGACATCCTGGCGCGCCTGCTGACCCCGCTGTTCCGCCGTCTGATGCCCGAGGTGCCCGCGGGTCATCCGGCCCTGGGCCTGATTACCTTGAACTTCACCGCCAATGCACTCGGCCTGGACAATGCGGCGACGCCGATCGGCCTGAAGGCCATGCGCGCCTTGCAGGATCTGAATCCGAAGCCGGACACTGCCAGCAATGCCCAGATCCTGTTCCTGGTGCTGAATGCCTCATCGCTGACGCTATTGCCGGTGTCGATCTTCATGTATCGCGCGCAGCAGGGTGCCGCCGATCCGACGATGGTGTTCCTGCCTATCCTGCTGGCGACGTCCGCCTCGACCCTGGTTGGACTGCTGTCGGTGGCGCTGGTGCAGCGGCTCCGGGTGTGGGATCCGGTCGTGCTTGCCTGGCTTGGCGGCGCCGCAATCATGCTGGGCGGAGTGATGACGGGACTGGCAGGCTTGTCGGCCGCCTCGCTGGCGGCGCTGTCGTCGCTGACAGGCAACCTGGTGATGTTCAGCCTGGTGCTGGGTTTTCTGCTGTTCGGCGTGCTGCGCGGGGTGAAAGTGTACGAAAGCTTCGTCGAAGGGGCGAAGGAAGGGTTCGAGGTCGCCCGCAACCTTCTTCCCTACCTGGTGGCCATGCTATGCGCAGTGGGCGTGCTGCGAGCATCGGGCGCACTCGACTATGCGCTGTCCGGCCTGCGGATGCTGGTCGAGACTGGCGGATGGGACACCCGTTTCATCGAGGCGATGCCGACGGCGCTGGTGAAGCCGTTCTCGGGCAGCGCCGCGCGCGCCATGCTGATCGAGCTGATGAAAACCGCCGGCGTTGACAGCTTTCCCGCCCTGGTCGCCGCCACGATACAAGGCAGTACCGAAACGACCTTTTATGTGCTGGCGGTGTACTTCGGTGCCGTCGGCATACAGCGCGCGCGTCATGCAGTGGGATGCGCGCTGCTGGCCGACGCTGCCGGTGTATTTGCCTCGGTTGCGGTCTGCTACTGGTTCTTTGGCTAGATCCGGCAGTGGCGGCAGCCGGCTGGCATCGCCGCCCGCGCCGTCGATTCAGTGTGCTTTAGACAGGATTACCAGCCAGCGGCGCAGCAGCAGCAGTTCAAGATGGCCCGCCTCGACGCCGGCGCTGCAGTCAATCAGCGGATTGACCCGGTAGTAGCGCTTGCGGAAATCCCGGCACACGAAGATCTCGCGCCGACCGACGCGCAGCAGGAACGAGGTCGGTGCGTACTCGACGCCGAAACGGGAGCCGACGGGTTGGTTCAGGTATGCCATGGCGAATCTCCTTTTCTTCAAACTGGTGGGTACGGGCGTTACTGTACCACAAGTACTGTACAAATCAACAGCATGGTTATCCGTACAGCAAAACACCAGTCCGAAGGCTCCCTCCACCGAAGTCAGTTGCCTCCGCGGTAAATGGACGGGTCCCATGTTTCTGCAGGCCGGGAAGGACGGGCAGGCGCGGGAGCCGGGGCAGGAGCCGGTGCAGGTGCGGCCGCTGGCCATCCGCCGAACAGGCGTTCAAGGAAACTGCGTACCGGACTGACGTCCACCGCTTCCACTGCCTGTCCCGAATTCTGGTATTCCTGGTACATCCAGTCGCCGTCCTGCTGCACCAGTCCGGGCGGCACCGCCCTCTGGACCGGGGGTGTCGCGCGCAGCGCGCCCCGCATGTAATCGATCCACATCGGCAGTGCAACCGTTCCGCCGAATTCGCGTCCGCCGAGCGAACGCGGCTTGTCGTAGCCCATCCAGGCCACGGCCACCGTGTTGCCGCCATAGCCGGCGAACCAGCCGTCCACCGAATCGTTGGTGGTGCCGGTCTTGCCCGCCAGGTCGCGCCGGCCCAGGCGCTGGCTGGCCGCATAGCCGGTGCCGCCGTTCACGACGTCGCGCAGCATGCTGTCCATCACGAAGGCATTGCGCTCGTCGAGCACCCGCTTTTCCTCCCTTGCGGCCTCTTCGGGCAGGTATTCGGTCAGCAGGTTGCCGCGCGCATCGGTCACCTTGCGGATCAGGTTGGGCGTGACCTGGTAGCCGCCATTGGCAAAGACGGCGTAAGCGGCCGCAAGCTGCAGCGGCGTCGTCGCGCCCGTACCCAGGGTGAGCGTGAGGTTCGCCGGATGGCGCGCCGGATCAAACCCGAACCTGCCCAGATATTCCTGGGCATAGGCTGGCGAGATCGCCTGCAGGATGCGGATCGAGACCAGGTTCTTGGACCGCTTGAGGCCGGTGCGCATAGTTACCGGTCCATCGTTGCTGCCGTCGTCGTTCTGCGGCTCCCACGCCTTGCCGCCGGCCTGCGCCGCGTCGACGACAAAGGGAGCGTCATTGACCATCGTCCCTGGCGACATGCCCTTTTCCAGGGCCGCGGAGTAGATGAACGGCTTGATGCTCGACCCCGGCTGGCGCCAGGCCTGGGTCACGTGGTCGAACTGGTTGAGGGTGAAATCGAAGCCGCCGACCAGCGCACGGTAGGAGCCGTCGCGTGCGTCGAGCGCGACGAAGGCCGCCGCGACTTCCGGCAACTGCGTGATCGCCCACCGCTTGCGCGCGTCCTGCACGACCCGGATCACGGATCCCGGCCGTATCCGGTTCTTCGCCTTGGCGCCGAGTGCGGCGGCGGCGAAGCGCAGCCCTTCTCCAGTGACTTCGACTTCCTCGCCCGAAAGCAGCTGCGCCCGCACCAGCTTCGCGGACGCCGCCGTCACCACCGCCGAGCGCAGCTCGTCGCTGTCCGGATGCCGCAGTAGCGCTTCCGAGATTGCCTGCTCACGGTCGTCCGCATCGCCGGTCAATGCGATCTGCGCCTCGGGGCCGCGGTAGCCGTGCCGCCGCTCGTACTCGAGCACGCCCTTGCGCACGGCGGCATAAGCGGCGGCCTGGTGGGCGCTGTCGAGCGTGGTGTAGACATTAAAACCGCGGGTGTAGGTCTCGTCCTTGTACTGCGCATGCATTGCCTGCCGCACCTGTTCGGCGGCGAATTCCGCGTGCGTGCTGAAGCGACGGCCCTCCTTGCGCACCACCAGCTTCTCCTGCGCTGCCTTGTCATACTGGGCCGGCGTGATATAGCCGAGCTCGCGCATGCGCTTGAGGATGTACTGCTGGCGTTGCCGGGCGCGGGTGGGATTGACGACGGGGTTCATGCTGGCCGGCGCCTTGGGCAGTCCCGCCAGCATGGCGGCTTCGGCAACGCTCAGCTGCTGTACCGGCTTGCCGAAGTAGACGCGCGCCGCGCTGCCGAAGCCATAGGCCCGTTCGCCGAGATAGATCTGGTTCATGTACAGCTCGAGGATCTGGTCCTTGCTCAGGCGGCGCTCGATCTCGTAGGAGAGCATGATCTCGTGGATCTTGCGCGCATAGGTCTTTTGGCGGCTGAGATAGAAGGTGCGGGCGACCTGCATCGTGATGGTCGATCCACCCTGGGAGCGGCTGCTGCGCAGGTTGGCGAGGCCGGCGCGGATGATGCTCGAATAATTGACGCCGTCATGCTCGTAGAAATTGTCGTCCTCGATCGCCAGCAGGGCCTTCTTCATGACCGCGGGCATTTCCGCGATCGGCACGAAATCCCGGCGTTCCTCGCCGAATTCGCCGATCAGGACATTGTCGGCGGTGTACACCCTCAGCGGAATCTTCGGGCGGTAATCCGTGAGGGCGTCGAGCGCCGGCAGGCTGGGCGCGACAATCAGGAACGCGTAGCCGAGCAGCAGCACGACCGCGAGCACGCCGGCGCCGACAACGATACCGGCAAATTGCAGCAGGCGCGCCGGCGCGCGCAATGCCTTGGTTTTCCTGGCCTGGGATGACCGCGATTTTCTCGCCACCTGGCTTTCCCCCTCGAGTTGACTTTAGTCCGCAACTGTAACAGGCCACGAATGGTTGCATGTAACGCGTTGTTACGACGCGCCCGACCAGGTGCGGCGGGGACACGTAATTTGTACATGGCGCGCTGTAAAAGCGCCCTGCTTCCGACCCGCTGGAGCGCAGCGTGCGCCTCTCCCGCTTGGCAGGCATCTTGCTGCCTCCGCCGGCCGCGGAGCGTTTGCACATCATGAGCCTGTCGCCAGTCCCCTTCCTCGATCGGCGCGACGCCGGACGCCAGCTTGGCGCGGCGCTGCAATTTCTGCGCGGCGCAGCACCGGTCGTGCTGGCGCTGCCGCGCGGCGGTGTGCCGGTCGGCTTCGAGGTCGCCGCCGCACTGGGCGCCGCGATGGATGTGCTGCTGGTGCGCAAGATCGGCGCCCCCGGCTCGCCGGAGGTCGGGATCGGCGCGCTGGTGGACGGCGACCCGCCGCTGCGGGTGCTCAACGAGCCGGTGATCGCCGCACTCCATCCGCCGGCCGCCTGGCTCGCACTGGAAGAGCGCCGTCAGCTGGACCTGATCGCGAGGCAACGCCATGCCTACTGCGGCGAACGGTCACGCCCGGTCGTGACCGGACGCACCGTCGTCGTCGTCGACGACGGCATCGCCACCGGCAGCACGATGCGCGCGGCACTGCGCGGACTGGCCCAGGAGCGTCCGGCGCAACTGCTGTTCGCGGTGCCGGTCGGACCTGCCGAAGTCGTCCGCTCCCTGTGCGAAGAAGCGGACGAGGGCATCTGCCTGCTGACACCCGCGGCGTTCCGGGCCGTCAGTCCGTACTACGAACGTTTTGACCAGACGTCCGACGAGGAAGTAATCCGTCTGCTGCATGCACTGCCGTCACTGCCCGTGCAGGCAGCAGTTCCCGTTTCATACAGACCAGACAGGAGGACCCCATGAGTACGACGATTTCCGAGATCATGACGCGCAACGTCACCGTTGTCGCGCCGGACGACGACTTGCAGCGCGCGGCGCAGATGATGCGGGACTGGAACGTGGGCGCCCTGCCCGTGTGCGACGGCCGGAAGCTGCGCGGCATGATCACCGACCGCGACATCACGATCCGCGCCACCGCCGACGGACGCGCCCCGCATGACTGCCGCGTGGCGGAAGTGATGAGTCCTGAGGTGCGGTGGTGTTTCGAGGATCAGACGGTGGGGGAAGTGCTGCAGGAAATGGGCGACGAGCAGGTACGCCGCATCCCCGTGGTCAGCCGCGACATGGAACTGGTAGGCATGGTCTCCCTCGGCGATGTCGCCACCCGCGACAACATGAACGTGGACCCCACGCTTGAGGAAATTTCGGCACCGGGCGTGCCGAACAAGGCGTCCGCGGATGAGATGCGGCTGCGCCGCCCGCCCTCGGACCAGGCCGACGGCCGGTTCTGAACTTGCCGCCGCAGCGGCAGTATCCGTAGCGGCGGAAACTGCCGCGCGTTTCACCGTTCCAACCGGAGCGGGCAGCATCCCGTTGCCACAGGACTTTACTAACGACACTTCCGGAGGATGCAATGAAATCGATCACCGACACCTTTTCGCCCACCATCACCAACATGATCCGGATGGACCATACCGCCGTGATGGAGACCTTCCATCAGTACGAGATCGACTCGCGGCCGCAGACGAAGAAAGTGCTGGTCAGCACCGTCTGCCTGGCGCTGGAGATCCACGCCCAGCTGGAAGAGGAAATTTTCTATCCGGCCATGCGCACTGCAGGCGGCGATGCCGGTTTTCTCGACCGGAGCGTGCCGGAGCACTCGGAAATGCGGCGCCTGATCGCAAAGCTGCGGACGATGGAACCAGACAATCCCGACTATGACGATACCTTCATGGAACTGATGCGGGATGTCATGCACCATGTGGCCGACGAGGAAACCACGCTGCTCCCGCAGGCCGAACGCCTGCTCGCCGACCGCCTCGGCGAACTCGGCGCGCAGATGACGAGGCGGCGGGTGCAACTGGCCGCGCCGCGCGCCGGCGAGATCGCCATGAATACCGTGCGCGGATTCCCCACCAGCTCGATGATCGTTGCCGCCGGGGCCGTCCTTGCCGGCACCTATTTTGCAAAACGCGCCATGGGGCCGGCCACCGGGCGCCGTCACTGACTTGCGGAGACGACGCCTATGCAGACGCCGTCCAGCCGCCGCCCCGGACTGTTCGCCATCGCAAAGGAGGCGGTCCGGGACTTTTTCGACGACGACATGACCACCCATGCGTCGGCCCTCGCCTATCAGGTCCTGTTCTCGATTTTTCCCTTTGTTATCTTCCTGATCGCCCTGCTCGGCTTCCTGCACCTGTCGAGTTTCTTCGACTGGCTGCGCGCGCACGCGGAGATGGTGTTTCCGCAGCAGGCGATGCCGCAGGTGAACCAGGTGATCAACGACCTGCAGAAACAGCAGGGGGGCCTGCTTTCGCTCGGCGTGCTCGTCGCGCTGTGGAGCGCGTCCGCCGCGGTGCGCGCGACGATGAATGCTCTCAACGTTGCCTATGACGTGCGCGAGACGCGCCCGGCGTGGAAGCTGTATCCGCTTTCCATTCTCTACACCCTGGGCCTCGCCGTGCTGCTGATCGCGGCGGCAGTCCTGCTCGTCGTCGGCCCCCAGGCGGTGCAGTGGGTGGCACAGCAGGTCGGCCTGGAACAGGTGTTCGTCCTTCTGTGGGCATGGCTGCGCTGGCCGGTGGCCCTGTTTCTGATGGCGCTGGCGCTGGCGCTGATCTACTATGCGGCGCCTAACGTGCGGCACCGGTTCAGGCTGATCACGCCGGGGGCCGTGGTTGCCGTGCTGGTCTGGATCGGGGCATCGCTGGGTTTCGACTATTACGTGCGCAATTTTGCGGACTACAACGCGACCTACGGCAGCATCGGCACCATTGTGATCCTGCTGCTCTACTTCTTCCTGTCGGCAGCGGTATTGCTGTTCGGAGCGGAGGTCAATGCCGTGGTCGAACGGCAGAAGATTGCCTCATCGGAAACATTGCACTGAGACATGAGAGAATGGCGGCTTTCATTTCGCCGCCGTCTCTCGTGTCTCTTGCAGTCGACCGCCGCCTGAGCCTGATCGATGCCATCAAGGCCATCGCCTCCAACCTGATCGTCCTCCACCATCTTGCCTTCTACGGGCCGATGGCGGACCTTGCGCGACCGCTGTTGCCGGACCTGTTCGACTGGCTGGCCGCCGACGCCCGAATCGCGGTGCAGGCGTTCCTGGTCATTGGCGGCTTTCTCGCTGCGCGCTCGCTTTCATCCCGGGCGGCGATCCTGCCGCGCGCGCCGCAACTGCTGCTCAAGCGTTACCTGAAGCTGGCACTGCCGTTCATTGCGGCGATGGCGCTGGCTGCCGGCGCCTCCGCGCTGGCACGGACCTGGATGCAGCATGATTCGATTTCGGCTCCGGCATCGCTGCTTCAGTTTGCCGCGCATGCACTGCTGCTGCATGATGTGCTGGGCTATGAAGCGCTGTCCGCCGGCGCCTGGTACGTCGCCATCGACTTACAGCTGTATGCGCTGATGCTGGCCCTGGTATGCGCCTTCGGTTCGCCGGCCGCCGGCCAGCGCGCGCGATGGCTTGCGCCGCTCATGGTGTCCGCGCTGGCGGCACTGTCGTTATGGCAGTTGAACCTGGATCCGGGATGGGATATATGGGCGCCCTATTTCTTCGGCAGCTATGCTCTCGGCGCCCTCGCCTGGTGGGCCTGCGCGGACGGGTGCAGCAAGCGCGGGGCATGGACACTGACGGGCGTTGTCGTGGTGCTCGCGGGGAGCGCATTGCTGGTGGCGTTCCGCTCGCGGATCGCACTCGCGGGAACAGTGGCGCTGCTGTTGATCGCCGCCTGCCGCCTGCGCCTGTCCATCCCGGGAACGCAGTCCGCGGCGCTGGGCTTTCTCGGCAGGATTTCCTATGCGGTGTTCCTGGTGCACTTCCCGGTCTGCCTGGTGATCAATGCCGCATTCACCCGCTTCGTACCGGCTTCGGCACCTGCCCAATTCGCCGGCGTCGTGCTGGCGTGGCTGGCCAGCCTCGCGGCCGGCTACGCCTTCCATCGCTGGATCGAGATCCCGCTTGGGCGCCAGGAATTCTTCAGGCGCCCCACGCCGCTTCAGGGCAGCATCTCGTCGACCATCCGGTAACCCTTCGCAAAGCCTGCGGCAACCGCGGCCTCCCGGCTCGGGTAGTCGGCATCGTCGCCGGCAGCCGCGTTCAGCTCGCTCCCGGTGCTGCTGTCCTCGCCGGGCCAGCCGACGCGCACCGAGAAGTCCCATTGCCCGCCGTCGCGTGGCAATGGGGTGACATGGACTTCCATGCCTTTGTAGGTTTCGGTTCGCCAGTCCTGCGTGTTTGCCATGTCAGACCCGTCGTGATGATCTCCAGCCCATGGTATCGGCTGCGGCGGGACCGGCGTTGACCCATCTCATGCGGGCCCGGCACCTGCGGCGTCGGCCACTTCCTGCTGCGCGGCCCGCTGGCGGGCAAACTCGACGAAATAGGCGAGGCTGCCCGGGTTGCTCATTGCATCGGGACTCGCGACCTCGTCCACCCGCATCCCGAGCAGCAGCTTCTTCACCGGCAATTCCATCTTCTTGCCGCTGAGCGTCCGCGGAATCTCGGCGACGGCGAAGATCTCGTTCGGCACGTGGCGGGCGGACAGCGCGGTGCGCAGCGAGGCGGCGACCTGCTGGCGCAGCGCATCGTCGAGCACCGCACCCGGACGCAGCACGACGAACAGCGGCATGTAGCTTTCACGGCCGAGGTATTCGAGGTCGACCACCAGGCTGTCCAGCACTTCCGGCAACGCCTCCACTACCCGATAGATCTCGCTGGTCCCCATCCGTACCCCATGGCGGTTGATGGTGGTATCGGAACGGCCGTAGATGATCGCGCCGCCCCGCGGCGTAATGCGCAGCCAGTCGCCGTGCCGCCACCATCCCGGGTAGGTGCTGAAATAGCTGTCGTGGTACCGGCGACCTTCCGGATCGTTCCAGAAATACAGCGGCATCGACGGCATCGGCTTGGTCACCACCAGTTCGCCGACTGCGTCCTGCAATGGGTTTCCCTGCTCATCCATCGCGTAGACCGCGATCCCGAGGCAACGGCACTGCATCTCGCCCGCGTACAACGGCAGGATCGGGCAGCCGGCAACGAAGGCGGCGGCGATGTCGGTGCCGCCGCTGATCGAGGCGAGCAACACCGCCGGGCCGAACTGCCGGTAGATCCAGTCGAAGCCTTCCGCCGGCATCGGCGAACCGGTCGAACCAATCGTGTGCAGGCGGTCCAATCGCGCCAGGCTGCGCGGCTCGATGCCGGCTTTCATGCAGTTGGCGAAATAGGCGGCGCCCGCGCCGAACACGGACAGCCGGGCCTCCTCCGCGAATTTCCAGAGCACGCCGAGATCCGGGTAGCCCGGATTACCGTCGTAGACCGCGATCGTGGCGCCGACAAGCAGGCTGGTGACCTGGCTGTTCCACATGATCCAGCCGGTCGTGGAGAACCACATGAAACGGTCGTCCGGGCCGATGCCGTTGTGCAGGGCATGGCCCTTGAGCGATTCCACCAGGGTGCCGCCCTGGCTATGAACGATCGGCTTCGGCATGCCGGTGGTGCCCGAGGAATACACCACCCACAGCGGGTGGTCGAACGGAAGCTCCTCGAAGCGCACCGCGCTGTCGTGCTCCAGCAGCTCCTGCCAGTTGCGGCTGCCTTCGATGCGGTTTTCCTTGTGCAGGTAGGGCAGCACCACCACCTGCTCCAGCGTCGGCAACGCCTGCTTCAGGCCACGCACGACATCCGTGCGGTCGAAGTCCTTGCCGCCGTAGCGGTAGCCGTCGACCGCAAACAGCACCTTCGGCGCGATCTGGCCGAAGCGGTCGATGACGCTCGGAGTCCCCATGTCTGGCGAGCAGCTCGACCAGATCGCGCCAATGCAGGCGCAGGCGTAGAACGCCACCACCGTCTCGGGAATGTTCGGCAGATAAGACACGACGCGGTCGCCGGGCTGCACGCCCATTGCGCGCAAGGCATTGGCGACACTGCCGACCTGCCGCCGGAGCTCGTCCCAGCTCAACTGCACGGTCGGCCGCAACTCGGACTTGCCGATCACGGCGGCGCGGGCCGCTCCCTCGTCGCCCGCATGGAAGCGGAACATCTGCTGCGCCAGGTTGATCCGCGCGCCGCCGAACCAGCGCGCGCCCGGCATCTTCTCGGCGTCGAGCACCTGGGCATAGGGTGCGAAGGACTGGATCTCGAAATACTGCCACACCGACTCCCAGAAATCCGGCAGGCGGTCCACCGACCACTGCCAGAGCGCGTCGTAGCTGTCGAAACGCAGCTGCTTCTCGCGCTGCAGCCACTGCATGTAGTCGTGCATGCGGCTTGCCGCGATACGTTCGGGGCTGGGGGTCCACAGGGGTACCGGCATGTCTTCCATCTTGCTGTCTCCTTGATTTTGTGACGATTGCAGGAGCCGCTATCGCGGCTTCGTTCTTCTTCTGAGGCCGGCGCTGAACGCCACGGCGACCACCAGCACGCCGGATGCCCCGGCCAGCATCACCCGGCCGGTGCCGATGCGCTCGACCAGCATGCCGGCGACGCCGACCCCGATCGACTGCCCCATGAAAAAGCACGACGCAAAGGCAGAGACGGCCGCGCCGCGGCGCTCCGGCGCCATCTGGGTGGCATGGATCTGCAGGGTATTGTGCAGCATGTAGAAGCCGAGGCCGGCGAGGAAACAGGCCGGCACCGCCCACCACCAGTCGTGGGCCAGGCCGATCGTGCCGAAGGCCAGCGCCAGCACGATGCCGCCCCACAGCGAAAGGCCGGTCTCCCCGAGCCGGCGCACCAGCGTCGCCGAGCCGAGCGCGAACGCGAAACCGCCGAGCCCGAACAGCATGACCATTGCGCCGGCGGCACCAAGCGACAGATTGAACTGATGATGGACATGGGACGCGATAAATGCGAATGCCCCGTACAGGAACGCACCTTCCAGAAAAACCGCAAGCAGCACGCGGCGCGCCCATCCCTGCGACAGCACCTGCCCGAATTCCGACAGCATGCGACGCCAGGCAGGACCTTCTGCCCGCTGAGTGTGCCGGGCGGAGGCCGGCAGGCGCCGGTCCAACCGCAGCAGCGCAATGCCGACGGCCAGGAAGACCAGCGCGACCAGCATGAACGGCAGGCGCCAGTTGCCGGCGTCGGCGGCCAGGCCGCCGACCAGCACGCCGGCCGCGAGGCCGAGGATCTGCCCGATCAGGAAGCGGGCCAGCACTGGCTGGCGCTGGTGGTAGGGAATCACGTCGCCGATCCACGCCATCGAAAGCGGGATGATCGCGGCCGCCGTCGCTCCTGCCAGAAGCCGTGCGCCGAGCAGGGGCCCGAAGCCCGGCGCCAGTGCGCACAGCAGCGCGGTGACCGCGCATGCCAGCGCCGCGCAGCCGATGACGAAGTACTTGCCGTAGCGATCCCCCACCGGGCCGAAAAACAGTTGCGACAGGCCATAGGCAATCGAAAACACGGTGATCACGAGCGAGGCGTCGCCGAGGCTGACGGCGAACCCGGTTGCCAGTTGCGGCAGCATGGGATCGGTCACGCGCAGGGAAACGCCGCTGCCGAAGGCGGCCAGGGACAGGAGGGGAACGGCAATGGCGGGGATCTGCGGAGCGTCGGTGGTTGATGCGGCGGCGGCTGCGTGGTCGGTCATGAGGGCACTGGAACGTCCGTTCCTCGTCCGGCGGGCGAGTTGAACGAATGTCATTCTAGAGGATGTGGAGAAATGCTTCAGGGGGCTGCCGAGCTGGATTTTCGGTGGCCGGATCAATAGAATCGCGGTCTTGCACGCGCGATCCCTGCGCACCTGAACTTCTGCCGTGCGGCGCCGTTCCATCACAAGTGGAACGCGCGCCCCGGCCATTCGCATGCACAAACACGATACCCTGTCCGGCCCCTCCGCCGCCGGCACCAGTCCGCAGCAGTCTACCGACGAGACCGTGCACGGCAAGCCCGCGGAGATTCCGCCGCCTTCATCGCTCTCCCGCCACAGCGCGCTCGAGGACGCACAAGCGCTGTTCACAGGCACCCTGCTGGTGTCGCTTGGCGTCGCCCTGCTTGGCAAGGCCGGGCTCATCACCGGCGGCACCGCCGGCATCGCCTTCCTGCTGCACTATCTGACCGGCGTCAGCTTCGGCAAGCTTTTCTTCATCATCAACCTGCCGTTCTTCCTGCTCGCAGTCAAAAAAATGGGCTGGCGCTTCACGCTCAAGTCCTTTGCGGCGGTGAGCCTGCTGTCGGCCTTTTCCGAACTGCTGCCGCAGGTGTTCCGGCTGGAACTGCTCCATACCATCTACGGATCGGTCATGGGCGGCCTGCTGTGCGGCGTCGGCCTGCTGGTGCTGTTCCGTCACCGCGCCAGCCTGGGAGGCGTCAATGTGCTGGTGCTGTACCTGCAGGAGCGCTACGGCATCCGCGCCGGCCTGGTGCAACTCGGTCTTGACGCGGCGATCCTGCTGCTGGCCATCCCGATGATCTCGTTCCCGGCGGCGATGATCTCGCTGCTCGGCGCGGCCATGCTGAACATGATCCTGGCGATCAACCACAGGCCCGGCCGCTACATGGCGGTCTGAGGCGCAGGGACGGCATCTGCCGTATGATTGCGCTACTTTCGCCGCTCCGGAATGCCATGCCCGCCGCCCCTGCCGCTCCCGCCGCCCATGATGTCCTGCTGGTTCCACGCGATGCCACGGCGCGCGCGGAACGGCCGTTCTCGGTCGTCCTGCCGGCACTGGCGCCGGACGCGGCTGTCTGCCTGGGCCTCGCCATCGACTGGCGCCACCAGGATGCCTTGCGCAGCTACGCGATGCAGCACACGCTCCCTGACGAGCACGCCCGGGCGGCCCGCTTCCCGCAGGCGGAGGACGGCCTGCGCAACCTGCTCGGACGCGCCCTGCTGCGCACCATGGCTGCCCATTACGGCGGCATGGATCCGAACAGCCTCATCCGCGTGAGCACCTGGGGCAAGCCGGAACTGGAAGGCTGCAGCGTGGGATGCAATATCAGCCATGCCGGCAACCAGCTGTGGGTCGCCGTGGCGTCGAGCTCGAGGGTAGGCATCGATGTCGCGTCCGCCTCGGCGGGCCAGGAATACCGGGACATCGCTGCCGGCTTCCACCCCGACGAAGTGGCCGCGCTGCGGCGCGCGACGGACGGCAGGCTGGCGACGATGCGGTGCTGGAACCGGAAGGAAGCCGTCTCGAAAGCCACCGGCCTCGGCCTCTCCCTGCCGCTGCGCGACTATGCGGTCGACTGCGGCGTCACCCCCTCGCACTGGCTGCGGCTGCCGCCGCCGAGGACCGCACGCAGCGACTGGACCACGGTGGACCTGCCGGTCGGCGACGGCTACGTCGGCGCGCTTGCGGTGGCAGGCAGGATTGCACGCGTGGACATTCTTCGGCTGCGGCTGCAGGACTGACCGGCGGGCATCCCGTTAAGGCGAGGCAATGCGGGCGGCCGCTGGCCATTGACCGACCTCAAAGGCACGGGCAAAACCGCGCGGCGGGCTTGTGCTTCCTTGTCCGGCCTCGGCATCCTGAAGCATTCCGCATTGCTTCCGGGATGGACATGACTATCACTCCGCTCGATGAATTCCTGCAGGTTTCCCGCGTCGCCTATTTCTCGATGGAGATCGCCCTCGAATCAGCGATTCCCACCTACAGCGGGGGCCTTGGCGTGCTTGCCGGCGACACGATGCGCTCGGCCGCCGACCTCGATCTGCCGCTGGTCGGCGTGACGCTGGTCAGCCGGGCCGGCTACTTCACGCAGGAGATTACCGATGCCGGCCGCCAGGTCGAGCATGAAAGCGCATGGGACCCTTCGCGCCATGCGCTGCCCTTGCCGGCCAAGGTGGCGCTCGAGATCGAAGGCCGCCAGGTGTGGCTGACCGCATGGCTGTACGTGATCCGGTCCCAGGTCGGCGGCAAGGTCCCCGTGCTGCTGCTGGACGCCGACCTGCCGGAGAACAGCCCCGAGGATCGCCGGCTCACCCATCACCTGTACGGCGGCGACAGCACCTACCGGCTGAAACAGGAGATGCTGCTCGGTCCCGGCGGCATGCGCCTGCTGCGCGCGCTCGGTTTTTCGGTCCAGCGCTATCACCTGAACGAGGGACATGCCGCGCTGCTGTGCCTGGACCTGCTCCGCAGGAGCAACGGAACCGGGGCGCGGCCCGCCGCCGCCATTGCCGCCGCCGCTGCCTACAACGTCGGCGCGGTACGTTCGCAATGCGTCTTCACCACGCACACGCCGGTGGAGGCCGGGCATGACAAGTTTTCGTACGAGCTGGTCTCCCGCGTCCTGGGACCGAACACCGACATCGACCTGCTGCGGGAGCTCGGCGGCGCGCAGCACCTGAACCTGACCCAGATTGCCCTGAACCTCAGCGAGTACGTGAACGGCGTCGCCAAGAGCCACGCCGAGCTGTCGCGACGCATGTTTCCCGGTTACCAGGTGCACGCCATCGGCAATGGCGTCCACCCCTACACCTGGGCCGCCGACAGCATCCGCCGCTTGTACGACAGTCAGTTTCCCCACTGGTGCAATGAGCCGGAGACGCTGATGCGCATCGACCAGGTGGACGGCGAGGCGCTGTGGAGCGCCCACCTCGAAGCCAAGCATGCCCTGCTCGCCCATGTGCGCCAGTCGCGCGGCGTGACACTGCGGCCCGACGTGATGACGATTTGTTTCGCACGCAGAATGACCGGCTACAAGCGGCCGGATCTGCTGTTCACCGACCTCGGGCGCCTGCGCGAGATGGCGCGGCGGCATCCGCTGCAGCTGGTCATTGCCGGCAAGGCGCATCCCCACGACGCCGACGGCAAGCGCCTGATCGAGGCGCTGCATCGCTATCTGGGCGAGCTCGGTGAGGCGGTGCGCGGCGTCTTCCTGCCCGGCTACGACATGGACCTTGCGCGGCTGCTGGTTTCCGGCGCCGACGTCTGGCTGAACACGCCGCTCCCGCCGATGGAGGCGTCCGGCACCAGCGGCATGAAGGCCGCACTGAACGGCGTGCCCAGCCTCAGCGTGCTCGACGGCTGGTGGATGGAAGGCTGCATCGAGGGCGTCACCGGATGGGGAATCGGGCAGGCAACGGCAGGCGAAGATCCAAGGTCGCACGCCTGGGAGTTGTATGACAAGCTGGAGTCGGTAGTCCTGCCGCTCTTCTACGGCAGCCGCGAAGGCTGGCTGCAGATGATGAAAGGCGCGATCGGCCGCAACGCGGTCCTCTTCAATACGCACCGCACCATGCGCCGCTATGCGGCCGAGGCCTACCTGCGCACGCGGTTGTAGGCACGGCCGGAACGCGCATTTGCGTCCGGTCAGTCGGGCCGGCGCATCCTGCAGGAGGTTGGCAGCGCTGTCGCTGCCAGCGGCAGGTAACGCTCGGTCTTGAAACCGAAGCCGCTGCCCTCGTTGTCGAACCGTATCCCGCCGTCCGCGACCTTGCGCATCACCGAGACGTACAGCGGCTGGATCAGCTGATGGTCGTCGGCGCGCATCGTCGCCTGGTGGAAGCCATTGTCGTAGCGCGCGCCTTCCAGCGCCCGGGCCACCGCTGCCGCGTCGGTCCCGCCCGCCTGCCGGATCGCGCCGGCCAGCATCTCGACCATCAGGTGCATGCGCATGTGCACATAGTCGTCCTCAGGCTTGGGATAGCGCTTGCGGAAATCAAGGTAGAAATCGTCGCTTGCGCGGCCCGCGCTTCCCGCGCCCGTATTCGGATGCCACTCCGCCACCGCCCGCACCCGCCCGACGCCCGCGTCGCCGATGGCGGCGGGCGCGCCGAGCCCGTTGCCATAGAAGGTGTAGAACTTGAGGTTCAGTCCCTGCTCGCGTGCCGCCTTCACCAGCAGGGTGAGGTCGTTGCCCCAGTTCCCGGTGATTACGGTATCGGCGCCGCTGGCCTTGATCTTCGCGATGTACGGCGCGAAGTCCTTGACCTTGCCGATCGGATGCAGCTCGTCGCCGACGATCTCGATGTCCGGCCGCTTGGCGGCCAGCTGCGCGCGTGCCGAGCGCGCGAGCTGCTGGCCGAAGCTGTAGTCCTGCCCGATCAGGTAGGCTTTCCTTGCGCCGCTGTCACTCCTGATCACCTCGGTCAGCGCATGCATGCGCATGTCGGCATGGGCGTCGAAGCGGAAGTGCCAGTAGCTGCATTTCTCATTGGTGAGCACCGGGTCGACCGCCGAGTAGTTCAGGAACAGCATGCGCTGCTGCGGCACGCGCTGGTTGTGCTTGTCGACCGCATCGATCAGGGCGGCGGCGACAGCCGAGCTGTTGCCCTGGACGACGAACGCGATCTTCTGGTCGGCGAAATGGCGCAGGCCGACCAGCGCGTCCTCGACGCTTTGCTTGTTGTCGAAGGTCACCAGGGCCAGCGGCCGCGCGCCGCCGGGCAGCGGTACGCCGCCGGCGGCGTTGATCCGTTCAATCGCAAACTGCAGGTTGCGCGCCACGGCCTCGCCGGCATTGGCGAAGGAACCGGACAGACCTTCGATCATGCCGATGCGGATGGGCTCGGCGGCGTGGCCGATGGAGGCGGCCAGCAGCAGGGCCGCCGGCAGGAATAGCTTCTTGATCATGGGGAAGAAACGTCAGGAGGACCGGTGGGTGAGGCCCGCCGGACATCTCACTCGAAATCGAACATGTGGCCAAGCTTCTGCTGCTTGGTGCGCAGATAGCCGATATTGTGCGGTGTATGCGGCGTGATGACGGGCACCCGTTCGTTGACCGTCACACCGTGGTCCGCCAGCTTTTTCATCTTGCGCGGATTGTTGGTCATCAGCCGGATGCTCTTGACGCCGAGATGGGCAAGGATGCGCGCGGCGACCTCGTAATCGCGGGTGTCCACAGGCAGGCCGAGCGCGAGATTGGCTTCCACCGTATCCTGCCCCTGGTCCTGCAACTGGTAGGCGCGAATCTTGTTCGCCAGGCCGATGCCGCGCCCTTCGTGGCCACGGAGGTAAAGCACCATGCCCTGCCCGGCCGCGGCAATCATGGCCATGGCCGCGTCCAGCTGCTCGCCGCAGTCGCAGCGCATCGAGCCCAGCACGTCGCCGGTCAGGCACTCGGAGTGCACCCGCACCAGCACGTTGTCGTGGCCGGCAACCTCGCCCTTGACCAGCGCCACGTGTTCGACCGTCTCGTCCACCGGCTGATAGACGTGGATGCGGAACTCGCCGTGGCGCGTCGGCAGCACCGACGAGGCCACATGGGCGACGATCTTTTCGGAGCCGGCGGCAGCCGTCTTCGGGTCTCCGGTGATGTTCATGCTTTCAATCCTAAAAATGCCAGGGCGGAAGTTTAACTGAAAGACTCCGCCGGTTTCGGTTCGTCAGGCAAAGGAATCCAATCCGTCTCTTCCGGCACCTGGCCGAATTCCTGGGCGCGCCACCGTTCCTTCGCCTGCTGGATCTGTTCCCTGCTGCTGGCGACGAAATTCCACCAGATGAAGCGGTCGCCGTCGATCGGCTCGCCGCCGAGCAGCATCAGGCGCGATGCCGCGCGCGCCTCTATTGTAAGTTCTTGCCCAGCCGGAAGCACGGCCATGTGCCGTTCCGGCTGCGATTGGCCGGCCACGTCGACGGCGCCGTCGACCAGGTACACTGCGCGTTCGGGATACTCGGCAGGCAGGGACAGGCGCGCGCCGGCTTCCATTTCCACCGTCAGATAGAACATGCCGGAGAAAGTCGTGGTCGGCGCCGTCCGGCCGAAGGCGGAACCGGCGATCAGGCGCATCCGCACGCCGGGCAGCGCGATCTCCGGCAGCGTGGCGGCCGGATGGTGCTCGAAACTGGGGGCGACCTGTTCATGCTGTTTTGGCAAGGCGACCCATACCTGTATGCCATGCAGCATGGTCCCCGATTGCCGCAGCCGCTCAGGCGAGCGCTCGGAATGGGCAATGCCGGCGCCGGCCGTCATCCAGTTGACGTCGCCCGGATGGATCTCCAGCACGGTACCGAGCGAGTCCCGGTGCAGGATCGCGCCCTCGAACAGGTAGGTCACCGTCGCCAGGCCGATGTGCGGATGCGGGCGCACGTCGAGGCCCTGCCCCGGCGCGAAGCCGGCCGGCCCCATGTGGTCGAAGAAGATGAAGGGTCCGACCAGCTTGTGCGGATGGCTGGGTAGCAGGCGGCGAACGTTGAAGCCGCCGATATCCTTTTCGTGCGGCCGGATCAGGGCGAATGCGCTCATGGGCTGGTCCTCTGGAGGGGTGAACAGCCCATTATCCGCTCAAGCGCCGGATTGCGTGAATCTGCCCGCCTGGAAATCGGCGATGGCCTGCTCGATCTCTTCCACGGTGTTCATCACGAAGGGACCGTATTGCACCACCGGCTCGCCGAGGGGCCTCGCCGCCAGCAGCAGGAATCGCGCACCCTGCGCGCCGGCGACCACCTCCACCTGCCCGCCGGGCGACAGCACGCCGGCGGCGCGTTCCTTCAGCGGCCTGCCGTCGGCGCCGATCGCCAGGCTGCCTTCGTACGCATAGATGAAGGCGTTGTGGCCGGGGTCGACCGGCTGGCGGTAGCGGGCGCCGGGCGGAAGCTGCACGTCGAGATACAGCGGTTCGGTCGTCAGGCCCTGTATCGGCCCGGGCACCTGCCGGCCATCCGCCTCTGCCGTGCCGGCAATCACCTTGACTGTTCCGCCGCCGGCCAAAGCGGCAACGGGGATGTCCGACGGCGGGATGTCGCGGTAACCCGCCGGCTTCATCTTTTCCCTGGCGGGCAGGTTGATCCAGAGCTGGAAGCCCCGCATCCGACCGTCGGCCTGCTGCGGCATCTCCGAATGCACGATTCCCCGACCGGCGGTCATCCATTGCACGCTGCCGCTGGTCAGTTCGCCAACGTTGCCCAGGTGATCCTGGTGCTGCATGTGGCCGTCGAGCATGTAGGTTACGGTCTCGAATCCCCGGTGCGGATGCGCCGGAAAACCGGCCAGGTAGTCGCCCGGGTTGTCCGAGAAGAATTCGTCGAGCATCAGGAAGGGATCGAGGCGCGTGCCCTGCCCCTGTCCCAGCGTACGGCGCAGCTTGACGCCGGCGCCGTCGGATGTGGCGAGGCCCTGGATCACGCGCTGCAGGGTGCGCGTGGCAGTCTTGCTGACGTTGCTGACACTGGCAGCGCCGCGGGCGGTGGTGGTCATGGCAATCTCCGGCAAATGAAACAGTGTAAGGGGGTCAGGCGGCGGCGCGCAGGGGCTCGGCCAGCAGGCGCACTTCCTCCCGCGCGCGGGCGATGCTGGCCTGCTGGCTTTCCTCGCCGAGCGCCAGCCCTTCCGCATAGACGAACTCGACGTCGCTGATGCCGATGAACGCCAGGATGGTACGCAGCCAGCCGGTCGAGGTGTCCGCCGCGGTGCCCGCGTACTTGCCGCCACGCGCCGCGAATACGTACGCCTTTTTCCCGTTGAGCAGGCCGAGCGGGCCGTTTTCCGTATAGCGGAACGTTACGCCGGCGCGCGTCACATGATCGAAATACGCCTTCAGCACCGACGGTACGTCGAAATTGTAGAGCGGCACGGCCAGGACGATCACGTCGGCATCGCGCAACTCCGCGATCAGGGCATCGGAGAAGTCGACGACCGCCTGCTGTTCCCCGGTGCGCTCTCCCGGCTTGCTCAGGAATGCGGCGAAACGCTGCCCGTCAAGGTGCGGTATCGGGTCGGCCGCGAGATCGCGCACCAGCACCCGGCCCTCCGGGTGGGCATCCTGCCATGCGGCTGCAAACTGGTTGGCCAGGCGCGTGGACTGGCCGTTCTCGCCAAACAGGCTGGAATTGAGTTGAAGAAGTGTCGTCATTGCTGTTCTCCCGAAATGGTGTAGTTGGTGTGTCCATTAAACTATCCATTCAAAAGATAAAAAAGTAGAATGATTAGCGCTTACCTATCTACTCATTCGATGTTATGGAAAACCAGTACATCACCCTGGAACAATGGCGAACGCTGGTCGCCGTGGTCGACAGCGGCGGCTATGCCCAGGCCGCGGACATCCTGCACAAGAGCCAGTCGTCGGTGACGTACGCGGTGCAGAAGATCGAGGCCCTGCTCGGCGTGAAGGCATTCGAGATCCAGGGACGCCGTGCCATGCTGACCCCGACCGGCCAATTCCTGTACCGGCGGGCGCGCACCCTGCTCGAGGAGTCGAATGCGCTCGAACGCGCGGCGCGGCGCCTCTCGGCAGGATGGGAAGCCGAGATACGGATCGCCGCCGAGATCATCTTTCCGTCGTGGCTGATGCTGCAATGCCTGCAGCAGTTCGGCGAGGAGAGCCCACACACCCGGATCGAACTGATCGAGTCGGTCCTCGGGGGCACCGCCGAGGCGCTGCTGGAGGGACGCGTGGACCTGGCGATCGCCAATAGCGTACCGCCCGGCTTTCTCGGGGCGCCGTTGATGCGGGTGCGCTTCATCCCCGTGGCCAGCCCCCGCCACCCGCTGCACCAGCTCGGCCGCGAACTGACGGCGGAGGACCTGCAGAAGCATCGGCATCTCGTGGTACGCGAGTCCGGCGTGCGGCGCGATGCCAAGGTGATCATCGATGCGGCGCAGCGCTGGACCGTCAGCCAGAGCGCTACATCGATCGAGGCCGCAAAACTGGGGTACGGCTTTGCCTGGTTTCCCGAGGAGAAGATTCGCGACGAGCTGCGTGCGGGAAGCCTGAAGCCGCTGCCGGTGCGTGACGGCGGCGAACGTTTCACCGAGCTCTACATGATCGTCGCCGATCCCGACAGCGCCGGCCCGGGCACGCGGCGCCTGGCAGAGATCATCCGTGATGCGATCCCGGGCGCCTGCCAGAAAGTGGCCCAGGAAGCGTTTCAGCCGCCGCCCGGCGCCTGATCGCCGTTGCACCGCGCAGCCACTTCCGCCAGCAGTGTCCGGAAGTCGACCGGCTTCTCCAGGTAGCCGTCGCACCCGGCTGCGAGGATGCGTTCGCGGTCGCCCTTCATCGCCATCGCGGTCACCGCGACCACCGGTATCGCGGCCGTGGCCGGATCGGTCTTGATGGCGCGGGTGGCGGCCATGCCGTCCATGTCGGGCAGATGCATGTCCATCAGGATCAGGTCCGGGCGCATGCGTGCAGCAAGCGCGATGGCGTCGCCCGCAGTCGCCGCCTGCAGCGTTGTATGCCCGGCGCTGGCGAGGATCAGCACCATCAGCTTCATGCTCGCAGGCGTGTCTTCGACCACCAGTATGCTTGCCATGCGTCTGCCTTGCTGCACCGCGGTTAGCGCCGGCAGGAAAGCGGTCGACGGCGCATAATCCGCTTGTCATCCGCATCCCGACGAACGAGTCCGTCATGAACGACCAGCATGCAGATTACCTGATTATCGGCGCAGGCATTGCCGGCGCATCCATCGCGTGGTGGCTGGCGCCGCATGCGCGCGTCATCCTGCTGGAACGCGAAAGCCAGCCCGGCTATCACAGCACCGGACGGTCCGCCGCGCTCTATTTCGAAAGCTACGGCCCGCCCCAGGTACGCGCGCTCACCTGCGCCAGCCGCGACTTCCTTGAACATCCGCCGGCCGGTTTCGGCGACCATCCGATCCTCACGCCGCGCGGCGCCCTGATGGTCGGGGCGCAGGGGCAGCAGGCGCTGCTCGACGCGCACGAGGCGATCGTACGCTCGGTCTCGCAGGACGCCCGGCGGCTCGACGCGGCGGCCGCCTGCGCAATGGTGCCGGTGCTGCGCCGGGAACGCGTCAGCGGTGCGGTGTACGAGCCGGATGCCATGGACATCGATGTGCACGCCCTGCACCAGGGCTTCCTGCGCGGGACGCGTGCGGCGGGCGGCATGGTGGTTTGCGATGCCCCGGTGCAGGCGATGGAACACGACGGCGGGCGGTGGCGGGTGCAGACGGGCGCGGGTGAATTCCGCGCGCCGGTGGTGGTCAATGCGGCCGGCGCCTGGTGCGACGCGATTGCGGCGCTGGCCGGGGTTCCGCCGATCGGCCTGGTGCCGATGCGGCGCTCGGCATTCACCTTCGAGCCGCCGCCCGGCATGCGCACCGCGGACTGGCCGATGTTCATCGGCGTCGACGAAACCTGGTACGTCAAACCGGATGCCGGCCTGCTGCTCGGTTCACCGGCGAACGTCGATCCGGTCGAACCGCATGACGTGCAAGCGGAAGAACTCGATGTGGCGCTGGCCATCGACCGTATCCAGGACATGACCACCCTCGCGATCCGCAGGCCGAAGCACGTATGGGCCGGCTTGCGCTCCTTCGTCCCGGACGGCAGCTTCGTCGGCGGCTTCGACCCCGTCCGGCCGGGCTTTTTCTGGGCAGCGGCGCAGGGCGGCTACGGCATCCAGTCCTGCGCGGCGGCGGGCGAACTGTATGCCGCGCTGCTGCGCGACGTCCCCGCGCCGTCGCGCCTGGCTGACTTTGGCGTACGCCCGGAAGTGCTGGCGCCGGCCCGGCTCAGGGCCGGCTGACCGCGAAGGCGGCGCCTGTCGGCCAGCGCAAGGTCACTGCCCGCCGACCAGCCGCTTCGCCTGCTTCCGCGGCAGGACCGGCCGCGCCGCAGAAGCAGGCCGCGTTTCGCCGGCAAGCGCGGCGGGAGCGACGAAGGCGGGTTCACGCGCCGATGCACGCGGCGCGGGCGAACCGCTCAGGTCGAATGCGGCGACGGTCTGGCCAAGTGCGGCGGCACGGCCCTGCATGGCAGCAGCCGCGGCGGCGGCCTGCTCCACAAGCGCCGCGTTGTGCTGGGTCATTTCATCCATGGTCGCCACTGCGCGGTTCACTTCCTCCAGGCCCACGCTCTGCTCCTGGCTGGCCTCGGTGATCTCGTTCATGATGTCGGCCACATGCTTCACGGCGGCGACGATCTCCTGCATCTGGCGGCCGGCATCGTCGACCAGCGCGTTGCCGCTCTCGACTTTCTTCACCGAGTCGCCGATCAGGTCCTTGATCTCCTTTGCGGCCTGCGCCGAGCGCTGCGCGAGCGTGCGCACCTCGGCCGCGACCACCGCAAAGCCCCGACCCTGCTCGCCCGCGCGCGCGGCCTCGACGGCGGCGTTGAGCGCCAGGATGTTGGTCTGGAACGCGATGCCGTCGATCACGCCGATGATGTCGACGATCTTGCGCGAGCTGTCCTTGATCGAACTCATCGTGTCGACCACGCGGCTCACCACCTCGCCGCCCTTGACCGCGGATTCCGAGGCCGACTGCACCAGGCGGTTGGCCTGTTGCGCGTTCTCGGCGTTGTTGCGTACGGTGGAAGTCAGTTCCTCCATCGAGGAGGCGGTCTCCTGCAGGGCGCTGGCCTGGGCCTCGGTACGGCGCGACAGGTCGGCATTGCCCGCTGAGATTTCATCGGAGGCGGTGCCGATTTCATCCGTACCGTTGCGGACATCGCTGACGATGCGCGACAGGCTGTCGTCCATTTCCTTCAGCGCCAGCAGCAGTTCGCTGGTCTCGTCCTTGCCCGCGACATCGATGCGGGTGCCGAGCTTGCCGGCGGCGACGCGCTTGGCGACGCCGACCGCGTCCTGCAGCGGCCCGATGATGCTGCGTGTCGTCACCAGCGAAAGCACGCCGCCCGTGACGAGCGTGAGCAGGCCCATCAGGATGAGCAGGTAGGTCATGCGGGCGCCGGCGGCCTCGGATGCCGCCAGCAGTTCGTCGACCGACTTCTGCTGGATCCCCACCAGGCGGTCGATCTCGGCGATGGCCTGCTGGTTGAGCGGATCGATGGCGGAGGAGATCAGCTTGCCGGCCGACTCGTTCGCATATTCCTTGACCTTCTGGATCGCCTCCTGGAACGGGGCATCGGTCTTCTTGTAGAGGTCGGCGATCTTGTCGACCATCGCCTTCTCCTCGCCGCTGAGGCCGAGCGCGACGAGCTTGTCCGCCGCTTCCTGGAAACGCTTGCGCTGTGCCTGCGCCTTGGCTTCCTCGCGCTGCATGTCGGGCGTGCTGTACTGCAGCCCGACGTTGCGCATCGCGATGCCGCCTTCGAGCAGGGCGCCGCGCATCGCATTGGCCTGTACGGCCTTGGCATTCGCCCGTTCCAGCCCGGCGTTTTGCGCCTGCCTGGTGCGGGCGCTGATCAGGATGTCGGCCACCAGCACGCCGATCACCAGCAACAGGATGACACCGAAGCCGAGTCCGAGCCTGGTGCCGATCTTCACCGTACGCAAATTCAATCTTGTCTCCTCAACCACGTGAGGCGGTGAAAACCGTGCCGCCGGAGTGTGCTCCGGTCGTCGGTATCGCGTCCTTGCCGCGGCTCTCACCGCCGGGTGCGCCCAAGGCGCCGGCTCCCAGCCCGTGCAGTGTAGCGGAGGCCGCCGGAACTTGCCACAAGACAATGCGCACCCTTCCCTTTGTGTCCGGTGCAGACGCCTTGTCCCTGGCAGCACCGTCAGTCGAGGGCGGCGTACACCAGGTTGCGGAACAGCTGCCGGTAGTGCGTGCGCTGTTCCGGCGCCTGCATCATCAGGATGGCGACCAGCTGTTCCTGCGGATCGACCCAGAAATAGGTGCCGGCTAGTCCGCTCCAGGTGAAGTCGCCGGCCGAGCCGGGGATCGGCGCATCGCCCTCGCCGTTGCGGACGGCAAAGCCGAGGCCGAAGCCGTAGCCGGGTCCGGGCAGGAAGTTCTGTCCGCTGCGCGCGCCCGGCAGGCTGCCGAGATGATCGGCCGTCATCAGCTGGAGGGTCTTGCGGCCGATCAGGCGCGCCCCGTCGAGGGTGCCTCCGTTCGCCAGCATCGCGGCAAAGCGCAGGTAATCGTCGATGGTGGACATCATGCCGCCACCGCCGCCGAGGAATGCCGGACGCCGGCGCGGCTGGTTGAGGCGGACCGCGGCGCCGGTCACCGGGTCGGTTGCGAACGGCTCCGCAATCCGGTGCTGCTGCTCGGGCTCCACCCAGAAGCCGCTGTCGCGCATGCCGAGCGGGGCCAGTATCTTCTGGCGCAGGCACTCGTCGAGCGACTGCCCGCTGATGCGCTCGACCAGCACGCCGAGCACGTCGGTGGCATGGCTGTACTCCCAAACCGTGCCCGGCTGGTACATCAGCGGCAGCTGCCCCAGCGTGCGGATGAATTCATCGCTGCTGGCACGCGGCGTTCCCAGCCCGGCCTGCCGGTACTCCGCCTTGACCAGGGAGTCGCCGAAGATGCCGTAGGTGAACCCGGCGGTATGCCGCAGCAGGTCCTGTACGGTGATCGGCGCACGGGCCGGTTCCAGCGCGAGCACCGGCCTGCCTTCGGCGCCCGGCCGCTCGACCCCGACCCGCAGTCCGGCCAGTTCGGGCAGATACTGCTCCACCGGGTCGGTCAGCAGCAGCCTGCCCTGCTCCACCAGCATCATTGCGGCAACCGAGACGATCGGCTTTGTCATCGAGTAGATGCGGAAGATGGTCTCGGGCGTCATCCGGACGCCACTGTCCGGATCCTGCATCCCGAGTGCCTCGCGATAGACCACCTCGCCGCGATGCGCGACGAGCATGACGACACCCGGTATGCGGCCGGTGTCGATGTCGGTGCGCATGCGGCGCGTCATCGCGTCCAGTCGCTCAGGGATGAAGCGGCGGGCGGCGTATCCGGGAAGTGGCTTGCTCATGCTGTCTCCAAGTTTGTTGTCAGGCGCTGGAAGGGTAGCCGAAAAACCAAAGGCCCGTTTCAGGGCCAGGAATGCCGATCGGCGGGATCGGCCCGACCCGCTCCTGTACGCCAAAAAAAATGGACCGCGTTGCGGTCCATTTTTTTGCCGGCGTCATGCCATTGCTACATCATCTTGCGCTTGGCTGTCGCCTTGACGCGTACCTTGGCGCGGGCGGTCGGCCGCTGGCCCACCTTCACCACGCGTGCCTCGCTGCGCGACACCTTCCGCTGCGCCTCGGCGAACAGCGTCTCGCCATTCAGGAAGCGCTGCACATTCTCGGCATCGGCGATGCGGGAAGCGCTTTCGCGCGCATTGAGCAGCACCATGATCACCTTCTTGCCGGCGGCCTGGAAGCGCATCACGAGGCAGCGCCCTGCCTCGCGGGTGAAGCCGGTCTTCGACAGCATGATGTCCCAGCCGTCGCGGCCCACCAGACGGTTGGTGTTCCGGTACTGGACCAGCCGGCCGTTCATGTCGACCAGGTCGCCGGTCTCGGTGGTGATCTGGCTGATTTCCGGATAGGCGGACGCCGCTGCCGTCATCTTGACCAGGTCCGCCGCGGTCGAGCGGTTGTGCGGCGACAGGCCGGTCGGCTCCTGGATGGAAGTGTCGTGCATCTGGAGCGCCAACAGCTTTTCCCGCACCGCGCGGCCGAAGCCCGCATGTCCGCCGGGGAAAGTGCGCGCCAGCGCGTGGGCCGCGCGGTTGTCCGAGGACATCAGGGCCAGTTCCAGCAATGCCCGGCGCGTCAGCACGACGCCGACCGGCACGCGCGACGAGCTGAACTTCAGCGTGTCGACGTCGCTTTCGTCGATCGCGATTTCCTCATTCATGTCGAGGCGCGCGTCGAGCACGACCATCGCGGTCATCAGCTTGGTGAGCGAGGCGATCGGCACGATTTCATGCGCATTTTTTTCGAGCAGTACCTTGCCCGAATCCTCTTCCAGCACGAGTGCGTGCTGGGAGCTGAACGGGAGGGCAAAGGCGGACGCTGCCGTGCTCAGCAGCAGCGCCATCAGGGTTTTCTTGAGCATGGATAATTGAAACAAAATGTTGACCTGCGACACCAATCATAACGCGTTAATTAGGAGCAACATAGTGACTATCTGCAAGCATCGCGAATATTTTTGTTGATGTTGCGAAGGCGCCTTGCATGGATTTCAAGGGCGCTCCGGCAGCGATCGGCGGGTGCCGCTACAATCGCCTGGCGGCCGGCACGCAGGCGGCACAAGAAAACAGGAGACAGGAAGCAGTGAACGCAACCAGCAAGGACAGGATTCTCATCATCGGGGCCGGCGCGATCGGCAGTTTCTACGGGGCTGCCCTGCAGGCGGGCGGCGCGGAAGTCAGCGCGGTCTGCCGCTCCGACTACGATGCGGTGCGGCGCGACGGCGTCATCGTGGAGAGCGAACGGCTCGGCGAGCGCCACTTCCTGCCGGCGCAGACACTACGGGCGCCCGGCGACTACCAGGGCGGCCCGCCCGACTACCTGGTGCTCAGCGTCAAGGTGATCGAGGGCGTGGACCGTGCCGCGCTGATCCGCGACGCGGTCGGCCCGCAAACGGCGATCGTCCTGATCGAGAACGGCGTCGAGATCG
The DNA here is from genome assembly GCF_036563305.1 of Noviherbaspirillum sp. Lineage (GTDB taxonomy): Bacteria > Pseudomonadota > Gammaproteobacteria > Burkholderiales > Burkholderiaceae_D > Noviherbaspirillum. The sequence goes on along the minus strand of NZ_DATCMQ010000017.1, from coordinate 234,438 downwards.
AAGAGGAAATCGCGCAAGCCTTTCCCGACAACGAACTTATCAGCGCGCTCGCCTTCGTCCAGGTCAGTCGCGTAGCGCCGGGCCGGGTGCGCCATTTCGCCTTCGGCGAACTCATGTTCGGCAACTACCCGTCCGGCCTCAGCGAGCGCAGCCGGCGGTTTGCGGCGCTGCTGGAAGCTGGCGGCATCAAGGCGAGGACCAGCGACGCGGTGGTGACCGCGCGCTGGCAGAAATGCGTGTGGAACGCGGCGTTCAACCCGATCTCGGTGCTTGGCGGCGTGCTCGACACCGGCCACATCCTCGGCGCGGAGGGCGGAACCGGCTTCGTGCGCAAGGTGATGGAGGAGATTTGCGCGATCGCGGCGGCGGCCGGGCATCCGCAGCAACAGGGCCTGATAGACCAGTACCTGGAGAATACCGCGAAGGCGCCGCCATACAAGACCAGCATGGCCCTCGACTTCGAGCACGGCAGGCCGATGGAGACCGAGGTCATCCTCGGCAACGCGGTGCGCGCCGGCCGCCGCGAGGGCGTTCACGCACCGTCGCTGGAGACGATGTACGCGCTGATGAAGATGGTCGAGCGCAAGACCGGTCACTAGGCCCGGCCGGCGACCGCCCCGCAGGGTGCCGCCAGGCGGTGCGGGTCAGACGTAGGCCCGCTGCCGCATCCACTTGGTGGCGACCACCTTCACGCCCTTCTCGACCGGCTCGCCGGCATGCAGCGACATCTGGTCGGGCTCGCCGTATTCATCGGTGTTGTTGAAAAAGACAGCGCCGCCCTTCTTGGGCTGCACCTGCAACCCGGCCTTGGGAAACGAGGTGCCGCCGCCCTGCTCCACATCGCTCAGGTACATGACGATCGTGCCGACGCGCTGCCCGCCGCGTTCGAGGTGCTTGCGCGGGCCAGGCGTCGACGGGTCGAACCAGTCGAAGTGCGGCCGGTATTCATTGCCTTTTTCATAGCGCAGCACCTGCAGTCCCTCGCCGCGTTCGGCCGGCCATCCGGTCAGGGCCTCGAGCCGGGCTTCGATGCGGGCGACGAGCGCCGACTCGGCTCGCTGCAGCATGGCGCCGCGGCTGGTGCGATGGGCGTGCACCTGAGTCTTGCCGTCGCTGTCGGCGACGACCGGCGAGCGCTCCAGGCGGCCGGCGCTGTAGGCGATCAGTTCGTCGCATTCCTCGTCGCTCAGCAGGTTGGCGACGACCACCACGCGCGGACTGCGCAGCGACAGCACGATCTCGACGTCGCGATCCAGCGCACGCACGACATTGACGGACGTGTCGATGGTCGGCAGCGGCTGTGCCTGCCGCGCAGGCGCCGCGGCCTCGCGCGGAAACGAGGCGCGCCGGGCCTCCTCGATCGCAGTCCGTGCCAGCATTGCGTCGAAATGCCCGTCGCGCACCATCACCGCCGCCATGGTGTGCGGCTCGCAGCGGCGGGCAAGGTTTTCGTTGATCCAGTGCTGCCATTCCTGCGGCAGGCGGGACAGTGCGGGGGAATTCATCATCTGCGGGCGGCGTTGTCGTTTTGTCCAGGAAGAGGACCAGCATAACGGCGGCCCTCAATATTTCTGTGACGCAAGTCAAACCGAAAAGGTTCCGTCGCCGTGCGGCGATCAGTCCTGCAATGCACGCCAGGGCTTGTCCTTCCGCCAGCGCGCTACCCACGCGTCCGGCAGCACCAGCGTGAAGGCGCCGATATCCGCAACCAGCGAACCCAGTGCCGCCGGCACGATACGCACCCCGGCCGTCAGCGCCGGAAGATGGCTTTCCAGCTCCCGCATGACCAGCGGCTGCAGCCATTCGCCGTGGTGGTGCCAGACACTGCCGCCAATGACGAACAGCCGCAGGTCGAGCGCCGCGGCAAGGTTGTACAGGCCGCGGCCGAGCCAGTGGGCCGCGTACTCGCCGACCTCCCTGGCGAGCGGATCGCCCGCACGCGCCGCCTCGAAAAGGGCCTCGGAGGTCAGGCCGACGCGGTTGGCGAGGTTGCGGCCGGAGATCAGCCCCTCGAGGTCGCCGCGATTGCCGCAGCCGCAGACCGCGTCCTGGTCTTCGTTGAGCAGCATGTGGCCGGCGTGCCCGGCGTTGCCGTTCTTGCCACGCAGGATCCGGCCATCCACGCACAGGCCGAAGCCGACGCCTGTGCTCCAGGTGACATAGGCACAGTCCGGCTCGTCGATGGCGGCGCCGAAGGCGCGCTCCGCGGCGATTGCGGCAACGCAGTCGTTGTCGATCGTGACCCGTTCGTAGTGCTCGCGCAGCACCTGCTCGAGCGGAATCAGGGTCCAGTCGTTGGGCAGGTCCGGCGCATTGCGCCCGCCGCCGCAGATATTGGGCGCCGCCAGCGCAATGAGCCCTTCCTGCTTCACGAAGGGGCCGCAGGAGGCGACGCCCACCGCGCCTACCCGTGCCGGATCGATGCCCGCCTGGGCACAGGCTTCGGCGATCATTTCCACACCCTGCTCCGGCAGCACCCTGTCCCTGCCGGATTTCGGCGTCGGCCGGGTGACGCGCGCGAGCGGTCCCTCGGGACCGGCAACCGCCGCCGCCATCTTGGTGCCGCCAATATCGAGTGCCGCCAGGTAGTCGTATTCCATCTCGCCCATCGCCCCTCCGATTTTCCTTCAGTATGCCTTTTCCCACGGCGTGCTCAGCCGAGCGGCACACTGGATCAGCCCCACCATGCTGTAAGTCTGCGGAAAATTGCCCCACAGCTCGCCGCTGTCGATCGCCACGTCCTCCGCCAGCAGGCCGAGGTGGTTGCACTTGCCGAGCACGTTGGCGAACAGCGCGCGTGCCCTGTCCCGTTCTCCGATCTGCGCCAGCGCGAGTATCCACCAGAAGGTACAGACCAGGAAAGCCGATTCGGGCCGGCCGAAATCGTCTTCCTCGTCGTAGCGCAGCAGGAAGTCGCCGCGGCGCAGATGGCGCTCGATGGCGTGGACGGTCGCAACAAAGCGCGGATCGTCGGCCTCGAGGAAGCGGAATTCCGCCATCAGCAGCAGGCTCGCATCGAGCCGGTCGCCGTGGAAGGTGGACACGAAGCTCGACAGCTTCTCGTTCCATGCCGCCTTGCAGATCTCGGCATGCATGCGGGACGCATGGCCGTTCCAGCAAGCGGCGCGGTCGGCCAGGCCGAGATGCTCGGCGATGACGCCGAGGCGGTGGCAGGCCGCCCAGCACATCATGCTGGAATAGGTGTGGATGCGCTGCGAGCGGCGCAGCTCCCAGATGCCGGCGTCCGGCACGTTGTACAGCTCCACTGCCCGGTCGCCGAGCCGCTCCAGGTTGCGGAAGGTTTCGATCCCGGCCGGCCGCTCCAGGCGGGTGTCGAAGAATGCCTGGGTGCCGGCCAGCACCGCCGAGCCGAAGACGTCGTTCTGCACCTGGAAGTAAGCCTGGTTCCCGACCCTGACCGGGCCCATGCCGCGATAACCGTCGAGCGACGACGCCACGCTTTCCTCGAGCGTGGCCTGGCGGCGGATGCCGTACACCGGCTGCAGCGGCGCGGGCTGCGCGTCGGCGATCACATTGAGGATGTAGTCGAGGTACTTCTCCATGGTGCCGGTCGCGCCAAGCCGGTTGAGTGCGTTGACGACGAAGAAGGCGTCGCGCAGCCAGCAATAGCGATAGTCCCAGTTGCGGCCGCTGTGCGGCGCTTCGGGGATCGACGTCGTGACGGCTGCGGTGATCGCCCCGGTGTCGTCGAAGGCATTCAGTTTCAGCGTGATGGCCGCGCGGATCACCTCCTGCTGCCATTCGAACGGAATGTCGAGGTTGCGCGCCCAGCGATGCCAGTAATTCCTGGTCTTCTCGTAGAACGCCCGCCCGACCTCGTGCACCGCGCCGTTCACCGTCTCATCCGGGCCGAACAGCATGGTGATGCAGTCATGCAGGAAAAACGGCCGTTCTTCCGTCACGTCGGTCACCGAAACATCGGTCGTCAGCCGCATCGCCTGCGTCGCGCCGGTGTAGGAGACATGGTTGGCGCCGCACCGCATGTCCGACGGCGCGCTGCCATAGCCGACCGCAGGCCGGACCCGCAGTACGACGCGCGGCCTTCCCGACACCCGGCGCACGATACGCACCAGCATGGCCGGGGCGAACAGGCGGTCGTGCATGTAGAAGCGCGGCGCGAAATCGATGACTTCGATCGCATTGCCGGCGCCGTCGCTGAAACCGGTGACGAGGATCGCGGAATTTCGCTCGTAGCGCTGTTCCCGCGCGCTGCCGCCTTCGAGCCCGATGCCGATCTCGCCGAACCCGCCGTGCTGGCGGTCCGACTGCAGGAGCGAGCAGCAGATCGGGTCGTCGTCGAAATACGGGTAACACCACCAGACGATGCTGGCGGCCCGGTCGATCAGCGCGCTGGTGCGCGAGTTGCCGACCAGGCCGAGGTCGAGCGTGCTCATGCCGGGCCCCGCAGCCAGTTGCGTACGCCGGCCCGGCGCAGGCGCGCGACGATCTCGTCGAGCAGGCGCACGATGTCGCCGGGATCGGGGAGATACAGCTGTGCGCTGCTGGCCGCCGAATGCTCGATGCGGATCGACAGGATGGCGGGATGCCGCATCCTGAACACGTCTTCGTCGGTGACATCGTCCCCGACATAGATCGCATGCCGGGCGCCGCTGCATTCCATCAGCCGCACCAGTGCCGATCCCTTGTGGCAGCGATCCTCGGCGAGCAGGTTGTAGACGAATTTGCCGGCAACCACCCGGGGCTTCGGCGCCAGCGTCTCGAACAGTTCTTCCAGGCGCCGCGCCGCGAGCAAGGGATCGGCCGCCTCCCGGTAGTGCACCGACAGCGAGTAGCGCTTGTCCTCCAGCAGCAGGCCGTCGTCGATCTGCGGCAGGCTGGAGCGCAGGCGGTCGAGCCAGGCCCGGCAGGCGTCGGCGTGGGCGGCGGTGAGCTGCTCCCAGCCGGGGACACCCTCCAGCCCGTGGTTGCCGACCAGGAAGGCAGGCGCGAAGCCGAGCCTTGGCCGGATGTCGTCGATGCCGCGGCCGGTGATGATGGCGAGCGGCGCGCATTCGGCGAGCTGCAGCAGGCGATCCCGTATGCCGTCCGGCAGGTGGGCGTCGTCGGGCACCGGCACCAGCGGCGCCAGCGTGCCGTCGAAATCGAACGCGCACAGCAGGCGTTCGCCCGTCACGTCCTGCAGGCGCTGCAGGCCTGCCTCGGAAAACATCGGCACCATGCTACACCACCCGCCGTAGCGACTTGCGGCTGTGCGACCGTATCTTCGCCACTATCCGTTCACGCTGGCGCAGGCGAGCCGCGTCGAGGAGCATGCGGCCCGCCCACCGGTAGATGTTGAAGTCCTTGACCAGGGAACGCATGCTGCGCATGCGCTCGCACTGCTCGACCTCCGGCATGGTGACCGCACGGTAGAGCGCCTCGGCGCTCTGCTCGATATGGTAGGGATTGACGACCAGCGCTTCATGCAGCTCGCGCGCGGCGCCGGTGAACTGGCTCAGCACCAGCACGCCGCGGTCGTCGTCGCGCGCCGCAATGAACTCCTTGGCGACCAGGTTCATCCCGTCGTGCAGACTGGTGACCAGGCAGACGTCGGCTGCCCGGTAATAGCGGTTCACCTGCTCGGCGTCATGGTGCTCCGCCTTCAGGATGATCGGCTGGTAATTGCCGCTGGAGAAGCGGGTGTTGATGCGCTGGACCAGCGCCCTCACCCGCGCCTCGAAATTCTGGTACTCGTCGAGCGAGGACCGGGTCGGGGCCGCGATCTGGATCATGGTGAACTTCCCTACCAGCGCGGGATGCATTTCCAGCAGGCGCTCGACCGCCTGGAAGCGCTCGAGGATGCCTTTCGTGTAGTCGAGGCGATCGACGCCGATCGCCAGCAGGTGGTTGTCGGGCAGGCCGTGCTCGCGCCGGATCGCGGAGCGGCACTCGGCAACGCTGGGGTCTTCCGGACGAGGATCGTGCCATGCGATCGAGATCGGATAGTGCTCGACCTGGGTGAGCTTGCCGCCGTAGGAAATGGTGGACGTCTCGTGCTCGATCCGGGTTTCGAGGTAGCGGTCGACCGTCTCCAGGAAGTTCTTGCAGTGGAACTGGGTATGGAAGCCGAGTATGGTGCTGCCGAGCAGGCCCTCCAGGATCTCCTCCCGCCAGGGGCAGATGCCGAAGGATTCGGGGTTGGGCCAGGGAATGTGCCAGAAGGTGATGATGGTGGCCTTGGGCAGCACGTCGCGCACCATCCGCGGCAACAGCGCGAAATGATAGTCCTGGACCAGCACCACCGGGTCGTCGGTGCGCGCCTCGCGGATCACCGCGTCGGCGAATCGCTGGTTCACCAGTTCGTAGTTCTCCCAGTCCGAGGAGCGGAACACCGGCCGCACGTGGGCGATATGGCACAAGGGCCACAGGCCCTCGTTGGCGAACCCGTAGTAGTAGCCGGCCTCCTCTTCCTTGGTCAGCCAGACCCGGCGCAGGGTATAGGCGGGGCTGCCCGGCGGCACAGGCACCCGGTCACTGGCATCCACGGTTTCGCGGTCGGCCGATCCGCTCCCATGCGCGATCCAGGTACCGGAGCATGCCCGCATCACCGGCTCCACCGCGGTCACGAGGCCGCTGGCCGGCCGCTGCACCTCGATTCCCCGGGGCGTGCGGGCGTGGGCATAGGGCTCACGGTTCGATACCACCAGCACCTCGTCGCCGGCCAGTTCCTCGTGCAGCAGGGCCCGCAGCTTTTCCGGCGTCCAGATGTGGGTCGTGTCGTCGCGGGTACGGCGCTCCATGTTGAGGTCGTGCAGCAGGGCCCGCAGGTCGCCTTCCAGCGGCCGCACCTCCGGCGGCGTCCACTGCGGCTGCTCCTGCCGCGGGTTCATCTCGCCCCGGAGGATGCCCTTGACCGAACTGATCCAGTTGCGCCAGCTCAGGTGCGCGACCAGCACCGTGATCAGCGAGATCACCACCGCCATCAGCGCAAACAGCATGATCACGTACTTGCGGGTGTCCTCGCTGCGGCGTTCGATGAAGCTCATGTCATGCACCAGCACCAGCTTGCCGAGATACTGGCCGTCGCGCTCGACGGTATTGCTGCTGACATGGACCGGCCCCTTGGGCAGGCGCACCATGGACTGCGGGGCATCGTTCTTCTGGTCGGGCATGCAGGCCAGCGAAGCGGGATAGGACTCGGTCTTGTAGACCAGCTTGCCGGCCGGGTCGCAGAAGGCCAGCGCATACAGGCGCTCGTCGCGCAGCGCGCGGTCGAACAGCAGCGTAATCCGGCGCTCGGCATTCTGCGTCACGTATTCCGACACCGGTTCCTGCAAGGCATTGGCGAGCGACTGGGAGCGGGCGTCAAGGTCGCGGACGAACCAGCGCAAGGTGAGGTTGTCGACCAGCGGCACCACCGCGTAGGCAAACAGGCCGAGCACCAGCGCCAGCGGCAGGACAAAACGCAGTGACAGGCGGATCAATCTGGATGGCATAACCCCTTTCCTCCGGTGCGCCAGCCTGGCGGCGCAACTGGCCGGCGCGGCCTGGCCGGACGGTTAGATTTGCATTGGGCATTGTTGACCGGAGCGCGGGCTGCGGGCCCGGCGATGGAGAGTGACAGGTCCGACACGAGACCGAATCCGATTGTGTACATCCTGTACGCCGCGGGTGGGACGCGAGACGCGGGTCGGGAAAAACGGCGCTGCGCGCTCCGGTCCTTTTGCTAAAAGATCAAATCTTGCCGGGTAAGTTCCTGCGCTTGCGCCAGCGCAATTCCGTCGGCCGCAAGCGCGGGGCCTACAGGCCGTATCGTTCCTGCAGCAGGCGCTGCACCAGCATCCTGGTCCGCGCCTGCTTGTCCTGGCCTTCCGGATGGTCGAACACGATCGTGTGGCGCGAGCTGCCGATGGACCGGCCTTCCGCACCGACGACCGAGATCACGGCCATCAGCCGGCCCGGCTCCAGTTCCTCCAGCCGCGCCTCCGCCTGCCAGGTCCCGACACGATACGTGAGCGTCTGCATCTGATGTTCTCCCCTTGCTCTGCCATGGTCCGGCGTGAACGCATCGCATGCGTTGCGGTGCCGTGGAAGACCATTGCACCGCAAATCGGAGAGGCGTCCCCTGACTGCGCGCAAGAAAAAGCCTGCCGCGAGGCGCGCGGCGTTCAGCGCCTGACATTTCGCGCCCGATTCTCCGCCACCAGGCCGGAAAGCGCGCCGATGGCCAGCGGCCTGCTGAACAGGAAACCCTGCATCTGGTCACAACCGTTCGCGCGCAGGAAGGCCAGCTGGACCTCGCTGGAAACGCCCTCGGCAATGACCTGCATGCCGAGGCTGTGCCCAAGGGAGATGACGGCGCGCGCGATGATGGCGTCGTTGGGATCGGCACCGATGTCGCGCACGAAGGACTGGTCTATCTTCAGATGATCGACCGGGAAGCGCTGCAGGTAGCTGAGGCTGGAGTAGCCGGTGCCGAAATCGTCGATCGCCAGGTGGACGCCGATATCCTTCAGCTCATGCAGCACGCGCGCCGCTTCCTCCGGATTCTGCATGACCAGGCTTTCCGTCAGCTCCAGCTCAAGGCATTCCGGCGCCAGCCCGCTGCCATGCAGCGCTGCGCGCACCTGCGCAACGATGCCGCCATCGTTGAACTGGCGGGCCGAGATGTTGACCGCGACGCGAATCGGCGGCATGCCGGTCGCCTGCAGCGCCATGATGTCGCGGCAAGCCTGGTTCAGCGCCCAGTCGCCGATGCTGCCGATCATCCCGGTCTCCTCCGCCACCGGGATGAACGTCGACGGACCGACGACCTTGCCGTCCGGCCGGTGCCATCGCAGCAGCGCTTCGGCGCCGACGACGGCGCCGGTCATCAGGTCGACCTTCGGCTGGTACTGCAGGCTGAATTCGTTGCGGTCGATCGCCTGGCGCAAGCGGGACTCGAGCGACAGCCGCTGGCTCATCCGCTCGTTCATCGCCGGCGTATAGAACTGGAAGTTGTTGCGGCCGCTTTCCTTGGCGCGGTACATCGCGGCATCGGCATTGCGCAACAGGGTGTCGGCATCATGCCCGTCGCGGGGAAAGAAGCTGATCCCGATGCTGCAACTGATGAAGAATTCGTGTCCGCTGACGCTGAAGGGCTTGCCGATAATGGAAAGTATGCGTTCCATGAGCTGCGTGATCCCGGCGTCGTCGTGCTGGCCGAGCAGCACGAAGGCAAACTCGTCGCCGCCATACCGGGCGACCGTGTCCTGCTCGCGAATGCAGCCGGCAAGGCGGGAAGCGACCTGCTTCAGCAGCTCGTCGCCCACGTTATGGCCGAGGCTGTCATTGATGAACTTGAAGTTGTCGAGATCGATGAACCCGACCGCCACCAGTTCACGGTGACGCGCCGCGGTGGCAAGCGCCTGCTTGATCCGGTCCTTGAGCACGCTCCTGTTCGCCAGGGCCGTCAGCGGATCGAAGTTGGCCTGCCGCTCCAGCTGCTCCTCGTAGCGCTTGAGACTGGTGATGTCGTTGAGCACCCCGACAAAATGACTCACTTCGCCTGTATGCGTCCGCACCGGCGCAATATGGACGTCGTTCCAGAACAGCTGGCCGTCCCGCCGGTAGTTGCGCAGCAGTGCCCCGCCTTCCTCCCGCCGCTGGATTGCGGTGCGGAGTACGTCCACGCCCGGCTGCTGCCGGTCGTCGTCCTGCAGGAACCGGCAGTTCCTCCCAATCGCCTCCTCGGCGCGGTAGCCGGTGATGCGCTCGAACGCCGGATTGACGTGCTCGATGTTGCCATCGAGGTCAGTGATGATGATCGCGTTGGTGCTTGCCTGAATTGCCCTGTCGCGCAGCCGCAGGGTCTCCTCGGCCTTGCGCCGGCGGGAGATGTCGATGCCCATGCCGGCAACGCAAGGAAGCCCGTCGATCTCGATCCGCAGGCCCGACAGGAAATACGGGATGGCGCGGCCATCGCGCGTGACGATCGATGCCTCGCTTTCGGCGCTGCCGGCTTCCAGCACCCGTGCCATCCGCTCCAGGATCAGTTGCCGGTCCGGCGGCGCAAAGAACTGCTCGGCATGCGCGTTGCGCAGATCGTCCGCGCTGCATCCCAGCACCTTTTCGAGGTTCCGGTTCCAGCGCAGGAAGCGGCGGTCGGCGCCAATGACATAGAAGATGCCGGGCAGGCTGTCGACGATGGCCTGCGCCGCCGCGGCTTCCCTCGCCCGTTCGTCGCACCGCATCTGCAGCGCGACGTTGGCGTCCTTCAGATCCAGCGTGCGCTCATGCACGATCTGTTCGAGCTGGCGATGGGAGGACAGCAGCAGTTTCTGGGCGCGGTCGCGCTCGACCAGCGTGCAGGCCTGCTCCCGCAGGCTCTTGCGCAATTCCAGTTCGGTCATCACCTGCCGCCCGAAGACCCGCAGCGCCTGTTGCTGCAACGGCGTCAGCGTCCGCGGGCGCACGTCCATCACGGCCAGTGAACCGACCGCATGGCCATCGGCAGTGAGCAAGGGCATGCCGGCGTAGAAGCGGATGCGGGGCGGGCCTTCGACCAGCGGGTTGCGTGCAAAACGGGTATCGGCCGCGGCGTCCGCAACCACGAACAGGTCAGGGCCGCCGATGGTGTGGTTGCAGAACGCAATCTCGCGCGGCGTCTCGATCACGTCGACCCCGACCTTCGACTTGAACCACTGGCGCCGCTCGTCGATCAGCGTGATGACCGCCATCGGGGCTTCGCAGATCGCTGCGGCGAGGGCGGTGATCGCGTCGAACTGCGGCTCCGGTCCGGTGTCCAGTACCTGGAACCGTCCAAGCGCTTCGAGCCGTAGGTCTTCGTCAGTTGCGGACATTGCTGGTCGCTCTCCAGTGCGGCGGCGCCGCCCGGCGCGGCCTGCGGTTCATTGTAGTCCCGGGCTGCCGCAAAATGCATATTGGATGTACGCCGGCCACGCTCATTCCTCCTCAAGCGACGGCATATGATCCATGTCATTCCGCCCTGGCCGGAAGAATGCTGCTTGATCCGTGTCTATCGGCAATCGGTCCCGCCTGTCCCGCCGGGCAAATATGCGTGTAAGCTAAGTGCCACAGGGATATCGTTTCCGCACCATCACCATTTCAAACAAGAGTCCGTATGGAACACCACGTAGTCGACACACAAATCTCTCCCGAAGGTCGCCTCGAAATCCTCTCCAAGGCCGAAGTCGCCAAGCTCCTCGACTCGAGCCAGGGCGGGCTGTACCAGGTATTCCGCAATTGCTCGCTGGCGGTGCTCAACAGCGGCAGCACGCTCGACGACGGCAAGGAACTGCTGGAGCGCTATGCCGCGTTCGACATCAGCATCCTCCAGCGCGAGCGCGGCATCAAGCTCGACATCAAGGGCGCGCCTGCCAGCGCCTTCGTCGACGGCAAGATGATCAAGGGCATCCACGAGCACCTGTTCGCGGTGCTGCGCGACATCATCTACGTCAACGACGAAATCCTCGGCAACCCGCGCTTCGATCTGGCGACGACAGAAGGCGTCACCGACTCGGTCTTCCATATCCTGCGCAACGCGGGCGTGCTGCGGCCGATGACCAACCCCAATCTGGTGGTGTGCTGGGGCGGCCACTCGATCTCCCGCGAGGAATACGACTACACGAAGAAGGTGGGTTACGAACTCGGCCTGCGGGCGCTGGACATCTGCACCGGCTGCGGCCCGGGTGCGATGAAGGGGCCGATGAAGGGCGCGACCATCGCTCATTCCAAGCAGCGCATCGCCAACGGCCGCTACCTCGGCATCACCGAGCCGGGCATCATCGCCGCCGAATCCCCGAACCCCATCGTCAACGACCTGGTCATCATGCCCGACATCGAGAAACGCCTCGAAGCGTTCGTCCGGGTCGGACATGGGATCGTGGTGTTTCCCGGCGGCGCCGGTACGGCCGAGGAAATCCTGTACCTGCTGGGCATCCTGCTGCACCCCGACAATGCCCACATCCCGTTCCCGCTGATCTTCACCGGCCCCGCCACCGCGGGCGAATATTTCGAGCGCATCGACCAGTTCATCGGCCGTACGCTGGGTCCGCAGGCACAGCAGCGCTACAAGATCATCGTCGACGACCCGGTCGCCGTGGCGCGGGAAATGCATGCCGGGATCAGGCAGGTGAGGGAATTCCGCAAGGAGCGCAGCGACGCCTACTACTTCAACTGGGGCCTGCGGATCGATCCGGAATTCCAGCGGCCTTTCCACCCCAGCCACGAGAACATGCGCAACCTTCACCTGCACAAGAATCTGGAAACGCACCTGCTGGCGGCAAACCTGCGACGCGCCTTTTCCGGCGTGGTCGCCGGCAACGTGAAGGACCAGGGGATACGCGCGATAGAGCAATACGGGCCGTTCGAGATCCACGGCGACACCAGCATCATGGAGCCGATGGACGCCCTGCTTGCGTCTTTCGTGGCGCAGCACCGGATGAAGCTGCCCGGCAAGCAGTACAACCCCTGCTACCGCGTCATCAGGTAGACCCGCGCCGCCGGTACGGCGGGCGGCGTCAGGCGGGCTGCGACTGCAGCCTGCCGGCGCCGAACAGCAGGGACTCCACCGCCCTCTCGAACACCGGCGCGTACTCCACCGGCATCAACGCCTCTTCGCGCAACGCTTCCAGCAGCGAAGCATAGGTATAGACCGCGAGGCCGTCCTTGCCCTCCTTGCGAAACAGGTAGAGCGAGCGGTGGGTGCTGATCCATACCAGCTTCCCCGGTTGCGGCTCCGCTCCCGCGGCCGCAAAGGCAACGCGCGTACCGAGCAGGTAAGTCTGTGCGAGGAACTCGCGGTCGGCCTGGCTGGCGCTAACCGCGCTGATGCCCAGGTGCAGCTCGGCGGGAATGCCGCGGCCGGCGAACACCTCCTCGATCAGGGCGCTGCGCGGCTGGGGCGGTTCCGGCTGTTCCCAGGACACCCGTTCCCAGCTCACCACCACCCGCGCGAACTCCTGGCGCAACTCGTCGAGCGACTTCTGCTGGCGTATCTCGCCCTTCGGATTGCCGCGCAATACCTGGGTGTGCATGTCGACCAGCAGGTCGAGCATCGCCTGGGTTTCCGCCTCTTCGGCCTGAATCAGGGCGAGGCCGCCGCGCAGGCGCTTGACCAGGCCGGGCAGCAGCCGGATGAGTGTGTTGCGTTCCAAAGGGTTCTGTTTCTCCTGCACGCTCCAGAGCAGCTCCGGCAGCAGGTCGTGATACTGGCGGTACAGGCTGTCGGGCTGGTCGCCTGCACGTCCTGCCTCGACATCCTGCCAGCAGGCATGCACCAGCACATGCGGCCATGCCTGGATGATGAAATCGGAAATCCGCTTGTCGACGTTGAGCGGCAGCAGCACGTCGCACAGCATGCCGGTCGTGCGCGTCAGCAGGATGCTGAACTTCTCGGCTGCCTCGACCGCCTCGGTGGCGCGCAGCGCCAGGCCATCGTCCTGCTTGAGATGGCCCGCCAGGAAATCCTCGAAGTCCTGCACACAATGGGCGAACACCTCGCTGTCGGCATCGAAATCGCTGAGCACCCGCTGCACCACCTTGCCGATCTCGCCGGCCAGCGCCTGCGCGCCCTCGTCCTGTTCGTTGCAATCCAGCGCCGCCGAGCTCAGGCGGTTGAGCAGCCGGCGCGCGGGATGTCCCTCGTTGTGCAGCAGGTCCGGCTCAAGTACGGCGGCCTTCAGCAGCGGAATCTGCAGACGTCCGATGGACTGGCGCAGCGCAGCGGGAATCTTCTCGTCCTCGGTGATGAATTCGAACAGCATGGATACGACATCCACCGTCATTCGCTCCATGACGGATGCCTTGTCGAGGCTGAGTTTCTCGCGTACGGCCGCAAGATCGGCGCTTGCCGTGCCCTCGCCTGATCCGCCGTCCGCGCTCAGCTTCTGGTAGCGGCCGAGTTCGGCGACGAGGAGATTGACCGGCTCCGGTGGCGGCGCCGCGCGCCCGAGGCCGGACAGGCCCTGCATTGCCCGTGGCGCGCTGAACATGCGCCGGATGAATTCCTGGATGTCGGCCGGCTGTCCCGGCGGGGCGCCGGCAGGCGCGGCGCCGAAGGAGACGGCGCCCTGCGAGGCCTGGAGCGTCTCCACCATTCGTTGCAGGCCGGGGACCAGGCGGGCCATCGCCGCCTCTGCGCCGGCGAATCCGGAAGCGCCGGCGCTGCCGTAGTGGCGTGCATTGTGCGCGTGGCGGGAACGCTGCGTGACGTACTTTCCCTGCACGCCGAAGGAGCCGAAGGTCTCCCGCACGGACTGGTAGAAGCCGGGCAGGTGCTGGACCAGCGCATTCGACAGGAAATCGAACAGCAGCCTTGCCCTCGCCTCGTCGCCGGCGGACTCCTTGATCGCCTCGTAGACCGCGCGTGCCAGCAGATACGGACGGAACGGATTCTCCCGTTCGCGCGCTTCGGTCTGTCCGTGCAGTTGCGCAACGATGACATTGAGCCGGCCGATGGTTTCCTCGTTGGCTTCGCGCATCCGCTCCGCGAGCCTGCCGACCTCGATCTGGTGATTGACGACCTCGTCATCGATCAGGGAAAGCTCATCCGCGCTCACCTTGCGCATGCCGGGGCGCATGTCGACGTACATGGTCTGGAATGCGCGGTCGAGGTAGCTGCGGTAGAGCCCGTCCGCGCGGCGCAGGAAGCCGGCGCTGTCCTGCCGCAGGAAATGCCGGACCGCCGTCAGCGCGGACCGCTCCGTACCCGACCGCGCCTCCCCCTGTTGTTCTCCGACCGCGCGCTCCGCGTCCTGTATCGCGCGTTGGACGACGGCAAGGAAGCCGAACAGTGCACGGTCTTTCGCCGACTGGATGAGGCGCTTGTATTCGGTGTCTGCCATGGTGATGCGCGGTTCAGGAGAGGTGGCCTATATAGTATGCGGAAACGCACAGGCTGTTACAGTTTTAGTCCGGGAAACAACATTGCCTTGAGGCAAGTCATGCCCGTCCCTCTCGTTCCCCTTCCGGCATCAGGCATTGCCGAGCAATGCGAGGTGTTCCTGCTCCAGGTAGCACCACTCGCCCTCTTCCAGTCCCAGGGCCGCCAGTTCAAGGCCGCCGATGGCGACACGGCGGAGCGCGTCGCAATGATTGCCTGCCGCCGCCAGCATGCGCTTGACCTGGTGGTACTTGCCCTGCTCGAGCACGATCTCGACCTGGCGCTCGTCGCGGCGCAAGCAGGACAGCGCGTGCAGCGGCGCCGGCTCGTCATGCAGCTGCACGCCGGCGAGGAGCTGGGCGACCAGCTCGTCCGTGACCGGCGCATGGGTCGTCGCCAGGTAGCGTTTCGGCACGTGTCGCCGCGGCGAGGACTGTGCGTGGATGAAGGCGCCGTCGTCGGAGAGCAGGAGCAGGCCGGTGGTGTCGTGGTCCAGCCGCCCCACCGGCTGCACGTCGCGCCAGGCGAACTGCTCGGGGAGCAGCGTCAGCACGCCGGGATGGTGGCTGGGCTTGCGCGAGCACTCATAGTTGGCCGGCTTGTTGAGCGCGACGTACACGCGCTCCCGGTACGCCCATTCCTCGCCGAACACGGTCAGTTTCAAACCGTTGGTATCCGGGGTTTTGCGATAATCGGTCACCGCTTCGCCGTTGACCGCGACTTCCCCGTCCTCGATCAGTTCGCGGCACCACTTGCGGCTGCCGAATCCCTGCGACTGCAGGATCCGGTCCAGTGTCAGTTTTCCCATGGGCGGCACTCTACCAGAACCCCGGCAGGCGTCACGGGGGGCGCGCGTACCGGACCGAAAAATTCCCGGTTATCATTCCGGCCATGTACCAGCCACCGCGCCTGCCCGCCCGATGATGACCGACCCGCCCCTGATCGACGATCCGCATGCCGCTTTCCTGCAGGACGGCGTCTCCATGTCGATCGGCGGCTGCGGCCCCGGCGCGGCGCCGACCCTGGCGCGGGGTGTCGGCTGCCGTGTGGCGCCCGACCGCCGGCAGGTGACGGTATTCGTATCGGCGGCGCAGGCGGCGCCGCTGCTCGCGTGCATCCGGGCCAACGGCATGATCGCAGCCGTGTTCAGCCAGCCGTCCACGCACCGCACCGTGCAGATCAAGGGGCGTGACGCGCGGCTCGTCCCGCTTGCGGAAGGCGACCAGGCGCTGCTCGAACGTTACCGGAAGGCGTTTGCCGCCGACCTCGCCCCGCTGGGCTTTCAGGAAGTCCAGGTGCAGGCTCTGGTTACCTGCGCCGATGTGGTCGCGGTCGCCTTCACGCCGGCGGAAGCCTATGTGCAGACGCCGGGTCCCAACGCCGGCGAACGCCTGGGGAATGCGCGGTGACGACCAGTCTCGACGCGATCCGCGAATGCCTGGAGGGCGTGATTCCCGGCACGATGGCGACGGCGTCGGCAGACGGCCTGCCGAATGTCGCCTACCTGACCCAGGTGCACTTCGTCGACAGCCGCCACGTCGCCCTTTCCTGGCAGTTCTTCAACAAGACACGCCAGAACATCATGGTCAATCCGCATGCGGCGCTGGTCGTGACCAACCCGTCGACCATGCAGCAGTACCGGTTGCGCCTGGAATACCTGCATACCGAGACCTCCGGGCCGCTGTTCGAAAGCATGAAGGCACGGCTTGCCGGCATCGCATCCCATACCGGCATGAGCGGCGTGTTCCGCCTCCTCGGCGCCGATATCTTCCGCGTGCACGAGGTGCAGGCGCTGCCGGGCACCACCCTTCCCGCGCCGCCGTCCGTCCGCAACCTGCTGGCGGCGCTGCGCGCCAGCAGCGCCCGCCTGGCCGCCTGCACCGACCTGGAGAAGCTGCTGGCCGAGACGCTTGCCTGCCTCGACGGCGAATTCGGCATCCGGCACGCCATGCTGCTCATGGCCGATGAGGCGGCGAAACGGCTCTACACCGTTGCCAGCCGGGGCTACGAGGAATCCGGGGTGGGATCGGAGATCCCTTTCGGCCAGGGCGTCATCGGCGTCGCGGCCCGCGAGCGCGCGCCGATCCGCATCGGCCACATGAACGCCGAGTACGGGTACAGCCGCGCGATCCGGCAGAGCGCCGCCCACAGCGGCTGGGCCGACGCACTGGAGACGGAGATTCCGCTGCCCGGCCTGCCGGAATCGCGCAGCCAGCTGGCGGTGCCGGTCCTGGCCGCGCAACGGCTGCTCGCCGTGCTCTACGTCGAAAGCCCGCAGGACCTCCGCTTCAGCTATGACCACGAGGATGCGCTGGTCAGCCTCGCCGCCCAGCTCGGCATGGCAATACAGTTGCTGCAGAGCGCCGCGGACTGCGGCGAAGACGCGCCGGCACCGCCCGGGCTGCCTGCGCGGCCGGACGGGGCGCCCCTGGCCGTCCGGCATTTCGCCGAAAACGATTCGGTGTTCCTGGGCGACGACTACCTGATCAAGGGCGTCGCGGGTTCCATCCTGTGGACCCTGCTGCAGGACTACGTCTCGCGGCAGCGGGTCGAGTTCAGCAACAGGGAGTTGCGACTCGACCCGCGCATCCGTCTTCCCTCTGTCAGCGACAACCTCGAGGCCCGCCTCGTCCTGCTGAGCCGACGGTTGGTCGAGCGCGACGCGCCGCTCCGGATCGAGAAGACCGGCCGCGGGCGTTTCCGCCTGCACGTCGCCCGCCCGGTGCGCCTGGCCGCGGACTGATTTCTTAAAACTTCATTCAACAATCCTTAAAAAATCCTTAAGCCCGCGCCGGCGGCGCATTTGCGCGCCCTCGGCGCGGTATTCTTCGCACCTGCGCCGAATTCGCGGCAGAAGACAGGTATAAGGATGAAGATGACGGCAATAAACAGCGAAACCGACCCGGTATCGATGCTCGAGTGCATGATGCTGATCCGCGCATACGAAGAACAGATGGCCGCGCTGCAGGCTGCCGGCAGCGCAGCCGGCACCTGCACTTCGGTCGGCCAGGAAGCGTCGGCTGTCGGCGTGGTCCGCGCGCTGGGCAACGCCGATCGCATCCTCACAAACCATCGCAGCGCCGGCCACCTGCTCGCGCGCGGCGCGGATCCGGGCAGGCTGATGGCCGAGGTCATGGGACGCAGCGACGGCTATTGCAAGGGCAAGAGCGGTTCGCTGCACATTTCGGCGCGCGAACTCGGCGTGGTCCTGACTTCAACCATCGTTGGCGGCGAGCTTGCGCTGGCCACCGGCGTCGCGCTGTCGATGCAGATGCTCGGCGAAGACGGCATCGTGGCCTGCTTCTTCGGCGATGGCGCCGCCTGCGAGGGCATTTTTCACGAGTCGCTCAATCTCGCGAGCGTCTGGCGCCTTCCGGTCCTTTATGTCTGCGAGAACAACCAGTGGCAGGCCTTCGTGCATCGCAAGGAAACGATGGCGGGCGACCATGTCAGCGAATGGGCCAGGGGCTACGGCATCGCCGCAAGGACGGTCGACGGCAACGATGCCGAAGCGGTGCGCATCGCGGCCAGCGAGGCGGTCGCCACCATCCGGCGCACGGGCGAGCCGTTCCTGCTCGAGACCTATACCTACCGGCTGCGCGGCCATTTCGAACCGGACGACCAGTCCTATGTGGATCGCGACGAACTTGCCGCATGGCGGCTGCGCGACCCGCTGGCGACGCTGCGCCGCCGCCTGATCGCCAACGGCGGCGTCGATGCCCGGGAGCTCGACCGCATGGAGCACAGGGTGAAGGAGACGATCGCGTCGGCCCTCGCCTTCGCCCAGGCGTCGCCCTACCCGGCGCTGTCCGAGCTGACCACCGATGTCTATGCATGAGGAGCCGGAGATGTCCCGGATGACAGTCAATGAAGCGATCGGCCAGGCGCTGGCCGAGGAGATGCGGCGCGATCCGCGTGTGGTGATGTTCGGCGAAGGCGTCGCCACCAAGCGCCGCGAGCTGGTCGATGAATTCGGCACGCGCCGCGTGCGCAATACCCCGCTCGCGGAGGGCATCATCGCCGGCACCGCGACCGGGGCCGCGGCGACCGGATTGCGGCCGGTGATCGACCTGCTGTTCGCGCCCTTCCTCTGCTTTGCCATGGACGAGATCGTGAACAGCGCCGGCAAGCTGCGCTACATGTCCGGCGGCCAGTTCTCCTTTCCGATGGTGGTGATTGCGATGACGGGCGGTGGCTGGGGCGTGGGCGCGCAGCACAACCACAACCTGGAGGCCTGGTTCGTCCACAGTCCGGGGCTGAAGGTGGTGATGCCGTCGACGGCGGCCGACTTCAAGTCCTTGCTCAAGGCGGCGATCCGCGATGACAACCCAGTGCTGTTCTTTGTCGACATGGCGCTCGGCGATACCGCGGGCGACGTCCCGGCGCCCGGGCAGGTGGCGCAGCTCGGCAAGGCCGCCGTGCGCCGCGAGGGCGACGACGTCACGATCATCTCGTACGCCAAGACCGTCGCCGCATCCCTCCAGGCCGCGGATGCGCTCGCGGCGCAGGGCGTGGAAGCCGAGGTGATCGACCTGCGCTCGCTCAAGCCGCTCGACGAGCAGGCCATCCTGCACTCCGTGCGCAAAACCGGCCGCCTGCTGATCGTGCACGAGGCCAGCCGCATGTGCGGCGTCGGTGCCGAGATCAGCGCGATCGTCGCCGAACATGCATTCGATGCGCTCAAGGCGCCGGTTCTCCGGCTGACGGGACCGGACGCCCCCGCCCCGTCCAGCCATGTCCTTGAACAGGCCTTCATTCCGCAGGCCGACGCCATTGCGGCAGCCGCCCTGCGCCTTACCGGCCATCCGGCCACTTCATCCAACCCGGCAGCAGTGGCTGCCTGAACCCGGGAGAATTCTCATGCAAACCCTGTCCCCCTCCGTCCCGACCCTGTCTGCGCGCGGCGTCCTCTGGCTCCGGCTCGCGGTGCTGTACCTGATCGTCGGCGTCGGCCTCGGCATCGTCATGGGCGCCAGCCAGAACTTCACGCTGCGACCGGTGCACACCCACGTCAACCTGCTCGGCTGGGCGACCATGGCGCTGGCCGGCGTGATCTACAGCGTATTCCCGCAGGCCGGTAACAGCAGGCTCGGACGGGCGCATTTCTGGCTGGCCAACCTGTCGCTGCCGGCCATGCTCGTCGGGCTCGGGCTGGTGGTGTCAGGACAGCGCCAGTTTACGCCCCTGCTGGCGGTGGCCGAGACCGTCGCCGCGATTGGCATACTGGTGTTCGCGGCGAACCTGTTCCTGAACCTCAAGGCGGACTGAGCGCGCGGCCCCGGAGGGCGCGTCGACGCCGCGCGCGGGCGCCTGGTATGCCTCTTGCATTGACCCCTTCAAGCCTGGCCGGTTTTCACCATCCGGCCGGGCATGGCCCCGATGACAAGAAAGCGCATACCCGAATGACACAGTACACAGCCGCCGCCTCCGACCTGACCTCCGCACAGCCCGCGCCGGCCTCCCTCTCCAAGCCGGCCGCGGAGCAGGATGCGAGCTCGCGCTGCGGCTCCTGCAGCATGCACCAGCTCTGCCTGCCAACGGGCCTCGGCGAAGCCGACATGGCCAGGCTCGACCGCATCATCGGTCGCCGGCGCAAGGTGGCGCGCGACAGTCACCTGTACCGGGTGGGCGACCCCTTTACCAACCTGTATGCGATCCGCCTCGGGCACTTCAAGACGATGCAGATCCACCCGAACGGCGACCAGCAGGTGACCGGTTTCCAGATGGCTGGCGAACTGCTGGGCATGGATGCGATCAGCACCGAGCGCCACCAGTGCAACGCGGTGGCGCTGGAGGACAGCGAGGTGTGCGAGATCCCGTTCTCGCGCCTGGAAGGTCTGTTTGTCGAAATGCCGGCGTTGCTTCATCACTTTCACCGGATGATGAGCCAGGAGATTACCCGCGAGCAGGGAGTAATGCTGTTGCTGGGGAATATGCGCGCCGAACAGCGCTTCGCCGCCTTCCTGACCAACCTGTCGTCGCGCTACTCGGCGCGCGGCTATTCGCCGGCGGCATTCCAGCTGCGGATGACGCGTGAGGAAATCGGCAACTATCTCGGACTCACGATCGAAAGCATCAGCCGCCTGCTTTCCAAGTTCAAGAAGCAGGGCTGGATCAAGGTCAACAACCGGGAACTGGAACTGCTGGATCAGCCGACCCTGAAGGCGGTCGCCGCCGGCACCCGCAGCTGCGGCTGAGGCTGCTGTTGGAGCCGATAAGCCCGCCTCAGAACGGGATGCGACGGTCGTCGGGCACGGTGCCCATATACCAGGTCAGCATGCTGGCAAGCGCACAGAATACCCAGAAGCAGAAGAAGCCGACGGTGTAGATCGCCAGCGGCGGCAACGCGACATGGGCGGTGCCGAACACGAGCTCGTGCGGGTCGAAGATCGAGAAGAAGAAGCCTTCCGCCACGATCGCCACCAGGAACGACGGCCACAAGACCACCATCATCAAACGCGCCATCGCGCCCCCCTCCTTTGTATTGCTCCAAGTGGCTTGCCAGTCCGGCAAGCCCGTTCCCGAATGCGGCCGGCATTCCCGATTCCGGGAAACGGATTCGCGAAATCGGGAAACGCCGCGGCATCCGGCGGCATCCTGCCGAGGCCGCCGCACGCGCTCCTGACGGCCGCCGCCACATCCGCGCCCTTCATGGTCACTGCCCGGGCGCCGTGTCGAGGCGGATCGTCCGGTCCTGCGGCCATTGCCAGGCACCGGCGAGACGCCATTCGCGGTCGTCCGGTTCGACGATCACCTGCCATTTCGCAATGTCGAGCATCGGGAGCGACGCCGAGAACATGCCGTTGGCGTCGGCCCGGACCGGCAGCCTGATGTCCTTGCCGGGCTGCGTCGAATGGACCAGCTGCAGCACGAAGGTGCCGGACAGCGGCCGGGTTCCGCTGCGCAGTTCGCCGCCGAGGCGACCGTTCGAGGCGTCATAGTGCAGGCTGGCGGAGAGGCCGAGGCTAGCTGCGGCGCGATCGCGCCGCAAGTCCTGGTTGATCGCCTTGCCCTGCTTGTAGTAGTCGTCGACCACCAGTGCGTCCTGGTGCGAGAAGGCGAGGAAGGTCGTGTGGATGCCGGCGGCCACGACTGCGGCCGGCCCCAGCATCAGCAGCCAGGGCCAGCGGTGCGCATACCACGGGGCGGGCGCCGTCCGCGGCCCACGGGGCGTCTGCGATGCTGCATGCGATGGCGCAAGCGCCTGTGTGTTGTTCTGCATGTGGTTCTCCATGTTCAGCGCGGTACGATGAATACCGCTTTCTCCGTGACCGCCAGGTCGTCCTCGTCGAGCGCCCTCACCGTGAAGGTGATCTTGTTCGAGCCCTTCTCCCCCTTGCCGTGGTCGATTCGCACCCGCACCGGCACCGCGCGCGATGCGGTGGCCGGCAACGCCACCTGGTCCCCCGACGCCATCGCGATGCTGTCGACGCCATTGACGCTGATCCGGTACCGGTGCGGCCGTTCGTCGGTGTTCATGATCTGCAGGCGGTAGACGTTCTCGATCATCCCGTCCTCCACCTCGCGGCCCATGGAGCCGCGGTCCCGGATCACGTCCACTTTCAGGTTGGTCCGGGTGGCAAGCGATCCGAGCACGCCGGCCACGATCGCGAGCAGGATCATGCCGTAGACCAGCACGCGGGGCCGCAGCGCCCGCCTGCGCATCTGCGACGGCGTCAGCTTGTTGCGCATCGCGTTTTCTGTCGCGTAGCGCACCAGGCCGCGGGGGGAACCGATCTTGTCCATTACCGAATCGCAGGCGTCGATGCAGGCGGCGCAGCCGATGCAGTCGTACTGCAGGCCGTCGCGGATGTCGATGCCCGTCGGGCAGACCTGCACGCACATGCGGCAGTCGATGCAGTCGCCAAGCTTGTCCGCCGAGGCCGCCGCATCCTTCCGGCGCGCGCCGCGCGGGTCGCCGCGGTCCTTGTCGTAGGTGACGGTCAGCGTGTCTCTGTCGAACATCGCGCTCTGGAAACGCGCGTACGGACACATGTACTTGCACACCTGCTCGCGCATCCAGCCGGCGTTGCCGTAGGTGGCAAAGCCGTAGAACAGGACCCAGAACCATTCCCACGGGCCGAGCGAGAACGACAGCGCGGCCGACCCCAGGGCGTCGACCGGCGTGAAGTAGCCGACGAAAGTGAAACCCGTCCACAGTGCGACCAGCAGCCACGCGAGGTGCTTGCACGACTTCCGTGCCAGCTTGTCCGCGCCCCACGGCTGGCGGTCAAGGCGCATGCGCGCGCTGCGGTCCCCTTCGATCCTGCGCTCGATCCACATGAAGATCTCGGTATACACCGTTTGCGGACAGGCGTAGCCGCACCAGAGGCGGCCCGCGATGGCGGTGAACAGGAACAGCGCATACGCGCAGATGATCAGCAACAACGCCAGGTAGATGAAATCCTGCGGCCACAGCACGAGGCCGAAGATGTAGAACTTGCGGGCAGCGAGATCGAACAGGACCGCCTGCCGCCCGTTCCAGGAAAGCCAGGGCAGGCCGTAGAAGACCAGCTGCGTGAGCCAGACGCAGAGCCAGCGCCAGTTGGCAAACCAGCCCCTGGATTCACGCGGGTAGATCTCCGCGCGCGCCTCGTACATCCGTATGACCGATACCTTTGGTGCCGGTTGGTTCATGTCGACTTTACTCTCAAGACGGCGGGACGCGGGACGGCCGCCCCCGCCAGGTTGCTGCATGTCAGTGCGGTACGCCGCCCTGCTGGCGACTGTCGTTGGACAGGCTCCATACGTAGGCCGCAAGCAGGTGGACCTTGGCCTCGCCGAGGAACTCATGGAACGCCGGCATGGTGCTGTTGCGGCCCTTGCGCACGGTCTCCATCACGGTCTCCGCGCTGCCGCCGTACAGCCAGATCTTGTCGCTCAGGTTGGGCGCGCCGAGCGCGGGGTTGCCCTGTCCAGCCGCACCATGGCACGCGGCACACGCGGCGAACTTCGACTTGCCGAAAGCGACCTTGAGCGGATCCGCGGTGGCCCCGGACAGGCTCAGCACGTAGTGCGCGACGTTCTCGACGTCCTTGTCGGAGCCGAGCGCGGCCGCCATCGACGGCATCACGCCGTTGCGCCCGTTCATGATGGAGGCCTTGATTGCTTCGGGCGCGCCGCCGTAGAGCCAGTCATGGTCGGTGAGGTTGGGATAACCCTTGTTGCCGCGGGCGTCGGAGCCGTGGCACTGCGCGCAGTAGGTCAGGAACAGGCGCTCGCCCACGGCCCGCGCCTGCGGGTCCGCTGCGACGGCCGCCAGATCCTGCGACTGATACCTGGCGAAGATCGGGCCGAAGTCTGCATCCGCCTTCTTCAGTTCGGACTGGTACTCGCCCGCCGACTCCCATCCGAGCTTGCCCTTGTAGGCGCCCAGTCCGGGGTACAGGACCAGGTACACGACCCCGAATACGATGGTGATGTAGAACAGCCACATCCACCAACGCGGCATTGGATTGTTCAGCTCCGTCAGTCCCTCGTCCCACGCGTGCCCGGTGGTCTCCGCGCCTTGCCCGGCCTCGATCACGATCTTCGCCTTGGATTGCTGCCACAGCAGCAGCGCACAGCCGGCGATGCCGATCACCGTCAGCACGGCGACATAGATGCTCCAGAATCCGCTAGTGAAATCAGCCATGATGTTCGTCCGCCTCCCGCCTTTCCATGTCGTCCGCGAACGGCAACCGCGCAGCCGCCTCGAATGCCGCGCCGCGGCGCCCGCTGTAGGCCCACAGCACGATGCCGATGAAGCTCAGGAAACTCAGCACCGTCACCACTGTGCGCGCGTCCAGGATGAAATGTTCGATGTCCATGCTTACCTCTTTGCCTTGATCTGTATGCCCATGCCCTGCAGGTAGGCAACCAGTGCGTCCTGCTCGGTCTTGCCGGCCACTTCCTTTGCGGCGTTGGCAATGTCTTCGTCGGTGTACGGATGGCCAAGCTTGCGCAGCGCCGCCATCTTCGGACCGACCGACGCCGGGTCCACCTTGGCGGACGCCAGCCACGGATACCCGGGCATGTTCGATTCCGGCACCACGTCGCGCGGGTTGTTCAGGTGGGTGCGGTGCCACTCGTCGCTGTAGCGGCCGCCGACGCGCGCCAGGTCGGGACCGGTGCGCTTGGACCCCCACTGGAACGGATGGTCGTAGACGAACTCGCCGGCCACCGAGTAATGGCCGTAGCGCTCGGTCTCGGCCCGGAACGGCCGGATCATCTGCGAGTGGCAGTTGTAGCAGCCTTCGCGCACGTAGACGTCGCGGCCGGCAAGACGCAGGGCCGAGTACGGCTTGAGTCCCGCGACCGGTGCGGTGGTGGACTTCTGGAAGAACAGCGGCACGATCTCGACGAGGCCGCCGATGCTGATCACCAGGAGGACCAGGCCGATCAGCAGCCATGGATTCTTCTCGACCAGTTCGTGTGTAAAGTTTTTCATTGCAGTTCCTTGGTTGCGTCCAGGTCACGCATGGCCCGGCACGAGCGACGGGATGCGCGCGACCACGGCCTTGCTGTCACGCAGGGTCATGAACGTGTTGTAGGCCATCAGGCACATGCCGGCGAGATACAGCAGGCCGCCGCCGAAACGGATCACGTAGTACGGATAGGTCGCCTTCACGCTCTCGACGAAGGTGTAGGTCAGGGTGCCGTCCGCATTCACCGCGCGCCACATCAGGCCCTGCATGACGCCCGCGATCCACATTGCGGCGATGTACAGCACGATGCCGATGGTGGCCACCCAGAAGTGGGCGTCGATCAGCCGCACGCTCCACATCTGCTGCTTGCCTGACAGGCGCGGCAAGAGGTAGTAGAGCGAGCCCATGGTAATGAAGCCGACCCAGCCGAGCGCGCCGGCGTGGACGTGGCCGACGGTCCAGTCGGTGTAGTGCGACAGCGCGTTGACGGTCTTGATCGACATCATCGGTCCCTCGAACGTGGACATGCCGTAGAACGACAGCGAGACGATCAGGAACTTCAGGATCGGATCCGAGCGCAGCTTGTGCCAGGCGCCGGACATGGTCATGATCCCGTTGATCATGCCGCCCCAGGACGGCGCCAGGAGGATCAGCGAGAACACCATGCCGATCGACTGCGTCCAGTCGGGCAGCGCGGTGTAGTGCAGGTGGTGCGGGCCCGCCCACATGTAGGTGAAGATCAGTGCCCAGAAGTGCACGATCGACAGGCGGTAGGAGTAGACCGGACGCTCCGCCTGCTTCGGGATGAAGTAGTACATCATGCCGAGGAAGCCGGCAGTCAGGAAGAAACCGACGGCATTATGGCCGTACCACCACTGGATCATCGCGTCCTGCACGCCCGCGTAGGCCGAGTAGGACTTGGTTGCGCTGACGGGGATTGCCGCGCTGTTCACCACGTGCAGCAGCGCCACGGCCAGGATGAAGGCGCCGAAGAACCAGTTGGCGACATAGATGTGCGGCACCTTGCGTTTGACGATGGTGCCGAAGAACACCACGGCGTAGGAAACCCAGACCAGCGTAATCAGGATGTCGATCGGCCATTCCAGCTCCGCGTACTCCTTGCCGGAGGTATAACCCAGCGGGAGCGAGATCGCGGCCGCCACGATCACTGCCTGCCAGCCCCAGAAGGTAAAGGCGGCCAGCCGGTCGGACAGCAGCCGTACCTGGCAGGTGCGCTGGACCACGAAGTAGGAGGTCGCGAACAGCGCGCAGCCGCCGAATGCAAAGATCACCGCGTTGGTATGCAGCGGACGGAGCCGGCCGTAGCTGAGCCAGGCAATGTCGAAATTGAGAGCGGGCCAGGCAAGCTGCGCGGCGATGAAGACGCCGACCAGCATGCCGACCACGCCCCACACTACGGTCGCGACCGCGAACTGCTTCACGACCTTGTAGTTGTAGTTGAGTGCGGTATCCACGTGAGATCTCCGTGTTGATGGGGATGGACGCGAGGTTACGAGTCGCACCCCCGAAAAACCTTGACCTGAATCAAATTGCTCCGAGTCGCCCTTCTGCCCCTGAAAAGCGGGGGCAATGTGCCTAACAGATAGGCAAATGGCGAGTGCGAACGACCATGAAAAGTGGCGGGCTTGAGACACGGCGCGCAGGAAGGGGAACTGCCTGCGCGGCCGCAGACAGCGTGGAATGAACGGCAAGTACGCGGCTGCCGGCAGGCCGCAAGGAAGGGATCGGGACAGGCCGGCGCGACGGGTCAGTCAGGCGTCTTCCCGCCCTCCGCCACCACCTCGCCGCGGTCGTCATCCTGGAGTATCCGCATGCCCGGGCCCACCAGGTCGTCGAACTGTCCGCCGTCGGACGCCCGAAAGAAAATCCAGATCGTGAGGAACACGATCAGCACGCTGAGAGGAATGAGCAGGTAGAGTGATTCCATCGTATTTCCCTTATGCGCCCTGCCCTGCAACGGCGGCCGCGCCGCCCGGCTCCTCCGGCGCCGATGCCCTGTGCGACGCACGGGGCATGCGCTGCAGGCGGAGTGCATTGGCGACCACCACCTCGGAACTGAGCGACATGCCGATGCCCGACAGCCAGGGATTGAGCAGGCCGAACGCCGCCGCCGGAATGGCGACCAGGTTGTACAGGGTCGCCCATGCGAGGTTCTGCCGGATCACCGCCATCGCCTGCGTTGCCGCCCGCGCCGCGTCGGCAACCGGGCCCAGCCTGCTAGACAGCAGCACGGTGTCCGCATGCGACTGCGCCAGCGCCGCACCGCCGCCCATGGCAAATGAGACGTCGGCTGCGCGCAGCACGGCGGCATCGTTGATGCCGTCGCCGACCATCGCGACCACGGCGCCCTCCGCCTGCAGCTGCTGCACGTAGGCCAGCTTCTCGTGTGGAAGCCGGCCGCCCAGGGCCACCGGTATCCCCAGTTCGTCGGCGACGCGCCGGGCCGTGCCCTGCTGGTCGCCGCTGAGCAGGATCACCTGCTTGTTGCATGCCTTGAAATGCGCAACCACCTCGCGCGCGTCCGGGCGCACCGCGTCGGCCAGATCGAAGCGCGCCAGCCAGCAGCCCGGTGTGCCGAGCCATACGGAGGTCATGCCGTCGTCACCGCCGTCCGGGGGCGGTGTGGCGGCGATGTCGGCGACGAAGGACGGCGATCCGAGCCGGATGCTGCGTCCCGCATACACGCCTTCCAGACCCTGCCCGGCGACCTGTCGTACCTCGCACGCCGCCGCGGCCGGACCGGCGTCGCCGGCGGCTTCGCGCAGCGCCCGTGCCAGCGGATGGGCGCTGCCCGCCTCCAGTGCGCCTGCCGCCCGCAGGCACCAGTCCCGGCCCTCGTCGCCGAACAGCGCGACGTTGCGCAACACGGGGTGGCCGCTGGTCAGCGTCCCGGTCTTGTCGAATACGACATGTGTGGTGCGGTGGAGCGTCTCCAGCACGTGCGGCTGCACCACCAGCACCCCCTGCCGCAACAGCCTGTCGGTCGCCGCCGCGAGCGCGCTTGGCGTCGCCAGCGACAGCGCGCATGGACAGGACACCACCAGCACGGCGATGGCGATCGCCCACGCGCGCGCCGGGTCAATCCACTGCCAGCCGGCGAACACGACCGCCGCGAACAGCAGCAATGCAACGACGAACCAGGCGGCGACCTTGTCCGCCCACAGCGAGAGCTGCGGCTTGGCCTGTCCGGCCCGCTCGACCAGCTTCAGCAGGGCCGAAAGCGTGCTTTGCGTCGCCGGCCGCACGACGCGCGCGACGACCGCCTGCGAAATGTTGACCGCGCCGCCCGCCAGCATGTCGCCGCACGCGCGCGGCTGCGGCTGGCTTTCGCCGGTCAGCAGCGACAGATCGATCTCGGTTTCGCCCTCGACGATCGCGCAGTCGGCGGCGACCGCTTCGCCGGGCTTGACCAGCAGGATGTCGCCTTCGGCAAGTTGAGAGGCCGGCACGACCACGGCGCCGCGGTCGGCCGGATAGCCGGCCATGCGCACGGCGGAGGCCGGAAGCGCATGCTGCAGGCGCTCCAGCGCCGAGACGGCGCGCCGGCGCGCGAGCAGCTCCAGGTAGCGGGTGCACAACAGCAGGAAGACGAACATGGTCACCGAGTCGTAGTAGACCTCGCCGCTGCCGGACAGCGTGGCGAAGACGCTGCCGGCGAAGGCGGCAGCGATGCCGATCGCGACCGGCACGTCCATGCCGAGCACGCGGGCACGGAGGCCGGCCCAGGCGCCGCGGAAGAACGGCAGCGCCGAATAGCAGACCGCCGGCAGCGTCAGCAGCAGGCTGGCCCACTCCATCAGCGTTTCCATGTCGGCATCCATCGTGCCGTCGGTCGCCAGGTAGACGGGCACGGCATACATCATCACCTGCATCATCGAGAGGCCGGCGATGAAGACCCGGCGGAACAGCGTCTTTTCCTCCCGTCGCAATTGCGCACCGTGGCGCGCGGCGTCGAACGGATAGGCGGCATAGCCGACCTCGCGCAGCGCGATCAGGATGTCGCTCGGCTTGCAGAGCGACTGCGTCCAACGCACCTTGAGGCGCCCGGTCGCGACGTTCAGGTTCACCGCACGCACGCCGTCCACGCGCGCTACCCGCCGCTCGATCAGCCAGACGCAGGCGGCGCAGCGGATGCCCTCGATGGAAAACCCGACCTCGGCCTCGTCGGCGCCGGCCGCGCCCGGCCCGGCATACTGGGCCAGCACGTCGGCGGTGTCGTACAGCCGGAGCTCGGCCGGTACCGCGTCGATACCGCCTCCAGTGCCGGCATAGCCTTCGCGGTGCAGGTAGTAGTCGGACAAACCGTTGTCGACGATCGTCTGCGCGACGGCGGCGCAGCCCGGGCAGCACATTGCACGCGGGGTGCCGGCGATCGGCACCGTCCAGCGCGCATCCGCCGCCACCGGCAGCCCGCAGTGAAAACAGGTCTCGGGATGCATCAACGTGCTCCTTGCGCATGGACGGCTGGCGGTGTCAGGCACAAGGCGTCCAGCCAGCCATGGGAGATGCCGCCGGCGGCGCGCGACAGACCGAGCAGCCCGAAGCAGAGCACGAGCAGGCCGGCTGCCATGCGCAGTCCGCGCTTGCGGCTCCACGCCTGCAGGCGGCTGCCGAGCATGCCCATGGTCAGCAGCAGCGGGAGCGTGCCGGCGCCGAAGGCCAGCATCACCATTGCGCCGGAAGCCGCCGAACCGGTCATCATTGCGCTCAGCAGCACGCTGTACACCATGCCGCACGGCACCCAGCCCCACAGCCCGCCGAGCGCGAATGCCTTGCCCGGCCCGTCTACCGGCAACAGGCGCTTCATCAGGGGCTGCACCCGGCGCCAGAGCAGCTGTCCGGCACCTTCCAGCCGGGCAAGGCCGTTCCAGGCGTTCATCAGGTATAGCCCGAGCGCCACCAGCATGAGGTTGGCCAGCCAGTAGCCCCCGGCCTGCACCGGCGACAGGAAGGACAGCGTCCGCGCGCCCTGCGCGATACCGCCGGCGATCGCGCCCGCGACCGCGTAGCTGGCCAGCCGCCCCGCGTTGTAGGCGGCCACGCGCAGCAGGTCGTCCGCCACGGTGGCGCGCGGGAACGCCGCCGTTCCTGCGGACACCGGGATCACGCGCCTGCCGGAGGCCACCGAGAAAGCGCCCACGATGCCGCCGCACATGCCGACGCAATGCACGCCGCCGAGCAGGCCGATGATGAATACGGAAACTAGGTGAAGGTCGGTCAATGGAGGATCCGGTGGGTGATCGGCCGCGATGCGGGGGTGCGCGCGCGCGTCAGATGGTCCTCGAGAAGCGCACTCGCTGCGCCGCATCCTCGCGCGGCCGGCCGATGTAGCGGTCGAAGACCATGCAGATGTTGCGGATGAGGAGGCGCCCTTTCGGCGTCACGGCGAGCCATTCGTCGTCGATCGACAGGAGGCCGTCGGCCTGCAGCGCCTGCAGTTTTTTCAACTCGTTCGCGAAGTACGCGCCGAAGCTGATTGGATAGGCAAGTTCCAGCGAACGGATGGACAGCGCGAAATTGCACATCAGCTGCTGGATGATGATGCGGCGCAGGAGGTCGTCGACGTCGAGCTTGCTGCCGCGCGCGATCGGCAGCTCGCCCTGCTCGATGCGCTCGTAGTACGCCTCCAGCGTCTTCTCGTTCTGGCTGTAGGTCGCGCCGACGGCGCTGATCGCCGACACGCCGACCGACACCATCTCCGCATCGGCGTGGGTCGAATAGCCCTGGAAATTCCGGTGCAGCCGCCCCTGCCTCTGGGCGACGCTGAGTTCGTCGCCGGGCTTGGCGAAATGGTCCATGCCGATATACACGTAGCCTGCGGCCGCCAGCGTACGGATGCAGAGCGACAGCATGTCGAGCCTGGTTTCCGCATCCGGCAGGTCCGCTTCCGCGATGCGGCGTTGTGCCTTGAACAGGGCCGGCATGTGCGCGTAGTTGTAGATGGATATGCGGTCGGGGTCGGCGGCGACGACCCTGGCCAGCGTCTGCGCCATGGTGGCGGGATTCTGCTTCGGCAGCCCGTAGATCAGGTCGATGCTGACGGAACGGAAGCCGGCGTCGCGCGCAGCCTGCATCACCGCCAGCGTCTGCGCTTCAGGCTGCACCCGGTTGACGGCTTTCTGCACATCCGGATCGAAATCCTGCACGCCGAGGCTGAGCCGGTTGAAACCCTGCGCGCGCAGCGCATGCACGCGCTCCGGCGTGACCGTGCGGGGATCGATCTCGATCGAGTACTCGCCGGCGGCGTCATCCGCAAACCGAAACCACTTGCGCAGGTGCGCAAGCAGGTCGTCCATCTGCGCATGGTCGAGATAGGTCGGCGTACCGCCGCCGAAGTGCAGCTGCTCGACCATGTTCATGCCGTCGAACAGCCTGCCCTGCATGTCGATTTCGCGCTTCAGATAGCCGAGGTACACCTCGGCCTTGCTGCGGTTCTTCGTGATGATCTTGTTGCAGGCGCAGTAATAGCAGAGCCGGTCGCAGAACGGGATGTGCACGTACAGCGATACCGGCTTGCGTCCGCCCATCGCGCGGGCAGTGCTCACCGCATGCAGGTAGTCGCCGGGCCGGAAGGCGTCGCTGAAACGGTCGGCGGTCGGGTATGAGGTGTAGCGCGGTCCGTGCAGGCTGAGCCGGCGGATCAGCGCTGCGTCGAACTGCACGTCGGTATTGGCGGTGTTGGCGGCTGCGGCCATTGTCATATCGGACTCCTGCTGGCGGCCCACACGGGACGCACTTGGACGGGCTGCAGTGTACGTTTCGGGGCGGAATCGCAACCTTGATCCAGGTCAAAAATGCCCGGGTCGTGCCGCGCGGAGCAGCTGCCGGAATGCCATCGCCGCCGGGGATCAGGCTGCGGACGCGGGGTCCCGGGGGCCGCACAGGAGCAATTCGACAAGCGTTTTCACCGGACGAATCTCGCTGCCGAACGGCAGCGGCTCAGAGCCGCGGAAGAACAGGCCGCGCTTGACGTCGCCTTCGAGTGCAAAGGCCAGCCGCGTATCGATGCAGAACTGGCCGGCCTTTCCGAGGCCGTCGCGCAGGCCGCATTGCTGCAGGCAATCGAAACCCACGGTGCACGGCTTCGGCCCCGCCTTCCCCTGCAGCTTCGCTTCCTTGCCCAGGTAGTTCTCCAGCCACGGCGTACGCACCGCGCGCGCGGGCAGCCCTGCCACGCTCATGAAGGTGACGATGTCCTCCGGTTTCGCCTCGGCCAGCACCTTCTTGAAGCTGTCGTGCGCGTCACCTTCCCGGGTCACGGCGAACGCGGTGCCCAGCTGGACCGCATCCGCGCCCATCCCGAGCAGCGCGCGCACCTGTTCGTGGCTGTGCACCCCGCCGGCGGCGATCAGCGGAATGGGAGCGATGCCAAGCTCCCGGAACAATGCCCGGGCGCCCTCCAGCACCGTCGGAAACGCGTATTGCGGCTGGTCGACGTCCTCCAGCCTGGGGGCGCCGAGGTGGCCGGCGGCGTAGCGCGGGTTCTCGATGACGATGGCATCCGGCAGGCGCTGCTTGCGCATCCACTTTTTCAGGATCAGGGCGATGCCCCGCACGTCCGACAGGATCGGTATGAGCGCGACATGCGGATGGTCCGCCGTCAGGTCAGGCAGGTCCAGCGGCAGGCCGGCGCCCACCACGACTGCGTCGATGCCGCTCTCGCATGCCTGGCGCACGTACGGCGCGTACTGCTCGACCGCCCGCATCACGTTGGCGGCCAGCATGCCCCTTCCCGCCGCAAGCTGGCGCGCCGCCCTGATCTCGCGGTCGAGCGCGACCAGGTTGGCGGCGTCGATCAGCGCCTTGTCGCGCGATTTTCCGGTCTGCGCCATGAGGTCCGGATGGTGCCGGCGCAGGTCCACGCTGGAAATGGTGCCGATGCCGCCGAGCGCCGCCACGCTCCCCGCCAGCCTGTGCGCGGAAACGCCGACCCCCATGCCGCCCTGGACTATCGGAAGCAGGGACTTGCCCTTGACGATCAGCGGTTTGAATGGGGTTTGCACTGCAGTCCTCCTGGCTTGATGGAGGACGGAATGTAGCAAAGCGGAAATGCAATTTGTTTGACCTCAGTCAAGTCTGTCAGACTTGACCAAGGTCGACAAAACGTCACCGCCTGTGCCCATCCGCTGCAAGGGAGGGAATTATCACCAGCCTAACTTGTCGTTTCGATAGCACGCGATGCGAAATCGCCATTTCCACAGGAGGACGGATTGAATCAAGCTACAGGTGCGACACCGCACCGGATTACCATCGTTGGCGGCGGTGCGGGGGGACTTGAGCTGGCAGTCAAGCTGGGCAGGAAGCTCGGCAAACGCGGCAAGGCCGTCATCACCCTGGTCGACGCGGCGCGTACCCACCTCTGGAAACCGCTGTTGCACCAGGTCGCGGCCGGCACGCTGGACAGCCATGAGGACGAGATGGAGTATCTCGCGCTGGCGCGCCGTCATCACTTCCAATTCCGCCTGGGCCGCATGGACGGGCTCAACAGGGCACGCAAGGAGGTCGAGCTGGCGGCGATGTACGACGAACAGGGCGAGGAGGTACTGCCGCGCCAGTCGGTGCCCTATGACACGCTGGTGCTGGCGCTCGGCAGCCAGACCAATGATTTCGGCACGCCCGGCGTGCACGAGCACAGCATCATGCTCGACTCCCCCGAGGCCGCCGAACGCTTCCACGAACGCCTGGTGAACGCGTGCCTGCGTGCACAGGCGAAGGCGCGCGCACCGGGCGAAGGCCGTTTTACCGTCACCATCATCGGCGGCGGCGCAACCGGGGTCGAGCTGTCGGCGGAGCTGCACATGACGGCCAAGATCGTGTCCAGCTACGGCCTGGCCAATTTCGACCCGGAGAAGGACATCAAGATCGTGGTGGTCGATGCCTCGCCGCGCCTGCTGCAGGCACTGCCCGAGAAGCTGTCGAGCGCGGTGGAGCACGAACTCGGACAGCTCGATATCGAGATCCACAAGAATGCGCGTGTGGTGGAGGTGTCGCGCGAGGGCGTGCGCATGGCCGACGGCAAGTTCATCGAGAGCGGCATCGTGGTCTGGGCAGCCGGCATCAAGGTGCCGGAGTTCCTGAAGGAGATCGACGGGCTGGAGACCAACCGGATCAACCAGCTCGTGGTACACAAGACCATGCAGACCACGCGGGACCCGTCCATCTTCGCGATCGGCGACTGCGCGGCGATACCCCAGGGCGAAGGAATGCCGCCGGTGCCGCCGCGGGCGCAGTCCGCGCACCAGGAGGCCGATACGCTGGCAAAGTCCCTCGCCCGCATGCTCAACGGGAAGCCGCTGCTCGAGTTCACCTACCGGGACCGTGGGTCCCTGGTTTCACTGGGCAACTACAGTACCGTCGGCAGCCTGATGGGAGCAATTGCCCGCGGCTCCGTGTTCGTCGAGGGCCAGCTCGCGAAGTGGATGTACTGGTGGCTGCACAAGCACCACCAGATCGTGGTCAACGGCTGGTTCCGCACGTGGCTGGGCACCTGGGCCGAGACCATCAACTGGGCGCGCAATCCGCGCATCAAGCTGCACTAGCAGCAAGCGGCCCTCACGATATCAGCTCGCGGCGCGCTCGGCGCCATGGTGCCGTCGATGATGACCATGGTGGCCATCATGGCCGTTGCCGCCATGGTGCGCATGGTGGCCCCGGCCGCCGTGCCGTCCCATGCCGCGCGCGAACTCGGCGTCGAAGACCTTCTGCTGCTCGGGGCTCAGCGTTGCATAGAACTCCCGGGTGGCGGCAATGTGGAGGGCCAACCGCTTTTCCCGGTCCTGCATGCGCTCAAGCATCTTCTGCATCCGTTCCGGCGCCGGAAGCTTGTCCAACGTGGCCCGGTCGAGCCGCGCCGGCGGGGTGGCGGGACGGATCACGTTGAGATAGGAATTCCAGGCCGCTTCCTGCCTGGCGTCGAGCTTGAGCTTGTCGTGCAGTTGCGCCTGGCGCTTGTCGAACCGCGCCTTCCTGTGCTCCAGCATCTGTTCCGGCGAGCGCTTCTGCTCTCCCTGGGCCGCATGACCGTGGCGGCCGCTGCCGGCCCCGGTGCCATCCTTCTGCGCATGGGCAGCCAGCGAGCCCGCACCGAGGGTCAGTGCCACCAGGCCTGCGATCATGCTTTTGCGTAGTTTCTTCATCATGCTTCCTTTGCGTCGGTGATTGTTCAGGTGTGCCGCCCTGGCACGGTTCACATAGTGCCGTTGCTTTGTATCCGCCCCTTGTCCGGCGGCAGGCCGGTTGTAGCTTCCGGTAGCGGCGGCCGGTCCCGCTTGTATCCTTTTGTATCGACTGGCACCGTGGAAACGGCGCGCTACAATTCGCAAAATTCTTCCGCCTGCCAATCGCCATAATGCCTTCCATGGACACCCCCGCACACATCCTCATCGTCGACGACGACCGCGACATCAGCTCGCTACTGGCCGAGTACCTCGAGAAGAACGGCTACCGCACTTCCACCGCGCCGGACGGCGCCGGCATGTGGAAAGTGCTTGATCAGGTGCGGATCGACCTGATCGTGCTCGACCTCAACCTGCCAGGCGAAGACGGCCTGACACTGTGCCGTACCCTGCGTGCCCGCTCCAGCCTGCCAGTGATCATGCTGACCGCGCGCGGCGAGCCGGTGGACCGCATCCTTGGCCTGGAGATGGGCGCCGACGACTACGTGCCGAAACCCTTCGAACCGCGCGAGCTGTACGCCCGCATCCGCAGCGTCCTTCGCCGTACCCATTCGCTGCCGCCGAAGCTGGAGGAACCCGCCGACCGGCTGGTGCGTTTCGCCGGGTGGACCATGGATTTCACCGCCCGCCACCTGGTCAGCCCGGCCGGCGTCGTGGTTGCCTTGTCCGGCGCCGAGTTCCGGTTGCTGAAGATCTTCGTCGAACACGCGAACCGGGTGCTCAATCGCGATCAGCTGCTGAACCTGACCCAGGGACGGGACGCCGATCCGTTCGACCGTTCGATCGACCTGCAGATCAGCCGCCTGCGGCAGAAGCTGGGCGAGGATGCGCGCTCGCCGCAGATCATCAAGACCGTGCGCAATGAAGGTTATGTGCTTGCCACCCCGGTGACCAGGGAATGAAATCACTGCTGCAATCCATGAGCACGCGGGTGTTCGTGCTGCTTTTCGCGGGTGTGCTGGTCACCGTCGTCCTGACCCTCGGACTGGCCCTCGGGGAACGCCAGCGCATGATCGGGCAATTCCGCGACTACAACGCCGTGGAACGCGTTGCCCAGTTCGTGCAGACACTGGAAACGGTGCCGCCGAAGTTGCGCGCGCCCTACCTCAGTGCGGCAGCCGGCCTCGGGATGCAGGGCGAGATCGTGGCCGGGGACACACCGGCGCTGGGCGAACGTACCCGCCTGGCCGGCCTGCTTCATGCGCGCCTGCCGGCCGAATACCGGATCGCCTCCACCGCCGCGCGCCAGGGCGACTGCCTGCCGCCAGCCGGCGCCGGCGGCATCAAGCACCATGCGGAGCGTGTCGGACGCTGCGAGGCGCTGCTGGTCTCGCTTGCCGACGGCAGCCGGCTGAGGCTGTCGGTATTGCCTCCGCGGCCACCGCCGCTGGCGCCGCGCATCGACTTCAACTATGTCCTGCTGTTCCTTGCCGGCCTGGGCGTGGTCGCCGCATTCGTCGCACGGATGACGATGCGCCCGCTGCAGAACCTCGCGCGCGCCGCCACGGAACTCGGCAACAATATCGAACGGGCGCCATTGCCGGAAAAGGGAGCGCTCGAAATCCGGCAGGCCGCTGCCGCCTTCAACGCAATGCAGGCGCGCGTACGCCAGCACATGCGGCAGCGCGCCCATATTCTTGCCGCCATCACCCACGACCTGCAGACGCCGCTGACCCGCATGCGGCTGCGGCTGGAAAAAATCGACGATCCACAGCTCAAGGACAAGCTCGCCGGCGATGTCACCGCGATGCAGAGCATGGTGCGCGAGGGTCTGGACCTCGTGCGCAGCATGGAGAGCAGCGAGAACATGCAGCGGATGGATCTCGATTCGCTGGTGGACAGCGTCTGCGACGACGCCGTCGATGCCGGCCAGGAGGTCACGTCCAGCGGCAAGACGCATGGCGCGCTGATGGCCAGGCCGATGGCGCTGCGGCGCTGCATCGGCAACCTGATCGACAACGCGGCGAAGTACGGGCAGCGGGCAGATGTGCGTGTCGCCCGCGAGGACGGGAAAGCGGTGATTCGGATCCGCGATGCCGGCCCGGGCATACCGGAGCAGGAATTCGAACGGGTCTTCGAGCCCTTCTACCGGGTCGAAAGCTCGCGCTCGCGCCACACCGGCGGGACCGGGCTGGGACTGACGATCGCCCGCAACATCGCCGAGCAGCACGGCGGCGACATCCGTCTTCGCAACCAGCCGGAGGGCGGACTGGAAGTGCTCCTGCGCCTGCCCCTGCTCGCCTAGGCGGCTTGTCGCCTTTCCGCGCGCGGAACTAGAGTTTCCCTGCCTTGCGCAACCGGTGGGTCAGCCCCTCGGCAATATCGGGATGATCGTGCTTGACGGCGAAGTCGATCGCATTCATCCCGAGCGCGTTCCTCAGGGTCGCATCCGCGCCCTCGTCGAGCAGCAGCTTGACGGTGTAGATCTTCCCGGCCATTGCGGCCATCATCATCGGCGTGGTCTTGTTCGGCGACTCGGCATCGATGTAGGCGGACTTGTCCAGCAGCAGCCTGACGATGTCGTTGTTGCCGGAGTAGGCCGCATAGTGCAGCGGCGTCCAGCCGGGCCGGTTGACCTCGGCGCCCTTCTCCAGCAGTGCCTGCACCGCGGGCAGGTTTCCCTTGAAGCAGGCGATCATCAGTGCGGTGTCGCCGTTGAACGCCTTCGCTTCGAGGTCGGTGCCCGGCGCCGCCAGCAGGACGCGGAACACATCCATCGCCTCTTCCCGCAAGGCCATGATCATGCCGGTATCGCCTCTTGATTCCTCGATGGTGTTCGGGTCGAAACCGCGCTGCAGCAGCTTCTTCACGGCCGGGCCGTCATCGATCCGGATGGCGCGGAAATAATCGACGTAGGCGTCGGCCATGGCGGCGGCCGGCAGCAGCGCCAGCAGGGGCAGGCCGGCCAGCCTTTGCAGCTGGCGACGGCGTCCCGCTTGCGGGCGGGAGCACGTTGCAACGGCGGTGGATGTTCGCATCACGCGGCGGCACCCTTGAAGAGTTTGAAGAAATTGGCGCTGGTCTGTTGTGCGACCTGCTCGACCGGCAGGTTCTTCAGCTTCGCGATGTACTCCGCCACGTGGCAGACGAAACCCGGCTCGTTGGTCTTGCCCCGGTGCGGCACCGGCGCCAGGTAAGGCGAGTCGGTTTCGATCAGCATGTTTTCCAGCGGCACCTCCTGCGCAACCGCCTGCAGCTCCTTCGCGCTCTTGAAGGTGACGATGCCCGAGAACGAGATGAAGAAGCCCATGTCCATGGCGGCCCGTGCCACCTCCAGCGACTCGGTGAAGCAATGCATGACGCCGCCGGCCCCGCCCGCAGTGGTGCCGGCGCCTTCCTCGCGCATGATGCGCAGGGTGTCGTCAGAGGCGGACCGGGTGTGGATGATCAGCGGCTTGCCGCAGGCGCGGGAGGCGCGGATGTGGGTGCGGAAGCGCTCCCGCTGCCACTCCAGGTCCCCTTCCAGCCGGTAGTAGTCGAGGCCGGTTTCGCCGATGGCAACGATTTTCGGATGTTCGGCCAGCCGGCACAGCTGCTCGACGTCCGGCTCGGGCGTGTCCTCGTAATCCGGGTGGACGCCAACGGAGGCGTAGACATTCGCATGCTGTTCGGCGAGGGCGAGCACTTGCGGGAATTCAGGCAGGTTGACCGAGACGCACAGCGCATGCGTCACCTTGTTGTCGGCCATCTTTCCGAGGATGTCGGGCAGGCGCTCGGCCAGCTCCGGAAAGTTGATGTGGCAATGGGAATCGATATACATGCCGGTATTTTACGACGCCCGGTCACGAACGGCAGGCGCCGGCGCGCCGCTATCCCTCCGCCTGCCCCCATTCCGCTTGCGCCCGCGCCAAAAGGAAAGACCCGCCGGAGCG
This sequence comes from Noviherbaspirillum sp., assembly GCF_036563305.1. GTDB lineage: Bacteria > Pseudomonadota > Gammaproteobacteria > Burkholderiales > Burkholderiaceae_D > Noviherbaspirillum. The sequence goes on along the minus strand of NZ_DATCMQ010000017.1, from coordinate 195,119 downwards.
GGTCATCGCATGGCCGGGAAAACGGGTCCCGCCGCGCCCGACTACTTGTAGTAGCCGCTGGAGAACACGAGGTCGTCGGCCTTTTCGAAATAGACCGTCTTGGCCTGGATTTCCTTGCTCACGGGGTTGGGCCACTTGTAGTCCGCATTGCCCTTGCCGCCGGCCTTCGCCTTGGACAGGATCTCCTTGATGAATTCCTTGCCGTCGGCATCCTTCAGCGCGGTGACATCCTTGCCGATCAACCTCGGATTCGTGCCGTGGGCCAGCACGGTGCCGTTCATGTCGTACACCGAGATGTAAAGGTCGCGGTCGACGAACTGGCCCTTCGCGTTCGAGACTTCGGCCAGGGTCTTTTCCTTGCCGTTGGCCTTGAGGAAGGCGACTGCCTTCCTGACCATGGCGCTTGCTTCCTCGGCGGTGCCGACATCCGCGGCGGCGGCCATCGAGGACATGAGAAGGGCGGCGGAGCAGCCGGCGATTGCTATTGCACGTCTCAACATCGTTCATTCACTTTTCGGTTGCGGGGAGCGTCACTATACCGGGAAATGTTTCCGGATGACAACTATTCCAACCGAGGATGCGCGGAACGACGATCAGGCGACCCGCTTGCCGAGAATGTCGAGGTCCCGCTCGATCCCGTCAAGGGTGGCCACGCGCGGCATGTGCGCCCAACGCTCGAAACCGAACTTGGCGAACAGCGCCAGGCTGGGTTTGTTGTGGCCGAAGATGAAACCCAGCAGCGTATGCACGCCGATGCTTGGGGCGAAGGCGATCGCTTCGGTCAGGAAGTAGCGGCCCAGGCCCTTGCCGCGCTGGTCTTCCCGGATGTAGATCGACAGCTCCGCCGTTCCCGAGTACGCGGGGCGCCCGTAGAAGTTCGAGTAGGACAGCCAGCCGACCACCTCCCCATCCTGTTCGGCCACCCACAACGGCCGCCTCTCGGGCGTGTGCTCCGCGAACCAGGCGTGCCGGGACTCGACGCTGACCGGTTCGGTATCGGCGGTCACTTCGCGGGAGGCGACGGTGCTGTTGTAGATGGCGACGATGGCGGGAAGATCGGCGGGAACGGCGAGGCGATGCGTGTATGACATGGAAGAACGGATAGGCTTGGTTGTTGTGGTTATGCCGGCAGGTCGGTTACAGCGTGTGGGTGGCGCGCGACGAGCGCAGCGCGGCGCCCAGCAATTCCTCGATGCGGGCGCGCACGCGCACCCCGCCCTCGTCGGCCGAGAAGTGCACGCCGATGCCCTGTGCCTTGTTGTTGTTGGCGGCAGGCGGCGTGATCCACGCGACCTTGCCGGCGATGGGGTACTTGGTCGGGTCGTCCAGCAGCGTCAGGATCAGGTAGATCTCGTCGCCGATCTTGTACGACTTGCTGGTCGGGACAAAAATGCCGCCGTTGGTGAGGAAAGGCATGTAGGCCGCATAGAGCGCCGCCTTCTCCTTGATCGGCAGCGACAGCACCGAAGGACGCGCGACGGCTGCGCCGGCGGCAGTGGCGGTCGCGGACGGTACCTGGGGGGTTTCGGCCATGGGAGTCCTACGCAAACAAGGATGAATATTCGAGCAACATGTCTTCGATGAAGAGCTTTGCCGCAAGCGGATGGTCCGCCACCGCCCGCCTTTCCTGCACCGCCTTCAGCGCGCGCAGCAGGCCAGCGACGTCGGCGCGCTCGCTGAGCGCGGCCAGCTCCTTCCGGTAGCGGGGATAATACCGGATTCTGCCGGAAAGCTTGAACGAAAACATGTCGTAGAGCCAGCGCTGCAGCCAGGCGACCAGGTCGGGCACCGGCGCCTTTTGCAGCTTCTCGGCAGTCTTCAGCGCGGCTTCCACGCCCGGCCGCGCGAGCTGCTGCAGGAAGGCGTCCAGGTGCTCCCGCACCTCGGTCTGCGCCATCTCCCGGGCCGCGATCGGCGCCCCGCCCTGCTCCGCCAGCCAGGCATCGGCATCGGTCACATCCTGCTCCTGCAGCCAGGCCAGCGCCTGCTGCGGCGCCGGCAGCGCCAGGGCGAACTTGCGGCAACGCGACAGGATGGTCGGCAGCAGGCGGTCGAGGCTGTTGGACACCAGCAGGAACATGGTCGCCGGCGGCGGTTCCTCCAGCGTCTTCAGCAGCGCGTTGGCGGCAGCGGTATTGAGCGCCTCTGCCGGATAAAGCAGCACCACCCGCATTCCCTGGCGGTGAGTGGATATGCTCATGAAATCGGCCAGCGCGCGCACCTGGTCGATCTTGATTTCCTTCGAAGGCTTGGCCTTGCCGGCCTTTTTGCTCTCGGGCGCGACGCCGGCCTCTGCGGCTTCCGCGCTCTCCGCCGCCTCTTCCTCGTCGAGCAGCTCGGGACGGATCCGGCGGTAGTCCGGGTGACTGTACTGGCTGAACCAGCCGCAGGCGTCGCAGCGCCCGCACGGCAGGCACTCGGCCGTCGGCGACTGGCACAGGAGCGACTGGGCGAAGGTCTCGGCAAAAGCGGTCTTGCCGATGCCCTGCGGACCGTGGAACAGGATGGCGTGGGGCAGCCGTTCGCGCAGCTGCCGGAGCTGCTGCCACGCATCGGCCTGCCAGGGAAAGAGCGGTGAGGTCATGGATGCTCCCGATCCGTGCTCACAGCGCACCGACGAGGTCGCGCAGCTCCGCCTGGATGGCCTCGATGCTGCGGGTGGAGTCGATGCGGCGGAAACGCTGCGGGAACTGCGCGGCACGGCGCAGGTAGCCCTGGCGGGTGTCCTCGAAGAAGACCGCCTTCTCGCGTTCGAAGCGGTCCAGCTCACGGGTGGCGTCGAGCCGCGCGCGCGCCACATCCAGCGGCACGTCGAACAGCAGCGTCAGGTCGGGCTGCCGATGCGGATGGACCCACTGCTCGAGCACTTCCAGCCGCTCGAACGGCAGCTTGCGGCCGCCGCCCTGGTAGGCGAAGGTGGCATCGGTGAAACGGTCGGAGATCACCCAGTCGCCGCGCGCGAGCGCCGGCTCGATCACCTGCGCCAGGTGCTCCCGGCGCGCGGCGAACATCAGCAGCGCCTCGGTCTCGAGGTCCATGGCTTCGTGCAGCAGCAGCGTGCGCAGTTTTTCGCCGAGCGGCGTACCGCCCGGCTCGCGCGTAAGGACCACGGTCTTGCCGGCGGCCCGCAGCAGCTCGGCGACGAATGCCAGGTGGGTGGACTTGCCGGCGCCGTCTATGCCTTCGAAAGTGATGAATTTGCCAAGTGTCATGGGTGCGTCGTTGTCGTTTGCACCCGGCATTATCGCTGTTTTGGGCCGCTTGTCCGCAGCCTCATCGCTGGTATTTGTCGACCGCGCGGTTGTGGTCCGCCAGGTTGTTGGAGAACTCGCTGGTGCCGTTGCCGCGGGCGACGAAATACAGCGCCTCGATCGGCGCCGGCGCCATGGCTGCTTCGAGCGACTCCGCCCCGGGCAGCGCAATCGGCGTTGGCGGCAGGCCCGGGCGGGTGTAGGTGTTGTACGGCGTGTCCGTCAGCAGGTCGCGCTTGCGGATGTTGCCCTGGAAGCGCTCGCCCATGCCGTAGATCACGGTCGGGTCGGTCTGCAGCAGCATGCCGCGCTTGAGCCGGTTGACAAACACCGCCGCGATCATCCGGCGCTCCGACTTCTGGCCGGTCTCCTTCTCGATGATCGACGCCATCACCAACGCCTCGTACGGATTCTTGTACGGCAGGTCCGGCTGGCGGCGGCGCCACGCTTCGTCGAGTCGCTTCTGCATCAGTGCATAGGCCTGCCGGTAGATCTGCAGGTCGCTCGACCCCTTGGCGAACAGATAGGTGTCGGGGAAGAACAGGCCTTCCGCCGCCTCGCGCCCCGGCGCCACCTTCGCCAGCAGTTCCTTGTCGCTCAGGTGGACGGTATCGTGCTTCAGCGCCGGGTGGGCGGCCACCGCCGCCCGCATCTGGCGAAAGGTCCAGCCCTCGATGACCGCCAGCGCCTCCTGCGCGAATTCGCCGCGCACCAGCTGGTCGACCAGGGCCATCGGCGAGCTGCCGGGCTTTAGTTCATAATTCCCGGCTTTCAGGCGTGTTGCCTTGCCGCTCAGCCGCGCCACCAGCTCGAGCAGCCACGGGTTGACCGGCACGCCGGCGGCCGATACCTGGCGGGTGCTGCTGCGCACGCTGCTGCCGGGTTCGATGGCGAAGGCGACCGGCGCCTGCCCCGGCGCGAGGATGGGGCGATGCGCCCAGTAGGCGACCAGGGCGGATGCCAGCAGCGCGAACGCGACGATGGCAAGAAACAGTTTCTTGAACAAGTGGATACCCTGCGGTGTATGTCGGCGAGGCCGGAGCGGTCGCCGGACGCGTTTTCAAGACGTCACTATAATCAAAAGCCGGAATGATACTGGCGAAACCGATAATTCCTGAGCGTATGACAGAATCGACAAATGCATGGTTGCAGTTCCTGGCGCAAAACGGCGCCCGGTTTGACGAGAACGAGCCGTCCGGCATCGGCGGGTTCGGCAATGCCCCGGTCGCGGCCCTGCCGCGCAACCTGGTGGCGCCGCTGACCGACCTCGGCCTGATGGCCGCCGACGGCGACGACGCCCCCGCCTTCCTGCACAACCAGCTGACCAACGATGTCGAGCACCTCGACGCATCCCACGTCCGCCTGGCCGCCTATTGCTCGCCGAAGGGCCGCATGCTGGCCTCGTTCCTGATGTGGAAGACGACGGGCACGATTTTCCTGCAGCTGCCGCGGACGATTCAGCCAACGGTGCAGAAGCGCCTGCAGATGTACGTGCTGCGCGCCAAGGTCAAGCTGCGCGACGCCGGCGAGGAGTTGGCGGCGCTCGGTCTGGCCGGCGAGGCCATCGGCGACGGCCTGAAGCGCTGGTTTCCGACGCTTCCCGCGTCACCTTACGCAAAGACCGAGAGCGATGCCGGCGTACTGCTCCGGCTCGCGGATGCCGCCGGCCTCCCGCGCTACCAGTGGATTGTGCCGCCCGCAACGCTGATGGCGGCGTGGCCGGAACTGGTGACGCTGGCGACGCCGGTTTCCGCTTCCGTCTGGCGCCTGACCGATATCCATGCGGGCGTGCCGCAGGTGACGCAGCCGACCCAGGAGCAGTTCGTGCCGCAGATGGTGAATTACGAACTGATCGGCGGCGTCAACTTCAAGAAGGGTTGCTACCCCGGCCAGGAAATCGTCGCCCGCAGCCAGTACCTCGGCAAGCTCAAGCGCCGCATGCTGCTGGCTTCGGTCGACACCGCCGACGTGCGCGCCGGGATGGAGGTGTTCTCCAGTGAAGACCCCGGCCAGCCCTCCGGCATGGTGGTCAACGCGGAACCCAACTTCGACGGTGGCGCCGACTGCCTGGTCGAAATCAAGATTGCCGCCGCCGAGGCCGGCCCGGTGCATCTTGGGGCCGCCGACGGTCCCGTCCTGCGTTTCGCCGCACTGCCCTATCCGCTGCCGGCCTGAAGCGCCGGCAGCGCGCATGACCGCCACCGCAGGAAGGAGTCGAGGCGTGGACCTTTACATCTACTACCGGGTATTGCCCGGCAACGCGGCCGTGCTGCAGGAGAAGGCCGCGGCCATGCAGCAACGCCTTTCGCGCGCGCATGGTATCGTGGCCGGATTGAAGCGCCGCCCGGAAGAGAAGGAAGGCAGGCAGACCTGGATGGAGGTCTACCACGACGTCCCTGCCGGTTTTGCGGACCTGCTGCAAGCCGCGGTGACCGAGGCCGGGCTGGACCGCCTGGCCGACGGCCCGCGTCATACCGAAATCTTTGTGGATGTCATCCCATGTGCCTGATCGTATTCGCCTGGCAGGTCGTTCCCGGAATTCCGCTGCTGGCGGCCGGCAACCGCGACGAATTCCTTGACCGCCCGGCGCAGCCGGCACAGTGGTGGGACGACAACCCGGACATCTTCGCGGGGCGTGACCTGCGTGCGGGCGGCAGCTGGCTGGGCGTGACGCGCGGCGGCCGCTTTGCCGCCGTCACCAACGTCAGGGCGCCCCTGGAGAAGCGCGGCGAGGCCGAAAGCCGCGGCGCGCTCGTCGCCGATTTCCTGCGCAGCCGCGCGAGCCCGGAGGCTTATGTAACCGAGCTGGCCGCGCATGCCGGCCGCTACAATCCCTTCAACCTGCTGGTGGCGGACCGCGATAGCCTGATCTGGTACACGAACGCCGGCGACGCCGGGGTGGACGCCCGCAACGGCAAGCCGCTGGCGCCCGGCATATACGGGCTCTCCAATGCGCAGCTCGACACGCCGTGGCCGAAACTGGTGCGCAGCAAGGCGCAGTTTTCCAGCCTGCTCTGCCAGGGGGCGCCGGAAGACGCCTACTTCGAGATGCTCGGCGACACCAGCCGCCCCAGCGACTGCCGCCTGCCGAAGACTGGCGTGAGCATCGAATGGGAACGCGTGCTGTCGGCCGTCTGCATCGACGCGCCGGGTTACGGAACCCGGGTCTCAAGCCTGGTGAGGTTGCCTGCCACCGGAGAACCGGTACTGCAGGAGCGTCTGGTCAGGTAGCAAATACATGGCGCATCCCGATGTGCGGGATGCCGGCCTCCATGAATTCCTCGCCCTCGCTAACGAAACCGAAGCGGACATAGAACGGCACGGCGCTGGTCTGCGCATTGAGCAGTACCTCCCGGTCGCCCCGCAATCTGGCGCGCTCCATCAGTGCCGCCAGGATGGCGCCGCCGATGCCGCTGCCGCGCGCATGCGGCAGCACCGCCATGCGGCCGATGTGCCCGTCGGGCAGCAGCCGCCCGGTCGCCACCGGCGCACCGCTGTCGTCGCATGCCAGTGCATGCAGGCAGGCCGCGTCCATCTCGTCCCACTCCAGCTCCACCGGCACCTGCTGCTCGACCACGAACACCGCGTGGCGCACTGCCTGCGCACCGGCCTTCAGCTCGTCCCACCCGCCCAGCCTGATCGTGGTGTTCATGCCGTTTCCGGCGCCACTTTCTCGAAACGCGCAATCGTCTCGCGCCATGCGTCGGGCCACGCCACACCCTTGCGTAGGGTGGTGTCGGCGTACACGTACACGAGCTCGCCGGAGATCAGGTGCTGCTCGCCGTGGAAAACCTCGACCAGGAAGCGCGCCGAGGACCGGCCGAACGCCGCGCAGCGCACGCCGATGTCGAGGACATCGTCGAAACGCGCCGGCGCGTGATACTCGACGGTTGCCTTGCGGGCGAACATCTCGCGCCCGTCGGCGGCCTGCTGCAGCACCCCGGGCAGTTCGGTGGCGCGCCAGTATTCGGTGAACGCAACGTCGAAATAAGTCAGGTAGTGGCCGTTGAAGACGATGCCCTGCATGTCGACTTCCGCCCAGCGTACCCGCAGCGAATGAAAGAAGGAAAAATCAGCGCGTGCCATGTTTGTCGTATCGGTTGTTGGTCTGCCGGTTTCCGGCAATGCGAATGCAGTCCGTCCCGTCCGCACCTTGCCGGTGCTCAGTCGGACAGGAAGCCCCTGATAAGCCGGTTGATGCGATCCGGCTGCTCGTGGATCACCCAGTGCGAGCCCTCGGGAATGCGTTCGACGCGCAGGTCGTCCACCACGTCTTCCAGTCCGTCGAGCAGCGTCTTCGGCAGCGCGATGTCGCTCTCGCCCCAGATGACCCGGGTCGGCACCCGCACCCGGAAATCCTCCGGGTTGAGCTGCAGGCGCAGCGGACCGGGATGGCCGTCGGTGGGCGGGTGCAGCGGCGACGCGCGATAGTAATTGACGCCGCCGGTGAGTCCGCGCGACCAGCACGCATGGTAGCGCTTGCGCACCTCGCCGGCGAACCACGGCGCCGGCGAGCGGCCCATGCCGGTCAGCAGGTCTTCCAGCTTGCGGAACTCGTCCTTCGCCAGTGCCGCTTCCGATCCCTCGGCGCGCAGCCAGTTCATGTACTCGCTTGCCGCCTTCTGCGCCGGATCCTCCGCCAGCGCCTTCATGAAGAGCCAGGGATGCGGCGCGTTGACGATCACCAGCTTGTGCAGCAGTTGCGGCAGCGCGATCGCGAAATTCCAGGCGACCGCCCCGCCCCAGTCATGCGCGATCAGCACGAACTTCTCGTAGCCGAGATGCGCGGCCAGGAGCCGCAGGTCGTCCACGATGTGCTTCGCCTTGTAGGCCCCGACATCCGCCGGCATATCCGACAGATTGAAGCCCCGCAGGTCGGGCGCGACCGCAAAGTGGTCGGCGCCGAACTCGGTCAGCTGCGCCTCCCATTCGTACCAGAACTCGGGGAAGCCGTGCACGAACAGCAGCAGCGGCTTGCCCTTTTCCCCGGCGCTCGCGTAATGCAGACGGGTACCGTTGGAGAGTGCCGCGTACTGTCCGCTTTCGATGGTGGCTGGCATGGGGGCCTCGCTTACTTGATGTTGAGCTTGGCCTGCAGCAGCTCGCGTACCTGCGGCGCCGCGGCAAACGGGTCGGTCGGGTTGCGCTGGGTGACGATGTCCTCCATGCGGGTCTGCACGTTGCCGAGCGCTTGCGGATGCGAGTAGACGTAGAACTGGCCATTGGCGATGGCATCGAAGGTGCGCTGCGCGACTTCGGTGGCGCTTACCTTGCCGGAGGTGACCGCCTTGTCGGAGACCGCCTGGGCGGCGATCTGGCTGGCCGTGGGGGCGGCGCCGTCCTTGACGTCATCGGGACGGTTGCGCTCGGAGCGATGGATGCCGGTGGGGACGAAGTACGGGCACAGGACCGAGGCGCCGATCGGCGCCTTCACCAGCTGCAGATCGTGATACAGGGTCTCGGAGAGCGAGACCACCGCATGCTTGGACACATTGTAGACGCCCATGTTGGGCGCATTCAGCAGGCCCGCCATCGACGCCGTGTTGACGATATGCCCTTCATACCCGGCTTCCTTCTTCGCGCACGCGAGCATCAGCGGCGTGAAGATGCGGACCCCGTGGATCACGCCCCACAAGTTAACGCCGAGCACCCACTCCCAGTCGGCCATCGAGTTTTCCCAGATGAGGCCGCCGCTGCCGACCCCGGCGTTGTTGAACACCAGGTGCACCGCACCGAACTTGTCCATCGTCGCATCGGCCAGCGCCTGTACCTGTTCGGCCTTGCGCACGTCGCAGCGCACGCCGATCACCTGCGCACCCATGCCCTGCAGTTCGGCGACGGTCTTGTCGAGCGCATCCTGCTGCACGTCCGCCAGCACCAGCTTCATGCCGAGGCGGGTGCCGATCAGGGCGAACTCGCGACCGAAGCCGCTGGCGCCGCCGGTGATGACGGCAACCTTGTCCTTGAAATTCTTCATGCTGTCTCCTTGTTGGTGGCTTTGTCAAAGTCGTTTCATCTGGAAGCCGATGCGCGGGAAATGCACATGGACGTCGCCTGCGCGCGGGTCGTTCCGCCGCACCGCCAGCGCGCTGGCGGTGCCGGCCACCAGTTCACCCTCCACCGGATCGAGCGCATAGTCGGTCGGGGTGACGCTGACGCGCTCGTCCCGCGCGATGCCGTGGAAGTCGATGAAAGGCAGGCCTTCGGTTGACGCCGGCGTCGCATCCCGGGCCACGGCCACGGCTTCTTCGCCGCGCATCGCCCGGCTCTCGTGATGGCCGAACGCGCGCATCTTCGCGGCCCACGCAAGCAGACGCGGGTAGTCGTCGAGGATGGCGGCCAGCGGCGTGGCCAGCTGCACGAACCAGATGCAGTGGTAGATCGAAAAGTCGGCGATCGTCGGTTCGCTGCCGAGCAGCCATCCGCTGCCGCTTTCCAGCATGGCGTCCAGCCGGCGCAGGTATTCGCGCAGCGCCGCCGTGCCTTCGGCTGCGCTCATGCGGGGTGCATTGCCGCGCATCGCCGCCCGGTCCGCGCTGAACGCCTTCATCTGTTCCGGCGACACGCCCCCCAGCAGGTAAGGCACGGCGGCCGGCTGGAACACGTAGGCGATCACGGTCCAGAACAGGGTAGCGTCGGCCCATTGGGCCAGCGTGCGCGCCTGCCCCTCCAGCGCAGGCGGATACAGCGAGGGCGCGGGCGCCATGCGCTCGAGCTGGTCGGCAATCAGCGCGGTATCGCAATAGATGTCCGCGCCGACCTGCAGCACCGGCGTGCGCCGGTAGCCGCCGGTCAGCGCCGTCAGGTCCGGCTTGGGCATGATGACCGGGATGGTCACCGAGACCCACTCCAGCCGCTTGTAGCCGAGGATCAGCCGGATCTTTTCCGAGAACGGCGAATTCGGATAATGGTGCAGGATCAGCGCGCTCATGTCGTCTCCCTGGCAGCCGCCCGGCTCAGATCAGCTTGACCAGCTGCTTGCCGAAGTTCTTCCCTTTCAGCATGCCGATGAAGGCTTCGGGCGCCGCTTCCAGGCCTTCCGCGACCGACTCGCGGAACTTGAGCTTGCCGGTGGCGACGAGGCCGCCGAGCTCCTGCAGGCCCTGCGGCCACAGGTCCATGTGCTCGGAGACGATGAAGCCGCGCATGGTGAGGCGCATCGTCAGGAAAACCCGTGCATTGGTGATCGGCATCGGCTCGCCGTCATAACCGGCAATGAGGCCGCACAGCGCGATGCGGCCGAACGGATTCATGCGCGCCAGGCTGGCGTCGAACACCTTGCCGCCGACGTTCTCGAACACCGCATCGATGCCGTCCGGCGTCGCCTTGGCCAGGTCGGCCTCGAGGTTGCCGGCCTTGTAGTCGATGCAGGCGTCGAAGCCCAGCTCATCGACGACATAGGCGCACTTCTCCGCACCGCCGGCAATGCCGACCGCGCGGCAGCCGCGCAGTTTCGCCAGTTGGCCGACCACGCTGCCGACGGCGCCGCTGGCCGCGGAGACGACGATGGTCTCGCCGGGCTTCGGCTGCATGATCTGGGTCAGTCCATACCAGGCCGTCATGCCCGGCATGCCGACCGAGCCGAGGTAGGCCGACAGCGGCACGTGGGTGGTGTCCAGCCTGCGCAGCAGGACGCCGTCCGACACGCCCATCTCGGACCAGCCGAACATCCCCTGCACCTTGTCGCCGACGGCGAACTTCGGGTTCTTGCTGGCGACCACTTCGCCTACCGTGCCGCCGACCATGGTCTCGCCGATCGCCTGCGGCGCGGCGTAGCTCCTCACGTCCTCCATGCGCATGCGCATGTAGGGATCGAGCGACAGGTAGTGGTTGCGGACCAGGACCTCGCCGTCCCGGATCTCGGGTACCGGCAGTTGTTCAAGACGGAAGTTTTCGGGCGTAACCTGGCCCTTCGGACGGGATGCCAGTACCAGGCGCTTGTAGGTGGTCATGTCTGCCTCGCTATCGTTGTGGTTGTCGGATATGTGTGTTGCCGGCCCGGCGCTACCGGGCCCTTTCCCCGGGCGCTATTCGCGATCCATCTTTTTCGCGGCGTCGAGACGCTTGAGGTACTTGAAGGTGCCCATCGCCTTGGCCACCAGCTGGTCCCCGTTCCAGACCTCGCCTTCGCAGAAACACATCGTGGTCGAGCGGTGGAAGGCCTTGCCCTTGGCGATGATGCGGTTGCCCGGCTTGCCGCAGGGCTGCAGGAAACTGGTCTTCATCTCGACCGTGACGCCGCCGCGGGCGTCAGGCTGCAGCGACCGTCCGGCCAGGGCCATGGCGACGTCGAGCAGGGTCATCGTGACGCCGCCGTGGGTGACCGTCCAGCTGTTCATGTGCCGCTCTTCCAGCCGCAGCGCGACCTGCGCCTCGCCGTCGGCCATGCCGAGGAACTCGACCCCGAGGTCATGCAGGAACGGGATGTCGGCCGGGAACGGCTTCGGTTGCGACATATCCATCAATGCACCGCCGAGACACCGCCGTCGACTGCCAGCACCTGTCCGGTGATGTGCTTGCCCGCGTCGGACGCGAACAGCAGCGCGGCGCCCTTCAGGTCCTCGTCGTCGCCGATGCGCTGCAGCGGGGCGCGCTTGCCCAGCTTCTCCTCGCCCAGCGCTTCGAGCGTCCCCTTGGTCATCTTCGACGGGAAGAAACCCGGCGCGAGCGCGTTGACGGTGATGCCGTGCGCCCCCCATTCGCCGGCCAGGGTACGGGTGAAATTCACCACCGCGCCCTTCGAGGTGTTGTAGGCCACCGTCTGCATCGATCCCGGGCCGTTGCCGGACAGGCCGGCGATCGAGGCGACGTTGATGATGCGGCCGTACTTGCGCGGGATCATGGACTGCTTGCCGACCGCCTGCGACAGCAGGAAGATGCTGCGGATGTTCAGGTTCATCACCTTGTCCCAGGCTTCCAGCGGGTAGTCTTCCGCCGGCGCGCCCCAGGTGGCGCCTGCATTGTTCACCAGGATGTCGATGTGGCCGAGGCGCTTCAATGCCTCGGCGACCAGCGGCGCCACGTTCGACTCCTGCGACAGGTCGGCGGCGATCGCGCTGGCCTCGATCCCGCGCTGCTTGAGGTGGGCCACCGCCTCGTCCAGGTCGGCCTGCTTGCGCGAGGACAGCACGACCTTCGCGCCCTGTTCGCCGAGCGCTTCGGCGATCTGCAGGCCGAGGCCGCGGGATCCGCCGGTCACCAGCGCGGTCTTGCCCTTCAGGTCAAACAATTGTTGTACGGTGCGCATGTCGTCTCCTTGTTCATGTCCGGTAAATCAGAACCACGCATCCTGCATGTCGAGCGTGGTGGTATCGATGCTTTCCAGCAGGTCGAGCTGGGTGTGCACCTTCGGCAGCTCCCACTTGAAGAAGTAGGCGCAGGCCTGCAGCTTGCCGCGGTAGAAGTCGGCGTCGTGGCCGTTCCTGCCGACGCACAGCAAGGCCTGCTGCAGCCACAGCCAGGCCACCATGGCATGACCGAAGGCTTCGAGGTAGGCGCTGGCGTTGGCCAGCGTCTTGTTCAGGTCGCCCGCCGCGTACAGCGTGCGCGTCACCTGCTCGATGCGTTCCAGCGCGGCGCCGAGCGATGTCGCGTAGCCCGACAGTTCGCCCACCTCCGCCGCCTTGCCGATCGTCTTGCGGATCTCCGCGCCGAGCGCCTTGAAGGCGGCGCCGTCCTGCATGACGACCTTGCGGCCGAGCAGGTCCAGTCCCTGGATGCCGTGCGTGCCCTCGTGGATCGGATTGAGACGGTTGTCGCGGTAGAACTGCTCGACGTTGTATTCGCGGGTATAGCCGTAGCCGCCGTGCACCTGGATCGCCAGGTTGTTCGCCTCCAGGCACCATTGCGACGGCCAGGACTTGGCGATCGGGGTCAGGATGTCGAGCAGCAGCGTTGCCTGCCTGCGCGCCTCCGGGGATTGCGCGGTGCGCTCCTCGTCGACCAGGCGGGCGCAGTACAGGTTGAGCGCGAGTCCGCCCTCGACGTAGGCCTTCTGCGCCAGCAGCATGCGCTTGACGTCGGTGTGCTGGATGATCGGAAGCTGCGGCTGCGCCGGGTCCTTGTTCATCGGATGACGACCCTGGGGCCGCTCGCGCGCATACTCCAGCGCATGCAGGTAGCCGGTGTAGCCGAGCATGACCGCGCCGAGGCCGACACCGATGCGGGCTTCGTTCATCATGTGGAACATGTTGGCGAGGCCCTTGTGCACTTCGCCGACGAGGTAGCCGACCGCTCCGGCCTTGCCGCCCGGCTTGAACTTGCCCTCGCCGAAGTTCAGCAGGCAGTTGGTGGTGCCGCGATATCCCATCTTGTGATTGAGGCCGGCCAGCACCACGTCATTGCGCTCGCCGACGCTGCCGTCCTGGTTGACCAGCTTCTTCGGCACGATGAACAGCGAGATGCCCTTTACGCCCGGGATCAGCTTGCCGTTCTCGTCCGGCACCTTGGCCAGCACCAGGTGCACGATGTTCTCCGACAGCTCGTGTTCGCCGGCGGAGATCCACATCTTGTTGCCCTTCAGGCGGTAGGTGCCGTCCGGTTGCGGTTCGGCGCGCGTCACGATGTCGGAGAGCGACGAGCCCGCCTGCGGCTCCGACAGGCACATGGTGCCGAAGAAGCGCCCTTCCAGCATCGGCTTGACGAAGGTCTCGATCTGCTCGGGCGTGCCGCACTTGAGCAGCGTGTTGGCATTGCCGATGGTGAGGAAGGGATAGGACGAGGTGCCGACGTTGGCGCCCTTGAAGTACGCGAGTCCGGCCTTCTCGATCAGCACCGGCAGCTGCATGCCGCCGAGTTCATAGTCCTGGCCCGCGGCCATCAGTCCCGATTCGCAGAAGGCTTTCAGCGCGGTCTTGACCTCGGGGATGATGTGCACCTTCTCGCCGTCGAAGTGCGGCTCCTCCTGGTCGTTCTTCTTGTTGTGCGGCGCGAACAGGTCGGTGGCGATCCGCTCGCAGGTATCCATGGCGGCGTTGAAGGTCTCGCGGCTGTGGTCGGCGTAGCGCGGACGGGCCGTGAGTTCCTCGGCTTTCAGCAGTTCGTAGAGGATGAAGTCGAGGTCGCGGCGGGAAACGATTTTCGATTGCATGATGATCAGTCCTGCGGATGGGGATGCCGCGGCAGGCCGGCGCCGCGGCGGAAATTGCTGGCTTCAATGTGCACGTGGGCGCCGAAGCGCCCACGTTGTTGCGATGCTCAGACCACTTCGAACAGGCCGGCTGCGCCCTGGCCGCCGCCGATGCACATGGTGACCACCACGTACTTGGCGCCGCGACGCTTGCCCTCGATCAGGGCGTGGCCGGTCAGGCGGGCGCCGGAAACCCCGTAGGGATGGCCGACGGCGATCGCGCCGCCGTTCACGTTCAGGCGGTCGGCCGGGATGCCAAGCTTGTCGCGGCAGTACAGGACCTGCACCGCGAATGCCTCGTTGAGCTCCCACAGGCCGATGTCCTCGACCTTCAGGCCAGCCTTTTTCAGCAGCTTCGGAATCGCGAAGACCGGGCCGATGCCCATCTCGTCGGGCTCGCAGCCGGCGATCGCGAAGCCGCGGTAAATGCCCAGCGGCTGCAGGCCGCGCTGCTCCGCCAGCTTGCCGTTCATCAGGATGGCGCAGGAGGCGCCGTCGGAAAACTGGCTGGCATTGCCGGCCGAGATCACGCCGCCCGGCAGCGCGGTGCGGATCTTGGACACGCCTTCCAGCGTGGTGTCGGCGCGGATGCCTTCGTCGGCGGCGATGGTGACTTCGCGCGTCACCAGCATGCCGGTTTCCTTGTCGGCCACGCCCATGATGGTGGTCATCGGCACGATCTCGTCATTGAACTTGCCGGCGGCCTGGGCGGCGGCGGCGCGCTGCTGGCTCTGCACGCCGTATTCGTCCTGGCGCTCCTTGCTGATGTTGTAGCGCTTGGCCACGGTCTCGGCGGTCTGCAGCATCGGCCAGTAGATTTCCGGCTTGTTCTGCTTGAGCCAGACTTCGGCCAGCATGTGCTTGTTCGCTTCGTTCTGTACGCAGGAGATGGACTCCACGCCGCCCGCAGCGTAGACGTCGCCTTCGCCGGCGATGATGCGCTGGGCGGCGGTGGCGATGGTCTGCAGGCCGGAGGAGCAGAAACGATTGATGGTCATGCCGGCGGTGGTCACCGGGCAACCCCCGCGCAACGCGATCTGGCGCGCGATGTTGCTGCCGGTCGCGCCTTCCGGCGTCGCGCAGCCCATGATCACGTCTTCCACTTCACTCGGATCGATCTTCGCCCGCTCCATCGCGGCCTTCAGCACATGGCCGCCCAGGGTGGCGCCGTGGGTCATGTTGAAAGCGCCTTTCCAGGATTTGGCAAGGCCGGTGCGTGCAGTGGATACGATGACGGCGTCAGTCATTTGAGGCTCCTTGAGTGAAGGTGTTGGCGTTCGAATCGGTGCTCGAGCTTAGTCATTTGTGCTGACACTAGGTCAACCTGAAGCGGCAGAATAGCATAGTTTTAGCACGATCGTTCGTAAAAAACCGGCGCCCCGCCGGCGCCGTTCCCGCCGCCATCCTCCTGCCGTTCCGCCCGCCCGGGATTGCGGTTCGGACATTGCCAGCCATGTAAGGTTCTGTAAGTTTGCAGCAAGGGTCGCGTAAGGTTCGCGTCGCACACTCCACCCGTGCCAGGACACCTGCGCATGCATTTTTATTATTAACGAGGAGATAAGCATGGCGACAGTACAAACAGCTGCTGCACGCGGCATGACGGCGGAGGAGCGGAAAGTCATTTTCGCTTCCTCGCTCGGCACCGTGTTCGAGTGGTATGACTTCTACCTGTACGGCTCACTGGCAGCGATCATCGCGAAGCAGTTCTTCGCCGGCACCGACCCGAACACCGCATTCATCTTCGCGCTGCTCGCCTTTGCCGCCGGCTTCATCGTCCGTCCGTTTGGTGCACTGGTGTTCGGCCGCCTCGGCGACATGATCGGCCGCAAGTACACCTTCCTGGTCACCATCCTGATCATGGGCATCTCGACCTTCATCGTCGGCCTGCTGCCCACCTACGCCTCGATCGGCATCGCGGCGCCGGTCATCCTGATCACCCTGCGCATCCTGCAAGGCCTGGCGCTGGGCGGCGAGTACGGCGGCGCGGCGACCTACGTCGCCGAGCATGCGCCGCACGGCAAGCGCGGCGCCTACACCGCCTGGATCCAGACCACCGCAACGCTCGGCCTGTTCCTGTCGCTGATGGTGATCCTCGGCACCCGCACCGCCATGGGCGAGGAAGCATTCGCCGACTGGGGCTGGCGCGTGCCTTTCCTGCTGTCGGTGTTCCTGCTTGCCATCTCCGTGTGGATCCGCCTGTCGATGAATGAGTCGCCGGCGTTCGCCAAGATGAAAGCCGAAGGCCGCACCTCCAAGGCACCGCTGTCCGAGTCCTTTGGCCAGTGGAAAAACCTGAAGATCGTGATCCTGGCGCTGATCGGCCTGACCGCCGGCCAGGCAGTGGTCTGGTACACCGGCCAGTTCTACGCGCTGTTCTTCCTGACGCAGACGCTGAAGGTCGATGGCGCCACCGCCAACCTGCTGATCGCTGCCTCGCTGGTCATCGGCACCCCGTTCTTCATCGTGTTCGGCGCGCTGTCTGACAAGATCGGCCGCAAGCCCATCATCCTCGGCGGCTGCCTGATCGCGGCGCTCACCTACTTCCCGATCTTCAACGCGCTGACCCACTACGCCAACCCGGCGCTGGAAAACGCGATCAAGAACGCACCGGTGGTGGTCACCGCCGACCCGGCCGACTGCCAGTTCCAGTTCAACCCGACCGGCACCAAGAAGTTCACCTCCTCCTGCGACATCGTGAAAGCCAAGCTGGCCGCCGCTTCGGTCAACTACTCGAACGAAGCCGCGCCGGCAGGTACCGCAGCCAGCGTGAAGATCGGCGACACGGTCATCCAGTCGTTTAACGCCGCCGGCCTGTCCAAGGAAGAAGCCGCCGCCAAGGAAAAGGCGTTCTCGAAGGAGCTGTCTGACGCGATCAAGGCAGCAGGCTATCCGAGCAAGGCAGACCCCGCCCAGATGAACAAGGGCATGGTCCTGGTGCTGCTGACGATCCTGGTGCTTTACGTGACCATGGTCTACGGCCCGATCGCCGCCATGCTGGTCGAAATGTTCCCGACCCGCATCCGCTACACCTCGATGTCCCTGCCGTACCACATCGGTAACGGCTGGTTCGGCGGCCTGCTGCCGACCACCTCGTTCGCACTGGTGGCGTTCAAGGGCGACATCTACTACGGCCTCTGGTATCCGATCATCATCGCACTGGTGACCGTCGTGATCGGCATGCTGTTCGTACGCGAGACCAAGGATCGCGACATCTACGCAGACGACTGACAGGGCAATCGTCACCGGGATCTCCAGGGATTTCCCGGACTTCGCAGGCCGCTGGCAACGCCGGCGGCCTTTTTTTTGCCTGTCTCGCCCACCACCACCGGCAGCAATGCGGCATCCACGCAAGACGGTCGTCGCCGTGCGCCACGCGCAAGCCATGCGGCGCGTTCCGATCCTCTGCGGCTCTTTCCACGCTGAAGCTGTTCCTGGCCAACGTTGCCCCATGCCCGTCCAAACCGGGATCGCGTGGACGCGCGGCGCCCTCGCCGCAGTCACTGCGGCCGCCATATGCGCACGACGCCGCCGCATTCCGGCGCAGCCGCATGCGACTGCCGCTGCTTCGGCTGCGGCATTACGAGGGGCATGACGGGAGGGGGAAGAACCCGCAGCGGATGCCGCGGGGCCTTTCAAGTGTCAGTTGGCGCGTGCAGCAACGCTGAAAAGGAAGATCTCAGGGCTGCAGCGTCAGCACGCCGAGCGCGCCCTGCTCCACCGCCGCCCGCTGCGTTTTCATCGGCAGGTAGCGCACCGCCGCCCAGCGCTCGGCGTAGTTGCGGTAAAGCGGCGACAGCAGATTGCCCGACTGCCCGGTCGAGTGGATGAAGCGGGAGCTTTCCGGATCGGCGAGGTCGTAGATTGCACGGAGGCTGGGCGCATGACGATTTGCGAACGGTTCCTTGTCGTCGCGCAGGTTGTGGCGCCCGACGTTGACGGTAAAGGTGTCCCCCGGCGTCGGCACCCGTATGTCGAAGAAGCGGGCGAGCAGGTCGACCCTGGCGAACGGCCGGTGCTCGGAGCGCGCGAAATGGGCGTCGCCCCAGCGCCAGTCCTGCATGTCGCTCCCGTAGCGCCGTTCGAGGTCCGACAGCGCCTCCTCCAGCGAGTGCGACAGCACTTCCGCACAGGTCTGTGGCCGGGTGGCGCCTGCGGCGCCGGTATCGACGCACCACTTGCCCTGTCCGTCCTTGTTGCGCAGCACGTTGATCATGGGCTGGTGCACATTGCGCTGCTCCCAGTAGTCCTTCAGCAGCGCATCGCCCAGTTCGTCCTGGAAGATGCGCCGCGAGGCCATGCGCATCCACGCATTGAAGATCAGTGGCTGAGCCCGGTCGGCCGCCATTGTCCCGTCCCAGCCGGCCAGCAGCTGCAGGGCGCGGCGCGCGCGCTCGGACGTCGGCGCGGTGGTCCTCAGCAATGGAAGGATCTCGGCGGCCGCGAGCGACAGATCATCCTTCTGGATGGCGGCAAAGCTGTCCAGGCTGTGCTTCGGCTGCGCGTCGAGCAAGGCGTCGATACGCTGGGCGCGGTACGGCAGCGTCCATTCGCTGGTCAGGAAATGCGGATAATCCGGGCCGACGATCTTGTGGTTCGCCGTCATCACTTTTTCCGACGACGGGTTGTACGAGCGCGGCAACTGGTCGAACGGGATGAAGCCGGCCCAGTCGTAGCGCGCATCCCATCCTGGCGCGGGCGCCAGTCCCTTCAGGTCGTTCTCCGCCTTGCGCAGCGGCACCTTGCCCGGCGCAACGAAGCCGACGTTGCCATCGACGTCCGCATACACGATGCTTTGCTGCGGCGCGCCGAAGTCGCGCGCCCCCTCCAGGAATTCCTGCCAGTTGCGGGCGCGGTTGAACTTGATGCCCGCCTGCAGCGTCAGGTCGTCGTCGCGCAATGCCGTCCAGGCGAAGGCGACGACATGCTTGCGTACGTCGAGCGCCGCCTTTTCCATGATCGGGAGCGCGCCGGTAATGACCGGTCCGTGCCGGCTCTCCCGCACTTCAAGCGTGACGTCCGGCTGTCCCTTGACCCTGATGGTCTCGGTGCGGGCCACAAAATCGGCCCAGCCGTCCGGCGTCCTGTACTGGCGCGGGTTGTCCGGATTCAGCTGTTCGATGTACAGGTCCTGCACGTCGGGCGCGGTGTTGGTGAAACCCCAGGCAATCCTGTCGTTGCGACCGAGCACGACGGTCGGAATGCCGGGCAGCGTGGCGCCGATCACATTGAGGCCGGGCGCCGACACATGCGCGAAATACCAGAGCGCCGGCGCCGACAGCCCGAGGTGGGGGTCGTTCGCCAGCAACGGCTTGCCGGTGGCCGAGCGACCGCCGCCGACCACCCAGTTGTTCGAGCCCATGCCGTCCACCAGCGAAGGCGGCGCCGCGGCTGCGACCCGGCCGAGCTGGGCGGTGGTGCCGGTCAGCTCGCGGTACAGGCGTGTGTAGTCGCGTGTCCGGAGCACTGCATCGCCCGGATAAGGCGGCAGGAATTCATTGATCTGGTCGAGCGACAGCCGTTGCGCGAGGCGCATGCGCAGCAGCTCCTGCGTCCAGTTGGCGCCGAGGTCCCAAGCCATCATGGTCTGCCACGAAACCGAATCCGCCGGCTGCCACGGCTCGGGCGCGGGCGCGCCGGTCAGCAGGAACTCCGGCGGCAGCGGTCCCTTGCGGGAAGAGAGATAGGCATTGACGCCGCGCGTGTAGGCGTCGAGTGCGGCGCGGGTCTCCGGCGCCAGCTTCCCGAGGATGCGCTCGGCATTGCGGCGCACGCCGAGCGTGCGCAGGAAGCGGTCGGCGTCGACCGCATTCGGGCCGAGGATCTCCGCCATCCGCCCGGCGGCGATGCGACGATTCATCTCGAGCTGCCACAGCCGGTCCTGCGCATGCACGAAGCCGAGGGCATGCCACGCATCCTCGGTCGATCCGGCGTAGATGTGCGGGATGCCTTCCGCGTCGCGCACGATCTCCACCGGCCCGCGCAGGCCGGCGACCGTCATCCGGCCGTCGACCTGCGGCTGGCTGGCCGCGCGATACCAGAGCAAGGCCGCCGCCGCAGCCAGCGCGACCGCCAATAACACGATCGCAACTTTCTTCAGAATTCCAGTCATAGTTGTTGTGCTCCTCCCGATTCCGGCGAAGCCGCAAGCTTAACAGGGCTGCCGGCTGCCAACTTTACCCGATGGTAAGATGTCGACTTCCGTGATGACCAATCAGTTGAATCAAGCCCATCTTATGAAATTTGACGTCGCGATCGTCGGCAGCGGACTCGCCGGCCTGTCAGTGGCGCTGCACCTGGCACAGACCCGCAAGGTCGTCGTGGTGTCGAAGCGCGGGCTGCTGGACGGTGCCAGCAACTGGGCGCAAGGCGGCATCGCCGCGGTGCTCGACTCGGCGGACAGCCATGAGCAGCATATCGCCGACACCCTGGTGGCGGGAGCGGGACTGTGCGACGAGGCCGCCACCCGCTACATCATCGAGCACGGCCGGGAGGCGATCGAATGGCTGATCGAACAGGGCGTGCCGTTCACGCCCGATCCCGCCGCCGAACTCGGATTCCACCTGACGCGCGAAGGCGGGCACAGCCAGCGCCGCATCATTCACGCGGCAGACGCCACCGGCCATGCGGTCCAGGTGACCCTGGAGCAGAAGGCGCGCGCCCATCCGAACATCACGATCCTGGAAAACCATTTCGCGATCGACGTGATCCGCTCCGACAAGCTGTCGCCGCAGCCCGGCATGCCGTACTGTGCGGGCCTGTACGTCCAGGACGTCAACACCGGCAAGGTGATGACACTCGCCGCCAACCATACCGTGCTGGCCACGGGTGGCGCGGGCAAGGTCTATCTGTACACGACCAATCCCGATACCGCGACCGGCGACGGCATCGCAATGGCGTGGCGGGCAGGATGCCGCATCGCGAACATGGAGTTCATCCAGTTTCACCCGACCTGCCTCTACCATCCCTATGCGAAGTCCTTCCTGATCAGCGAGGCGGTGCGCGGCGAAGGCGGCCTGCTGAAACTCCCGGAGGAAAGCGGCGCCGCCGCCGGCAAGCGCTTCATGCCGGAGCACGATGCGCGTGCCGAACTGGCGCCGCGCGACGTGGTCGCGCGTGCGATCGACTTCGAGATGAAGAAGCGCGGTCTCGACTACGTCGACCTCGATATCACCCACCAGCCGCCGGAATTCCTGAAAGAGCATTTCCCGACGATCTATGCGCGCTGCCTCGAGCTCGGCATCGACATCACCCGCCAGCCGATCCCGGTCGTTCCCGCCGTGCATTTCACCTGCGGCGGCGTGGTGACCGACATGTGCGGTCGGACCGACCTTCCCGGCCTGTACGCGGTCGGTGAAACCGCGTACACCGGCCTGCACGGCGCCAATCGTCTCGCCAGCAACTCGCTGCTCGAATGCCTGGTGCTCGGCCGCGCCGCCGCCCGCCATATCGAAGCGCAGCCGCAGCCGCAACCGATCGACCTGCCTGCCTGGGACGAAAGCCGGGTGACGGACGCCGACGAGGAAGTCGTGATCGCGCACAACTGGGACGAGCTGCGCCGCTTCATGTGGAATTACGTGGGTATCGTGCGCACCACCAAGCGCCTCGAGCGCGCGCAGCATCGCATCGGCCTGCTGCGGGAAGAAATCTACGAGTACTACGCGCACTTCCGCATCACGCGCGACCTGCTGGAACTGCGCAACCTGGTAGACGTCGCCTCGCTGATCGTCGACAGCGCGCTGTCCCGGCGCGAAAGCCGCGGGCTGCACTACAGCCAGGACTTCCCGGAAACGCTTCCCAAGGCGCTGCCCACGGTGCTGTCGCCGCAACGACGCTGAAAGAACGCGGCCGAAAAAAACGGCCTGCTTGCGCAGGCCGCTTTAGTATGCACGCCGGTTCGCGTCCTGCGGCCTAGCCGATTACCCGCAATGAGTAGTCGGTCGCCCGCACGTCCTTCGTCAGGCTGCCGATCGAGATCCGGTCGACCCCGGTTTCGGCGATCGCGCGCACGCTGTCCATGTTAACCCCGCCGGATGCCTCGAGAATCGCCCTGCCCGCGGTCAGCCGGACCGCTTCGCGCATCAGCCCGGTCGAGAAATTATCCAGCAGGATCGAGGTCGCCCCGGCAGACAGCGCCTGTTCCAGCTCGTCGAGGTTTTCGACCTCGATCTGGATCGACACGCCGGCGTTGAGCGCCAGCGCATCCCGCATTGCGGCGCCTATCCCGCCGGCCGCGGCAATATGGTTTTCCTTGATCAGGATGCCGTCATACAGCGCCAGCCGCTGGTTCTTGCCGCCGCCGACCCGGACCGCGTATTTCTGCGCCAGCCGCAGGCCGGGCAGCGTCTTGCGGGTATCGAGGATGGCGGCGCGGGTCCCGGCGACCAGTTCGACGTAGCGCCGCGTTGCGGTGGCGACGCCGGAAAGCAGCTGCAGGAAGTTGAGCGCGCTGCGTTCGGCGGTGAGCAAGGCCCGCGCCGGCGCCTCCAGCGTACAGACGGTGCTGTCGGCTGCCATCATCGCTCCCTCGGCGTAGTGCCAGGTGGTGCGTATCCGCTGGTCGAGCTGCGTCATCACGCCTTCGAACCAGGGCGCACCGCACAGCACCGCGTCCTCCCGGACCACGACGCGGGCTTCCACCCATTCCTGCTCCGGCACCAGGCGGCCGGTCACGTCGCCGGTACCGACGTCTTCCGCGAGAGCTGAGGCGATGTTCGCTTCGAATGCACGGGCCAGCGCCGGGTCGAACGGCGCAAAGGGATTTTGCAAGGTGCTCATGCCGGACCGATCCCCGCAAACAGTTTCTGCTCTTTCGCCAGGTCCGCGCCCGGGCGCACGTTCGCCTTGCGTGCCGCGGCAAAGTCCAGCATGCGGTCGATGCAGACCCGCGCCCGGCGACCGGTGTCCGGATCGACATGGATCTCGTTGCGACCGCTCTCCAGCACATCGGCCAGGTTCTGCAGCCCATTCATGGCCATCCACGGGCAATGGGCGCAACTCTTGCAGGTGGCGCTGTTGCCGGCGGTCGGCGCATCGATGAATCGCTTGCCCGGCGCCGCCATCCGCATCTTGTGCAGGATGCCGTTGTCGGTGGCGACGATGAATTCCCGTGCGTCCAGGTCCCTGGCGGCGGCGATCAGCTGCGAAGTCGAACCGACGACGTCGGCCTGTGCGACCACCGCTTCCGGCGACTCCGGGTGCACCAGCACCTTCGCATGCGGGTGCTCCTTTTTCAGCAGGTCGAGCTCGATGCCCTTGAACTCGTCATGCACCAGGCAGGAGCCCTGCCACAGCAGCATGTCGGCGCCGGTTTTCTTCTGGATGTAGCTGCCGAGGTGCTTGTCCGGCGCCCACAGGATCTTCTTGCCCTGCGCATGCAGGTGCTCGACGATCTCCAGGCCGATTGACGATGTGACCATCCAGTCGGCCCGCGCCTTCACAGCCGCACTGGTGTTGGCGTAGACGACGACGGTGCGGTCCGGATGGGCATCGCAGAAGGCGGCGAACTCGTCCGGCGGGCAGCCGAGGTCGAGCGAGCAGGTCGCGTCGAGGTCCGGCATCAGGATGGTTTTTTCCGGGCTGAGGATCTTGGCCGTCTCGCCCATGAAACGCACGCCGGCCACGACCAGGGTCCTGGCGGGATGGTCGCGGCCGAAGCGCGCCATTTCCAGCGAGTCGGACACGCAGCCGCCGGTTTCCTCGGCCAGGTCCTGCAGATCGGCGTCGACGTAGTAGTGCGCGACAAGGACCGCCTGCTTTTCCTTCAGCAGGCGCTTGATGCGCGCCTTGAGCTCCGCCTTCCGCGGAAGATCGAGCGGCTCGGGCACGCGCGCCCAGGCATGGGCGACGCAGCTGGTGCCGGTCTCCATCTGGGGGCGCTCGAATTCAACATTCTTGATGGGTACAGTTTCCATAGTGATAAGCCGCGCAAGGGCAACAGAAGCAGGAGTATGCCCGACATTTCGGCATCGGGCGCTGCGAGCGTATACCCGCAACAATGGGGTCGAACAACGCGCTTGCAATGCCGCCCGGGACTTTTCTTTACCTCCCGGAGTTTCGATAGCATACTAGGACTGACAAAAATCAATACAAGCTGCTTTTGGCGAATTATAAGTAGGTGGTTTCCCGAAAGAATTAAAACAAGAACAAGAAGAAGCGCATTGACAAGAACGAGACCGCGGCAGCGGCGACCAGGCGTATGCAATCACGCATGCATCTTCGGCAGGAGGAGACGATGGCAACAATCTACGACAAGACCGACAAGGGTCGGGAAGAGATCAGCACCCGCAAGTACGGCCTCGCCGCAAAACTGCGGCCGCTGCTTGTCATGGTGGACGGCAAGCACAGCGATACCGACCTGCTCGCGAAAGTATCCGGCCTCGGACTCGGGCCGGACAGCCTCGCCGAGCTGAGTGCCGCCGGCTTCATCCAGGCCCAGGCCGCACCGGCGCCGGCGGCACCGCCGGCGCCTGCCGCCACCCCTGCCGCCGCCGCCGAGGCTCCACCCGCGGAAGCCGCTCCGGACAACCGCTTCCTCGCGGTCTACCAGTTCTACAACGAGACCATCAAGAGCATGATCGGCCTGCGCGGCTACGCGCTGCAGCTGAAGGTGGAGAAAGCCTCGACGCTGGATGAGCTGCGCCAGCTGCGGCAGCCCTACCTGGAAGCGGTGCAGAAGGCCAAGGGCAATGAGACGGCACGCAGCCTGCGCACCCGGCTCGACAGCCTGCTCGGCCCGGCCGACCAGACGCAGCCGGCCAGCCTGGTCGACCTCGGCGCCGGCTGACCGGCCCGTCCTTACTCGATGCCCTGGCTGGCGAGGTACTCCTCGTAGCCGCCATGGAAGTCGATCACCTGGCCATCCTTGACCTCGAGGATGCGGGTGGCGAGCGAGGACACGAACTCGCGGTCGTGCGACACGAAGATCAATGTGCCGGCGTACTTCTCGAGCGCGATGTTGAGCGACTCGATCGACTCCATGTCCATGTGGTTGGTCGGCTCGTCCATCAGCAGCACGTTGTGCCGCCCCAGCATCAGCTTGCCGTACATCATGCGGCCCTTCTCGCCGCCCGACAGGACCATGACCGACTTCTTGACGTCGTCGCCCGAGAACAGGAGGCGGCCCAGGATGCCCCGCACGGCCTGGTCGTCGTCGCCTTCCTGCGTCCACTGGCCGATCCAGTCGGTCAGGTTGCGGTCGTCGGCGAACTCCTCGGTGGGATCCTGCGGCATATAGCCGATATTGGCGTGCTCCGCCCATTTGGCCACGCCGTGATCGGCCGCCATGCCGCACGCCTCGCCGCCGATGCAACGCAGCAGCGTGGTCTTGCCCGCGCCGTTGGCGCCGATGATCGCGATCTTCTCGCCGGCTTCGACCAGCAGGTCGACGTTGTTGAAGATCGTGCGGTCGTAGGTTTTGGAGAGCCCCTGCACTTCCACTGCCTGGCGATGGAGCTTCTTTTCGCCCTCGAACCGGATGAAGGGATTCTGCCGGCTCGACGGCTTGATGTCCTCGACCTTGATCTTGTCGATCTGCTTGAGGCGCGACGTAGCCTGGCGGGCCTTGGACTTGTTGGCGGAAAAGCGCCGCACGAAGTCCTGCAGGTCCGCGACGCGTTCCTTGGCCTTGGCGTTGGCCGCCATCTGCTGGGCCCGTGCCTGTGAGGAAGCCAGCATGTAGTCGTCGTAGTTGCCCGGATAGATCTTCAGGGTACCGTAGTCGACGTCGGCCATGTGGGTGCAGACCTGGTTCAGGAAGTGGCGGTCGTGCGAGATGATGATCATGGTGGAGTTACGCTCGTTGAGCACGTCCTCCAGCCAGCGGATGGTGTTGATGTCGAGGTTGTTGGTCGGCTCGTCCAGCAGCAGGATGTCCGGATTCGAGAACAGCGCCTGCGCCAGCAGCACGCGCAGCTTCCATCCGGGCGCGACGCTGCTCATCAGGCCGGTGTGCTGTTCGGTCGGCACGCCGACGCCGAGCAGCAGTTCGCCCGCGCGTGATTCGGCGGTGTAGCCGTCGTACTCGGCAAACTTCGCCTCCAGGTCGGCGGCCTTCATGTAGTCGTCGTCGGTCGCGTCCGGGTTGGCGTAGATCGCATCGCGCTCCTGCATCGCCGCCCACATCTCGGTGTGCCCCATCATGACGACGTCCAGCACGCGCATGTCCTCGAATGCGAACTGGTCCTGGCGCAGCTTGCCGAGACGCTCGCCCGGATCGAGCATGACGTTGCCCGAGGTGGGTTCGAGGTCGCCGCCGAGGATCTTCATGAAGGTCGACTTGCCGCAGCCGTTTGCGCCGATCAGGCCATAGCGGTTGCCGTCGCCGAATTTGACGGAAACGTTTTCGAACAGCGGCTTGGCGCCGAACTGCATCGTGATGTTAGCGGTGGAAAGCACGTGGAAAACCCCTTGCGCAATGAATTCGGAAAACCGGCTATTTTACCATTCCGCATTGCAGCAAGACCGGATCATCTCCCGGTTCCTATCGCTTGCCTAAGCTGCATTGCGGATCAGCTGTTGTCGTTCCTGCATGAAGGCCTCCGCTGCGGCGCGCAGTGCGTCCGCGTCACGGCCGGGCGCATACAGCTGGCCGCCGATGCCGAACCCGGTCGCGCCGACCGCTGCGTATTCCGCCATGTTCTGCGGGGTCACGCCGCCGACCGGAAACATTGGCGTGCCCTCCGGCAGGATCGACCGGATCGCCTTGAACGCCGCGGGCGGCACCATCTCGGCCGGAAACAGCTTCAGCCCGTGGGCGCCTGCCTGCAGCGCCCGCAACGCCTCGGTCGGCGTGGCCACGCCCGGCAGGGTCAGCATGCCCAGGCCGGCCGCATGCGCAATGACCTCTTCCGCGCAATGCGGCGAGACCACCAGCCGGCCCCCTGCCTGCCGAACCGCGTCGACCTGCGCGACGGTCAGCACGGTGCCGGCGCCGATCATGGCGTCGGCGGGCGCAATGCGCACCAGCGACTGCATTGCCTCGATTGCGCCGGGCCGGTTGAGAGGCACTTCCAGCATCCGGAAGCCGGTGTCGAACAGCACTTTCCCGACCTGCGGCGCTTCCTCCGGCGTCAATCCGCGCAGAATCGCGATCAGCGGATACGGATAGGGTTGAAAGACAGCGTTCATGTGGCCTCCCTTGCAGAGTCGTCCAGGTCGAACAGCGCGCGCAACGCAGCCAGGTACACCGCATCCGGTTGCCATGAGTGGGCCGGAATGCCGGCCAGTTCCAGCGCGCTGAGGTAACGCGCCGCCAGTCCGGGGCTGCCGACCACCTGTACCGTCTCGTGCAGGCTGCCGCCACAGCGGCGCAGGATGTCGTGCAACTCGGCGCCGATCAGCAGGCCGGAGAGGTAGGAGGCGGAATGCGCGGGCGGCATCATGTCCGTCACCACCAGCGCGCGGCAGCAGAAGGCGGCATGCGTAAACGGGGCGTCGCGCGACGCATGCAGCCCGGCCGCGAATGCCTGCGGCACCGACCGCCCGGCGTCCATGACCTTGGACAGGGTGCCATGCTGCGACATCAGCGCATACAGTTCACCGGTCATGTAGGTGAAGAATTCCCTGATCCGGCCTTCCTCGACCCGCACCCATTTGCTATGCGTCCCCGGAAGCAGGAACCAGCCGCTGCGCGCGCTCAGGGCGAGCGCGCCGAGCACCTGGGTCTCCTCGCCGCGCATCACGTCGGGAATGCCCTGGGCATCCAGGTAGCGATAGCCGGGGACGATGCGGCAACGGACGCCGGGAAGCGGCGCCGGCACTTCGACGAGCCGCGCGCCGAGCGCCGGCAACGGATGATCGACGTCGAGGTACGGCGCCTCGCGCCAGCCGTTCCGGCTGCCGATCATGCCGGACATGATGACGTCAGCGCGCGTCACGCCGAGCGTGCGCAGCAGCGCGGCCAGCGCGGCCTCGAAGCCGCCCTGGACCTGAAGGATGCCGCCGTCGTCCTCGTGCTGCCGCAGCAGCGCGCCGCCCGCATCGAGGAGATAGGCGCGGCGGTTGCTGCTGCCCCAGTCGATGCCGAGCAGGACCTGCGCATCCCCGCTCATGCCCAGCCACCGTCGACAATGTATTCCTGCGCGGTGCACATTGCCGCATCGTCCGACGCCAGGAACAGCACCATGCGTGCGACGTGCTCCGGCATCACCCTGCCCTTCAGGCACTGGCTGCTATCGATCAGCCTTTCGCCTTCCGCATCCACCCACATGCTGAGCTGGCGCTCGGTCATCACCCAGCCCGGTGTCACCGTGTTGACGCGAATGTTCCACTGCCCGAGGTCGCGGGCGAGGCCGCGGGTCAGGCCGCTGACCGCCGCCTTGGTCGTCGTGTACACCGGATAACCGCCGTTCGCGATATGCCAGCTGGTGGAGCCGAGGTTGATGATGGCGCCGCCGCCGCGTCGCTTCATGCCCGCCATCACCGCCTGGCAGGCGAAGAACATCGGGCGCTGGTTGATCGCCACGCAGTTGTCCCAGAAGGCGGGCGTCACTTCTTCCGGACGGTGGCGCTGGTCATTGCCGGCGTTGTTGACCAGCACGTCGAAGTCGCCCATTGCAGCGGCAAGATCGCGCATGGTCGACTGCAGCGCGGCGACGTCCCGGATGTCGCACTCGCGGAACACCGGCGCGGGGGCCCCGCTCGCCGCAATGGATTCGCACAGGGCCAGGCTGGCGTCGCGCGCAATGTCGATGAAGGCGACCTGCGCGCCCTGCGCCGCGAAGGCCGAGACGATTGCAGCACCAATCCCGGAGCCGCCCCCGGTGACGAAGACGCGCTTGCCGGCCAGGCTGGGAAAGCGCGCCAGCTGTCCTGCACTGTCCTGCTTCCCGGCATGCCCCACGCCCTGTTCCTGTGCCATGACTTTCTCCTGAACTTTCGAATGGATGGCCAATCAATGTTGATGCCATCTCGAAACATGCCTTGCCGCGCCGCGGCCATTCGTGCCCGGTCCAACCACACCTGCCCCTGCGAGTAAGTTATGACCACGGCTAAACCAAAACGTCGCAGCCGCGCCTGGTTCGAAAAACAGGACCGCGACGGATTCGTGCACCGCAGCTGGACCCAGAAGGCCGGCCATCCGGCGGATGAATTCGACGGCCGTCCGGTCATCGGCATCTGCAATACCTGGTCCGAATTAACCCCCTGCAACAGCCACTTCCGGGAGCTCGCCGAGTTCGTCAAGCGCGGCGTCTTTGAGGCAGGCGGATTCCCGCTGGAGTTCCCGGTGATGTCGCCCGGCGAAACCCAGATCCGGCCGACCGCCATGCTGTTTCGTAACCTCGCGAGCATGGACGTCGAGGAATCGATACGCGGCAATCCGATCGACGGCGTGGTGCTGCTGATGGGCTGCGACAAGACGACGCCGGCGCTGATGATGGGCGCGGCGAGCTGCGGGCTGCCGACCATTGGCGTCTCGGGCGGCCCGATGCTGAACGGGAAGTTCCGTGGCAAGGACATCGGCTCCGGCACCGGGGTGTGGATGATGTCGGAGATGGTGCGCGGCGGCCTGATGACGCAGGAGGAGTTCACCGAGGCCGAAGGCTGCATGAACCGCTCCACCGGCACCTGCATGACGATGGGCACGGCCTCGACCATGGCCAGCATGGTCGAGGCCCTGGGCATGTCCCTGCCCGGCAATGCGGCCATTCCCGCACCCGACACGCGCCGCAACCGGCTGGCGCAGCTGAGCGGCCGACGCATCGTGCAGATGGTGGAGGAAGACCTGACGATGGACAGGATCATGACGCGCGAGGCCTTCGAGAACGCGATACGGGTGAACGCGGCCATTGGCGGATCCACGAACGCGGTCGTGCACCTGCTCGCGATCGCCCGCCGCATCGGCATCGACCTCACGCTGGAAGACTTCGACCGGATCGGCAGCCGCATGCCCTGCCTGGTCAACCTGCAGCCGTCCGGCCACTATCTGATGGAAGACTTCTTCTACGCCGGCGGCGTGCCGGCGGTAATGAACGAGATACGCCACCTGCTCCACCTCGACGCCCTCACCGTCAACGGCCGCAGCATCGGCCAGAACATCGACGGGGCGCCGTGCTGGAACCGGGACGTGATCAAGCCGCTCGAGACGCCGTTCAAGGAGAACGCGGGGATCGCCGTCCTCAAGGGCAACCTGGCGCCGGATGGCGCCGTGATCAAGCCTTCGGCTGCCTCGGCCAGCCTGCTGAAGCATCGCGGCCGCGCGGTGGTCTTCGAGACCATCGAGGACCTGCGCGAACGCCTCGACGATCCGGACCTCGACATTGACGAGCACTGCGTGATGGTGCTGAAGAACTGCGGTCCGCGCGGCTATCCCGGCATGGCCGAAGTGGGCAACATGCCCCTTCCCAGGAAAGTGCTCGAGAAAGGCGTCACCGACATGGTCCGCATTTCGGACGCGCGCATGAGCGGTACCGCCTACGGTACGGTCGTGCTGCACACGTCGCCCGAGGCTGCGCTGGGCGGGCCGCTCGCACTGGTGCGGGACGGGGACATCGTGTCGCTCGACGTGGAAGCGCGCAGCCTGCACCTGGAAGTCAGCGACGAAGAGCTGGCGCGACGCCGCGCGCAATGGGTGGCGCCGCCGGCGCCGGAGCGCGGCTACGTGAAGCTGTATGTCGAACACGTGCAGCAGGCGCATCTGGGCGCCGACCTCGACTTCCTGGTCGGCAGCAGCGGCGCGCCGGTGCCGCGTGAATCGCATTGAGCGGAGGCCATGATGAAGACGCCGGAATGCATATGGGAGGCCGGTGCCGCGCTCGGCGAAGGTCCGCTCTGGTCGGTGCGCGAACAGGCGCTCTACTGGGTGGACATCCTCAATCAT
The DNA here is from genome assembly GCF_036563305.1 of Noviherbaspirillum sp. Lineage (GTDB taxonomy): Bacteria > Pseudomonadota > Gammaproteobacteria > Burkholderiales > Burkholderiaceae_D > Noviherbaspirillum. The sequence goes on along the minus strand of NZ_DATCMQ010000017.1, from coordinate 163,924 downwards.
CGCCTTCATCGCCATGCATCCGGCGATGAGCGGCGCAGCTGGCAGATCGGGCACGGCGTATCCGCCTTAGCGGAGCGGACAAGCGGTGACGGTCTGGTGATCACGCAGCGCCACGGCTTTGCCGGTTTCGATCCGGCCTCCGGCGAGGTGCGGCCGCTGCTGGCGGTCGAAGACGACATGCCGGCCAACCGCTTCAATGACGGCAAGTGCGATGCCCGCGGCCGTTTCTGGGCGGGTACCATGGATTTTGCGTGCAAGGCGCCCACCGGTTCGCTGTACCGCCTTGAACCGTCGGGAGCGCAGCCGTCGTGCAGCCGCATGGACAGCGGATACGCCGTGACCAACGGTCCGGCATGGTCTGCCGACTACCGCACGATGTACCACAACGACAGCGTCAACGGCAGGGTCTATGCATTCGACTACGACCTGGAACGCGGCGAGCTCGCCAACAAGCGGCTGTTCCTGCAATTCGGTCCCGGGGACGGTTCGCCGGACGGCATGACCACCGACGCCGAGGGCGGCCTGTGGATCGCGCACTGGGGCGCCGGCAAGCTGACCCGCCGGGATGCGGCGGGCCGCGTCATGATGACGGTCGCGCTGCCCTGTACCCAGGTCACCTGCTGTGCATTCGGGGGACCCGCGCTACGTACGCTGTTCATCACCACTGCCGCGGACGGCCTGTCGCCCCAGCAACGGGAACGCGAGCCGCTCGCCGGCGGTCTATTCGCGCTCGAGCTCGACATTGCCGGCATGCCGGCACAGACCTACGGGGGGTAGAAGCAGATGGCCGATGAGATTGTTTCCATCGAATCGGACGTGCAGCGCCTGGAACTGGCACCCCGCATGGGAGGCGCGGTCACGTCGTGGAACTGGCTGGCGCACGGCGGGAACATGCCGCTGTTCCGCCCGTGGAACGGCGCCTCTCCGGACCGCTATTCCTTCGCCTGCTTTCCACTGGTGCCCTGGACCAACAGGATCACCGACGGCGGTTTCGAGCACGAGGGCCGTTTCCATGCAGTGCAAGCCAACCGCGAGGGCGAGCCCTATCCCATCCACGGCGACGGCTGGCTGCAGGAATGGGAAGTCCTCGAGAAGGGGGACGATCGCGTCCGGCTGGGCCTGGAGTCGAATCGGCATGGCGGCAATCCCTACCATTACCGCAGTACCCAGAGCTTCCTGCTGCTGCCCGACGGGCTGCAGATCGACCTCACCGTGACCAACCTCGGACAGGAGAGCCTGCCATTCGGCCTCGGCCTGCACCCCTACTTCGTCCGTAACACGCACACCCTGCTCTGCGCCCGCGCCGAAGGCGTATGGCTGTCACGCCCGGATGCGATCCCGGTCGAGCACAGCACCCGCCTTCCGCCCGGCTGGGACTACAATGCCCCGGCCCCGCTCGCGGGCGAGATGGTCGACAACTGCTTCACCGGCTGGGATGGGAAGGCGCTTGTCGACTATCCGGACCGCGGCGTGGCGGTCAGGATGATCATGCCCGACTGCAACGGCTACAACCTGCTGTACCGGCCGCCCGGGCTGGATTTCTTCTGCTTCGAGCCCATCACCCACCCGATCAACGCCTTCCACATGCCCGGGCAACCTGGACTGGCCGTCCTTGCCCACGGCGAAAGCCTGGCCCTACGCGCGAAATTCCTGGTGGGGCCCTCGCCCGCCGGCGCCGAGGATCGCTGACAGGTTCGGATAGCCGCCCAGCGTGAGCAGGCACTGTCCTTCGCTGCACTGCAGCCTTGCCTGCGCGCCGACCGGCAGTGTCGCCTTGTCACGCACATGGCCAAACGGCAGGCCGCATACGAGCGGTATGCCGAGCATGGCGCCCATGTAGTCCAGCATCGCACCGAAGTCATAGCCATTGTCATAGTCCGACAGGCGGTAGCCGGTGAACGCGCCGAACACGATGGCCTGCTGCTGCCGGAGCAGGCCGGCGTGCTGCAACTGCAGGAGCATGCGCTCGACCCGGTACGGATGCTCATTGACGTCCTCGATGAACAGGATGCCGTCGCGCGGGGCGGACAGGTAGGGCGTGCCTGCGAGGTGCGCCAGCATCGTCAGGTTGCCGCCCCAGAGCGGGCCGGACAGGTCGAGCGCCGGATTGCCGGGATGATCGAACGGCAGCACATATTCCGCGTTGCCGATGCAATCGCCGAAGCTGCGCAAGGTGAACGCGCTCGCATCCTCCCGCGTGAAGTCGTCGCAAATCATCGGCCCGGCGAACGTGATTGCGCCGGTGCGGGCGAGCAAGGCCATCTGCAGCGCCGTGAAATCGCTGTGACCCACAAACAGCTTGCCGCTGCCCGCCAGCGTCTCCAGGTCGAGGATAGGCAGCAGGCGGGACATGCCATAGCCGCCGCGCAGCGCGAGGACCATGTGCACATCCGGGTCTGCCGCGGCCGCGTGAAGCTGGCCGGCGCGTGCCGCATCCGTGCCGGCAAAACGCTGATGCACGTCGGCCGGGTCATGCAGCAGCTTCACCCGCCATCCGAAGGCTTCGAGGCGCTTGCGCGCGAGCGCCAGGTCCCGGCCGGGCGGCGCGTACCCGCCGGGCGCGACGATCGCCACGCACACGCCGTCGCCTGCGGGAAGCGATTTGCCGGTGCTCATGCGCGCTGCGCTTCCGCCGGCCATTCGCGCCGGCAGTGGCCCGCGATCACCCGCGCCAGATCCTGCTCGAGCTGCGGCGGAATGTCGTGGCCCATGCCCTCGACCTCGTGCAGCACCGCGCCAGCGATGTTGCGCGCGCTGTCTCGGCCACAGGCAATGGGGACGAGTGGATCGTGCGTGCCGTGGATCACCAGCGCGGGCAGGCGAATGGTCCGCAGCTGGGGCACCAGGTCGCCGGTCGTCGCCACCGCCATCATCTGCCGCGCGGTGCCGCTGAAACTGGCGCCGCGCCGCACGCTTTCGCGCACGCGCCGACGCAGTTCCGGCTCCGGCGTCGGATAGGCGGGACTGCCGATGACCTGGAACAGCCGCACATAATGGTCGATGACGGAATTCGGGTCGCGCGGATTGGCGGGCCGCGAGAACATCGCCTGATTGGCGGCGAAGCTTGGCCCGGGAAGTCCCGGACGGCCGCTGGTGGACATGATCGAGGTGAGGGTGATGACGCGCTCCGGGTAGCGCGCGGCCATGAGCTGGGCGATCATCCCGCCCATGGAAGCGCCGACGACATGGGCGCGCGCAACGCCGAGGGCATCAAGCAGGCAAATCGCGTCCCGCGCCATGTCATACAAGGTATAGCCGCCCAGGAGCGGCATGTGGAACAGCGACTTGAAGAATGCGGTGTGCAGGTTGGGCTTGCCGTACTGCTCCATCCTGGACGACAGGCCGGTGTCCCGGTTGTCGAATCGGATCACGCGAAAACCCTGCTCCACCAGTGTCTCGCAGAAGGCATCCGGCCATGACGTCAGCTGCAACCCGAGGCCGGCGATCAGGAGCACCGGCTCCGCGTCGGGCTCGCCCCGCACGTCGTAGGCGAGCTTGATGTTGTTTGCTTCAATGATAGGCAAAGCTTATCCCCATAGGCAGATGCCGGCGGGCGCAAATGCCTCGCCTGGCAGCGGCGCAGGAAATCCCGCAGCCGGTCGTTTTGCAAAGCGCCTCCCGGCACCGTGCCGGTGCCGCCGTCTCGTCCTGAATGGGAACTGCCGTGCCTGATTGCGCACGGATGCGGCTATGACAGGCTCATGCAGCGCCGGGTTCCGACGGCACGGTGCCGCTGCGCATCGCGCGGCGGCGGCGCTCGGCGAAGAAATCCTTCAACAGCGTCCCGCATTCCGCGGCAAGCACCCCGCCCTGGACCGTCGTGTGATGGTTCAGCCGATCCTGGGCGAACAGGTCCACCACGGAGCCGCAGGCGCCGGTCTTCGGATCGGGAGCGCCATACACCACCCGGGCCAGCCGGGCATGCATCATCGCGCCCGAGCACATCGCGCAAGGCTCCAGCGTCACGTACAGCGCGCAGCCTGGCAGCCGGTAGTTCCCGAGGATTTCCGCGGCGGCCCGCAAGGCCATGATCTCGGCATGGGCCGTCGGGTCATGGGTGCCGATCGGCTGGTTGAAGCCGGTCGCGATCACCTCCCCGTCCTTGACGACGACCGCGCCTACCGGCACCTCTCCCAGCGCCCACGCATTGCCGGCCTGGGAGATCGCCTGCCGCATGTAAACCGCGTCGTCCATGCGCGTCAGTCCGCGGTGATCTCGGCCCAGCAATTGGGCGTCTCGTGCAGCACCAGCTTGTGCAGGCGCAGCCCCGTGCCGTACCTGTCCTGGTAGACCGGACGCAGGATGTCGAACGCAGCCTGCGCCAGGTTTTCCACGGTCGGAATGCTCTTGATGACGACCGTCTTGTGGCCCGGCAGGCCGTTCAGGAACGCCAGCACCGCCGTGTCCCTCTCGTAGGCGATGAAAGCATGGTCCCAGACATCCACCAGGTGCGCCTTGGCGAGCGCCTTGACGTCGGAAAAATCCATGATCATCCCGTTTTCGGAGTTGCCCTCCTGCCGGATCACCTCGCCGACGAGCGTGATCTCGAGCGTATAGCGATGGCCGTGCAGATTGCGGCACTGGCTCTTGTGGTCCGGGATGCGATGGCCGGCATCGAATTCCAGCTTGCGTGTAATGGTCAACATCTGGCGGTGTACATCCGGTTCAGGGTATTTGCAGCAATTTATGGGTCTGCACGCTCAGCTTCCAGCGCGGGTTCTGCTTGCAGGTCTCGATCGCAAGCCGGGTGTTGCGCTCCTTGTCCGGGCCGTCCATCGGCTGCAGGTAGAAGTGCGTGAAATCCAGCTGCTCGTACGCGGCCAGGTCCTGGCCTTCCTGCGGCATCACCACCTTGAGCTCGTTGCCCCGTCCTACCTCCAGCTTCGCCCCCATCTTGGGACTGACGCACACCCAGTCGACGCCGGCGGGCACGGGGATCGTGCCATTGGTTTCGATGGCGATTTCGAAGCCGCGCGCGTGCACGGCGTCGATCAGGGCCGCGTCGAGCTGCAGCAGCGGCTCGCCGCCGGTGAATACCACGAACCTGCTCTGTCCATGACGCGGCGGCCACAGGGCGTCGATGGCCTGGGCGAGCTGTTCGCTGCCGGCGAATTTACCGCCGCCCTCGCCGTCGGTACCGACGAAGTCCGTGTCGCAGAAACGGCAGACCGCGGACGGGCGGTCGCTTTCGCGCCCGGTCCACAGGTTGCATCCCGCAAAGCGGCAGAACACGGCCGGACGGCCGGCATGCGTGCCCTCGCCCTGCAAGGTATAGAAGATCTCTTTAACGCTGTAAGTCACGATATTTCCCTTGCCCCGCGATCTCCGCGGAGGCAGCGCGCGGAACGGCGGCGGATGCCGGCGCCCCACGCCTGCGCAGCCATGCCGGCCGTCCGACGGCGGCCGCCGGCATCACTCCCACTCGATCGTTGCCGGCGGCTTGCCGGAAACGTCGTACACCACGCGGTTCAGGCCGCGCACTTCATTGATGATCCGGTTGGATACCCGGCCGAGGAGTTCATGCGGCAGGTGCGCCCAGTGCGCGGTCATGAAATCCTGGGTCTGCACCGCGCGCAGCGCCACCACGTAGTCATAGGTGCGACCGTCTCCCATCACGCCGACCGACTTCACCGGCAGGAACACGGCGAACGCCTGGCTGGTCTTGTCGTACCACGAGCGCCCCTCTTCGTCGGTGGCGGCGCGCAGCTCGTCCAGGAAGATCGCGTCGGCCCGGCGCAGCAGGTCCGCATACTCCTTCTTCACCTCGCCGAGGATGCGCACGCCCAGCCCCGGACCCGGGAACGGATGCCGATAGACCATGTCGTGCGGCAGGCCGAGCGCCACGCCGAGTTCCCTGACCTCATCCTTGAACAGCTCGCGCAGCGGCTCGAGCAGCTTCAGGTTCAGCGTCTCCGGCAACCCGCCGACGTTATGGTGGCTCTTGATCGTGTGCGCGGTCTTCTTGCCCTTGCCCGCGCTCTCGATCACGTCCGGATAGATCGTACCCTGCGCCAGCCATTTCGCATTCTTCAGCTTGCCGGCCTCGACCTGGAACACTTCCACGAACTCGCGGCCGATGATCTTTCGCTTCGCCTCGGGGTCGGTTACGCCCGCGAGCTTGCCCATGAACTGTTCGGTGGCGTCGACATGAATCACCTTCACGCCGAGGTTCTTGCCGAACATGTTCATGACCATCTTGCCTTCGTCCAGGCGCAGCAACCCGTGATCGACGAAGACGCACGTCAGCTGGTCGCCGATCGCGCGATGGATCAGCGCAGCCGCCACGCTGCTGTCGACGCCGCCGGACAGGCCGAGGATGACCTCTTCGTCGCCGACCTGCTTTCGGATTGCCTCGACTGCTTCCGCAATGTAGTCCGGCATGTTCCAGTCCGACTTGCAGCCGCAGATCTCGTGCACGAAGCGGCCGAGTATTGCCTTGCCCTGCACCGTGTGGGTGACCTCCGGGTGAAACTGCACCGCGTACAGGCGGCGCTCCTCGTCGGCCATGCCGGCGATCGGGCAATTGTCAGTGGATGCCATCAGCTTGAAGCCGGAGGGCATCTCGATGATCTTGTCGCCATGGCTCATCCACACCCGAAGCATGCCATGGCCCTCGCTGGTAACGAAGTCGCTGATGCCGTTCAGCAGCGCGGTATGGCCACGCGCGCGCACCTCGGCATAGCCGAACTCCCGCACCTTGCCGCTCTCGACCTTGCCGCCCAGCTGCTCGGCCATGGTCTGCATGCCGTAGCAGATGCCCAGCACCGGCACGCCTGCCTCGAACACCGCCTGCGGCGCCCGCGGCGTGTCCCCTTCGGTGACCGAGTTCGGCCCGCCTGACAGGATGATGCCGGCGGCGCCGTAGTTGCGGACGAACTCGTCGCTGACGTCGTGCGGAAAGACTTCCGAAAAGACGCCGGCCTCGCGCACGCGGCGCGCGATCAGCTGGGTTACCTGGGAACCGAAATCGAGAATGAGAATTTTGGAGTGCATGGATGTGCAGGTTAGGTGAATCAGGATAAATCTGGTGTTGCGTGGACGACCCGGTTGCGTCCGGCGTCCTTGGCGACATACAAGGCCATGTCGGCACGGCTGATCAGCTCGTCGGCCGAGGCCTGCGGAAAGACCTCGGTCGACGCCACGCCGGCGCTGATCGTGAGACTCAGCATGTCGGCGCCGACCGCCTCAGGGTGCGCGGCGACCGCCGCCCGCATCCGTTCCGCCACCTGCAGCGCCGTCGCATGCGCGGCCCCGGGAAGCACGATCAGGAATTCTTCTCCGCCATAGCGGCCGAGGGCTTCCTGCGGCCGTATGCACGAGCGCAGCCGGCTTGCAACCTTGACCAGCACCGTGTCGCCGACCGGATGCCCGTAGGTGTCGTTGATCTTCTTGAAGAAATCCAGGTCAGCGACGATCAGCGACAGCGGCACGCCCGCCTTTTCGCAGCGCTCGGATTCCAGCGCCAGGATCCGCATGATGGCGCCGCGATTCCAGGTGCCAAGCAGCGGATCGATCAGCGAGCGCCGCCGCAGGTTCTTGTTCTTCTTCTGCAGGTCGAGCTGCAGCGCATTCACTGCGCGCAGCTCCAGCTCGCGCTCGACCAGGGCGGCGAGGTCGGCAAGCAGGCCGCGCTCGCCCTCGCTCAGCGCGCTGCGCGGCGCGGCGTCGAACAGCGCAATGCTGCCGCTACCGGTGCCTTCCACGCCATTGACCGGGTGGCTGGCGAAAAACCGGATGTACGGCTCGCCCGTTACCGCCGGATGGCGGGCCAGCGCCGGGTGGCGACGCGCGTCGGTCACGGCCAGCGGACGGGCGCTGCCGGCGGCGATGCGGCAGAAGGCGGAACCGGCGTCGCCCGCCGCTTCTTCCTCGCGGCCCAGCAGGATCCGGCACTCGGCCACACCGAACAGTTGTCGCCCGAGCCGGCGGATGCGTTGCAGGTGCGGGTCGTCCCCGTCCACCTCTGCAGGGCCGGGCAATTCCGGGTCGGACCGTCCGGTGCCGCCGTTTGCGCTGGTCATGTGCCTGCAGCCGCCGTCGCCGGTCAGTCGGCGCGGTAGTTCGGCGCTTCCTTCGTGATCTGCACGTCGTGTACATGCGACTCGCGCATGCCCGCCGCCGTGATCTCGACGAACTCGGCCTTCTCGCGGAATTCGTCAATGGTCGCGCATCCGCAGTAGCCCATCGACGAACGCACGCCGCCCACCAGTTGGTACAGGATGGCCAGCACGCTGCCCTTGTAGGGGACGCGTCCCTCGATGCCCTCCGGCACCAGCTTGTCGGCGTTGTTCGCCGCGTCCTGGAAATACCGGTCGGCCGAGCCCTCGGCCATTGCACCGAGGCTGCCCATGCCGCGATAGGACTTGTAGCTGCGTCCCTGGAACAGAATGACCTCGCCCGGCGCCTCTTCGGTACCGGCGAACATGCTGCCCATCATGACGCTCGACGCGCCGGCCGCGAGGGCCTTCGCGATGTCGCCGGAAAACCGGATGCCGCCGTCGGCGATGCAGGGGACGCCCGTACCCTTCAGCGCCTCGGAAACGTTGGAGATTGCGGTGATCTGCGGCACGCCGACGCCGGCTACGATGCGGGTGGTGCAGATCGAGCCGGGGCCGATGCCGACCTTCACGCCGTCCGCGCCATGCTCGACCAGCGCCATCGCTGCGGCCGCCGTCGCGATGTTGCCGCCGATGACGTCGACCTGGGGATAGTTCGACTTGACCCACTTGACGCGGTCCAGCACGCCCTTGGAATGGCCGTGCGCGGTATCGACGACGATCACGTCGACGCCGGCCTTGACCAGCAGCTCGATGCGCTCGTCATTGTCCGGGCCCACGCCCACCGCCGCCCCGACCCGCAGCTTGCCGTGCTCGTCCTTGGATGCGTTCGGATGCTCGGTGGCCTTCATGATGTCCTTCACCGTGATCAGGCCGCGCAGCTCGAAGTCGTCGTTGACCACGATTACCCGTTCCAGCCGGTACTTGTTCATCAAGCGCTTTGCCTCGGCCAGCTCGGCGCCTTCCTTCACCACCACCAGCTTCTCGCGCGGCGTCATCTTCGCGCGCACTTCCGCGTTCAGCTCCTCTTCGAAGCGCAGATCACGATTGGTGATGATGCCGACCACCTTCTTGCCCTCCACCACCGGGAAGCCGCTGATGCCGTGCTGCTCGGAGAGCGCGATGACGTCGCGGATGCGCATGGTCGGGGGAATCGTGATCGGATCGCGCACCACGCCGGACTCGAAGCGCTTGACGCGCGCCACCTCGCGCGCCTGGTCCTTCGGCGTCAGGTTCTTGTGGACGATGCCGATGCCGCCTTCCTGCGCCATGGCGATGGCGAGCCGCGCTTCGGTCACGGTGTCCATCGCCGCCGACAGCAGCGGGATGTTCAGCGTGATATTGCGCGACAGGCGCGTCGCCAGGGAGGTGTCTTTGGGAAGAATGTGCGAAAGGGCCGGCACGAGGAGCACGTCATCGAATGTGAGTGCTTTTTGGAGGAGACGCATAGTGATTCCTATAGGCGCAAAGCGCGATTATACAGAAAAGCTTGCACGAAGGCGCATTCCCCCGCGTTCCGGCATGAGCCGGAACGCCTGCGTTGACAGCGTTGCCAAAGCATGGCGAAATCGCCGTGTCTGTTGAACCCCGGGAACCGCATGAAACCAGCCGCCTTGCCACGTACGCTCACCCTCGCCGCACTTGCCCTGCTGTGCCACGCCGGATCCGCACACGCCCAGTATTCCTGGATCGACGACCGCGGAGTCAGGCAGTTTTCGGACCGGCCGCCGCCCGCTTCCGTCCCGGCGTCCCGCATCCTGAAGCAACCCGGCGGCACACGTACCCCGACTCCGGACGCCGCTGCCCCGGACGCATCCCCGGCCTCATCCCCGGCCCCGTCTGCGGCACAGGAGCCGCCGCAGCTGACGCTGGCGGAGAAGAACGCCGAATTCCGCAAGCGCAAGGCGGAGGCGGCGGAAAAGGAGAAGAAGGCGGCGGAAGAAACCCGGGTGGCGGCCGACAAGAGGCGTCACTGCGAGCGCGCCCGGGACTACCGTCGGGCGCTGGATTCCGGCGTGCGCATCGGCGCCACCGGCAAGGACGGGGAACGCACTTTCTTGTCGGATGAACAACGTACAGCGGAACTGCGGGAAAACGATCGCATGCTGGCGGAGTGCCGATAAGCGCGATGACGGCAAGCACGGCATTGCCGCCCGCTCAGGTCTGGGGCCGTCCTTTTTTCACCGCCCGACGCCGGCGCGACTCCTTCGGATCGGCGATCAGCGGCCGGTAGACCTCCACCCTGTCGCCATCCCGCAAGGGCGTGTCCAGTTGCCTTGCCTTGCCGAAGATGCCGACTTTCGCCGCCGGCAGGTCGATCTCCGGAGCCTCCTCGAGCAGGCCGCTTCGCAGCAGCGCATCCTTCAGCAGCGCTCCTTCCGGCAACCTCAACTCGGTCAGGAACTGTCGTCCCGGATGCGCGTAGCAGACGCTTACGCGCAGCTCAGCCATACAGCACCTCCGCCCGCTTGCTGAAGGAATCAACGAAACTGTTGGCGATCATGCTGAAGACCGGCCCGATGATCTGCTCGAGCAGTCGGCTGGAAAATTCGTACTGCAGGTCGAACTCGACCTTGCACGCATCCGCCCGCAGCGGTTTGAAATGCCAGTTGCCGTGCAAGTGCTTGAACGGCCCCTCGAGCAGGGTCATCGCAATCTTGTTCGGAGGATAGTTGATGTTCTCCGTCGCAAACGTCTGCTTGATGCCGTGGTAGTTGATCGACATGCTGGCGACGACCTGGTCGCCTTCGCGCTTGCGGACGTCCGTCCCGCCGCACCAGGGCAGGAACTGCGGGTAATCCTCGATCCTGTCAACCAGCGCGAACATCTGTTCCGCGCTGTACGGGAGCAATACCGACTTGTGCACGACAGCCATCGGAGTGTGAACCGTTTGTTAAAATAGACAACCGAAATTCTAACCGACCCGTTCAAATCCCGAATGAGCATTATCGACAACAAGAAGGCATTCCACGATTACTTCATCGAGGAACGCTACGAAGCGGGGATGGTGCTGGAAGGATGGGAAGTGAAGGCGATACGCGCCGGGCGTGCCCAATTGAAAGAAGCGTATGTGATCGTCCGCAAGGGAGAGGTCTACCTGTTCGGCGCGCATATCAGCCCCCTTTCCACCGCCTCGACCCATGTGAACCCGGATCCGGTCCGCACCCGCAAGCTGCTGCTTAACGCGGAAGAGATCAAGAAGCTGATCGGCAAGGTGGAACGCGCCGGCTACACGCTGGTGCCGATCAACCTGCACTACACGAAGGGCCGGATCAAGTGCGAGATCGGCCTGGCAAAGGGCAAGAAGCAGCACGACAAGCGCGAAAGCGAGAAGCAGCGCGACTGGCAGCGCGAGCAGCAGACCATCATGAAGCAGCACCGGCGCTAGCCGCCGGCCCGCTCGCGGCGCCGATCAGGCTTTGCCCTGGCTGCGCGCCACCTGCATTGCCCCGGCAATCAGGCCGCTGATGTCGCTCATATTGGCCGGCACGATCAGGGAATTGTTGGTCTTCGCCAGCTGGGCAAATGCATTCACGTATTGCTCCGCCACCTTCAGGTTCACCGCGTCGGCGCCGCCGGGCTCGCGGATGGCCGCGGCGGTCGTGCGCAGGGCCTGGGCACTGGCCTCCGCAATGGCGACGATTGCCGAGGCCTGGCCCTGAGCACGGTTGATGGCCGCCTGCTTGTCGCCCTCGGACTTCGCAATGGCCGCCTCCCGTTCGCCGGTCGCTATGTTGATCTGCTCCTGCTTGCGGCCCTCGGACGCGGCGATCAGCGCGCGCTTCTCCCGCTCGGCCGTGATCTGCGCCTGCATCGCATGCAGGATTTCCTTCGGCGGGGTCAGGTCCTTGATCTCGTAGCGCAGCACTTTCACGCCCCAGTTTGCCGCCGACTCGTCGATCGCGGTCACGATGGCGCGGTTGATATGGTCGCGTTCCTCGAAGGTCTTGTCGAGCTCCATGCGGCCAATCACGGAACGCAGGGTGGTCTGGGCGAGCTGGGTGATCGCCGCGATGTAATTGGACGAACCGTAGGAGGCGCGCATCGCATCCGTGACCTGGAAATACAGGATGCCGTCCACCTGCAACTGCGTGTTGTCCTTGGTGATGCAGATCTGGCTCGGGACATCCAGCGGGATCTCCTTCAGCGAATGCTTGTAGGCGACGCGGTCGATGAACGGCAGCACGATGTTCAGCCCCGGGCCGAGCGTCCCGTGGTACTTGCCGAGTCGTTCAACCACCCATGCATGCTGTTGCGGGACGACATTGACCGTCTTGAAAACGAACACCACCGCAATGATGAAGAGGACCAGGCTGACACTGCCGAAACTGATTTCCATCGTGCTTCCTTTCGCTGTTTTTATTGACCGTTCCCGACCACCAGGCGGCTGCCGCGCACTTCCCTGATGATGAATTTTCCCGGCACCGGCTGGGCGCCCGGCTCCAGTTCGACGTCCCATGCCGCGCCGCGGTAGTCGGCGCGCGCGGTCCTGCCGTCGGCGTTCCAGGCATGCACGACCAGCGTCTGGCCGATGTCGAGATTGATGTCGGGATTGCGCTGCGTGGACGGGCGCGATGCGCGTCCCCAACGGCTCTGGCGCAGCAGATAGGTGGTCAGCACGCCGGTCGTGCCCGCCACGACGAACTGCGCCGCTTCTCCCAGGCCGGCGAGCGCGGACAGGCCGCCGGCAGCAAGACCGATTGCGATCATCAGCAGGTAGAAGGTGCCCGAAAACATTTCAAGCACGACCAACGCTCCTGCCGCGGTAAACCAGATCATCCAGCCTGTCATGTCCCTGCCCCTCGGTCGCCGCCGACCAAATAAAACGCCCCCGCAACCCTGGGGTTGGCGGGGGCCCAAATCAGCGGTACTGCTGTTTTTGTTGGTTGTTGTTTTGTAGCAAGCTGGGCTAGAGTCTAATGCAAAATGCATGGGGCTCAAATGCTTTTCCCCTGATTTTTGCCAGCAAACAACATGCAACCATTGAAAAAAAACGCGAGCCGGAGCTCGCGCTTTCTTTCAGACACCCCAGGGCCGCATCATGCCCCGGAGGCGAGTTTTTGCCAAGTGTCGATCACCGTGTCCGGGTTCAGGGAAATGGAGGCAATCCCTTCCTTCATCAGCCATTCGGCAAAATCGGGATGGTCCGATGGCCCCTGCCCGCAGATGCCGATGTACTTGCCCTGCGCACGGCAAGCGGCGATGGCCTTGGACAGCATCACCTGAACCGCCGGGTCCCGCTCGTCGAAATCCGCGGCCAGCAATTCCATGCCTGAGTCGCGGTCGAGACCGAGCGTCAGCTGCGTCAGGTCGTTGGAACCGATCGAGAAACCGTCGAAGTACTCGAGGAATCGTTCGGCCAGGATCGCATTGGACGGGACTTCGCACATCATGATCAGGCGCAGGCCGTTCTCGCCGCGCTTGAGTCCGTTCTTTGCAAGCAGGTCGACGACTTTTTCGGCCTGGCCCAGCGTGCGTACGAACGGCACCATGATCTCGACGTTGGTCAATCCCATCTCGTTGCGGACCCGCTTCATCGCCTGGCATTCCATCTCGAATGCCTCGGCGAAATCGGCAGCGAGGTAGCGGGCTGCGCCACGGAAGCCGAGCATGGGGTTTTCCTCGTCCGGCTCGTAGCGCGAACCGCCGATCAGCTTCTTGTACTCGTTCGACTTGAAGTCGGACAGGCGTACGATGACCGGTTTCGGCCAGAACGCGGCCGCAATCGTCGCAATCCCCTCTGCCAGCTTGTCGACATAGAAGGCGCGCGGCGACGCATGGCCGCGCGCGACGGACTCGACCGCCTTCTTCAGGTCGGCGTCGATCCCCGGGTATTCCAGGATTGCCTTCGGGTGCACGCCGATATTGTTGTTGATGATGAACTCGAGACGCGCCAGGCCGACGCCGCCGTTCGGGATCGACTGGAAGTCGAACGCGAGCTGCGGATTGCCGACGTTCATCATGATCTTGAGCGGCAGGTCGGGCAGCGCGCCGCGCGACACCTCGGTGACTTCCGTCTCCAGCAGACCGTCGTAGATCTTGCCCTCGTCGCCCTCGGCGCAGGACACCGTCACCAGCGTCCCGTCCTTGAGCATGTCGGTCGCGTTGCCGCAGCCCACGACCGCCGGCACCCCGAGTTCACGCGCGATGATCGCCGCATGGCAGGTGCGCCCGCCGCGGTTGGTGACGATGGCGGAAGCGCGCTTCATCACCGGCTCCCAGTTGGGGTCGGTCATGTCCGCAACCAGGACGTCGCCCGGCTGCACCCGCTCCATTTCCGAGGGGTCGTTGATGACGCGCACCGGACCCGCGCCGATCTTCTGCCCGATCGCGCGGCCGGCGGCCAGCACGGTGCCACTGCTCTTGAGCTTGAAGCGCTGCTGGGAATCGGTCGGCTTCTGCTGCGACTTGACCGTCTCCGGACGTGCCTGCAGGATGTACAGCTTGCCGTCGCGTCCGTCCTTGCCCCATTCGATATCCATCGGGCGCCCGTAGTGCTTCTCGATGATCACCGCATACTTCGCCAGCTCGACGACTTCCTGGTCGGTCAGCGAGTACCGGTTGCGCAACTCGATAGGCACATCAACGGTCCTGACCGAGCGACCGGCCTTGGCCTCGCCGGTGAACTCCATCTTGATCAGCTTCGAGCCGATGTTGCGACGGATGATCGGCAGCTTGCCCTGCTCCAGCATCGGCTTGTGGACATAGTACTCGTCCGGATTGACCGCGCCCTGCACCACGGTCTCGCCGAGCCCGTAGCTGGATGTGACGAACACCACGTCCTTGAAACCGGACTCCGTGTCGATCGTAAACATCACGCCGGCGGCGCCGACGTCGGACCGCACCATGCGCTGCACGCCGGCCGACAGCGCGACTTCCGCGTGCGTGAAGCCCTTGTGGACGCGGTAGGAGATCGCGCGGTCGTTGTAGAGCGAGGCGAACACGTGCTTGATCGCCTCCAGCACGTTGTCGATGCCCACCACGTTCAGGAAGGTCTCCTGCTGCCCGGCAAACGAGGCGTCCGGAAGGTCTTCGGCCGTGGCGGACGAGCGCACGGCGAATGACATCTCGGCCTCGGAGTCGGCGACGAGCTGCTGGTAGTAGGTGCGGATTTCCTGCTCCAGGCGCGGCTGGAAAGGCGTCTCGACGATCCACTGGCGGATCTCGGCGCCGGCCTGCGCCAGGGCACGCACGTCATCGATGTTCAGCGAGGCCAGCCGGTCGGCGATGCGATCGGCGAGCGTACGGCCGCCGTTGGCGGCGTGGGACAGAAAATCACGGAATGCCTGGGCCGTGGTCGCGAACCCGCCCGGCACGCGCACGCCCGCGCCTGCCAGCTGGCTGATCATCTCGCCCAGCGATGCGTTCTTGCCGCCGACGGACTCGACGTCCGTCATCCTCAGCTTTTCAAACGAAGCTACGTAAGTAGCCTCCTGGGTTGCCCCGGTCTGTACTGCGTTGGTCATAACTGCCTCTGTTTTGATGATAAGAAATCGTCATATACGCCTCGTCGCTCGACTCTTTTTGTTATTCTTCAGGAGCACGGTGTGGTGTCGTTGGTTGTCGATTATTTTACAGTGCGCAACAGCCTCATGCGTCACACAATATAGAACTTTTCATGATTTATATCTGATCAACATTATGCCAGACAGCCCAGCGCACCACCTTCCCGCCGCAGACCGTACCGTGTTCTTCGTCTCGGACGGGACCGGCATCACCGCGGAGACTTTCGGTCACGCGGTGCTGACCCAGTTCGAGTTGCGTTTCAAGGAAATCCGCCTGCCCTTCATCGATACCCTGGACAAGGCGCACGAAGCGGTCAGCGAGATCAACGAGGCATTCGAACGCGACGGCAAGCGCCCGATCGTGTTCTCGACCCTGGTCAAGGCCGACCTGTCTAGCGTCGTGCGCCACTCCAAGGGCATGCACATGGACCTGATCCAGACCTTCGTCGAGCCCCTGGAACAGGAACTCGGCGTCCGCTCGACCCATACCATCGGCCGCAGCCACAACATCGCAGACTCCGACGACTACAAGAACCGGATCGAGGCCATCAACTTCTCGCTGGCGCACGATGATGGCCAGTCGCACCAGAACCTGGCCGCCGCCGACGTCATCCTTGTCGGCGTTTCACGCTCCGGCAAGACCCCGACCAGCCTCTACCTGGCGATGCAGTACGGGATCAAGGCGGCCAACTATCCGCTGATTCCCGAGGATTTCGACCGCGGCCGGCTGCCCGGCATGCTGTCGCAATACAAGAGCAAGCTGTTCGGTCTTTCCATTGCCCCCGATCGCCTGGCGGAAGTCAGGAACGAACGCCGTCCGGGCAGCAAGTACGCGGCGCTGGAACAGTGCCGCTATGAAGTCAACGAGGCCGAGAAGATGATGCGGCGGGAAGGCATCCGCTGGATGTCGTCGACGGTGAAATCCATCGAAGAGATTGCGACCATGATCCTGCAGGAGATCAAGTCGGACAAGCGCGCCTACTAGTACCGTGCCCTCGGTCGAACGCCATGCCGCGATGAGCCGGACGGCGTTTTTTGTTCTTCGGTCCCGAATTTTTGAATGACCTGATTGTCAACACCTTACGCGAAGCTTACAGGCTGGCGGCGTACTGCCGCCAGCGGGAGAGGTGTGATGGATCTCGTCTTGCTTGAGCTCATCCTGTGGGTTGGGCTGCTGTTTTTCTTCTGGGCGCTGAAAGAGGGATTGGGAAGGGTCGAGGCGGACATCGAGTCGCTGGGCGTCGCCAATGCGCGCCGGACCTTTCGAAGCGGCGCGTCGGACTTCTGCCGGCCGGACCAGGTCGCCGACCAGATCGGGACCTACCGCGACATGCCGATCTTCCGATACGTGATGATCCAGGGACGGGCTTACCAGTTCGACCGGGTCTGCCTCCCGGAATGCCGGGATGAGGTGGACAAGGATGAGCGCTGCGTGGCGCCCGGGCTGGTCTATCAGGAATGCCGGGCGCCGGGCGCCGCGTTCGAGAAAGCCTGACCCCCGGCCGCCCGTCAGGCGGTCTTCTGCCGCACCTGCTCGAAGAAGCAGACTGCGGCGCAGGCGGCGACGTTGAGCGACTCCACTGCACCAAGGTGCGGGACGCTGATTCTGTGCGTCGCCATTGCCAGGAGCTCCGGCGACACGCCCTGCCCCTCGTTGCCGAACAGCCAGGCCACGGGCGCACGCAGGTCGAGATCATAGATCCGGCGCGCGGCGTGGCTGCTGGTGGCGAGTACCGGCACCGTCGCGTCCCGCAGCAGGTCCTGGAGATCAACGTGCTCATGGATCCGCAGCAGGAAATGCGCGCCCATACCGGCTCGCAGCACCTTTGGCGACCAGGCGAACACGGTTGTCCGGCTGCAGAAGACCTGGTCGATTCCCGCAGCCGCCGCGCTGCGGAGGATGGAACCGAGGTTGCCCGGATCCTGCAGGTTATCGAGCAGCACCGCGGGTGCATCCAGCCGGGCTGGCGGCGCCGGGCGCGGCGTATCGGCAAGGAACAGCAGGCCGACGCCATGTTCCACCTGGCTCAGTGCGGCGTACAGTGCGTCCGGCAGCAGCACGCACTGCACATGAAGGGATTCGCATTGGCGCAGGATGGCGTCGACCTCCGGCAGCGCCCGGGCGCTCTCGGAGGCGACGCAGACCGCTGGCGCCCCGACCTGCTCCAGGTAGACCTGGCACAGGTGAACGCCATCCAGCAGCGCGCGGCCGGCCTTGCGTCGCGCCTGGGAGCTTGTGGCAAGCTGCTTCAGCTGCTTGAAGAGCGGGTTGTCGCGCGAGGTGACCGATTTCATGTCATGTCACCGCGGGACAGCCGGGCACGCGTCGAGCAATTCCCGCACCGGTGCGTAGGATTTCCGGTGCACCGGTGATACGCCGTGGAGGCGCAGGCGCTCCAGATGCAGGCTAGTCGGATATCCCTTGTGCTGGTCGAATCCGTACATCGGAAACTGCTGGTGCAATGCCATCAGCGCGGCGTCGCGGGCGGTCTTGGCCAGGATGGAGGCAGCCGAGATCTCCGGCACCTTGTCGTCGCCCTGCACGATGGCCTCGGAGCGGATCTTCATCACCGGGCAGCGGTTGCCGTCGACCAGGGCAAGGGTGGGCGGTACCCGCAAGGCTTCCACTGCGCGCCGCATCGCCAGCATCGACGCTTGCAGGATATTGAGTTCATCGATCTCAGCCTCGGTGCAGAAGGAGACCGACCAGGCCAGCGCATCCGATTTGATCTGCAGCGCCAGTGCCTCGCGCCGGCTTTCGCTCAGTTTCTTGGAATCGCGCAGTCCGTCGATGGGCCTGGCCGGGTCGAGAATCACGGCGGCGGCGTAAACGGCCCCGGCGAGCGGGCCGCGGCCCGCCTCGTCGACGCCGCAAATCAGCTCGTCCTGATAATCGAACAGGGCAAGACTGGCGGACGGCTTCTTCATGCCGCCCCTCCAGCGCCGATCAGCCGCAGCACCGCCTGGGCGCTTTCGCGCGCGGAATCGCGCAGCAGGCTGTGATGCATGGCGGTGAATCGTTCGTGCAGCCGGTTGCGGGCGGCCTCGTCGTCCAGCTGCCTCCACAGGGCGTCAGCCAGCGCCGCCGGCGTGGCGCGGTCCTGCAGCAGTTCGGGCACGACGAAATCGCGCGCCAGGATATTGGGCAGGCCGACCCAGGGCTGGTATGCCATGTGGCGCATCACCTCCCACGACGCGCGCATCATCTTGTATGCGATCACCATCGGCTTCTTGAAAAGCGCGACTTCGAGCGTCGCCGTGCCGGACGCCACCAGCACCGCATCGGCCGCGGCGATTGCCGCATGCGAGCGCCCGTCGAGAATCGCGAGGGGGAAATCGGCCAGGCCTGCCTGCCGTATCAGCGACTCGAAATACTCCCGCTGACGGGCTCCGGCCATCGGCACGACGAAGCGGATGCTGCGGTCGCGTCGGGCGAGCTCGGCGGCGGCGGCGATGAAAGGCACGGCGTTGTACTTCAGCTCCGACATGCGACTGCCGGGAAGGACAGCCACCACCCTGCCCTCCTGCGCAAGCCCGAGATCGCGGCGGGCGGCGCCGGTGTCGGGCGCCATCGGGATCACTTCCGCCAGCGGATAGCCGACGTAGGTGACGGGGATGCCTGCCCTGCGGTAGATCTCTTCCTCGAACGGGAACACCACCAGCATGTGCGAGACCGCGCGGGCGATCTTCTTGATCCTGCCGCCACGCCACGCCCAGATCGACGGGCTGATGAAATGCATGGTCGGAATGCCCGCCTGCTTGAGCGGCGCGGCCAGGCCGAAATTGAAATCCGGCGCGTCGACGCCGATGAACGCCGCCGGCCTTTCCTGCAGCAGGCGGTCGCGCAGCGCGATTTGTATGCCCTTGATCTCGCGATAGTGGCGCAGCACCTCGAACAGGCCACGCACCGACAGCTTTTCCATCGGCCAGTCGCTGCGGAAGCCGTACTCGGCCATTCGGGGGCCGCCGATGCCGTGAATCTCGGCATCGGGAAGCGCGGGCCGCAGGCCGGACAGGAGTCGGCTCGCAAGCAGGTCGCCGGAACTCTCTCCGGCCACCATCGCGAGCCGGATGTCAGCGGACGATGCCACGGTTGCTGGTGTCCAGAAAGCCGCGCATCAGGCCGACAGCGGCGGCCGCCTCGGGCGCAGCAGCCTCCAGTGCGGCAAGTTCCTGCTTCGCCTGCTCCAGCGTCAGGCCCGACTTGTAGATCAGCTTGTAGGCGTTGCGCAGCGCATTGATCTGCTCGCGGCTGAAGCCGCGCCGCTTCAGCCCTTCGATATTGATGCCGTGCGGCTCCGCCGGGTGGCCGGAAGCCAGGACGAACGGCGGCACGTCCTGCGTCAGGCTGGTATTCATGCCGACGAAGGCATGGTCGCCGATCTTGCAGAACTGGTGTACCGCGGCAAAGCCGCTCATGATGACCCAGTCGCCCACGTGCACATGGCCGGCGAGAGTCGCATTGTTGGAGAAGATCGTGTTGCTGCCGACCTGGCAGTCGTGCGCGATATGCACGTAGGCGAGCAGCCAGTTGTCGCTGCCGATGCGGGTCACGCCCGCATCCTGCGCGGTGCCGCAATTGAATGTGCAGAACTCGCGCACGAGGTTGCGGTCGCCGATCTCCAGTCCGGTCGGTTCGCCGCCGTGCTTCTTGTCCTGCGGCGGACCGCCGATGGAGCTGAACTGGAAGAACTGGTTGTCGCAGCCGATCGTCGTATGGCCGTCGATCACGACGTGCGGGCCGATGCGGGTTCGCGCGCCCACCCGGACGTTCGGCCCGATGATGGAATAGGCCCCGACCTCGACCGAATCATCGAGTTCCGCGCGGGAATCGATGATTGCGGTGGGATGGATGATCGTCATTACTGCCCCGCTGGCTGACTGGCGTCACTCGCGCTGCGCATCGTGCACATCAACTCGGCTTCGACCGCGACCTGGCCGTCCACGCTTGCCTGCGCCTTGTATTTCCAGATACCGCGCGCCGTGCGCAGGATCTCGACCTGCATCTTGAGCTGGTCACCCGGCTCGACCGGGCGCTTGAAGCGCGCCGCATCGATGCCGACGAAGTAGACCACGCTGTTCTCATCGGGTTTCTGGCCCATTGTGAGGAAGGACAGCAGCGCGGCGGTCTGCGCCATGGCCTCGATCATCAGGACGCCGGGCATCACGGGCTTGTGCGGGAAGTGTCCGTTGAAGAACTCTTCATTGGCAGTCACGTTCTTGATGGCGGTAATCGACTTGCCGGATTCCCAGTCGAGAACCCGGTCGACCAGCAGCAGCGGATAGCGATGCGGCAGATATTCCTTGATTTGATTGATGTCGAGACTTTTCATTACTTTTTTTCGGTAAGCGTTTTGATGATTTTTTCGAGCTCGCGGATTTTCTCACGCATGGTGCCCAGGTTGCGCACGATAACCGCCGACTTCTCCCAGTCCGCGTTCTTCGCCAGCGGATAGAACCCGGTGTACTGGCCGACCTCGAGAATCGAGCGCGACACCATGCTGCCGGAGGATACATGCACGTTGTCCACGATGGTCAGGTGGCCCAGCACCATCGCGGCGCCGCCGAAGGTGCAGTGCTTGCCGATCTTGGCGCTGCCGGCGACCCCGACGCATCCCGCCATGGCCGTGTGGTCGCCGATCACGCAGTTGTGCCCGATCTGGATCAGGTTGTCGAGCTTGACCCCGTTGCCGATGATCGTGTCGGCCAGT
The DNA here is from genome assembly GCF_036563305.1 of Noviherbaspirillum sp. Lineage (GTDB taxonomy): Bacteria > Pseudomonadota > Gammaproteobacteria > Burkholderiales > Burkholderiaceae_D > Noviherbaspirillum. The sequence continues at coordinate 142,651 of NZ_DATCMQ010000017.1, read as the reverse complement.
GCGCCGCGGTCGATCGTGGTGTTGGCCCCGATTTCGACATCGTCGCCAATGACCACGCGCCCCGTCTGCGGAATCTTGATGTAGACGCCGCCCTCCCGTGCAAAACCGAATCCGTCGGCGCCGATTACCGCCCCGGAGTGGATGATGCCGCGGGCGCCGATCTCGCAGCCGGCATGGAAGCTGACATTGGCATGCAGGTGCGTGCCCTCGCCCACCGTTGCGCCACGCCCGACAAAACTGCCGGCATCGACACGGGCGCCCGGCCCGACGACCGCCTTCGCCTCGATCGTCGCATTCGGGCCGACGATCGCACTCGCGTCCACCTCGGCATCGGGATGCACGCAGGCGGAAGGATGAATGCCGGGAATCGCAGGCTCGGCGTACAGCGCGACGAAGAGCTGCGCGGACCGGGCGAAATAGGCATACGGATTGGCGGTCACCAGGCGTGCGCCAGCCAAGCTAGGGCCGATGGCCGCATCGTCCGCCGGCGACAGGATCAGTGCTGCGGCGCGTGTCGCCGCTGCCTGGGCGCGGAACTTCGGATTCGAAAGGAAGGTGATCTGGGATGCGCCAGCGGCGTCGAGCGGAGCGATGCCCTCGACCTCGATGTCGGCATCGCCGATGAGCTGGCCTCCCAAGCGATCGACCAGGTCTCCCAGCCGAATGCGCATACTGGCCTCTGGATTCGGGTTATTTGTTCAGCGCCTTCAGCACCTTGTCGGTGATGTCGATGCGCGGGCTGAAGTACACAGCCTCCTGGAACACGATGTCGTACTTCTCGGCCTCGGCGATCTGCCGGATGACCTTGTTCGCGCGATCGAGAATGACCGACAGCTCCTCGTTCTTGCGCTGGTTGAGGTCTTCGCGGAATTCACGCTGCTTGCGCTGGAATTCCTTGTCGAGGTCGGCCAGTTCGCGCTGGCGCTTCATGCGTTCCGATTCGGGAATGATGGCCGTGTCCTTGTCGAGCCGGTCCGACGTGGACTTCAGGCGCGCCGCCAATTCCTGCAATTCCTTCTCGCGGCGCGAGAATTCCTGCTCGATCTTTGCGGTCGCCTGCTTGGCGGGAAGCGCTTCGCGAAAAATCCGCTCGGTGTTGACGAAGCCGACCTTCGACTCCTGCGCATGGACGCCGGCCACAGGCAGCAGCAAGGCTGCGGCCAGGGCCATGCACTTAAGGTTCGTCGATGTGTTGAGGAAAGACTTCAAGGCCGTTCTCCGCAAAATCAAATTACTATTATGCCACCCTCGGGCGGGGGACTAGAAGCCGGTACCCAGCTGGAACTGGAAGCTCTGCTTCTTGTCGCCGTCCTTGGCGTTCAGGGGAACGCCAAAGCTCAGCTTCAGCGGACCGACCGGGGAGACCCAGCTGATACCGGCGCCCGCCGAGTAGCGCAGCTCGCCGGCGTCGAACTTCGCATCGTCGGCGAACACGTTGCCGGCGTCGAAGAAGGTGAACCAGCGCAGCGTGCGGTCGTTGCCCGATCCCGGGAACGGGAACTGCAGCTCGGCGTTCGCGATGATGCGGGAGGAGCCGCCGAGCGGATCGCCGTTGGCCGCCTTGGGGCCGAGCGACGAGCCTTCGTAGCCGCGCACCGAGCCGATGCCGCCGGCATACCAGTTCTTGAAGATCGGATACGGGTTGCCGCCGAGGCCGTTGCCGTAGCCGACCTCGCCGTTCACGGCGAGGGTAACGCCGCGCCACAGCGGACGGAACCACTGGTGCTGGTACACGGCGCGATAGTAGCGCTGCGTCCCGAACGGCGCGATGTCAAGATTGGCCCGCTGGTAGCGGCCGGTGGTCGGCGCCAGCGCGCTGTCGCGGCTGTCGCGCTGCCATGAGACGGTCAGCGGAAAGCTCGTGGTGGTCGCCGTGCGCCCGTCGCCGAAGTCGCGCACATACCGCAGGTACAGCTCCGGGCTGTCATTGAAGTCGGGGTCGCCCTGGTAGGTCTCGACCTGGGTCCGCTCGACACCGACACCGAAGAACACGGTATCCACTTCCGAGAACGGCACGCCGAATTTCACGTTGGCGCCGGTGGTGCGCACCATGTAGTCGCCAGTGTTGACCTCGGGCGGCCGCGTGGTCCGCAGGAAGACTTCATAGCTGCGGCTGACGCCATCGTCCGTGAAGTACGGCGTGACCTGCGACAAGGCAATGGTCCGATTCAGCCGGCTCGTATTGACGTCGAGGCCGAGCGTATTGCCGCTGCCGAAAGCGTTGGCCTGCTGGATCGAGCCGGTCAGCATCAGCTTTTCGCTGCTGGAGAAACCGGCGCCGAGCAGGATGTTGCCGGTCGGCTTCTCGGCCACCGTCATGTTGACGTCGACCTGGTCGGTGGTGCCCGGAACTTCCGGCGTCTCGATTCCGACTTCCTTGAAGTAGCCGAGGCGGTCCACGCGGTCGCGCGACAGCCGGATCTTGTCGCCGTCGTACCACGAATTCTCGAACTGGCGGAACTCGCGGCGCACCACTTCATCCCGGGTCTTGGTGTTGCCTGCGATATTGATGCGACGGACGTAGACGCGCTTGCCGGGGTCGACCAGCACGGTGAAGCTGACTTCCTTCTTCTCGCGGTTGATTTCCGGATTGGCGTTGACGTTGGCGAAAGCGTAGCCAAAATTGCCCATGCGCTCGGAGATCTTCTTCACGCTTTCCTGCAGCTTTTCACCCGAGTACACATCGCCGGGCTTGAGCTCGACCAGAGAACGGAATTCCTCCTCGCGACCGAACATCTCCCCTTCCAGCTTGACGCCGGCGACAGTGAACTTGTCGCCTTCGTTGATGTTGATGGTGATGTAGATGTCCTTCTTGTCGGGCGTGATCGAGACCTGGGTCGATTCGACCTGCATTTCGAGGTAGCCGCGGTTCAGGTAGTACGAGCGCAGGGTCTCGATGTCGCCGGTCAGCTTCTGCTTCGAGTACTGGTCGGCCTTGGTGTACCAGGTGAACCAGCCGGGGGTACGCAGGTTGAGCAGGCCGCGCAGTTCGCTTTCGGGAAACGCCTTGTTGCCGATGATGTTGATCTGCTTGATGCGGGCGACTTCACCTTCGTCGACCGCGAAACTGACGTTGACGCGATTGCGCTCGATCGGCGTCACCGTGGTGGTGATCTGGACGCCGTAGAGGCCGCGCGACAGATACTGGCGCTTCAGCTCCTGCTCGGCGCGGTCCAGCAGCGCCTTGTCGTAGATGCGCGATTCGCCCAGCCCGATGTCCTTGAGCGCCTTGGTCAGCTGTTCCTTGTCGAACTCCTTGGTGCCGGAAAAGTCGACGCCGGCAATCGCCGGCCTTTCCTCGACCATCACCACCAGCACGTCGCCTTCCACCTCGAGCCGGACATCCTTGAAGAACCCGGTCGCGTACAGCGCCTTGATGGCGGCGGCACCCTTTTCGTCGTTGTAGGTCTCGCCGACACGGACCGGCAGGTAGCTGAATACCGTACCGGCTTCAGTACGCTGGATTCCTTCTACACGGATATCCTTGACGGTGAAAGGCTCGACGGCCAGCGCATGCCCGGTGCAGAGGGCAAAGGCGGCGATAGCGATGAGGCGACGGGGGAATAAGGACTGGGGGCTGCGCTCGGAATGTAATTTCATCGGTTGTTCTGTTGTCAATGTCCCTGCCGCCCGTTGTCACCGCGGCAAAAACTCAGGACATGAGCCGTACGATGTCGTTGAAGACGGCGACCGCCATCAAGGTCATCAGGATGCCCACACCCGCTCGCTGGGCCATCTCCCCGACGCGCTCGGGAAGCGCACGGCCGGTCAAAAGTTCCAGCGAATAATACAGTAAAAGCCCCCCATCCAAAACCGGAATGGGAAGCAGATTCATTACGCCCAGGCTGATGCTGATGAACGCGATGAAGGTCAGGTAACTGATCCAGCCCACCCTCGCAGTCTGCCCCGCATAATCGGCGATCGTGATTGGCCCGGTAATGTTCTTCCAAGAAACTTCGCCGACGAGCATTTTACCAAGCATTTTCAGCGTCAGGACGCTCGTGTCCCAGGTCTTGGCCACAGCTTTTACCGTTGCCGCGCCCAGGGAATCGCGTGCGATCACCATTTCCGGCGCCAGCGCCACTTCCGCCCGGATGCGCCCGGTCGGCTGCCCCCTGGTGCCGGCCGTTTCGGGCGTCACGGACAAGCTGAACGGCTGGCCGTCGCGCAATCCTTCAATCAGAAGGGCCTGGCCCGGCGCCGAGCGAATCCGCTCGACGAACGCCTGGCCGTCGGCGACCGGCTCACCGCCGACGCGCAGGATGCGGTCGCCCTCGCGCAGGCCGGCAGCCATTGCCGGACCGCCGTCCACCAGCCGGCCGAGCACCGCTGGCGGGCGGGCAAGGTCAATGCCGAGCTTGCCGAGAAAATCGCCCTCCAGATCGGTCGCCGTGAGGCTATCGAGCGGCACCACGGCTTGTTCCGGCGTCTGGCGGCCATCGCCGCGGCGAACGAAGCCGACGGTTGCGGGGGCCTTGTCGAGCGCTGCCTGCATCATTTTCCAGCGCAATTCGGACCAGCCCTCGACCGCCTCGCCATTGATCGACGCGATCCTTTCGCCGCCGCGCAGGCCCGCCTCGTACGCGGGGGTGGATTCAGGCACTGCTCTCAGCACCGCCGCAGGCTCCGGCATGCCGTAGGTATACAGCCCGGCGAAAACCGCTATCGCAAGCAGGAAGTTGGCGAGCGGGCCGGCGGCGACGATCGCAAAGCGCTTGCCGACGTGCTGCCGGGTAAATTCGCGCTTGAGGTCGGCATCGGAAAGCTTGCTGATGTCCTGCTCCCGTGCATCGAGCATCTTCACGTAGCCGCCGAACGGCAGAAGCGAAACCGCCCATTCGGTCTGGTCGGGGCCGAAGCGCCGCGACCAGACGATCTTGCCCATGCCGACCGAAAAACGCAGTACCTTCACGCCGCACAGCCGGGCCACCCAGTAGTGGCCCAGCTCATGTACGACCACCAGGACGGCCAGCGCAAGCAGGAATGCAAGTACGGTATGCAGGAGGGTCATGGTTTCACCACTTGTCAGTGATTAGGGAATCAGGGACTGTGCAGTCTCCCTGGCGCGGCGGTCCTCGTCGAGCAAGGATCCGATGTCGTCGAGCGCGGCGCCCGGCATGCGCTCGAGCACGCCCGCTATCAGTTGATCGATCATGCGAAAGCCGATGCGACGGTCGAGAAAGGCCTGGACTGCCACCTCGTTGGCCGCGTTCAGTATAGCCGGGGCGCTGCCGCCGGCCGACAATGCCGAATACGCAAGTTGCAGGCAAGGGAAGCGCTTGAAATCCGGCTTGAGGAAATCGAGCTGCCCGATGCGCGTGAGGTCGACCGGTTCCACGCCGGAATCGATGCGCTCCGGGTAGGCGAGCGCGTGGGCGATTGGCGTCCGCATGTCCGGGTTGCCGAGTTGCGCGAGCACCGAACCGTCCCGGTAGGACACCATCGAGTGGATGACGCTCTGCGGATGGATGACCACCTCGATTTGTTCCGCCCCAGCGCCAAACAGCCAGTGTGCCTCGATGACCTCGAGCCCCTTGTTCATCATCGTCGCCGAGTCGACCGAGATCTTGCGTCCCATTACCCAGTTCGGATGGGCCACGGCCTCTTCGGGCGTGACCGCGTCGAGGGTCTCGACCGCGCGCCGGAGGAACGGCCCGCCCGAGGCAGTCAGCAGGATGCGGGCGACGCCGTGATGCGCCGGCACCCTGCTGTAGGACTGGGGCAGGCTCTGGAAAATCGCGTTGTGCTCGCTGTCGATCGGCAGCAGCGTAGCCCCGCTGTCCCTGACGGCATCCATGAAGATCTGGCCCGACATCACCAGCGCTTCCTTGTTTGCCAGGAGCACCTTCTTCCCGGCGCGCGCGGCTGCAAGCGTCGGGGCCAGGCCGGCCGCGCCGACGATGGCGGCCATCACGGCGTCGCATTCCTCCGCGGAGGCGACTTCGCAGAGCGCCGCTTCGCCGTAAGCGACCTCGGTGCGCACGTCGGCTTCGCGAAGCAGCACGGAAAGTGCGGCGGCGGACTCGGGGCTGCCGACAACCGCCACTTCCGGCCGGAAGCGGGCGCAAAGCGCTGCGAGCTCGGGCACGCGTTGCTGCGCGGTCAGCGCATGGACACGGTAGCGGTCGGGGTGTCGGCCGATCACGTCGAGCGTGGACGCGCCGATGGAACCGGTGGCGCCCAGAATGGTAATACTCTGCATCTGCTAAACCTGAAAACGGGTGGTGAACAACACCGCGAGCGGCAGGGTCGGCACCAGCGCGTCGATGCGGTCGAGGACGCCGCCGTGCCCCGGCAGCAGGTTGCTGCTGTCCTTCATCCCTGCCCTGCGCTTCAGCATGGATTCGAACAGATCCCCTGCGATGCTGGCCGCGACCATCAGGGTCATGACGGCCGCGAAACCGGTCCAGCCCCACTGCCTGACCAGCTGGCCTGCGAACGTGTCCTCCAGCATCGGAACAAAGACCGATGCACCGGCGATCAGCAGGACGGCGATCCAGCCGCCAATCGCCCCTTCCCACGACTTGCCCGGCGAAATCGAGGGAGCAAGCTTGCGGCGCCCGAAAGCCTTCCCCGAAAAATAAGCGCCGATGTCGGCGATCCAGACGATTGCCATGACAGACACCAGGTACAGCGGCGACAGCCGGAACAGCGCGACGATGGCGACGAAGCAACCGAGGATCGCAATACCGTAGATGCCGTTGAGCAGCCGGTTGCCGAAACCGTCGAGTTCCGGAAGGCCGAAGCGCAGGGAAGGCGCGAGGCGTACCGCCCAGATCGCCGCGCACAGCATGAACAGCAGATTGGCGCCGGACGGGTCGCCACGGAAGATGATGAACAGGAACGCCACGGTCCAGACAATGGCGCCAAGCAGCGGTCGGTTGTTGCGGAACAGCCGGAAGCATTCCCACGCCGCCGCGGCGAAGAAGGCCGCGGCGACCGCGGCGATCAGGATGAAGGATTTCGAATACAGGACCGCCAGCAGAACGACGAGCAGGACGACCGCCGTAATCACGCGCGTGCGGAGCATCAGGACGCCTTCTTCTGCTCGATCAGCTGTTCGCTGGTGCGGCCGAACCGGCGTTCGCGCTGCTGATAGGACGAGATCGCCAGGTCCAGCGCCTGGGCGTCGAAGTCCGGCCAGAATGTCGTGGTGAAGTAGAACTCGGTATAGGCAAGCTGCCAGAGCAGGAAGTTCGAGACCCTTTCCTCGCCGCCGGTCCGGATGAACAGGTCCGGTTCCGGTGCGTACGCCATCGACAGGTGGGCGGAGAGGTCGTCTTCACTGAAATCGGTCCGGCCCGGATTGGCTTCGGACATCTTGCGCACCGCCTGCATGATGTCCCAGCGGCCGCCGTAGTTGGCGCAGATCGTGAGCGTCAGCCTGGTGTTGTTCGCGGTACGCCGTTCCGCGTTCGCGATCATGCCCTGCAGCTTCTGGTCGAAACGGCTCAGGTCGCCGACCACCTTCAGCCGGATGCCGTTGGCATGCATCTTGGCGACTTCTCGCTCGAGCGCAGTCACGAAAAGCCGCATCAGCAAGGACACTTCGTCCGCAGGGCGGCGCCAGTTCTCGGAGCTGAAGGCGAACAGCGTCAGGTACTCGACGCCGCGGTCGACACATGCCTCGACCATTCCGCGCACTGCCTCGACCCCCTTCGCATGGCCGGCAAAGCGCGGCATGAAGCGTTTGGTCGCCCAGCGCCCGTTGCCGTCCATGATGATGGCGATATGGCGCGGTACTGCAGGCACCGGCGGAACTGTCTGGGTTGAGCTCGAATAGGTCATGTCGGGCCGCCTTATGGTTGGTTGAACTGCGGGGTGGACCGTCGTGCGGCAGTGGCGCGTGCGCCGGACCGGTCCGGCGCGCGGCTGCAGCCGCGAACGGCGGGCCTGCCCTGGGCTGGACCGTCAGACGGTCATCAGCTCCTTTTCCTTTTCCGTGATCAGCTTGTCGACTTCGGCGACGAACTTGTCGGTCAGCTTCTGGACGTCGTCCTGCGCGCGGCGCTCGTCGTCTTCGGAGCAAGCCTTGTCCTTCAGCAGCTTTTTCAGCGCCTCGTTGGCATCACGGCGGATGTTGCGGATCGCCACCTTCGCATCCTCGCCTTCGCCCTTGACGAGCTTGACGATCTCCTTGCGGCGCTCCTCGGTGAGCGCAGGCGTCGGCACCCGGATCAGGTCGCCCTGGGTGGCGGGATTGAGACCGAGATCCGACTCGCGGATCGCCTTCTCGATCACGTTCACCATCTTCTTTTCCCACGGCTGCACGCCGATGGTCCGCGCGTCGATCAGCGTCACGTTCGCGACCTGGCTGATCTGCGTCGGCGTGCCGTAGTAATCCACCTGGATGTGATCGAGGATGCCGGTATGGGCGCGGCCCGTGCGGACCTTTGCCAGGTCGGCCTTGAGGGTCTCGATCGACTTGTTCATCTTCTGTTCGGCGTTCTTCTTGACGTCAGCGACTGACATACTGCACTCCTCTCATGCTACGAGTAAGACTAGTTATACGTGAACCAGGGTTCCTTCATCCTCGCCGAGGATCACGTTCTTCAGCGCACCCGGCTTGACGATCGAGAACACCTTGATCGGCAGCTTCTGGTCGCGGCACAGGGCGAATGCGGTCGCGTCCATCACCTGCAGATGCTTGGCGATCGCCTCGTCGAACGTGATCGTCGCGTACCGGACTGCGTTGCGGTCCTTGTTCGGATCGGCGGTGTACACGCCATCCACCTTGGTCGCCTTGAGCACGATTTCCGCGCCGATTTCCGATCCACGCAGGGCCGCGGCGGTATCGGTGGTGAAGAACGGGTTGCCGGTACCGGCGGCGAACACCACCACCTTGCCCTCTTCCAGGTACTGCAGCGCCTTGGGGCGGACGTACGGCTCGACGACCTGTTCGATGGCGATTGCCGACATCACGCGCGCGGTGATGCCGACCTGCCGCATTGCATCGGCGAGCGCCAGGGAATTCATCACCGTGGCCAGCATGCCCATATAGTCGGCCGTTGCCCGGTCCATTCCCTGCGCGCCCGGCGCAACGCCGCGGAAGATGTTTCCGCCGCCGATGACAATCGCCAGCTCCACTCCCAGCTTGGCCACTTCGGCCACGTCCGCCACCATGCGCTCTATGGTTGCGCGATTGATGCCGTAGGCGTCGTCGCCCATCAATGCTTCACCAGAGAGTTTGAGGAGGACGCGCTTGTAAGCCGGTTTTGTCATGGGCAGGACTCCTATTTGTCCGGTTCAGATGGATAATCGTTTTTGCCCGCCTCATCGCATCCCGCCTTCGTGTGGCTAAGATTAGATGAAAACAGGCGGTTCCGGCGCGACCCGGGCTTGACGCAGCATAAGACCATGTCGCATAGCAACTATAGCAATTCCGCCAACTACCGTACCGGTAACGGCCGACGCCGGCGTCAAGAGTCGGGGCGCCTGTAAAAACGGGCCTTTCGGCCCGCTGTATCGCTTACGCCTGCTTCGCAGCGGCCACCTGGGCCGCGACTTCTGCAGCAAAGTCGTCCTGCTTCTTCTCGATGCCTTCGCCGACGACGAACATCGTAAACGACTTCACCGATGCGCCGGCAGCCTTCAGCATCTGTTCGACGGTCTGCTTGTCGTTCTTCACGAACGGCTGGTCGAGCAGCGATACTTCCTTCAGGTATTTCTGCACGGTGCCTTCGACCATCTTGGCGACGATCTCTGCCGGCTTGCCGGATTCGGCGGCCTTCTGGGAAGCGATCGAACGCTCCTTCTCGATCAGCTCGGCAGGCACGTCCTTCGACGACAGCGCCACCGGCTTCATTGCGGCAACGTGCATCGCAACGTCCTTGCCAACCTGTTCGTCGGCAGCGTCGAACTCGACGATGACGCCGATGCGGGTGCCGTGCAGGTAGGAGACGAGCTTGCTGCCGGTCTCGTAGCGCTTGAAGCGGCGGAACGACATGTTCTCGCCGATCTTGCCGACCAGCGCGGCGCGCACTTCGTCGAGCGTCTTGCCGCCGGCGTCCAGTGCGGACAGGGCTGCGACGTCGGCCGGGTTCTTTTCGGCGATCAGCTTCGCCGTGGTGTTCGCCAGGGCGATGAATTCCTCGTTCTTGGTCACGAAGTCGGTTTCGCAGTTGACTTCGACCAGCGCGCCCACGCCATTGGCGATGTAGGCAGCGACGACACCTTCCGCGGTCACGCGGGAAGCGGCCTTCGAAGCCTTGCTGCCCAGCTTGACGCGCAGGATCTCTTCGGCACGCGCCATGTCGCCTTCAGCCTCGGTCAGCGCCTTCTTGCACTCCATCATCGGCGCGTCGGTCTTCGCGCGCAGTTCGCCTACCATCGCTGCGGTAATTGCCGCCATGTCATTCTCCTAATCAAAGTGAGCGTCCATCGGACGCATCGATCCAAAATACGTTCAGGCCGGGTACAAAAAAGGGGCGAACTGCTGTTGCCCCTTTTTCGATGCCCGACACTTCAGGCGCAGGGCAGTTAGGCCTGCTCGCTGCTGACCTCGACGAATTCGTCGGCGCCGCCCTTGACGGCATCCAGCACGTCGTTGGTCGCGTTGGCGCGGCCCTCGAGGATGGCATCGGCAACGCCGCGCGCGTACAGGGTGATCGCCTTCGACGAGTCGTCGTTACCCGGGATGACGTAGGTCACGCCTTCCGGAGAATGGTTGGTGTCGACCACGCCGATCACCGGGATGCCCAGCTTGCTGGCCTCGGTGATTGCGCCCTTGTGGTAGCCGACGTCGATCACGAAGATGGCATCGGGGATGCCGCCCATGTCCTTGATGCCGCCGATGGACTTTTGCAGCTTTTCCATCTCGCGCTGGAACATCAGGCCTTCCTTCTTGCTCAGCTTCTCGACCGAACCGTCCTCGATCGCCGCTTCCATGTCCTTCAGGCGCTTGATGGAGGTCTTGATGGTCTTGAAGTTGGTCAGCATGCCGCCGAGCCAGCGCTGGTCGACGTAAGGCATGCCCGCACGCTGGGCTTCCGCTGCGAGGATGTCGCGTGCCTGGCGCTTGGTGCCGACAAAGAGGATGGTGCCGCGGTTGGATGCCAGCTGGCGGATGTACTTCATCGCCTCCTGGTACATGCCCAGGGTCTTTTCCAGGTTGACGATATGAATCTTGTTGCGATGACCGAAGATATAGGGGGCCATCTTGGGGTTCCAGAAGCGGGTCTGGTGGCCGAAGTGGACACCTGCTTCCAGCATTTCGCGCATGGTAACGGACATGAATTTCTCCAGGGTTGGGTCTGGAATCCGATCAGTCACTCCGCCGAGGCGGAGCACCCTTTTGAACCGGATTCGCGATTTGGAACGGGTTTCGCTTGAAGACACTCCAAGCTAACCCGAGATTCTACCCCAACTCGCCGGGTTTGTTCAAGGCTGCGACGGACCGCGGTCCTGCGGAACTCAGCCCCGTCGTCTATAATTTCGCATTGACTATTCCTCACGCTTCAGGCGTATCAAGATCTGCCATGGGCTCCATCAACATCAAGACCGAAGACGACATCAAGGGCATGCGCGTCGCCGGCCGGCTCGCCGCCGAAGTGCTCGATTTCATTGCGCCGTACATCAAGCCGGGCGTGACCACTGGCGAGCTGGACCGGCTTTGCCATGAATACATGACCGATGTTCAGGGCACGATTCCGGCGCCGCTCAACTATTGCCCGCCGGGCTACACCCCGTTCCCCAAGGCCATCTGCACCTCGCTCAACGACGTGGTCTGCCATGGCATCCCCGGCGACAAGGTGCTGAAGAACGGCGACGCGCTCAATATCGACATCACCGTGATCAAGGACGGCTACCACGGGGACACCAGCCGGATGTTCTTCGTCGGCGAGCCGTCCATCCTCGCGAAGCGCCTGGCGGAAGTCACCTACGAATGCATGTGGCTGGGCATTTCCAAGATCAGGCCAGGTGCCCATCTCGGCGACATCGGCTACGTGATCCAGCAGCACGCGGAAAAGGCCGGCTACAGCGTCGTGCGCGAATTCTGCGGCCATGGCATCGGCAAGATCTTCCACGAAGAGCCGCAGGTACTGCATTACGGCCGCCCCGGAACGCTCGAAAAGCTCGTCGCCGGCATGATCTTCACGGTGGAGCCGATGATCAATGCCGGCCGCCGGGAGATTCGGGAAATGGGCGACGGCTGGACCATCAAGACCAAGGATCGCAGCCTTTCCGCGCAATGGGAGCATACGGTGCTGGTGACCGAGACCGGGTACGAGGTGCTCACGGTTTCCCCCGGCATGCCTGCGCCGCCCGCCTTCATCCAGAACGCCGCCGCCGCGCAGACCACCGCGGCCTGAACCATGCCGCCCCTCGCACTGACGCTCAAGGAGCAGCTCAAGGGCGGGCGGCAGGCGGTGATTTCGGCCTACCAGCAGGATGGCAAGGCCGAGAAGTTGCTGGCCAGCCTGCGCCAGAACGTCGATGCCGCCCTCATCCGCGCCTGGCAGGAATACCGGCTGCCGACTTCCGCGGCGCTGGTCGCGGTAGGCGGCTACGGGCGCGGCGAACTTTTCCCGCATTCCGACGTGGACGTGCTGATCCTGCTAGAAGGCGCGCCGGACGCGGCCATGAAACAGAAGCTGGAGGAATTGGTCCAGCTGTTCTGGGACATCGGGCTGGAAATCGGCCACAGCATACGGACTGTGGACGAGTGCCTGACTGAATCGGCAGCCGACATCACGGTCCAGACCAGCCTGCTCGAAGCGCGGCTCATCACCGGCAATCGCAAGCTGTTCCAGTTTCTGCAGGAGCGGCACACGGCCGCCCTCAATCCCCAGGCGTTCTTCCAGGCCAAGACGCTCGAGCTGCGCCAGCGGCATGTGAAGTACGAGGACACGCCCTACAGCCTGGAGCCGAACTGCAAGGAAAGCCCGGGCGGGCTGCGCGACCTGCAGGTGATCCTGTGGGTGGCGAAGGCGGCCGGTCTCGGCGATTCGTGGCGCAAGCTGGCCGAACGCGGCCTGATCACGCCGACCGAGGCGCGCCAGCTCAGCCAGAAGGAGCGCGCCTTCAAGGATATTCGCATCCGGCTGCACATTCACACCGGCCGGCGCGAGGACCGGCTGGTGTTCGACGTTCAGACGCCGATCGCGGAGGCGCTCGGCTTCGAGACCACCGAGACGCGCCGCGCAAGCGAGTACCTGATGCAGCGCTACTATTGGGCAGCAAAGGCGGTCACGCAGCTCAACACCATCATGCTGCAGAACATCGAAGCGCAGCTGTTCCCGCGCGCCGGCACGCCGCAGCCCGTGAATGAGCGCTTCAACGAGATCAACGGGCTGATCGATATCGCGCACGACGACACCTTCGAGGCCTCGCCCTCGGCGATGCTGGAGGTGTTCCTGCTGCTGGCCCAGCGCCCGGACCTGAACGGCATGACGGCCCGCACCTTGCGCGCGCTGTGGCATGCGCGCCTCCATATCGACGGCAAGTTCCGGCGCGACCCGGTCAACCGCGCGCTGTTCCTCCAGATCATCCAGGCGCCGCGCGGCATTACCCATGCGCTGCGGGGGATGAACCAGACCAGCGTGCTCGGTCGCTACCTGCCGAACTTCCGCCGCATCGTCGGCCAGATGCAGCATGACCTGTTCCACGTCTACACGGTGGACCAGCACATCCTGATGGTCGTGCGCAACGTGCGCCGCTTCACGATGACCGAGCATGCGCACGAATATCCGTTCTGCAGCCAGTTGATGGCAAACTTCGCGCAACCCTGGCTGCTGTACATCGCGGCGCTGTTCCATGACATTGCCAAAGGCCGCGGCGGCGACCACTCCGAACTCGGCAAGGCGGATGCGCGTCGCTTCTGCACCGACCATAACCTGTCGAAGGAAGACACCGACCTGGTCGTCTTCCTGGTCGAACACCACCTGACCATGTCGCAGGTGGCGCAGAAGCAGGACTTGTCCGATCCGGACGTGATCCGCAGTTTTGCCGCCGTGGTCAGGGATGAGCGGCACCTGACCGCGCTCTACCTGCTGACCGTTGCGGATATCCGCGGCACCAGTCCGAAGGTCTGGAACGCCTGGAAGGGCAAGCTGCTGGAAGACCTCTATCGGATGACGCTGCGGGTGCTTGGCGGCGAGGACCACTCGGCCGACCGCGAACTGCGCAACCGGCAGACCGAGGCGCTCAGGAGCCTGCGCCTGTACGGCCTGCCCGAGAACGCCCATGCCCGGTTGTGGCAGCAGCTCGACGTTGCGTATTTCCTGCGCCACGACGCCGCGGACATCGCCTGGCAGACGCGCAGCTTCTTCGACAAGATCGACAGCCCGGTGCCGGTGGTGAAGGCGCGCCTGGCGCCGATCGGCGAAGGCATCCAGGTGGCCGTGTATGTGAAGGACCAGCCCGATCTGTTCGCGCGCATCTGCAGCTACTTCGATCGCAAGAACTTCAGCATCCTCGATGCCAAGATCCATACCACGCGGCACGGCTATGCGCTCGACTCCTTCCTGGTGACCGAACCCGCCTTTGCCAACAGCTACCGCGACATCATCAGCCTGGTCGAGCATGAGCTGACCCGGCTGCTGGACGATCGTGCCGATCTGCCGCCGCCGGTCAAGGGCCGCCTCTCGCGCCTGTCGCGCACCTTCCCGGTGACGCCGACGGTGGACCTGCGTCCGGACGAGCGCGGACAGTACTACCTGCTGTCGGTATCGGCGAACGACCGCAACGGCCTGCTTTATTCCATTGCCAACGTGCTGGCCAAATACCGGATCAACCTCCACACCGCCAAGATCATGACGCTCGGGGAACGGGTGGAGGACGTGTTCCTGGTCGACGGCCCGGTGCTCAATAACGCGCGCAGCCAGATCCAGCTGGAGACCGAACTGCTGGAAGCCCTGCGCGTCTGAAAAATCCATCATGAATCCAGCTTCCCCATCTGACGAACCCCTTCGCCTTTCCAAGCGCATGTCCGAGCTCGGACTGTGCTCCCGTCGTGAAGCCGACGAGTGGATCGCGCGTGGGTGGGTGCGTGTCGACGGCGTCGTCGTATCCGAACTCGGCAGCAAGGTCCTGCCGCACCAGCGGGTCACCGTGGACCGACAGGCAAGTGCGCAGCAGGCGCGGCGCGTCACCGTGCTGCTCAACAAGCCGGTCGGCTTTGTCAGCGGACAGGCCGAGGACGGCTACAAGCCCGCCGTGACCCTGGTCACACCCGAAAGCCGCTGGAAGGAAGACAAGACGCCAACCCAGTTCCATCCGTCGCAACTGCGCAGCCTGGTGCCGGCGGGCCGCCTCGATATCGACTCGGTCGGCCTGCTGGTGCTGACCCAGGACGGCCGCATCGCCAAGCAGCTGGTCGGCGAGAACGGCAGCATCGAAAAGGAATACCTGGTGCGCGTGCAGTACACGCGCGGCGGACGCCTGCCGGACAGCGACCTCAGGCTGCTCAATCACGGCCTGTCGCTGGACGGGAAGAAGCTCCTGCCGGCAAAGGTCAAGTGGCAGAACGAGGACCAGCTGAGCTTTACGCTGAAGGAAGGCCGCAAGCGCCAGATACGGCGCATGTGCGAAGCCGTCGGCCTGAAGGTGACGGGCCTGAAGCGGGTGCGCATCGGCCGCGTGCTGCTGGGGGACCTGCCGCCCGGCCAGTGGCGCTACCTGCGGCCCGACGAAACCTTCTGATCAGTCGTCGGCGGCGGGATCGAGTCCCGGAAACAGGACCTCGGTGAAGCCGAAACGGGAGAAATCCTTTATCCGCATCGGGTAGAGGATGCCCGCCAGATGATCGCATTCGTGCTGCACCACACGGGCGTGGAAGCCGTCCGCCTCCCGCACCACCGGCTTCCCGTACTGATCCACGCCCTCATACCGGAGACGCGTCCAGCGCGGGACCATGCCACGCATGCCGGGGACCGACAGGCAGCCCTCCCACCCTTCTTCGGTATCCGTGCCCAATGGGGTCAGCACCGGGTTCAGCAGCACTGTTTCCGGCACCGGCGGTGCCTCCGGATACCGGTCGTTCCGGCGAAAACCGAAGATCACCAGCTGCAGGTTGACGCCGATCTGCGGGGCCGCCAGACCGGCGCCGCTGGCGGCATGCATCGTGTCGAACATGTCGGCGATCAGCGCATGCAGCGCGGGCGTGTCGAATTCCGTGACCGGTTCGGCCTGCCGCAGCAGCCGTGGATCGCCCATCTTCAGAATCTGCCGCACCGTCATTGGCGGCCCCGCAGGTACGCACCGAATTCTTCGCCGACTTCCGGATGCTTCAGGGCCATGGCCACCGTGGCCTGGAGGTAGCCCAGCTTGGAACCGCAGTCGTAGCGCCGTCCGTCAAAGCGGTGGGCAAGCACCGGTTCTTCCTGCAACAGCGCGGCAATGCCGTCCGTGAGCTGGATCTCGCCGCCGGCGCCCTTCTCGATGCGCGCCAGGTGTTCGAAAACGCGCGGGGTCAGCAGGTAGCGACCAGCCACGGCGAGTGTCGACGGCGCGGATTCGGGGGCCGGCTTCTCCACGATTGCCCGCATCCTTTCCAAATGCGGCCGATAGGGCTCGCTGCTGACGATGCCGTACTGGCGGGTCTCGGCGCGCGGCACCTCCTGCACCGCCAGCATGCTAACCCCTTCCTGCGCGTACCGCTGCGTCATCTGGGCCATTACCGGCGGGACGCCTTGGTCGACGTCCATCAGATCATCGGCCAGCAGGATGGCAAAGGGTTCGTCGCCGATGACCGGGCGGGCGCACAACACCGCGTGGCCGAGGCCGAGCGGTGCCGGCTGGCGAATGAAGATGCAATGGATGTTGCGCGGGATGGTGCCGCGCAGGGCCTCCAGCAGCTGCGTCTTGCCGTCGGCCTCGAGCTGTGCCTCGAGTTCGTGCGCCGCATCGAAATGGTCCTCGATCGCACGCTTGTTGCGGCCGGTGATGAACACCAGTTCGGTCACGCCGGCAGCCACCGCCTCCTCCACCGCATACTGGATCAGCGGCTTGTCCACCACCGGCAGCATTTCCTTCGGCTGCGCCTTGGTCGCGGGGAGGAAGCGGGTACCGAGTCCCGCGACCGGGAATACCGCCTTTCTGACTGTCTTCATGCCTTCTCCAGCAGTTGCCGCAGGCCCGCCTCGTCGAGGATGGCAACGCCCAGCTCCTGCGCCTTGGCCAGCTTGCTGCCGGCCTCTTCGCCAGCCACCACGTAGCTGGTTTTCTTCGACACCGAACCGGCGACCTTGCCGCCCGCGGCCTCGATCATCGCCGCCGCTTCATCGCGGGTGAGGGTCGGCAGCGTGCCGGTCAGCACGAAGGTCTTGCCTGTCAGGTGGCCTTCGGTGGCGGCCTCCCCGGGAAGCCCGGCCAGCAGTTCGGCGACCAGCGCATCGAGGGATGCCGCCAGGCGTCGATTGTCCTCCTCCGTCAGCCATCCGAGCAGCGGTGTCGCCAGTGCATCGGGAAGCTGCAGCGCCTGGACCCGCCCGGCGTCCTGCAGAGCAGCAAGGGTGACCCCGCGTTCCGCGGCCTGGCGCGCGCGCACCAGGGTGATTTTCGGAATGCCTAGCGCCGCCAGCAGCTCGGCGGCCGCGAGCCGGGCTGCCAGCTTGGCATTCGGCGCATGTTCGCCAGCCGGTTTCACCTGCGCCTCGAGCAGCTTGTCGATCGCTTCCTGGTTCTTCGGCTCGGCAAAGAAATCGGCGATGGATTCGGCCACGGTCGCACCGATGTCCGGCAGGACCTTCAGCAACGGCGCCGGCGCCCGGCGGATATGATGCAGCGAGCCGAGCCAGTCGGCGAGCGTCTTGGCTGTCGTTTCGCCAACGTGGCGGATGCCCAGCGCAAACAGCAGCCGTTCCAGCGGCGGCGTCTTGCTCGCCTCGATCGCGTCGAGCAGATTCTCCGCCCAGCGTGTCGCGATCTTGCCCTTCTGGACCGTCTCCGGCGTGATGCCGTCGCGTTCGTCGGCGCGGCGCTTCATTTCCAGCAAATCCTCCAGGCGCAGCCTGTAGAGATCCGCAATGCTGTGCACGTAGCCGAGATCGACCAGGTTCTCGATATAGCGGTCGCCAAGGCCTTCGATGTCCATCATGCGCCTGCCGGCGAAATGGGCAATCGCCTGCTTGCGCTGCGCGGCGCACACCAGCCCCCCGGTGCAGCGCCAGTCGGCCTCGCCCTCCTCGCGGTCGATATGGCTGCCGCACACCGGGCATTTGCCGTGCAGGCGGTTGTACATGCTGAACGACGCGCCGGCATCCGCCGGTCGCTTCTCCAGCACCACGCCGACCACTTCCGGGATGACGTCGCCGGCGCGGCGCACGATGACGGTATCACCGACCCGCACGTCCTTCCTGCGGGTCTCGTCCTCGTTGTGCAAAGTGGCGTTGGTCACGGTCACGCCGCCCACGAATACCGGCTCGAGCTTGGCGACCGGGGTGAGCTTGCCGGTACGCCCGACCTGCACGTCGATGTCGCGCACCACCGTCATCTGCTCCTGCGCCGGATACTTGTGCGCGACGGCCCACCGCGGTTCCCGCGAAACAAAGCCGAGGCGGCGCTGCAGTGCAACGCTGTTGACCTTGTAGACGACGCCGTCGATGTCGAAAGGCAGCTGGTCGCGAATCGACGCAACATGCGCATGGAATGCGACAAGACCGTCGGCGCCCCGCACCACGCGGCGCTCCGCATTCACCGGCAACCCCATCTTCTCGAAGGCATCGAGCATGCCGCCGTGGGTATCCGGCACCTGCCAGCCCTGCACGTCACCCAGGCCGTATGCAAAAAAACTCAGGGGCCGCTGCGCAGCAATCGCGGGGTCCAGCTGCCGTACCGCGCCTGCCGCGGCATTGCGCGGATTGACGAAGGTCTTCTCGCCCTTCTCGCGCTGCCGCTCGTTCATGCGTTCGAAATCGTCGCGCCGCATGTAGACCTCGCCGCGCACTTCGAGCACGGGCGCCTTGCAGCCTTTCAGGCGCAATGGAATCTGCCGGATCGTGCGGATGTTCTGCGTGACGTCCTCGCCGGTGGCGCCGTCGCCGCGGGTCGCGGCCTGCATCAGCAGCCCCTGTTCGTAGCGCAGGTTGATGGCCAGGCCGTCGAACTTGAGTTCCGCTGCGTATTCGATCGGCCTGCCGTCGGCCGCGAGGTCCAGTTCGCGCCGCACCCGCGCGTCAAACGCCCGGGCGCCGCCCTCGGTGGTAGCGGTCTCGGTCCGGATCGAGAGCATTGGCACCGTGTGACGCACCGGCGAGAATTCGGGCAGCACGGCGCCACCGACGCGGCGGGTCGGCGAGTCGGGTGTGATGAGATCGGGATGCGCCTGTTCCAGCTGCACCAATTCCTGGAACATCCGGTCATACTCGGCATCCGGAATGGTCGGCGCATCGAGGACGTAATACGCGTGGCTGTGCCGGTTGAGTTCTGCCTGCAGCCATGCCGCGCGTTCGGCCCAGTTGTCTTGCGCTTCGGGCGGCTCGGCGCCCGCCGAAAACAGGTCGGGTTGCATCGTCAGCTGAACAGGCGAAGCGCGCGGGCGGAACCGGCCGGCACCTGCGCATTGTCCATCTGTCCGTAGAAGTCATTGACCTGCTGTGCGATATCCGCCAGCGCGGCATCCGTCAGCGGCTGATTGCTGTCATCCACCACCGCGCCGTCGAGGCGGGCGGCGAGCATCCGCGCGCACGCGGTCATCGCGCCGAAGCCGTCGTGGGACGGCGCCACTCGCGGCACGTCGAGCAGCAGCGTCAGGCGCGACGTGGTTTCGGCTGCGAGCGTGACATTGGTCGACACGGAAAACAGCACGCCCCCCTCGCCATCCGGCATCACCAGCCGCCCGTCCGGACGGAGGTCGAAGCCCTGCCGCTCCAGCGCGCCGAGCAAAGTGCCGATCGCCCACGGGGCGCCCTTGCCCTGCACGTTCACGCTCAGCTGCGCATCGTATTCGGCCACGAACTGGTGCAGGGCGCGGGCCTGGCCCATCACATCCTTCATGTCAGGCACTGCCGGCTCCGCGTCGATCTCGTCGGCCAGCTGGCGCAAGCGGCTGATCAGCTCCGAATACTCGATCTCGTTGAGCGGTCCGCTGCGATTGGCCAGCTGCACGCCGGCATACAGGCCATAGTAGAGATTGCCGTGTGCGATCTCGTCCCAGTTGCCATCCTCGCGCTGGCCGACGAAATGCACGGGCTTGTTGCCGACGTGGCTCAGTCCCTGCAACTTGGACAGCAGGCGATCCCCGCGCACCGGCGCTTCCAGATCCAGCGGAATCGGGCAGTCGATCAGTTCATCGATGGGAAGCGGTTTCTGCGGCTTCTGCGGCACTTCCGCCGGCGCTTCCGCAGCCGGTTCGGCCGCGCCGCCCTCCGCCTGCAGCGGCGCCACGCCTTCCGCGACGACCGCAGGCGCCGCATCATTCGCCTCGGGGGCCTGCGAAGTTGGGTCCTGTTGCACCGCCTGCCCGAACATCGGCTCCTGGCGCTCCTCCACGCGGGCAGCCGGTTCTCCCGGCGGGGACATCAGCACGTCGTCGTGCTCTGACGCGAAGGCCCGCTGAACGGCTTTCTTCGCCTTGTGTTCCTGCCACTTGTTATAGCCGAACACGCCGACGACGATGGTGCCGCCGATGGCGAGCAGGCTTGCCTGGAGTTCGGTCATTTCGCTGGTCCCCGACGGGTGGTTTGATCGGCGGCGCAGTCGCCCACCGGTGTTGTTGTCGCTGGTCGGATCATCATAGGAATCTTAGGAGAGCGGTGGCGGCCGGTCGTGCGCCGTCTGACGCGCTGGATGCCGGCCGCCGGTGCGGCAAGGGGCTCAGGGTAGTAGCCACAAATAAAGTTGTCAAGACGGACAGCCCGAAGCAGACGAGGACAGGCACGGACGATCAACCGAAACGTGCTTTCGGGAAAAAATGTACGGGTGGAATTGAGCGTTGCCCAATCCCTTGGGGTAAGCGGTTGAGCCGGCTCAATGCCGCCGGGCTTGCACGCCAGAAGAATAACAACTGCTCCGGAAGAACACATTATTCAAGCTCCGGGTGGGAACCAACAATACGAGGACCAGCCATGAACACGCACACTAGCAAATCAAGGTTTGACATACCTGCATCGAAGGAAGTCAGGTTGCCTGAACTGGCAATGCTGTCGCTGAGTCCGCTGGTGCGTGGCCTGCAGAACTGGTGGCTGCAGCGCGCCGAACGCCACTACCTGATGTGTGCCGACATCGAGCTGCAGCGGGCACGCGAGGCGCAGATGAACGTCGCCTATTACCAGAAGCGCGCCGCGCTCGCCCGTTCCGCCCGCAACTGAATCGCGCAGCGGCGGACGTCACGCAGCCTGCGCCTCGCTTGCGAAGTTCGCCGCCGATTCCATGTCCACCGCAACGATGCGGGATACGCCCTGCTCCTGCATCGTCACCCCGATCAACTGCTGAGCCATCTCCATCGCGATCTTGTTATGCGAGATGAAAAGGAATTGCGTCTGCGACGACATGCGCTTGACCATGTTGCAGAAGCGTTCGGTATTGGCATCGTCCAGCGGCGCGTCCACCTCGTCCAGCAGGCAGAACGGTGCCGGGTTCAGCTGGAACATCGAGAACACCAGTGCCGTTGCCGTCAGCGCCTTTTCCCCGCCTGACAGCAGGTGAATCGTGGCGTTCTTCTTGCCGGGAGGCTGGGCCATCACCTGCACGCCCGAGTCGAGGATTTCCTCGCCGGTCATGATCAGCTTGGCCTGACCGCCGCCGAACAACACCGGGAACAGCTCGCCGAAGTGCTTGTTGACCTTGTCGAAGGTGTCCTGCAGCAGATCGCGGGTCTCCTTGTCGATCTTGTTGATCGCATCTTCCAGTGTCGTGATCGCCTCGGTCAGGTCGGCATGCTGGGCATCGAGGAAGTTCTTGCGCTCCGATGCCTGGGCCAGCTCGTCCAGCGCGGCCAGGTTGACCGCGCCGAGCGCGGCGATGGCATTGTTCAGTCGCGTGACCTCGCCCTGCAGATATGAAGGCCGCATCTCCGGGTCCAGTTTCTCGGCCAGTGCGGCCTCGTCGGCCTGTGCTTCGGCCAGCTGCTGCGCGTACTGCTCCTGGTTGAGGCGCGCCGCCTGTTCCTTCAGCTGCAGTTCCATGATGCGGTCGCGCATCGGCTGCAGGCTGCGCTCGGACTGCATCCGTGCCTCCTCGGCATGGCGCAGCTTCTGCGTCAGCTGATCCAGCTCGTGCCGTGCGTCGGCCAGCGCGCGCTCCTGCTCGGAGCGGCGGTCGAGCAATGTCTGCAATCCCGCCTGTGCCGCCTGGTCATCGAGGCTCTCGAGCTCCAGGTGGCCCTGCTGCATGCTGGCAAACAGCTGCGCCGACTGCTCGACGGCGGTGGCAATGCTGCGCTTGAGTTCGTCGATCTTGTTGCGGTGCGACTTCTCCGCGAATTCCGCTTCCTGCGCGGCGCGCTCCAGTTCGCGCAGGCGCTGGCGCGCGTCATTGAGCTGCTGCTCCTTCGCCAGGTAATCCGTCTGGCCGTTTTCATGCGCCTCCTGCAACGCGGCCAGCTCGATGTCGAGCTGCTCGAACTTCGCTTCGGATTCCGCTTTCGCCTGCTGCTGTTCGGCTTCCTGCGCGGCGATCTCGGCCAGGTCGGATTCGATCTGGGTGCTGCGCTGGTTGAACCGCTCCTGCACTTCGGTCAGCTTCATCACGTCGAGCTGCAGGCCGTGCACGGCCTGGGTCAGCACGCCGACACGCTGCCGCAGTTCCTGCAGCCGCTGCGTCGCCTGGGTCAGCGCCGACTCGGCGCGGACCGCACGCGACTTCGCCTCGTCGGCCAGCATCTGCTGGGCGCGCAGCTGCTTGGTGATGTTCTCGATTTCCTGCTGGCGCGCCAGCATGCCGTCCTGCTCGGAATCCGAGGCATAGAAGCGGACGCTGGCGCGGCCGACGACATGTCCCTGACGGGTGACGAAATACCCGCCCACCGGCAGCTTGGTGCGATCGACGAAAGCCGCCTGCACGTCCTCCGCCACATAGACACCATGCAGCCAGTCCTGCAGCAACGCACGCAGGCCGGGATCGTTCAGTTGCAGCAGGCCGAGAAGCGGCTTCAGGCCGGCCGGCGCCTCGGTGTTTGCGGCGGTCGCGCCATTCGTGGTGTACAACGCCAGTTTTGCCGGCGGCGCGTCGCTGAAGAAGGCCTTGGCCCAGTCCAGGTTGGACATCTCCAGCGCCGACGTGCGCTCGCGCAGCACCGATTCCAGCGCGGTCTCCCAGCCCTGGTCGATGTGCAGCTTCTGCCACAGCCGGGGCAGCTCGCCGAGTTCGTGCTTCTTCAGCCATGGCTGCACCTTGCCCTGGGTCTGCACGTTTTCCTGCAGCTGGCGCAGCGCGCTCAGGCGGGCCTCCAGTTGCGCATTGTTTGCCGTCTCGGTGTTGACCTGCTGTTGCGCGGCGCGCCGTTCGTCTTCCAGCACGGGCTGCTGCTCCTGCGCGGCCTCCATCTGCTCGCGCGCCTCTTCCAGCGCCGCCTGCTTTTCCTCCAGCTGCGCCTTCAGGTTGGCGAGATGGGTACTGTCGGGCATCGCCATGCCGTTCTTTTCCTGCATCAGGCGCTCGCGCCGCGACGCGAGATTGGCAAGGATGCCGGAAGCATTGCGCTGGTGCGCCGACTCGAGCTCGATCTGCTGCTGCGCCTGCATGATGCGCGAACGCGATTCAGTAGTCTTGAGCTGGGATTCGCGCCATGCCTGCTCCAGCGCCGGCAGGTTGTCGTGCTGGCTTTGCGCGGCGTGCTGCGCCTGCTCGACGCGCATGCCGTGTTCTTCGAGGTGCATCTCCGCTTCGGCCAGTTCTTCCTGCTGCTGCTGGCCCTGCCGCTGCCACTGGTCGCGCTGTGCGGTCAGTGAATTGAGCTGCGACTGCAGCCGGTTGCGCGATTCGACGACGAAGCGGATCTGGGCTTCGAGGCTGCCGATTTCGGAATTAGTCTGGTAAAGATGGCCTTGCGCGGTGTGCATGCGGTCGCCGGCCGCATAATGCGCCTGTCGCATGTGCTCCAGCTCGGTCTCGACATGCCGCAGCTTGGCGGTCTGCTCTTCGAGCTCGATCTGGGCCTTCTCGATGTCGCGGAAGAATTTTTCCTGCTCGACCTTCGCCTCGTTCTTGCGCAACAGCCAGAGCAGCTTCTGCTTCTCGTCCTGATCCGCCTGCAGCGCGTGGAACTTCTGCGCAACCGCCGCCTGCGACTCCAGCTTTTCGAGATTGCTGTTCAGCTCGCGCAGGATGTCCTCGACGCGGGTCAGGTTCTCGCGCGTGTCATGCAGGCGGTTCTCGGTCTCGCGGCGGCGTTCCTTGTACTTGGAGACGCCGGCAGCTTCCTCCAGGAAGATGCGCAGGTCTTCCGGACGGGCTTCGATGATGCGCGAGATCATGCCCTGCCCGATGATCGCGTACGCGCGCGGTCCGAGGCCGGTGCCGAGGAAGATGTCCTGGATGTCGCGCCGGCGCACCGCCTGGTTGTTGATGTAGTAGGACGAGGTGCCGTCGCGCGTCAGGGTGCGCTTGACCGCGATCTCCGCATACTGGCCCCACTGGCCCGCGGCGCGCCCGTCCGCATTGTCGAACACCAGCTCGACCGATGCGCGGCCCGCCGGCTTGCGGCTCGTCGACCCGTTGAAGATCACGTCCTGCATCGACTCGCCGCGCAGTTCGGAGGCCTTGGATTCGCCCAGCACCCAGCGTACCGCATCCATGATGTTGGACTTGCCGCAGCCGTTGGGGCCGACGACGCCGACCAGCTGGCCCGGCACCTGGAAATTCGTGGGATCCACGAAAGACTTGAATCCCGATAATTTGATTGAATTTAGACGCACGTTATCGACTGTTCCAGTAAATGCAGGCGGCGAAAGCGCCCTCGCGAAAGGCGCCTATCATATCATTTCGAGTCTCGCGGACAGCATTTTCGGGCAGGGATTTACAGGCGTGACGGAGATGCCGGCGGTATAATTCCGCCTTTGGTGTTTTTGCATCGACAACGTCAAGCCGAGCCCCTGCCAGTGAATCCGCTCTTAAACAAATTACAACCCTATCCGTTTGAAAAACTGAAGCAGCTGTTCGCGGGCGTCACCCCCGCCGGTGCCTATCCGGCCATCAGCCTGGGCATCGGCGAACCGAAACACCCGACGCCCGCCTTCATCAAGGAAGCCCTGTCGGCCAACCTCGGCGGCCTGGCGGCCTATCCGAGCACGCAGGGGAACGAAGCGCTTCGCGCTGCCATCGCCGGCTGGCTGCAGCGGCGCTACCGGCTCGCGCAGGTCGACCCGGCCACGCAGGTGCTGCCGGTGAACGGATCGCGGGAGGCGCTGTTCGCACTGGCCCAGGCGGTCATCGACCCGATACCGGGCGCGCTCGTCATGTCCCCCAATCCGTTCTATCAGATCTACGAAGGCGCCGCCTATCTCGCCGGCGCCGAGCCCTATTTCATGAACTCGGACCCCGGGCGCAACTTTGCGCCGGATTTCCGCAGCGTGCCGGCCGACGTCTGGCCGCGCGTGCAACTGCTTTACGTCTGCTCCCCGGGCAATCCGACCGGTGCGGTGCTCACGTTGGATGACTGGAAGGAACTGTTCGCGATGTCGGACCGCTACGGTTTCGTGATCGCTTCCGACGAGTGCTATTCCGAGATCTACTTCACCGCCGACGCACCCCTCGGCGCCATGGAAGCGGCGCAGCAGCTCGGGCGCGACGGCTATCCGCGGCTGGTGGTCTTCTCCAGCCTGTCCAAGCGCTCGAACGTGCCGGGCATGCGTTCCGGCTTCGTCGCCGGTGATGCCGCCATCCTGAAGCGATTCCTGTTGTATCGCACCTATCACGGCGGTGCGATGTCGCCCCCGGTGCAGGCCGCATCGGTCGCGGCCTGGAACGACGAACGGCATGTCGAGGAGAATCGCGCAAAGTACATCGCGAAATTCAGCCAGGTCACGCCGATGCTGCAGGAGGTGCTCGACGTCGCGCTGCCCGATGCCGGCTTCTATCTCTGGGCCCGGGTCGACAAGCGCGCGGCCATCTCGGACACCGAGTTCGCGAGGCGTCTGTACGCCGAATATAATGTGACGGTCCTGCCCGGCAGCTACCTCGCGCGCGACGCGCACGGCACCAATCCCGGGCGCAACCGCATCCGCATGGCACTGGTTGCCGAGGTCGACGAGTGTCTTGAGGCCGCCCGTCGCATCGTCGCCTTTGCCAGCACCCTATCCTGATCATCCATCAACCCGGCAACAAACCGCTATGACTCAACAACTCCAACAGCTCATCGACCAGGCATGGGAAGACCGTGCCAATTTCTCCCCGAAGTCGGCGCCCGCCGAAGTGCGCGACGCCGTCGCCCATGTCATCGAACAGCTGAACCAGGGCACGCTGCGCGTCGCGCAGAAGGACAGCGGCAGCTGGGTGGTGAACCAGTGGGTCAAGAAGGCCGTGCTGCTGTCGTTCCGCCTGGAAGACAACGTCCCCATGCCGGCCGGCGACAGCATGCAGTTCTACGACAAGGTGCCGACCAAGTTCGCTGGCTATAGCGCCGAGGACTTCGCCGCCGGCGGTTTCCGCGTGGTGCCGCCCGCGGTGGCGCGCCGGGGCAGCTTCATTGGCCGGAACGTCGTACTGATGCCGTCCTACGTCAACATCGGCGCTTACGTCGACGAAGGCACGATGGTCGACACCTGGGCCACCGTCGGCTCCTGCGCCCAGATCGGCAAGAACGTCCACCTGTCCGGCGGCGTGGGCATCGGCGGCGTGCTGGAACCGATGCAGGCCAACCCGACCATCATCGAGGACAACTGCTTCATCGGTGCCCGCTCGGAAATCGTCGAAGGCGTGATCGTCGAGGAGAATTCGGTGATCTCGATGGGCGTGTACATCGGCCAGTCGACCAAGATCTATGACCGTGCGACGGGCGAAGTCAGCTACGGCCGGATTCCCGCGGGCTCGGTGGTCGTCTCCGGCAGCCTGCCCTCCGCAGACGGCAAGTACAGCCTGTACTGCGCGGTCATCGTCAAGCGCGTCGATGCCAAGACGCGTGCCAAGACCGGCATCAACGAGCTGCTGCGCGAAGCCTGACCGGCGTCCGACAAGAACACCTGCCCAGGGAGCACAACATGGCAATGGACCGTCTGTTCCAGTTGATGAAGGAAAAGAAGGCATCGGACCTGTTCATCACGGTGAACTCGCCGATCCAGATCAAGATCAACGGCAACCTGGTGCCCGTCAACCAGCAGAAGATGGACGGCCCGACCATCAAGGCGCTGTTGTCGGAAGTGACCACCCCTCGGCAGATGCAGGAACTGGAAGAGCGCAACGAGCTGAACATGGGCATACCGGTCACCGGCCTGGGCAGCTTCCGGCTTTCGGCGTTCCGGCAACGCGGCAGCCTCTCCGCGGTGTTCCGCTACATCCCGGGCGACATCCCGCGCCTGGCCGACCTGCACGTGCCGCCGGTCCTGGCCGACGTCATCATGGAGAAGCGCGGGCTGGTTCTGGTCGTCGGCTCCACCGGTTCCGGCAAGTCGACCACGATCGCGGCGATGCTCGACCATCGCAACACGTTCAGGACAGGCCATATCCTCACCCTGGAAGACCCGATCGAATTTCTGTTCAAGAACAAGAAGTCCATTGTCAACCAGCGCGAGATCGGCAGCGATGCCGAAACGCTGCAGGTGGCGCTCAAGAACGCGTTGCGCCAGGCGCCGGACTGCATCCTGATCGGCGAGATCCGCGACAAGGAGACCATGGGCGCGGCGCTTGCGTATGCGCAGTCCGGGCACCTGGTGGTGGCCACGCTGCACGCCAACAACAGCTACCAGGCGCTGACCCGCATCATCAACTTCTATCCGCTGGAGACCCGGCCTTCGCTGCTGCCGGATCTGGCATCGACCATCAGGGCGATCATCTCGCAGCGGCTCGTGGCCGCGAAAGACGGCGGCCGCCGCGCGGCGGTCGAGGTGCTGCTCAACACCCGGCATGTGGCGGAGCTGATCGAACAGGGCGAGATCGGCCAGATCAAGGAAGCTCTCGAGAAAAGCATGGCGCCCGGCTCGCAGACCTTCGAACAGGCGCTGATGCAGATGATCCAGGACGATGTCGTCACCCAGGAAGAAGCGCTCGCCAACGCCGACTCCGCCAGCAACCTTTACTGGCTGATCAACAACGCCCAGGGCAAAAAGCCCGAACCGGAGCCGGAACCCAAAAAGGACGACGGCCCGACCTTCACCGAATTCACGCTCAACGTCTGATGGCAATCATCCTGTACGGCATCCCCAACTGCGACACCGTCAAGAAGGCGCGTACCTGGCTCGAACAGCAGGGCATTGCCTACCGCTTCCACGACTTCAAGAAGGCCGGGCTGGATGCCGCAACCGTCGAGGCCTGGCTCGGCCAGCTCGACTGGACGCTGCTGGTCAACCGCAAGGGCACGACCTGGCGCGCCCTCGATGAAGCACGCAAGGCCGGCGTCACCGACGCCGGGAGTGCTGCTGCGTTGATGCTCGAATCGCCGTCGGTGATCAAGCGGCCCGTGCTGCGCCTGCCGGACAGCACCCACGTCGGCTTCTCCGAAGCGCTCTATCAACAGATTTTCAGGCAACAGCCATGAGCAAGACACTCGCCCTGACCCAAGAACTGATTGCCCTGCCCTCGGTCACGCCGGACGACGCGGGTTGCCAGCAGCGCCTGGCCGACCTGCTCGGTCCGCATGGCTTCTCCTGCGAGCGCATCCCGTCCGGCGAAGTCACCAACCTCTGGGCGCGCAGGGGCACGACCCGGCCGCTGGTCGTTTTTGCGGGGCACACCGATGTCGTGCCGACCGGCCCGCTCGAACAGTGGACGTCGCCGCCGTTCGCGCCCACCATCCGCGACGGCAAGCTGTACGGGCGCGGCGCCGCCGACATGAAGACCTCGATCGCCGCCATGGTCGTCGCGGTCGAGGAGTTCGTCACCGCGCACCCGGACCACCAGGGCTCCATCGGCTTCCTGCTTACCAGCGACGAAGAAGGCCCGGCCACCGACGGGACCGTGGTCGTGTGCGAACAGCTCGTGGCGCGCGGGGAGCAACTCGACTACTGCATCGTCGGCGAGCCGACCTCGAGCGAAAAGCTCGGCGACACGGTGAAGAACGGCCGCCGCGGTTCGCTTTCGGGCAAGTTGACGATCAAGGGCATACAGGGCCACATCGCATACCCGCAGCTGGCCAAGAACCCGATCCATCTCGCCGCGCCGGCGCTGGCTGAACTGGCTGCCGAAAAATGGGACGACGGCAACGAGTACTACCTGCCGACGTCATGGCAGATGTCGAATATCCACGCGGGTACCGGGGCGTCCAACGTGATCCCGGGCGAGGTTGTCGTCGATTTCAATTTTCGCTTTTCGACGGCCAGTACCGTGGAGGGACTGCAGCAGCGGGTGCATGCCATCCTCGACAGGTACAAGTTCGAGTACGTGCTGAAATGGACGGTCAGCGGCCACCCGTTCCTGACCCCGCGCGGCACGCTATGCGATGCGATCAGCGCCGCGATCGAGGCCGAGACGGGGATTGCGACCGAGCTGTCGACAACCGGCGGCACCTCCGACGGCCGCTTCATCGCCCGCATCTGTCCGCAGGTGATCGAATTCGGTCCGCCCAATGCCACCATTCACAAGATCGACGAGCACATTGCCGTCGCCGACATCGAGCCGCTGAAGAATATCTACCGCCGCCTGCTCGAAAACCTGCTGCTGTAGGTCCCGCCGCCCTCGCGGGCTCCGGCCCGCGCTTTCCGCCCTCCGACCACCGACTGCCCATGAGCCCGAATTCCTTCCTCACCGTGCGCGACCTCCTGCGCTACGCGACCACCCGCTTCAACGGCGCGGCACTGTTCTTTGGCCATGGAAGCAGCAATGCTTTCGATGAAGCCGCCTACCTCATCCTGCACACGCTGAAACTGCCGCTTGACAAGCTCGATCCTTTCCTCGACGCCCGCCTGCTGCCGGACGAGATCGATGCGGTTCTGCAGGTGGTGGAGCGCCGATGCACCGACCGGGTGCCGGCGGCCTATCTGACCAATGAAGCCTGGCTGGGGGACTACCGATTTTACGTGGACGAGCGGGTGATCGTGCCGCGTTCCTTCATCGCCGAGCTGATTCCCGAGCAACTCGCACCCTGGGTACGGGATGCGGACGCCGTCCGCCATGTCCTCGACCTCTGTACCGGCTCGGGCTGCCTTCCGATCATGCTCGCGGACGCCTTCCCGGACGCCGCGATCGATGCCGTCGACATCTCTGCCGATGCACTGGCGGTCGCCCGGCGCAACGTCGAGGAGTACGGCCTGCAGGATCGCATCACGCTGCACGAATCCGACCTGTACAGCCGGCTCCCGCAGCGCAGCTACGACCTGATCATCAGCAATCCGCCCTATGTCAACGCGGGTTCGATGGCCACCCTGCCGCCGGAATACCTGCGCGAGCCGCAACTTGCCCTGGCGGGCGGTGCCGACGGCATGGACCTGGTGCGCAAGATCGTGGCCGGCGCCGGCGAGCGGCTCACGCCCGGCGGCGTGCTGGTGGTCGAGATCGGCAATGAACGGGCGTTCGCGGAGGCGGCCTTCCCCGACCTCGAACTCACCTGGGTATCCACCAGCGCGGGTGACGACATGGTGTTCCTGCTGACCGCCGAACAGTTGCAACAACGATGATCCGCCTGCAGCAAGTCAGCCTGACGCGCGGGATCAAGCCGCTGCTGGAAAACGTCGACCTCACCCTGAACCCGGGCGAGAAAATCGGCCTGATCGGCGCCAACGGCGCCGGCAAGTCGAGCCTGTTTGCCATGCTGCGCGGCGACCTGCACGCCGACCTCGGCGAAGTGGACTTTCCTGCACGGTGGCGCATGGCCCACGTCGCGCAGGAGACGCCCGCGCTGGATCGCCCTGCGCTGGAGTATGCAATCGACGGCGACACCACGCTGCGCGCGCTCGAGGATGAGCTCGCCGGACTCGAGCGCCGCCCCGACCACCACGACCATGGCAACCGCATTGCCGAACTGCATGCCTCGCTCGCCGACGCGGACGCCTACACCGTGCGGTCGCGCGCCGAGCAGCTGCTGACCGGCCTCGGCTTTTCCCAGGAACAGCTGATGCGGCCGGTCGCGAGCTTCTCCGGTGGCTGGCGCATGCGCCTCAACCTGGCGCAGGCCCTGATGTGTCCGTCCGACCTGCTGCTGCTCGACGAACCGACCAACCACCTCGACCTTGACGCCATCCTCTGGCTGGAGGACTGGCTGAAGCGGTACCCGGGCACCCTGGTCATCATTTCGCACGACCGTGACTTCCTCGATGGCGTGGTCAACGTGATCGTGCATATCGACGACCGCAAGCTGAAGCGCTACAGCGGCAACTACTCCGCGTTCGAGCGCCAGCGTGCGGCGCAGATGGCGCTGACCCAAGCCGCCATCGAGAAGCAGGCGCGCCAGCGGGCACACCTGCAGTCCTTCATCGACCGCTTCAAGGCCAAGGCGTCCAAGGCGCGCCAGGCCCAGAGCCGGATGAAGATGCTGGCCAAGATGGAGGAAACCGCTCCCCTTCGCGCCGCGGCCGAATTCTCCTTCGAGTTCCGGGAACCGTTGAGCGCACCCAACCCGCTGCTGGTGATGGAGGATGCGGTCGCCGGCTACCCGGACGGTTCGGCCAACGGCAAGCGCATCGTCTCGGGCATCAATTTCTCCCTGCAGACCGGACAGCGCATCGGCCTGCTCGGCGTCAACGGCGCAGGCAAGTCCACGCTGGTCAAGACCATCGCGGGAGAGCTTGCGCCGCTGGAAGGCACGCTCAAGCAGGGAAAGGGGCTGTCGATCGGGTACTTTGCGCAGCACCAGGTCGAGATGCTGCGTCACGACGAATCGCCGCTCTGGCACCTCGCGCACATTGCGCCGAACGTGCGGGAGCAGGAACTGCGCAACTTCCTGGGCAGCTTCAACTTTGGCGGCGACATGGTGACCAGCAAGATTGCACCATTCTCCGGCGGTGAAAAGGCGCGCCTGGCGCTGGCGCTGATTGTCTGGCAGCGGCCGAACCTGCTGCTGCTCGATGAACCGACCAACCACCTGGACCTCGAAACACGCGAAGCGCTCACCGAAGCCCTTGCGCAGTTCGAAGGCACGCTGCTGCTGGTTTCCCATGACCGCCATCTGCTGCGCGCCAGCACCGATCAGTTCATGATCGTCGCCGAGGGGCGGCTGCAGGCCTTCGACGGCGACCTCGATGACTATCGCGACTGGCTGTTCAAGACCAAGCTCGGCAAGGGGCCTGTCGCCAGCCCCGGCCCGTCTTCCGCCGCGACGGAACCGGCACCGCCGCCCGAGTCGCGGGAAGACCGCCAGGAACGCCGCCGGCTGGAAGCGGAGGAACGCCAGCGGCTCTCGTCACTGCGGAAACCGATCGAGGCGCGCATCAAACGGCTCGACGAACAGATGGCAAAGCTTCAGCAACGCAAGAACGAGGTCGACGCCGCCCTGCTCGACCCGTCCATCTATGACGACAGCAACAAGGAACGCCTGAAGACGCTGATCGTGGACCAGGCGTATCTCGCCAAGGAACTGGAACAGCTTGAAACGGAGTGGCTGGAACAGCAGGAAGCGCTGGAGCAGATCGGCGCCTGACGCACCGCACAGAGAGGGGATCGGATGCAAAAGCGCCTGAACATCATCGGTGGCGGGAAGGTGGGCATGACGTTGGGACGGCTCTGGTCGGCACAACAGGTCTTCGCGGTCGCCGGCGTTTGCAACCGCAGCCTGGAAAGCGCCGCCAACGCGGTCGCGTTCATCGGGGCCGGAACGCCGGTTGCGGAAGCACGTCTGCTTCCGCCTGCGGATGTCTGGCTTCTGTCCGTGCCGGATGACGTGCTGCAGGAAACTGCTGACGCGCTTGCGGCATCAGGGCATATTGGTGACGGCTGCACCGTCTTCCATTGCAGCGGCGCGCTTTCCTCCTCGGTGCTTGCTCCGCTTGCCGCTGCCGGTGCCGGTTGCGCCAGCGTGCACCCGATCCGCAGCTTCGCGGAACCGGCCGCGGCTGCCGCGCATTTCGGCGGCACCTGGTGCGGCGTGGAGGGTAACGCGCAGGCCCTGGACATCCTCCAGGGCGCGTTCGTTGCGATAGGCGGGCACTTCGTCCGCATCGACCCGCTTTTCAAGAACGTTTACCACGGCGCGGCCGTATTCGCGTCCAACTATCTGGTGACCGTGCTCGATGTCGCCCAGCAGGCCTATCTCAAGGCAGGGATCCCGCCCGATCAGGCCTTGCAGCTCATGGAGCCGCTGGTACGCGGCACGATCGACAACGTGTTCCGCCTGGGGACAACCGACGCGCTGACAGGTCCGATTGCCCGCGGCGACATCGGCACCGCGGTTCGCCAGTACCGCGCGATCAGGGAATGGGACGCGGAACGCGGCGCCCTCTACAAGCAGTTGGCCAAGCTGACGGCCGACCTTGCCCGCCGGAAGAGGCAGTAGGAAACGGTCGCGCCGTGCGCGGCGCCGCCGCGGCAAGAGGCAAAACGGCAATCAGCGTGCGAAGCGGTAATCAGCGGCGGGGGGAGTAGATGTCGTGGCCGACTTCGTCGATCTGGCGCCGCAGCGTGCGGCGCTCCTCGGGACTGAGGCTGCGCAGCCGACGGACGCTTTCTGCGGATGGATTATTGCCCTCCTGCACCTGGGAGCCCGTTGCGGTGCCGGCATCGGGAAAAAGACTGTCGCCGCCCCGGCGGCGATCGAGATCCATGGCCGGCGGCTCACCGCGGGAATCTCTCTCAATGGCGTTCTGGAGCAGGATCGCGCGGACGGACTCACGCCCGTCGCGGGGATACCCCGGCTCCGCCGACAAAGCGGAGGTGCAGGCGATCAGCAGGAATGGCACGCCGAGTTTGATATGCATACTGAGGAGACCGCGGTTTGACTTTGCAGGAGCCTGACCGCGCATTTGCGCTAGACTTCAGCTCCGGGCGACTGCAATTAGTGTCGAGTCTAAGCGGCATTGCCTGAGACGGCAGCGCCCATTCCGTAAAGGTTGTAACACTTTGTAATGGTTTGCGCCCGCGGGATTCGGCTCTTTTTTTCTGAAGTTACCATAGCGCCATGAATACGACAAACATGACCGGCTCCGCCCCCGGCCGCGCCGCGGCCACCCACCAGGGCAAGATTCTCGTGGTCGATGATGACCTCCGTCTGCGCGACCTGCTCCGCCGCTACCTCGGCGAGCAAGGCTTCAATGTTGTCACCGCCGAAAACGCGCAGGCGCTGAACAAGCTGTGGATACGGGAACGCTACGACCTGCTCGTGCTCGACCTCATGCTTCCCGGAGAAGACGGCCTGTCGATCTGCCGACGCCTGCGCGGCGCGGGCGACCAGACGCCCATCATCATGCTCACGGCGAAAGGCGAGGACGTGGATCGCATCGTCGGGCTGGAGATGGGTGCAGACGACTACCTGCCCAAGCCCTTCAACCCGCGCGAGCTCGTCGCCCGCATCAACGCCGTGCTGCGACGCAAGGGGCCGGACGAGATCCCGGGCGCGCCATCCGAGACGCCGCAGACCTTCCAGTTCGGCGATTTCATTCTCGATCTCGGCACCCGCACCCTCAAGAAGCAAGGCGAGACGATTTCACTGACGACCGGCGAATTTTCCGTGCTCAAGGTATTCGCCCGCCATGCACGGCAACCCTTGTCGCGGGAAAAGCTGATGGAGCTCGCCCGCGGACGCGAATACGAGGTCTTCGACCGCAGCCTCGACGTGCAGATTTCCCGCCTGCGCAAGCTGATCGAGCCCGACCCTTCCAGTCCCATTTACATTCAGACCGTCTGGGGACTCGGGTATGTTTTCATTCCCGAGGGACAGCCGCGGTAAAGCAAAGCCTTGATCCCATTCATCAGTAACCAGCTGGGCTGGCTGAAAAGCGGTCTGTTCTGGCGGACGTTTTTCCTGCTCGCATTCCTGATCGCGGCCAGCATCCTCGCCTGGGTCGCGAGCTTTCGTGTCGTCGAGCGGGAGCCGCGTGCGCAGCAGATGGCGGCCCAGGTCATTTCGATCGTGACCATCACCCGTGCCGCGCTGACCCACTCCGCCCCCGACATGCGGCGCGAACTCCTGTTCGATCTCGCCAGCAACGAGGGCATCCGGATCTACCCGCTCGAAGCGACCGACGTCGTGGAGCCACCGGCAGATACAGGCGTCATGCCGGTCCTCGAGGCGTACGTCAAGGCCCGCCTCGGGGGAAGCACGAAATTCGCCGGCAGCGTGAACGACGTGGCGGGCTTCTGGGTCAGCTTCATGATCGAAGAGGACGAATACTGGTTGCGGCTCGATCGCGAGCGCATCGAAGGCGTGAGCGGGATACAGTGGCTCGGCTGGGGTACGACGACGCTGCTGTTATCGCTGCTCGGCGCCGTGTTCATCTCGCGCCTGATCAACCAGCCGCTGGCCCGCCTGACGACCGCGACGCGCGCCGTCGCCAAGGGTCGCATGCCGGATCCGTTGCCCGAACGCGGACCGACAGAGATCCGGGAAGCCAACGGCAGCTTCAACCAGATGGTGGCCGACCTGAACCGGGTCGAAAGCGACCGCGCGGTCATCCTCGCCGGCATTTCGCACGACCTGCGCACGCCGCTCGCGCGCATGCAGCTGGAAGTGGAGATGGCGCAACTGAGCGATGAGGCCCGGCTCGGGATGCAATCGGACCTGGCGCAGATGGACGCGATCATCGGCCAGTTCCTGGAGTACGCGAAGCCATCCGACACCGCCAATGCCGCGAGCGTCAACCTCACGGCCCTGCTCGACGAGTGCACGCACGAAGCCTCGCGCCTCGCCGACGTGCAGATTCACAGCGAGATCGCCAAGGACGTCAACGTATTCGGCAACGCCACCGAGCTCAAACGCGTCGTGGCGAACCTGATCGAGAACGCCCGGCGCTACGGCAAGACGCCGGACACTGGCATTGCCCGCATCGATATCGCGTGCAAGCTCCAAGGCAACAATGCCGTGCTGGAAATTGCCGATCACGGCACAGGCGTTCCCGACTCCGAAATCGAGCGTCTGCTGCGTCCCTTCACGCGCCTGGATACGGCGCGCGGCCAGGCCAACGGCGCCGGCCTCGGGCTGGCGATCGTGGATCGCATCGTGAAGCGGCATCACGGCACGTTGAAACTCTCCAACAATCCCGGCGGCGGCCTGCGCATCCGCATTTCCATGCCGATCACGGGCGCGCTCGGCTGAGGTGGTCGCACCCGCCGCAGCATGAACTTCCCGGCAGGCCGGGAATCTACCACCCATCATGTCAAGAGGCAGGACCATTGCCGCTGCTGGCGGTCGGCCCGGACCGCGCCGGCGCCGGATCAATCCAAACGAGGAGTCCCCATGCCGACACCAACTTCTTCCGGAACGACAAGCCCGCCCGCCCACCTGAAGCCCGGGGACGAAGCACAGCCGGGCGTGGCCGGCACGGGCGAGGACCTGTGCGAGGACTGCGGCGGCAACGGCGTCCGCAAGGACGGCAGCCCCTGCCCGACCTGCGAAGGAACGGGCCGCGTGGTGCGGGGTATCGGCGGCGGCTAGCGCCGGTACAGCAGCGCGATCGCTTCCGCGGCAATGCCTTCCTCGCGTCCGAGAAAACCCAGCCGCTCGTTCGTCTTGGCCTTGATATTCACCTGATCCGGGTCGATGCCGAGATCGACGGCGACGTGCAGGCGCATCTGCGCGATATGCGGCGCCATCTTCGGCGCCTGCGCGATGATCGTGCTGTCGATGTTCCCTACGTCATATCCTGCTTCTGCCACGCGCCGACCCGCTTCGCGCAGGAGGACGCGGGAGTCGGCACCGGCGAAGCTGGCATCGGTGTCCGGGAAGTGACGACCGATGTCGCCGAGACCAGCCGCGCCGAGCAGCGCATCGGTGACGGCATGCAGCAGAACGTCGGCATCGGAATGGCCGAGCAGGCCAGTGGGATGCGGAATCGCGACGCCGCCGATAATGAGCTTGCGTCCCGGCACCAGCGCGTGGCAGTCATAGCCCTGGCCGATCCGGTAAGGGAGATGGTTCATTGCTGTCCTTTCAGGTGCAGTTCCGCCAGCGCCAGGTCGTGCGGCAACGTGAGCTTGAAGTTGCGCGGACTGCCCTCCACCAGTTTCGGCTTCAGGCCAAGCTGTTCGATGGCGCCGGATTCGTCAGTCACGTCGGCAGTCTGCGCCAGCGCCCGCGCGAGCAGCGCATAGCGGAACATTTGCGGGGTCTGGGCGGCCCATAACCCCTCCCGCGGCACGGTTGTTTCCGCCCGCCCGCCCTCGACGCTGCGCTTGAGGGTGTCGACCACCGGCAGCGCGAGCAGCCCGCCCACCGGGTCGTCGCGGA
This sequence comes from Noviherbaspirillum sp., assembly GCF_036563305.1. Classification (GTDB taxonomy): domain Bacteria; phylum Pseudomonadota; class Gammaproteobacteria; order Burkholderiales; family Burkholderiaceae_D; genus Noviherbaspirillum. The sequence continues at coordinate 105,315 of NZ_DATCMQ010000017.1, read as the reverse complement.
GCGAGGCCGCGAGGCGTTCGACCAGCGCCGGCGTGAGGCCGGGTCGGGCAGCATCGTGCACAAGCACCCAATCGTCGTCCTTCGCCGCACCGCGGATTGCGCGCAAGCCGTTGAGCACCGACAGGCGCCGGGTGTCGCCACCCTCCCGGATGACGGTAAGCCGTTGCGCCGCCGGGCCGCTAGCGGCGACCAGCGCGTCGATGTAAGGGTCGCCAGGGCTGACGACGACAAAGGTATGCGCAATCAGCGCCGACGCGTGAAAGGTCTCGATCACATGCTGCAGTACCGGCTTGCCCCCCAGCGGCAGGTATTGTTTCGGACGACCGCTGGCCATGCGGGCGCCGACGCCGGCAGCGGGAATGAGGGCAAAATGACGAGGGGAATGCATGTTCTTGTGTGCCGCCGCCGGCAAGGCCGTGCGGCGAGGGTATCCGGCCCCTCACGGGTGCTTGGTTTATAATCGCCGGATATTTTCTCACAGGCGAAGAACGCGTATTGCCCCTCCGGCGCAATGCCGTGCTCGACGCACTGGCATTGCAGCTGTCGTCCGTTGATGTCCTTCGATCTCAAAAAATCCCTTCCCAAGCCCGGCTCCCGTTTCGTCCTGCCTGCGGCGCATGGCTCTTCCGACGCGTTCCTGTTCGCCCAGGCAGCGCGCGAGCTGAAGTCTCAGCAGCGCATGCTGGCGCTGGTCGTCGCCGGGGCCGCGGATGCCCAGCGCCTGCTGGCCGAAATTCCGTGGTTCGGCGACAAGGAGCAGCCGTTGCGCTGCCACCTGCTGCCCGATTGGGAAACCCTGCCCTACGACGCGTTCTCCCCGCACCAGGACCTGGTATCCGAGCGGCTTGCGACCCTGCATGAAATCAGCAGCGGCGCCTGCGACGTGCTGATCGTCCCGGCGACCACCGCACTGCTGCGGATGGCGCCGCCGGCGTTCCTCGCCGCCTATACCTTCTTCTTCAAGAAGGGCGAGACGCTGGATGAAGCACGCCTGCGCACGCAGCTCGGCCTGGCCGGTTACGCTCACGTCACGCAGGTCATGTCGCCGGGCGAGTACTCGGTGCGGGGCGGGCTGATCGACCTGTTCCCGATGGGCTCCGCCCTGCCCTACCGGCTCGACCTGTTCGGCGACACGATAGAAACCATCCGCACCTTCGACGCCGACACGCAGCGTTCCCTGTACCCGGTGCAGGAAGTGCGGCTGCTGCCGGGACGGGAGTTCCCGATGGACGAGGCGGCCCGCACCGCCTTTCGCAGCCGGTGGCGGGAGGAATTCGAAGGAGACCCGTCGAAGTACGCGCTCTACAAGGACATCGGCAACGGCATCGCCTCGGCGGGGATCGAATACTACCTGCCGTTGTTCTTCGAGGAGACCGCGACGCTGTTCCAGTATCTGCCGGACGACACCTGCTTTGCGCTGGTCGGCGACATCGACGCCGCCATCAAGCGCTTCTGGGGCGACACCCAGTCCCGGTACAAATTCCTGAAAGCCGACCGTGAACGGCCGTTGCTGCCTCCCGAGCGCCTGTTCCTGACGGACGAGGATTTCTTCACGCTGGCCAAGCCGTACGGACGGTGGGTGATCCAGCAGAGCGACGCGCCCTCGCCGCTGTCTTCCCCGCTGCCCAACATTGCCGTCAATCGCCGCGCCGACGATCCGCTCGCCAACCTGCGCGCCTACCTCTTGCAGACGGACCGCCGGGTCATGCTGTGCGCCGATTCCAACGGCCGCCGCGAAACCCTGCAGCAGTACTTCAGCGACTTCGACCTGCACCCCACCCTCTGCGACGGCTTCGAGGATTTCGCCACCGGCTCGGCCCCCCTGATGCTGGGCGTGGCGCCCCTGCAGGCTGGATTCGAGCTCGGCGACGCGCTCGGCAAGCTGGCATTCATCACCGAGACCGAACTGTACGCCGGCACCGGCCGCCGCGCCGGCCGCCGCAAGCAGGAGGCGGTGACGCAGGTCGAGTACATGGTGCGCGACCTGTCGGAGCTGAAGATCGGCGACCCGGTCGCGCACGTCAACCATGGCATCGGGCGCTACATGGGCCTTGTCAGCATGGACCTCGGCGAAGGCGAGACGGAGTTCCTGCATCTCGAATATGCAAAGGAGAGCAAGCTCTACGTGCCGGTGTCGCAACTGCACGTGATCTCGCGCTATTCGGGGGCGTCGCCCGAGGATGCGCCGCTGCACGTGCTTGGTTCCGGACAGTGGGAAAAGGCGAAACGGAAGGCGGCGCAGCAGATCCGTGACACCGCCGCCGAACTCCTGAACCTGTATGCGCGGCGCGCCGCCCGCCAGGGACACGCGTTCCAGTACTCGGCACGCGACTACGAGGCGTTCGCCGAAAGCTTCGGCTTCGAGGAGACGCCCGACCAGAGCGCTGCGATCAATGCAGTCATCATGGACATGACCAGCGGCAGGCCGATGGATCGGCTGATCTGCGGCGACGTCGGTTTCGGCAAGACGGAGGTTGCCTTGCGCGCCGCCTTTGTCGCCGTCATGGGCGGCAAGCAGGTCGCCATCCTGGCGCCCACCACCCTGCTGGCCGAACAGCATGCCCAGACCTTTGCCGACCGCTTTGCCGACTGGCCGGTGAAGATCGCGGAGCTGTCGCGCTTCCGCACCGGCAAGGAAGTGACGGCGGCCATCAAGGGCATCGGCGAAGGCACGATCGACGTCGTGATCGGAACCCACAAGCTGTTGTCGAACGAGGTCAAGTTCGCGCGGCTCGGGCTGGTGATCATCGACGAGGAGCACCGCTTCGGCGTGCGGCAGAAGGAAGCGCTGAAGGCGCTGCGGGCGGAAGTCGACGTGCTGACGCTGACCGCGACGCCGATTCCGCGCACGCTTGGCATGGCGCTGGAAGGCCTGCGCGACTTCTCGGTGATCGCCACGGCGCCGCAGAAGCGGCTGGCGATCAAGACCTTCGTCCGCCGCGAGGACGAATCGGTCATCCGCGAAGCCTGCCTGCGCGAGCTGAAGCGCGGCGGCCAGGTCTACTTCCTGCACAATGAAGTCGAGACCATCCTCAACCGCAAGGAGATGCTGGAGGGCCTGCTGCCGGAGGCGCGGATCGCCGTCGCCCATGGACAGATGCATGAGCGCGACCTCGAGAAGGTGATGCGCGACTTCGTCGCGCAGCGCTACAACATCCTGCTCTGCACGACCATCATCGAGACCGGCATCGATGTGCCGAGCGCGAACACCATCATCATGCACAGGGCCGACAAGTTCGGCCTGGCACAGCTGCACCAGTTGCGCGGGCGCGTGGGCCGGTCGCATCACCAGGCCTATGCCTACCTGCTGGTGCACGACGTCACCGGCCTGTCCAAGCAGGCGCAGCGAAGGCTGGAAGCGATCCAGCAGATGGAGGAGCTGGGAAGCGGCTTCTACCTGGCGATGCACGACCTCGAGATCCGCGGCGCCGGCGAAGTGCTTGGCGAGAACCAGTCGGGGGAAATGCAGGAGATCGGCTTCCAGCTGTATTCCGACATGCTCAACGAGGCAGTCCGCTCGCTCAAGAACGGCAAGGAGCCGGACCTCGCCGCGCCGCTGTCGACCACCACCGAGATCAACCTGCATGTGCCCGCGCTGCTGCCGCAGGATTACTGCGGCGACGTGCACGAGCGGCTGTCGCTGTACAAGCGTTTCGCCAACTGCGACAGCCAGGACAAGATCGATGCGCTGCAGGAGGAATTGATCGACCGCTTCGGCAAGATGCCTGACGCCGCCAGGGCGCTGGTGGAGACCCACCGGTTGCGAATTTCCGCAATGCCGGTCGGGATTGTTAAAATCGACGCCCATGCCGAGTCCGCGGTGCTGCAATTCCAGCCGAATCCGCCGATCGACCCGATGCGCATCATCGAACTCGTACAGAAGAGCCGCCACATACGGCTGCACGGCCAGGACAAGCTGCGCATCACCGCCGGCATGCCGGACCTGGCGGCGCGGGTGGCGCAAGTGAAGGCAACGATCCGGTCGCTGCAAGGCTGAGCGGACCGTCTTCGACGAATGACAACGATGCCGGACGGCCGCTGCCGCCCCGCGTTTTTCAATGATTGCCCGTAGCCGCAGCCAGACGACATGAACCTTATCCTCCAGGGCCTGAGCGCCGATTCCGCAGCCGCCTCCCGTATTGCCGCCCTCGCCGGCGCCGCCCGCGTCCTGCCGGTGGGCGCCAATGCCTACCGCTGCGAGCAGGTGCAGTACTCCGACGCGCTGAAGGCGGAGATCGACGCAGCCTGCCTCGCCGCCCGGCTCGACCATGCGTTCGTCGAGGCCGGCCGCAAACTGTCGGATTTCGGCCTGGTCGCAATGGACATGGATTCCACCCTGATCACCATCGAGTGCATCGACGAGATCGCCGACATGCAGGGGCTGAAACCCCAGGTCGCGGCAATTACCGAAGCGGCGATGCGTGGGGAGATCGAATTCCGCGAGAGCCTCGCCCGCCGCGTCGCCCTGCTGCAGGGACTCGACGCATCTGCCCTGCAGCGGGTCTACGACGAGCGGCTGCGGCTGTCGCCGGGGGCCGAGAACATGCTGGCCGCAGCCAAGACAGCCGGCCTGAAGACCTTGCTGGTCTCCGGCGGCTTCACCTTCTTCACCGACCGCATGAAGGAAAGGCTGGGACTGGACTTCACGCATGCGAACCAGCTCGAGGTCGTCGATGGCAAGCTTACTGGAAAGGTCGTGGGCGGCATCGTCGACGCCGACGAGAAGCAGCGCACGGTGGAGCGCGTCTGCGCGCAGCTGGGCATTGACACCAGGAAATCGATCGTGATGGGGGACGGCGCCAACGACCTGAAGATGATGGGCGTCGCGGGACTTTCGGTGGCCTTCCGCGCCAAGCCGGTGGTCAGGGCGCAGGCCGACGTTGCATTGAATTTTGTGGGGCTGGACGGCATCTTACCGTTGTTCGCCTGATCATTCCGTCTGAAATCACTCTTTCCGGAGGTTCGATGTCGCAGGAACTCGTGTTCGACCCGCGTCTGCAGTCCGCAAAAAACCTCGCCTGGTGGCTGTACCTCTTGCACGGGATCAGCTTCCTGTTTTCGCTCGGCGCCTTTTCCTGGATCCCGCTGATCATCAACTACATCAAGCGGGAAGATGCGGCGGGCACCTTCGTGCATAGCCATCACAGCTGGCAGATCCGCTCGTTCTGGTGGTATCTGTTCTGGATGGTGGTGGGCGGCATCCTGTTCATGACCGTGCTCGGCATACCGGTCGCCTGGCTGATCTGGACCGGCGCCTGGGTATGGAAGGCCTATCGCCTGATCAAGGGCCTGCTCGACCTCAGCGACAACAAGGCAATGAAGATCTGATTCAGGCGGGCTCGGCCAGCCCGGCGAGCGCCTGTTCGATGTCGGCGATCAGGTCGTCCGGGTCTTCCAGCCCGATGTTGAACCGGACCAGCTGGCCCGCGCCCTGCCAGTGGCGGCGCATTGCCTGTATCCGGTACGGCACGCACAGGCTGTTCGCCCCTCCCCAGCTGAAACCGATCTTGAACAGACGGAGGCGCTCGATGAAGCGATCGGTCTGCGCCTCCGCAAACCGCGCGTCGAAGACCACCGAAAAGAGCCCGCCTGCGCCGGTGAAGTCCCGCTTCCAGTGCGCATGCCCCGGACAGTCCTCGAATGCCGGATGCAGCACCGTGGAGATTTCCGGCCGTTGCCGCAGCCAGGCGGCGACCCGACGCGCTCCCGTATCATGGGCATCGAACCGCAACTTCATGGTTGGCAGCCCGCGCAGCACCAGGTAGGTATCGTCGGCACTGACGCCGAAGCCCATGCGCATGTGCGCCATCTCGATCGGGCGCAGCAGCTCCCGGTCGCGGACGATCACGGCGCCCATCAGCACATCCGACCCGCCGGACTGGTACTTGGTGAGCGCCTGCATCACGATGTCCACGCCGTGTTCGAAGGCGCGGAAGGCGATCCCGGCGGACCAGGTATTGTCGAGCGCCACCCGGATTGCCTGGCCTGCCGCACGGCGTTCCTGCACCGCGCGGCAGATGGCCGGAATGTCGGGCACTTCCATCGACACCGACCCGGGCGCCTCGGTCCAGACCAGGCGCGTGTTTGGCCGGATGAGGTCGCGGATACCGGCGCCGACCATCGGATCGTAGAATCGCGCCGAGACGCCAAAATCCTGTTCAAGCCAGCGCGCCAGCTCCCGGTTCGGATTGTAGACATTGTCGGGAACCAGGACGTCGTCACCGCTCTTGAGCAGGCCGAAATCGACCATGGCGATCGCCGCCAGCCCGCTGGGTGCGAGAAGGCAGTGGGTCCCGCCTTCGATCTCGGCGAGCCTGGCTTCGAGGGTGAAGGTGGTGGGCGTGCCGTGCAGGCCGTAGGTATAGCCGCTCTTTTCCTGCCAGTTGCGTGCCCGCATCGACGCGACGTCCTTGAACAGCACGGTCGATGCATGATGGATCGCCGTCGGGAGGGCCCCGAAGCCTTCCGGCGGGCGGTAGTCGCTATGGATCAGCGCTGTCTGCAGGGCCTTGGACTTGGTCAATCTTCCCTCCGTCGATATTGTCTTATCGGGTCTTTTCCTGTGAACGGGCGCTGCGCACGATACGCACGCTGAACGGCTTGGTGCGCGTGCCGTCGGCCGACAGCCACTCGCCGCTGAAGACCTCGCCCGCGAGCTTGCCGTTCCACTGGCCGGATACGTCGGTGCCGTTCTCCGACTCTTCCAGGAAGACTTCGTCGCCCTCGATCTCGCCAGCCAGGAGCACCTTCTGCGAGCTGCCGAACACGAAGTACTCCCCTTCGACGCCGTCCGCGTATTCCTGCTTGGTGCGCAGGTCGATCTGGACGGGCGCGTCGCCGAGCGTCCCGCGCAGGGCGACCGGCCTGACGAACAGCTGCTTTCCGGCGGAAGGCACGGCAGGGACCACGGGCTGCGCCAGCGATGCCAGCGGCAGCGCACAGGCAGTCGCCAGCAGAAGATGCTTCAGCAACGCCGTCGCCATTTACGCTTCCGCCCAGAGGTCGTGGGCATCGGCGCCGGTCACCCGCACGTCGGCGAATTCGCCGACCTTCAGCTTGCGGTGTGGCTCGAAGGGCGGCTTCACGTAGACCACGCCGTCGATCTCCGGGGCATCGGCGGCCGACCGGCCGACACCGCCGCTCGAGTCCACCTCGTCGATCAGCACCCGGATGGTCTTGCCGACCCGTTGCTGCAGCCGCTTGCGGGAAATGCCTTCCTGCAGCGCCATCACGCGCGCGCGGCGATCCTCGCGCACTTCCTCCGCGACCTGGTCCGGCAAGTCATTGGCGGTCGCCCCTTCGACCGGCGAGTAGGCGAAGCAGCCGAGGCGGTCGATTTCCGCCTCCTTCAGGAAGTCGAGCAGGTAGGCGAACTCCTGCTCCGTCTCGCCGGGGAAACCGGCGATAAAGGTGGAGCGGATGGTCAGGTCCGGGCACAGCTTGCGCCATGCCTGGATGCGTTCGATGTTCTTCTCGCCGTTTGCCGGACGCTTCATCCGCTTCAGCACGTCGGGATGCGCATGCTGCAGCGGCACATCCAGGTAAGGCAACACCCTGCCCTCGGCCATCAGCGGAATGATGTCGTCGACGTGCGGATACGGATAGACGTAATGCAGCCGGACCCACGCACCGTAGCCGGCAGCCAGCTCGCCGAGCGCGGTCACCAGCTGGGTCATGTGGGTCCTGACGGGCTTGCCGTTCCAGAAGCCGGTGCGGAATTTCACGTCCACCCCGTAGGCGCTGGTGTCCTGCGAAATGACAAGCAACTCCTTGACGCCGGCCTTGAACAGGTTCTCGGCCTCCAGCATGACGTCGGCGACCGGGCGCGACACCAGGTCGCCGCGCATGGACGGGATGATGCAGAAGCTGCAGCGGTGGTTGCAGCCTTCCGAGATCTTCAGGTAGGCGTAGTGCTTGGGCGTGAGCTTGATACCGGCAGCCGGCACCAGGTCGAGGAAGGGGTCGTGCGGTTTCGGCAGGTGCTTGTGCACCGCCGCCATGACCTCGCCGACCGCGTGCGGGCCGGTGACTTCCAGCACTTTCGGATGCACGCTCTGGATGATGTCCTGTCCGGCCGCATCCTTCTTGGCGCCGAGGCAGCCGGTGACGATGACCTTGCCGTTCTCGTTCAGTGCTTCGCCGATGGCGTCCAGCGATTCCTGGACCGCGGCGTCGATGAACCCGCAGGTATTGACGATGACGAGATCGGCGCCGTCGTAGGTCTTGGCGGTTTCATAACCTTCGGCGCGCAGCTGGGTGAGGATCTGCTCCGAGTCGACCAGCGCCTTCGGGCAGCCGAGGGACACGAAACCGACTTTCGGGGAGTTGGAGGGGTTGGACATGGAAAAGAAAAAGGGGTACAGGCGAATCCGCTATTGTACCCCGTCGTGCCCGCGCCAAGCTTCCGGCGGCAGTGCCGGTGATCTTGCCTTTTCGTCAGCGGAACCGTCCCCCGGACGGCTCGTCCGCTATTTCTTGCCCTTGTCCGTCGGCGTGAACGGGAAGGTGCCGAACATGTTCTTGGTCTGGTTCTGCATCTGCTCCTGCATTTGCACAAACAGGTTCTTGCTCTGCTCGATGTAGTTGCTCATCATCCCCTGCATCATCGGCCCCTGCACGTTCATGAACTGGGTCCACATCTCCTGGCTGAACGGCTTGCCTTCGTAGAAGCCCTTCGAGCTTTCCGCCAGCTTGTTCTGGATGTCGATGAAGGCCTGGATGTTCTTCTCGAGGTAGGAGCCCATCATGCCCTGCATCGCATGGCCGTAGTAGCGGATGATCTGGGACAGCGCGCCGCTGGAGAACATCGGGGTGCCGTTGGCTTCTTCTTCGAGGATGATCTGCAGGAGGATGCTGCGGGTCAGGTCTTCTTCGGTCTTGGCGTCGATGACCGTGAACTCTTCGTTGTCCAGCACCAGCTGCTTGACGTCGGCGAGCGTGATGTAGGAACTGGTCTGGGTATCGTAGAGGCGGCGGTTCGGATACTTCTTGATCAAGCGCTCTGTAATCTTTTTTGCACTATTCATCGAATTTTCCAGTTGTTGCGAGAAGACGCATGCTGCCGGCGCCGGCGGGAAAGCGAACGTCCGTTCGCTGCCGGTGTGACTCATTATAGTGCGGAAGAACTGCGAACCATGCAATTTTTGCCGCCGCCGCCCCGCGTCCTTGTCACGCAGACAAGGACGCGGACCCGGGCATCTCAGTCCGCCTTCACCTTCACGTAGCGGCCGGGCGCCGGTTCGATCACCGGGTAGTGCGCATTGCCCGACTTGCGTGGGGCATTCACCTGGTTTCCGGCGTGCCCGGACAGGAAAGCCGACCATTCCGGCCACCAGCTGCCCGGATGCTCGGTTGCCGCACCCAGCCATTCCTGCGGGCTTGACGCGGGCTGGTCACTGCTCCAGTAACTGCGCTTCTTCTTTGCCGGCGGATTGATGACGCCGGCGATATGGCCGGACGCGCCGAGCACGAAGCGGTTGCGCTCCGGATTAGCGGGGTTGAGCAGCGTGGTGGAGGCGAATGCGGAATTCCACGGCACGATATGGTCTTCGCGCGAACCGTAGACGAAGGTCGGGGCATCGATTACGCCAAGGTCGACAGGTTCTCCGGCGACCGTGGTCTTGCCCGGCTCGCGCAGCCTGTTCTCGAGGTACATGTTGCGCAGGTACCAGCAGAACATGGGACCGGGCAGATTGGTGGCGTCCGCATTCCAGTACAGCAGGTCGAACGGCGGCGGCTCCTCCCCTTTCAGGTAGTTCGACTTCACGTAGTTCCAGACCAGGTCGTTCGGCCGCAGGCTCGAGAAGGTCGCGGTGAAATCCCGTCCCGGCATCAGGCCGCCCTTGCCGATCGACTGCTCGCGCATCGCCACCTGGGCCTCGTCGATGAAGACATCGATGACACCCGTGTCGGAGAAGTCGAGCAGGGTCGTGAGCAGGGTCAGGCTGGCGACCGGATTCTCGCCGCGGCCGTACAGGAGCGCCAGCGCGCTCGCCAGTATCGTCCCGCCTACGCAGAATCCGAGTGCGTTGATCTGCTCCTGCCCGGATATCTCGCTTACGACGCCAATTGCCTTCACCACGCCGTCGAGCACATAGTCGTCCCACGACAGGTGGCCGAGCGACGCGTCCGGGTTGCACCAGGAGACCAGGAAAACCGTATGTCCCTGCTCGACCGCGTAGCGGACCAGGGAATTCTCGGGTTGCAGATCCAGGATGTAGTACTTGTTGATGCAAGGCGGCACCAGCAGCAGCGGCCGCTCGTACACCTTCTTCGTCAACGGCTTGTACTGGATCAGCTGGAACAGCGCGTTCTCGAACACCACCGCACCCTCGGTGGTCGCCACGTTGCGGCCGACTTCGAATGCGGATTCGTCCGATTGCGAAATATGCCCCTTCTGCAGGTCTTCCAGCATGTGGTGCATGCCCTTGACGAGGCTCTCGCCCTTGGTGTCGATGATCTTCTGCAGGACCTCGGGGTTGGTGGCGAGGAAGTTCGCCGGCGACATGGCGTCCACTACCTGTTGTACCGCGAAACGGATCTTCTGCTTGGCGCGCGGCTCGGCCTGCACGGCGTCGGCCATCGCCAGCAGGAAGCGCGCATTGAGCAGATAAGCGGCTGCGTTGAATGCGTGCAGGGGACTTGCCTGCCACTCCGGTCCCTTGAAGCGCCTGTCCGCTACCGCCGGCGCCTTGGCGCTGAGCATCTCCTGCCAGAGCGCAGTGAGCTGCTGCACGTAATCTGCCTGCAGGGCCGTCATCGCCGCAGGGTCGATGGTGGCGCCGAGCTGCTTCATGCTGGCGGCAAGCGGTTGCGGGTCCAGCGGTTGCAGCTTCAGCCAGTCCTGCCAGGCGGCGGGATTGGCGAACCGGGCCGCCCACGCGGCGGGATCGACTTGCGGCGGAATGGAGTTCATGCTTGCGCCTCTGTTTTCAAGTATGGTGTCGGTTTGCTTCGGAATCGCATTGCCATGTATATCGTCGCCATCGCCTGGATCTATGTCGTCCTGATGATGTCGGTCACCGAGCACTCGGTGGTTGCCGGCATCATGACCTTCCTCTTCTACGGCGTGGTACCGGTGACAATCATTCTATACTTGATGGGTGCTTCCGGACGCAAACGAAAACGCGCCCTTGCTGAAAAACAGGAACGGGATTTGCTGCAGGAGAACAATCAGCCGGACGCGCGCCCGCTGCAGGAAGAAACGAAGTAAGGAAGCTGGCGTGCAGGAAAGTCAGGCCGGCTTCAGCCAGATCAGGCTGGCCATGCGGCCAGTGATCTTGTCCCGCCGGTAGGAGTAGAACCGGCCGGCGTCACCGACCGTGCAGCAATCCCCGCCCCAGATCCGCTCCACGCCCGCCGACCGCAAGACACCCCGGGCAAGCGCGTAGATGTCGGCCAGGTATTTTCCGGAATGTCCGGGATAGGGCTTGAAGGCGGCACGCGCCTGCGCGTCGCCGCACACGAACGCATCGACAACGTCCGGTCCGACCTCGAATGCCTCGGGACCGATGGCCGGCCCCATCCAGGCGATGATCTCCTTGCCCCCCGCCTGGCGCATGCGCGCCACCGTCGCCTGCAGCACGCCGCCGGCGAGTCCGCGCCATCCCGCGTGGGCGGCGCCGACGACGGATCCCTTGCTGTCGCACAGCAGCACCGGCAGGCAGTCGGCGGTCTGCACCACGCAGACGCTGCCGACAGCGGACGAGACGGAGGCGTCCGCGTGCGGCACGTCGGCGGCCGTTGCCGCATCGACGACCGTCGTGCCATGCACCTGGTTCAGCCAGGCAGGCTCTGCCGGCAGCACGCCGCGCAGCAGTGCCCGGTTGGCGGCCACATGTGCGGGAACGTCGCCGACATGTATCCCGAGATTGAGGCCGCCCTTTCCGTCGGCCCCTGCATACGGCCCGAGGCTGACGCCTCCCGTGCGGGTGGTCGAGACCGCCGCGACATTGGCGGGCGCATCCCATCGTGGCGTAATCAGCTGCATCGATATCCCTGCATCAGCTGGCGGCCGGATCGATTCCCGCCAGCCTGAAAAGCGCGTCCATGTCGGCAGGCAGCGGCGCACTCCATTCGCACGGCTTGCCGCTCGTCGGATGCAGCAGCCCGAGGCGGCAGGCGTGCAGCGCCTGGCGCGGAAAGACGCCGGCCAGGTGCGGCTTGCCGTAAAGCGGATCGCCGACCAGGGTAAAGCCGATCGATTGGAAGTGCACGCGGATCTGGTGGGTGCGGCCGGTCTCGAGACTGCAGCGCACGAGACTGACGGGCTTCCCGTCCAACACACCCTGGGCAACCCGGTGGTAATGGGTGGCCGCCGGCTTGGCCGACGGATGGGTCGATACCGCCATCTTGACCCGGTCGCGCGGGTGGCGGCCGATGGCGGCTTCGATCCGGCCGCTTATCTGTGTCGTACCCCAGACCAGCGCCAGGTATTCCCGTTTGACGGTGCGCGCCTGCAGCTGCCGGACGAGGTCGGTCTGCGCCTGCAGGGACTTGGCCACCACCATCAGGCCGGAGGTTTCCTTGTCCAGCCGGTGCACGATGCCGGCGCGCGGCACGGAAGCCAGCCCGGGCAGCCGGTGCAGCAGGCCATTCAGCAGCGTGCCCGACCAGTTGCCGGCGGCGGGATGCACCACCAGGCCCGCGGCCTTGTCCAGCACCAGGACGGCGTCATCCTCATGCACCACGGACAGCGGCACCGGTTCGGGCTTGTATGCCTGGTCTTCCGGCGCCGCCTGCGGCCGGACCACGACGGTTTCGTCGCCCAGGGCCAGCGCCTTCGCCTTTGCGGGTTCGCCGTCCACCAGTACATGGCCGGCCTCGATCCACTGCTGCAGGCGGCTTCGGGAAAACGCCGGCACCAGTTGCGACAAGACCTTGTCGAAGCGGACGCCGCAGAACTCGGACGTGAGCCTGAGCGTGATGGTTTCGGGCGCTTCCTGGGGGATCAGCTCGTCGTCGACGTCGTCGAAGTCGGTTTCAGTCAGATTTCTGCTCAATGGGGGGACCTGGTTGATTGTTTGCAAGCATCGGCCATCGGCTATAATCGTTGCCTTGACCAGAAGTGCTCCCGCAAACGCCATGCAAAAAAGATCGTTGAAGTCTGCCGCCATCGCCCTCGCCTTGGTCCTCTCCAGCTGCGGATTCCTGCCGGAAAAGATCGACGAGACCAGGGACTGGTCGGCCTCGAGATTATACTCGGAGGCGCGCGACGAATTAGCCTCGGGCAATTACGAAAAAGCGATCCAGCATTTCGAGAAGCTGGAGTCACGCTACCCGTTCGGCACCTATGCGCAGCAGGCGCAGATGGAAATCGCCTACGCCCACTATCGCCAGGGCGAACAACCCGAGGCACTTGCCGCGGCGGACCGCTTCATCAAGCTGCATCCCAACCACCCGCACGTGGATTACATGTACTACCTGCGCGGACTGATCAATTTCAACGACCGCGGCGGCCTGTTCGACTTCCTCGGCCGGCAGGACCCGAGCGAGCGCGACCCCAAGGCGGCGCATGACGCGTTCGAATCCTTCCGCCAGCTGGCGGAACGCTTCCCGGCCAGCGCCTACACGCCGGACGCGATCGCACGGATGAAGTACCTCGTCAACGCGCTCGCCCAGCACCAGGTGCACGTCGCCAATTACTACTACCGTCGGGGAGCCTACGTGGCCGCGGCGAACCGCGCCCAGTATGCGGTGAGCGAGTACCGCGACGCGCCGGCCATCGAGGAGGCGCTGTACATCATGATGAAGTCCTACGACGCGATGGGCATGCCCGAGCTGAGCAAGGACGCCGAACGCGTACTGCGCGCCACCTTCCCCAACAGCGAATTCTTCACCGGCGGACGCAGGGAAAAGTCGGCGTGGTGGAAATTCTGGTGACGCAAAGAAAACAGCCTGCAGACGCAGGCTGTTTTTGCATGGGCGTCCTTATTGTCCCTCGATCCGCCTGCGGAACACCCAGGTCGTATCGCTCGATGCCGAAGCTTCGAACGCATAGCCTTCGCTGTCGAATGCCTTCAGTTTCTCCGGCTGGGTGATTCCCTTGCGCGCGGCATAGCGGGCCATCAGCCCGCGCGCCCGCTTGGCATGGAACGAGATGATTTTGTACCTGCCGCCCTTCCAGTCCTCGAACACCGGCGTGATCACCGGCGCGGCCAGCAGGCGGGGCTTGACGACCTTGAAATACTCTTCCGAAGCGAGGTTGACCAGCACCTTGGCCTTCCGGGCCGACAGCTCGGCGTTCAGCGCGTCGGTCACCAGCGTTCCCCAGAATGCGTAGAGGTCCTTTCCGCGCGGGTTACCAAGGCGCGTGCCCATCTCGAGCCGGTAGGGCTGCATCAGGTCCAGCGGACGCAGTACCCCGTACAGCCCGGATAGAATGCGCAGGTGCGCCTGGGCGTAGTCGAGCTGCTTCGACGTCAGCGTCCGTGCATCGAGACCTTCGTAGACGTCGCCGTTGAAGGCGAAGACCGCCGGGCGGGAATTGCGGGACGTGAACCGGGGCGACCAAGAGGCGAAACGATCGGCGTTGAGGACGGCCAGGCTGTCGGAGATCGACATCAGGGAGCCGATTTCCGCCGGCGACAGGCGCTTCAAGGTCTCGATCAGCTCCGCCGAATGCGCAATGAAGGCAGCTTGGGTGGGCTTTGCTTCCGGTGCGGGGCTGTCGTAGTCGAGGGTCTTGGCGGGGGAAAGAACAATCAGCATGAAAACGATGGAACAGATGAAGAATTGCCGCAATGATACAGAATAGGATAGTGATCGACACCAACGTCTGCCTCGACCTGTTCGTCTTTCACGATCCGCGCTGGGCCGTGCTGAAGGCGGCGCTGGCGGATGGGACCGTCCATGCGGTCACGCGGGCCGACTGCCGCACGGAATGGCTGAAGGTGCTGGAATATCGCCACCTGCCGCTGGACGCGTCGTCGCGCCCCGCCGCCATTGCGGAATTCGACGCGATGATCCGGTGCGTCGGGCCGGAGGATCTGATGGCGCCGCGGGAGACGCGACTGCCGGTGTGCAGCGACCCGGACGACCAGAAATTCCTGGAAATTGCGCGCGACGCCGGCGCACAGGTGCTCATCACCAAGGACAAGGCGCTGCTGAAGCTGGCAAGGCGCACGGCGCGGGAAGGCCTGTTTGCCATCCTGACGCCGGAAAAATGGCTGGCGCTTCGCTAGAATGCCTGTTCCCGCAACCTCTCCTGACCCGCTGATGAACGCACCGATGAGCGCCGCCCCCCTTGCCGTCCAGTCCCGACTGCCGAACGTCGGCACCACCATCTTCACCGTGATGTCGGCGCTCGCCGCTGAAAAAGGCGCGGTCAACCTCGGCCAGGGCTTCCCCGACTTCAACTGCGACCCTGCCCTGGTGAATGCGGTGAGCGCCGCCATGCAGGACGGCCACAACCAGTACCCGCCGATGACCGGCGTGCCTGCGCTGCGCGAGGCGATTGCGGCCAAGGTCGGTCAGCTGTACGGGCATGCCTATGAACCGGCGACAGAGGTCACGGTCACGGCCGGCGCGACGCAGGCGCTGCTAACCGCCATCCTGTGCAGCGTGCATCCCGGCGACGAGGTGCTGGTGATCGAACCGGTGTACGACAGCTACGTGCCGGCGATCGAACTCGCGGGCGGCAAGCCGGTATTCGTGCAGATGGAACGGGGACCCGAAGGCTATACGGTGCCGTGGCAGAAAGTGGCCGCGGCAGTGACGCCGAAGACGCGCCTGCTGATGATCAACAGCCCGCACAATCCGACCGGATCGATCCTGCGCGAGCAGGATATGCGAGCGCTCTCCGACATCGTGCGCGGCACCGGCATCCTGATCGTCTCCGACGAGGTGTACGAGCACATGGTGTTCGAGGGCGTGCGCCATGAATCGGTCAGTCGCTACCCGGAACTGGCGTCGCGCGCGTTCGTCGTATCCAGCTTCGGCAAGACCTACCATGTCACCGGCTGGAAGGTCGGCTACGTTGTCGCGCCCGCGGCGCTGATGGCGGAATTCCGCAAGGTCCACCAGTTCAACGTCTTCACCGTCAACACACCGGTTCAGCATGGGCTGGCGCGCTACATGCAGGACCCGGCGCCCTATCTCGACCTCCCGGCGTTCTACCAGCGCAAGCGCGACCTGTTCCGGTCCGGGCTGGCATCGACGCGGTTTCGCCTGCTGCCGGCGGACGGCACCTATTTTCAGTGCGTCGACTACAGCGGCATCTCGGACCTCGCGGAAACCGAATTCGCAAAATGGCTGACGGCCGAGATCGGCGTTGCCGCGATCCCGGTTTCCGCCTTCTACAACCAGCCGCGCGAGTCGCGCACAGTGCGCTTCTGCTTCGCCAAGAAGGACGAAACACTGCATGCCGCGCTGGAGCGGCTGGCAAGGCTCTGAGGCTATTTGCCCCGGGTCTTCATCAACTCCTGGTTGGCCTTGCGGTCGGCGTTGACCTTCTGCGCGGCTGGCCGCTCGCCTATCATCTTCGTGTACTCGCGCACCGGCAGGCCGGCCAGCACATCCTCGCCATAGATCGCCTTGGACGCCATGCCGACCAGCGGCAGGTGGACCAGCGCAGCGCAGTCGGCCATCGTGAAAGTGTCGCCGGCGACGTAGGGTGAGAACGCCGCGAGCCGGCCGAAAGCTTCCGCATTTCGCACCAGCAGTTTGCGCGCGCGCTCCTTCACTTCGTCCGACACCTTGCCGCCGAAAAACGCCTCCGGATAGAGTTCGCGTGCCACCAGTTCCAGGTGCAGCTCCATGAAGGTGATCAGCTCGCGCACCTTGGCCGCGGCGAACGGGTCGGCCGGCAGCAGCGGCTTTTCGGGATACGCGGCTTCGATGTACTCCATCATCACCTGCGATTCGCAGAGCCTGCCCTGCTCCATTTCGAAAAACGGCACCTTGCCCAGCGGCGAGCGCGCGATCAGTTCCGGCGAACGGTCGGTCCAGACCAGCTCTTCCTCGAATGCGACACCCTTCTCAAGCAGGGCGAACTTGACCTTGTTGTAGTAGTTGCTGACGGCAAAGCCGCAGAGTTTCAGCATTTCATCTCCTTCAGTTGTTGTTGTCGGCAGCGGAAAGCTTAACCGAAGGTAGTGCGCTGCGCTCGCGGCGAGCCCGACCGGCTTTCCGCATTTCGGCAATAATAGGGGCGGCACCGACCATCCCATTCCGAACAAGCCAGGCGGGGCAAAGCGCCGCCCAAGAGACAAGACTCCACACCATGTCTGCAGAACTTCAGGCCTCGCGCCGTGACAATACGCTGATCCTTACCATCTCCAACCCGGGCGCGCGCAACGCGCTCCATCCCGACATGTACGCCGCCGCGATCGAGACGCTGTCGACGGCCGAGCGCGACGATTCGATCAGGGCGGTCGTGCTTACGGGAGCCGACGGGTTCTTCTGCTCCGGCGGCAACCTGAACAGGCTGCTGGAAAACCGCAGCAAGGATCCATCGGTGCAGGCCGAATCCATCGACCGGCTGCACGGCTGGATCGAGGCGATCCGCGATTGCCCTAAGCCCGTTATCGCCGCCGTGGAAGGCGTGGCCGCCGGCGCCGGCTTTTCGCTTGCCCTCGCCTGCGACCTGATCGTGGCCGGCGCAGCCGCCAGGTTCGTGATGGCCTACGTCAAGGTGGGCCTCACCCCGGACGGCGGCGGCTCCTGGTTCATCACGCGCGCCCTGCCCCGCCAGCTGGCGGCCGAGATTCTGCTCGACGGCAAGCCGCAGGAGGCGCGCCGGCTGCATGAGCTCGGCGTAATCAATCGCCTGGTAACCGACGGCGGCGCAATCGACGCGGCGCTGGCATGGGCCGACGAACTGGCGGCACAATCGCCCAACGCGCTGGAGCGCATCAAGTCGCTGACGCATGAAGCGCAGGTCAACACGCTCTCCCAGCATTTCGAATCGGAGAAGCGGCATTTCGTCGAGAGCCTGCATCATCGCGATGCGCAGGAAGGCATCGCCGCGTTCCTTGAAAAGAGAAAGCCACAGTACAAATGAGCGAACACAAACGGCGCCGCATCTACCTGATGCGGCATGGCAGCGTCACCTACTTCGACAACGAGGGAAAGCCCTACCTTCCGGAACAGGTGCCCTTGAACGAGCTCGGGCGCGAGCAGGCGACGGCTGCGGGCAAGGTGTTCGCGCAGGCCGGCCTCCGTTTCGACCGCGTCATCATCTCGGGCCTGCCGCGCACCGTCGAGACGGCGACCCGGGTGCTCGCGGAGACCGGCCAGCAGATCGAGATGGAACGCTGGAGCGACCTGGTGGAGCTGCGCGGCGGGAAGCTCTCCGCGATTCCGGACGACATGCTCAAGGAAGCCTTCGTCGGCGCCTTCGACGGGCTGGTGCCGGAACACCGCCAGTTCCTCGGCGGCGAATCCGTCGGCGAGCTGATGGACCGGGTCCATCCCTGCATCGACAGGCTGCGCAATGAACGCGACTGGGACACGGTGCTGCTGGTGCTGCACGGCGGCGTCAACAGGGCGATCCTCTCGTACGCGTTGACCAACCAGCGTCTGTTCCTCGGCAACCTGGCGCAGACCGCGGGCTGCATCAATGCGATCGATGTCGGCGACGACCACGCCGACTGGGTGGTGCGGATGGTGAACTATTCCCCGCTGTCGGAACTCCAGGGGGAGTCGCGGCACACCACCATGGAAGTGCTGCTGGAGCAGTACATGAAGGCGCGCCGCACCTGAGCCGGCCAGAAACGCACGACCGTACGATTTTATGCGGTAGAATGCCCCGACAACTATTCAACCATCGGCAAAGGAGACAGGATGTTCGAAGAATTCATGGGCACGCGGCCGGTGTCGGAGCGCCAGAAGTTCGACCTCGACGCGATGCAGGCATACATGCGCGAGCATGTCGACGGTTTTGCCGGCGATCTCCAGGTCGAGCAGTTCAACGGGGGCCAGTCCAATCCCACCTTCAAGCTGACAGCCGGCGGCAAGAGCTACGTTTTGCGCACCAAGCCCGGACCGGCGGCCAAGCTGCTGCCTTCCGCGCATGCGATCGAACGCGAATTCCGGGTGATGGACGCGCTCAACAAGGCGGGCTTCCCGGCTGCCCGGCAGTATGCGTTGTGCACGGACGAAACCATCATCGGCCGCGCCTTCTACATCATGGAATTCGTTGCCGGCCGCGTCCTGTGGGACCAGTCGATGCCCGGCATGTCCCCGGCTGACCGCGCCGCCCACTACGACGAAATGAACCGCGTCATCGCCGCCCTGCACACCACCGACTACGCGGCGATCGGGCTGGCCGACTACGGCAAGCCGGGCAATTATTTCGCGCGCCAGATCGATCGCTGGACCAAGCAGTACAAGGCCTCGGAAACCGAAAAGATCGAGGCGATGGACAAGCTGATCGAGTGGCTGCCGCAGCATATCCCGGCAGGCGACGAGACCAGCATCGTGCACGGCGACTACCGCCTCGACAACATGATCTTCCATCCGACCGAGCCGCGCGTGCTGGCGGTCCTCGACTGGGAGCTGTCCACGCTCGGCCATCCGCTGGCGGACTTCTCCTACCACTGCATGAGCTGGCATATCCCGCCGGGGCAGTTCCGCGGCATCGGCGGCCTCGATCTGGCCGCGCTCGGCATTCCTTCGGAAGAGGCATACATCGCGAAGTACTGCGAACGCACCGGCAAGACCATTCGCAAGGAAGACTTCACCTTCTACCTGGCCTACAACATGTTCCGGATGGCCGGCATCCTGCAGGGCATCATGAAACGCTACGTGGACGGCACCGCCTCGAGCGAACAGGCACTCAAGGCCGGCAAGGCGGCGCGTCCGATGGCCGAGATGGGATGGCAATACGCGTCCGGCGCCAACACGCGCTGAACAGAAAACACACACACCGACAAGGAGACGACATGGAATTCGAATATTCGGACCGCTGCAAGGAGCTGCAGGAGCGACTGATCAAGTTCATGGATGAGCACATCTATCCGAACGAGAAGGCATTCGACGAGGAAGTGGACCGCAACGGCCGCGAGAACGGCAACCGCTGGATCCCCACCAGGCTGATCGAGGAGCTGAAGCCGAAGGCACGCGCTGCCGGACTGTGGAACCTGTTCCTGCCCAAGTCGGTACGCGCACCGGAAGGCCTGTCCAACCTGGATTACGCGCCGCTGTGCGAGATCATGGGCCGGGTGCCCTGGGCGCCGGAAGTGTTCAACTGCTCGGCGCCGGACACCGGCAACATGGAGACCATCGAGCGCTACGGCACCGAAGAACACAAGCGCGAATGGCTGGAACCGCTGCTGCGCGGCGAGATCCGGTCGGCGTTCGCGATGACCGAGCCGGCGGTCGCCTCCTCCGACGCCACCAACATCGCCACCCGCATCGAGCGCGACGGCGACCATTACGTGATCAACGGCCACAAGTGGTGGATCTCCGGTGCCGGCGACCCGCGCTGCAAGGTCTTCATCCTGATGGGCAAGACCGACCCGAATGCGCCGCGCCATTCGCAGCAGTCGATGATCCTGGTGCCGCGCGACGCGCCCGGCGTGACCATCAAGCGACCGCTGCCGGTGTTCGGCTATGACGACGCGCCGCACGGCCACTGCGAGATCCTGTTCGAAAACGTACGGGTGCCGGCTTCCAACATCCTGCTCGGCGAAGGCCGCGGCTTCGAGATCGCCCAGGGTCGCCTCGGGCCGGGTCGCATCCACCACTGCATGCGCGCCATCGGTGTTGCCGAGCGCGCGCTGGAGCTGATGTGCAAGCGCCTGAACGACCGCGTCGCCTTCGGCAAGCGGGTGTCGGAACAGAGCATCTGGCACGAGCGCATCGCCGAGTCGCGCATTCACATCGACACCGCCCGCCTGCTGACGCTGAAGGCGGCGTACATGATGGACACGGTCGGCAACAAGCATGCGAAGGCCGAGATCGCGATGATCAAGGTGCTGGCCCCGAACGTCACGCAGCAGGTGCTGGACTGGGCGATCCAGGCCTATGGCGCCGGCGGCGTCTGCGACGACTTCCCGCTGGCCGGCCAGTGGGCGGGCAACCGCACGCTACGCATCGCCGACGGTCCGGACGAGGTGCACCGCAATGCGATCGCCAAGCTGGAGCTGGCCAAGCACATGGCCATCCCCAAGAAGGACCTGGAGCTGCCCGTCACGCGCTCGTGACCGGTCGTCCCTGCGATCGCCCGTAGTCCGTTCTCCTGCGGAGTTTGGCTAAGCGCTGCATAATCATGCGGCGTTACGTCAAAAACCGCGGGAGAACAAGAATGATCGACGTCTATTCCTGGCCCACCCCCAATGGCCACAAGGTTCACATCATGCTGGAGGAATGCGGCTTTCCCTACCGCGTCCACCAGGTCAACATCGGCAACGGCGACCAGTTCGAGCCGGACTTCCTGAAGATCTCGCCGAACAACAAGATTCCCGCGATCGTCGATCCCGACGGGCCCGACGGCCAGCCGATTGCGCTGTTCGAAAGCGGCGCCATCCTGGTCTACCTTGCCGGCAAGGCCGGCAGGTTCCTCGGCAATACCGACCGGGAGAAGTTCGTGACGCTGCAATGGCTGATTTTCCAGATGGGCGGCGTCGGCCCGATGCTCGGGCAGGCGCATCATTTCCGCATCTACGCGCCGGAACAGATCGAGTACGCCGTCAAGCGCTACACCAACGAAGCGAAGCGGCTGTACGGGGTGATCGACCAGCAGCTGTCGAAGAGCGCCTATCTCGCCGGCGACGAGTACACGATTGCCGACATGGCGACCTTCCCCTGGCTGCGCTCCTGGAAGAACCAGGGAATCGACTGGGCCGACTATCCGCATGCGAAGCGCTGGTTCGACGAGATCGACGCCCGTCCGGCGGTGCAGCGCGGCGTCGCGGTCCTTGCCGATGCGCGCAAGCCGCTGGTCGACGACAAGGCCAGGGAGAACCTGTTCGGCAATACCCAGTACCAGAAGCGCTGAGCCCCGAAGCACCCCCAACAAAAAACGGCCGCATCAGCGGCCGTTTCTTCATTCGTAGCGTCGCGAGATCGACTCGGCGATGCAGACCGGCTTGTCGCCGCCCTCCCGTTCGATCGTCACCTTCCAGGTCATCTGGTACCCGCCCGGAATGTCCTCGACCTCCAGCGGCACCACGCGTGCCCGCACCCGGCTGCCTACCGGCACCGGCGCCGGAAAACGCACCTTGTTGAGGCCATAGTTCACGCTCAGCTTGGACGGCGGCATCGATACTGCCTGCTGCATCAGCACCGGCAGCAGCGACAGCGTCAGGAAGCCGTGCGCGATGGTCGTGCGGTAGGGCGACTCCGCCTTGCAGCGCTCGACGTCCAGGTGTATCCACTGGTGGTCGCCGGTGGCTTCCGCAAACAGGTTGACCCGTTCCTGCGAAACGTCGAACCATTCCGTGACTGCGACCTCCTGTCCGACCAGGCTCCTGAGTTCCTCCACTGATGCGATCTGGCGCATGCTGTCTCCGTGTAGTAGTTGTGCAGTTTGCGGCGATCTACTTCGGGCGGCGTCCGAACATGCCCATGCCCTTGATGGTCGCCACCAGTTCGCCGTGCTGGTTCTTGGCCTCCCACAGCGTGACCACCACGCCGCGATCGGGCTTGCTGGTCGAAGGCCGCGTTTCCAGCACGGTGTTGGTGATCTCCAGCGTATCGCCGGGCCGCACCGGCTTGAGCCAGCGGACCTCGTCCACGCCGGGGGATCCCATGCTCGACGACTCCTTCAGGAAGCCGTCGACCATCACCCGCATCATCATGCCGCAGGTATGCCACCCGCTGGCAATGACGCCGCCGTAGATCGACTTCGCCGCCGCGTCGCGATCCACATGAAAAGGCTGCGGGTCGAAACGCGTGGCAAACTCGACGATCTCCTCTTCGGACACCGTACGCGACCCTGACGCAACCGTGCGGCCTACCTCAAAATCCTCGAAGTACCATTTGATCTGCGGCATGTCGCGCTCCCGGGTCAGGCCGCTTTGCGGAAGCCCGGCTGGGCGGCAAAGCGGGCGAGGTGGTGGTCGGTGTCCCCGAGCGTGAGCTCGATCATCGTCAGGCGCTTGAACAGGTGCGCCGCCGGCAGTTCGTTGGTCACGCCCATGCCGCCGTGCAGCTGCACGGCCTGCTGGCCGACGAAGCGTGCCGCCTGTCCGACCCGCGCCTTGGCCGCGGATGCCGCGCGACGGCGTTCCTCGGCATCGGCGGAGGCGACCTTGACCGCCGCCAGCGTCGCCATCGAACGCGCCTGCTCGGCCTGCATGAACATCTCTGCCATCCGGTGCTGCAGTGCCTGGAATTTCCCGATCGGCACCCCGAACTGCTGGCGGGTCTTCAGGTATTCCAGCGTGGCGGCATTGAGTGCGTCCATCGCGCCGACGGCTTCGGCGCACAGCAGGGCCACGCCGTAGTCGGCGGCGGCGTCGAGGATGTTCCAGCCTGCGCCTGCCGTGCCCAGCAGCCCGGTACCGGCGACCCTGACGTTGTCGAAGCGGATGTCGGCCGCGCGCAGTCCATCGATGGTGCGGTAGTCGCGGCGGGTGACGCCGCCGGCATCACCGTCGACCAGGAACAGCGAGATGCCGTCGAGGTCGCGCTGGCCGCCGGCGGTACGCGCAGAGACGATCAGCCTGCCTGCCTGGGCGCCATGGATCACGACGGTCTTGGTGCCGTTCAGCACGAAGCCGTCGCCATCCTGTTTCGCCGTGGTGACGATGTCGAACAGTTCATGGCGCGCCTGCTTTTCGCCGAGCGCCACGGCCAGCTTCAGTTCGCCGCCGGCAACCTGCTCCAGCAGCGCCTCCTGGCCGCCCGCGAGCTTGAGGAATTGCGCGCCAAGCACCGTCGCGAAATACGGCTCGACGACCAAGCCGCGGCCCAGTTCCTGCATCACGACCATCATGTCGACGGCGGAGCCATTGAAGCCGCCCTGTTCTTCCGGCACCGGCAGCGCCGTCATGCCAAGTTCTACCAGGGTGCCCCATGCCGCATCCGAGATGCCCGCATCCGAATGGATGATCTTGTTGCGATGCTCGAAGCCGTAGTCCTTGTCGATGAAGCGACGCAGCGCATCGCGGAATTGTTGCTGTTCCGGAGTGTAGTTGAAGTCCATCGTCGCCTCACAGTCCCAGGATCATCTGGGAGATGATGTTTTTCTGAATCTCGTTCGAACCGCCGTAGATCGAGGTCTTCCGGAAATTGAAGTAGTACGGTGCCAGCGGCGCGGCATCGTTGTCGCCGGTGATGCTCTGGTCCTGCTCGCCTTCCAGGTAGGCCGGATCGAAAGGCATCGCATAGGGGCCGACGGCTTCCACCATCAGTTCGGTCAGCGCCTGCTGGATCTCCGTGCCCTTCACCTTCAGCATGGACGCTTCCGGGCCCGGGCCGCGCTTGGACTGCTCGGCGGACAGCACGCGCAGCACCGTCACCTCCAGCGCCATGATCTCGATCTCGAGGCTGGCGACCTTGGCCGAATACATCGGGTCGTCGAGCAGCGGCTTGCCGTTCTTCATCTGTTTCGCGGCCAGGCGCTTCAGGAACTGCAGCTCGCGCTTGGCGCGGCCGACCGCGGCAATGTTGGTACGCTCATGGCCGAGCAGGTACTTGGCGTAGGTCCAGCCCTTGTTCTCCTCGCCGATCAGGTTCTCCACCGGCACCTTGACGTTGTCGAAGAAGACCTCGTTCACCTCGTGCTCCTCGTCGAGCATGATGATCGGGCGCACAGTGATGCCCGGGGTCTTCATGTCGATCAGCAGGAAGGAGATGCCCTCCTGCTTGCGGACGTTGGGGTCGGTGCGCACCAGGCAGAAGATCATGTCGGCGTGCTGGCCGAGCGTGGTCCAGGTCTTCTGGCCGTTGACGATGTAGTGGTCGCCCTGGCGCTCCGCCCGGGTCTTGAGCGAAGCCAGATCGGAGCCGGCGCCGGGCTCGGAGTAGCCCTGGCACCACCAGTCGTCGCAGTTCAGGATGCGCGGGAGGTAGTGCTTCTTCTGCGCTTCATTACCGAAGGCCATGATGACCGGCGCCACCATGTTGACGCCGAACGGCAGGATTGCGGGCGTGCCCGCGGCGGCGCACTCTTCTTCCCAGATATGGCGCTGCACGGCGCTCCAGCCCGTGCCGCCGTATTCGACCGGCCAGCCGGTGCCGACCCAGCCCTGCTTGGCGACGATCTTGTGCCAGCGGACGAAGTCTTCCTTCGACAGACGCTTGTGGTTGAGGACTTTCTGCTGCAGGTCTTTTGGCAAGTTCGCATCCAGGAAGGCGCGAACGGTGTCGCGGAAGGCCAAATCCTCCGCCGTGTAGTTCAAATCCATGCTGTCTCCTAATGTCCCGGCTCAAAAAGCACGACCGTTCTAAAACGATTATACAGCGGAATGTCGGGAAAGGTAGTGAATTGAATAAGGAGCGCTACGGCGCGCGAACGTTCAGTGCAGCGTGGTCTTCGGCAGCACGGAGGGCGGCAGGGCCATCACCTCGACGCCTTCTTCCACCAGCGCCGCATATTCTCCGGGCGAAGCGGTGCCACGTATTGCCCGTTCCGGGATCTCTTCCCGGTGGATACGGCGCGCCTCCTCGGCGAAGCGGTCGCCGACATCCTCGGCCTTCGCCGCTGCCGCATGCAGGCGTTCAAGGAGCTGCGCCTGCATTGCCGCCGGATCGGGCACGACCTCGCCCTGGCCCAGGTTGAGCCGCGGCGCCGACGGCAATCGGTCGACCTCGGTGCTTTCACAGACGGGACAGGCGATCGCCTGCTGCGCCAGCTGGGTGCGGCTGTCGTCTTCCGACGCGAACCAGCCCTCGAAACGGTGGCCGTGGACGCAGCCCAGGTTGTAAACTTTCATTGGAGGATGCCAGACTGTAGTCGGCGGCGATTGTACAACCGCCGATGCGCGGCAGGGGAGCGATCTCTTGCGGCAGGCGGGCCTGGCCAGCCCGCGCCCGGGTTGCTCAGTGCTTGAACTCAAACTCCTGCTGCGCCTGCTCGAGCAGGCCGGGCAAGCGTTGTGCGATCAGGATGGCTTTTGCCCGGCGCCGCGCCGACTGCGACTCGAGGGCGCCGGCCAGCTTCTGGACGCTGGCCTTGATCTCCATTACCTGCTCTATCTTGGCCAGCCTTACCAGCCCGCGCAGGCTCTCGCGGAGCATATGCCTTTCCCGTGCCGTTGCATGGTCGCCCAACATTGCCGCAACGAGCTCTTCGATGATCTGATGTGACTCGACAGACTTTTTCATGATCGCGAAATGAGTAAGTTGGAAACGGGAGGGAGGCACCAAAGGTCTTTTCCCAGTAGCAATCTTATCGATTTCGCGCCGGAAATAATTGAGCAAGCGCAAGGACGGTGCATCAACGCAACTAGTGCATAAGGGAAACGGCCTGCGCTATGTCGGCGAGAGGTATAGCGCCCCCGTGCTATCCGCCGAATTCCCCCCTGGCCTGCAAGTCGGCATGGTAGGACGATCGGACCAGCGGCCCTGACGCGACATGCCGGAAACCCATCTTCTCGCCCGTCAGGCGCAGCGCATCGAACTCCTCGGGCGTGACATAGCGCTGCACCGGAAGATGATGGGCGCTCGGCTGCAGATACTGCCCCAGCGTCAGCATGTCGATGTGGTGGGCGCGCATGTCGTGCATCACCGCCTCGACCTCCTCCAGCGTCTCCCCAAGGCCGAGCATCAGGCCCGACTTGGTCGGCACGGCGGGATGCAACTGCTTGAATCGCCGCAGCAGGTCGAGGGAGACCTGGTAGTCCGCGCCCGGACGCGCCTGGCGGTACAGCCGGGGCACGGTCTCCAGGTTGTGATTGAACACGTCCGGCGGCGTCTCGCGCAGGATCGCCAGCGCGGTTTCCACCCGCCCCCGAAAGTCGGGCGTGAGCACCTCGATGGTGATCGCGGGGCTGAGCCGGCGCGTCTCCGCGATGCACGCGGCAAAATGCGCGGCGCCGCCGTCGCGCAGGTCATCCCTGTCGACCGATGTGATCACCACGTAGCGCAGTCCCATGGCCTGGATCGTCCGTGCCAGGTTGTGCGGCTCCTCCTGGTCGAGCGGATTCGGCCTGCCGTGCCCGACGTCGCAGAACGGACAGCGGCGGGTGCAGATATCGCCCATGATCATGAAGGTCGCGGTGCCGCTGCGGAAGCACTCGCCCAGGTTGGGGCAGTTCGCCTCCTCGCACACGGTATGCAGCTTGTTCTCCCGCAGCACCGCCTTGAGACGCTGCACCTCCCTGGTGCCGGTGAACTCGGCCCGGATCCATTTCGGCTTGCGCAGGTATTGCGAAGGCTCGGTCGGCGCGATCTTGATCGGGATGCGCGCCATCTTTTCCGCGCCGCGCAGCTTCTCGCCGGCCTTGACCGGGCGCGGCTCGACCGGCTTGTCCGTTTTCAGCTCGCTCATCGCTTCCTCAACCGCGGTGGTAGCGTTGCGGCGTGAACGGCGTCTTCGCCACCTCGACCGCAACGGGCTTGCCCCGCACGATCGCCTGCAATGCCGTGCCCGGCGCCGCCAGCGCGGACGGCACGTAGCCCATTGCCACCGGCACGCCTACGGTCGGGCCGAAACCGCCGCTGGTTACCCGGCCGGCCGGTCGGCCTTCGGCGTCAACCAGTTCCGCGCCCTCCCGCACCGGCATTCTGTCCTTGACCAGCAGGCCGACCCGCTTGCGCTGCACCCCGCCGGCGAGCTGGCCGAGGATGACGTCGGCGCCGGGATAGCCGCCGGCACGCGCACCATCGGCACGCCGCACCTTTGACAGCGCCCAGCCGAGGCTGGCTTCCACCGGCGTCGTGGCCGTATCCATGTCGTGCCCATACAGGCAGAGGCCGGCCTCCAGCCGCAGCGAATCGCGCGCCCCAAGGCCGATCGGCGCCACTTCCGGCTGCGCCAGCAGCAGCCGTGCCAGCGCTTCCGCCCGGTCCGCGGGGACGGAGATCTCGAACCCATCCTCGCCGGTGTAACCGGAACGGCTGATCATGCAATCCGCGCCGGCCAGCGTGACGACACCGGTGTTCATGAACACCATCTTCGCGGTCTCGGGGGCGAGCCGCGCCATCACCGCCGCCGCCGCCGGGCCCTGCAGCGCGAGCAACGCGCGGTCCGCCAGCTCTTCGACCTTGCAGCGGGCGTCGAGATGGCGGTGCAGGTGCGCGAGATCCTGCGCCTTGCATGCCGCGTTTACGACCAGGAACAGGTGGTCGCCGGCATTCGACACCATCAGGTCGTCCAGGATGCCGCCCTGCTCGTTGGTGAACAGCGCATAGCGTTGCAGGCCGACCGGAAGGTCGATCACGTCGACCGGCACCAGCGACTCCAGCGCGGCGGCCGCGGCATCGCCCGACAGCCGCACCTGCCCCATGTGCGAGACGTCGAACAGCCCGGCAAGGGAACGGGTGTGGGTATGCTCCTTCAGCACGCCGGTCGGGTACTGCACCGGCATTTCGTAGCCGGCGAACGGCACCATCCGCGCGCCGAGTTCGACATGCAGGTCATAAAGCGGCGTACGGGAAAGCGGCTGTGCGTTGGTATCCATGGGTTCCTTCTGTTTGAATTCTGCGCGGGGGCGTCAGCACTCGATCACGTTGACCGCCAGCCCGCCGCGCGCGGTTTCCTTGTATTTGATCTTCATGTCCGCGCCGGTCTCGCGCATCGTCTTGATCACCTTGTCGAGCGAAACGAAGTGATGGCCGTTGCCGCGCAGCGCCATGCGGGCGGCGTTGATCGCCTTGATCGCGCCCATCGCGTTGCGCTCGATGCAGGGAACCTGCACCAAGCCGCCGATCGGGTCGCAGGTCAGCCCGAGGTTGTGTTCCATGCCGATCTCGGCGGCATTCTCGACCTGCGCCGGCGTGCCGCCCAATACCTCGGCGAGTGCGCCCGCGGCCATCGAGCAGGCGACCCCTACTTCACCCTGGCAGCCGACCTCGGCACCGGAAATAGACGCGTTTTCCTTGTAGAGTATGCCGATGGCCGCTGCTGTCAGCAGGAAGCGGATTACGCCTTCGTCACTGGCGCCGCCAACAAAGCGGCGATAGTAGTGCAGCACCGCCGGCACGATGCCGGCGGCGCCGTTGGTCGGCGCGGTGACTACCCTGCCCCCGGCCGCATTCTCCTCGTTCACCGCGAGCGCATAGAGATTGACCCAGTCCAGCGTCGTCAGCGGATCCCGCAGGCTGGCTTCGGGTTCGCCAGAAAGCTTGCGGTACAGTTCGGCTGCGCGCCGGCGCACCTTCAGCCCGCCGGGCAGCGTCCCCTCGCGCTCGCAGCCACGCCGCACGCATTCCTGCATCACGTTCCAGATCGCGAGCAGGCCGGCACGCGTCTCTTCCTCGCTGCGCCACACCTTCTCGTTCTCCAGCATCAGCTGGCTCACCGACATCTGGTTGTCGCGGCACAGCTCAAGCAGGCGGGAGGCGCTGGGGAACGGAAACGGCAGGACCGTCGTATCGGCCACGATGCGGTCGCCGCCCGCGGCATTCTCGTCCAGCACGAAGCCGCCCCCGACGGAGTAGTAGACCTTGCCCGACAACACGCCGCCGTCCTGGTCGCAGGCAGTGAACCGCATGCCGTTCGGATGGAAGGGCAAGGACTGGCGCCGGTAGAGCAGCAGGTGCTCGCGTTCGACAAAATCGATCTCGTGCGTGTCGAGCACGCGGATACGGCCGCTGCTCCGTATCTCGGCCAGCCTGGCATCGACGGTATCGGTGTCGACCTTGTCCGGCGCCTCGCCGAGCAGGCCGAGCATCACCGCCTTGTCGCTCCCGTGCCCCTTGCCGGTGGCGCCGAGCGAACCGTACAGTTCGCACTTGACCGACCGCGTCGCCGCCAGCTGCCCGCTGTCCCGCAGGCCCGACGCGAACTGCAGCGCAGCCCGCATCGGCCCCACGGTATGCGAGCTCGACGGGCCGATGCCGATCTTGAACAGCTCGAAGACGCTGATTGCCATTGCCTCAGTCCACCGGTCTGGTTGCGGCCGCGGCGGTCATCACTCGTAGTCCGACATCGGCGGGCAGGAGCAGACCACGTTGCGGTCGCCGTAGACGTTGTCCACGCGGCCGACCGGCGGCCAGTACTTGTTACCCCGCAGCGAACGCACAGGAAACACTGCCTGTTCGCGCGTGTACTTGCGGTCCCACTCGCCGGCGATGTCCATCGCCGTATGCGGCGCGTGGCGCAGCGGGCTCTCCTCGGCGCTCAGGCTGCCGTTCTCGATTGCGCGGATCTCTTCGCGAATCGCGATCATCGCGTCGCAGAATCGGTCCAGTTCCTCCCGCGCCTCGCTTTCGGTCGGCTCGATCATCAGGGTTCCCGGCACCGGGAAGGACATCGTCGGCGCATGGAAACCGAAATCCATCAGGCGCTTGGCCACGTCGTCGACCGTCACGCCGGTGTCCTTCAAGGGACGCAGGTCGACGATGCACTCGTGCGCCACCAGCCCGCCCTCGCCGCTGTAAAGGATCGGGAAATGCGGCGCCAGGCGGCGCGCGATGTAGTTCGCATTCAGGATGGCGACCTGGCTTGCTTCCTTCAGGCCCTGGCTGCCCATCAGCCGGATGTAGGTCCAGCTGATCGGCAGGATGCTCGCGCTGCCCCAGGGCGCCGCGCACACCGGCGCTTCCTGGTTGTCGAGCATGCGGTGGCCCGGCAGGAACGGCGCCAGGTGGGATTTCACGCCGATCGGGCCCACGCCCGGACCGCCGCCGCCGTGCGGAATGCAGAAGGTCTTGTGCAGGTTCAGGTGCGACACGTCGCCGCCGAACTTGCCCGGCGCGCACAGCCCGACCATCGCGTTCATGTTGGCGCCGTCGATGTACACCTGGCCGCCATGCGCATGCACGATGTCGCAGATCTCGCCGACCGCCTCCTCGAACACCCCGTGGGTGGACGGATAGGTGATCATGATCGCCGCGAGGTCGGCGGCATGCTTCTCGGCCTTCGCCCGCAAGTCGGCGACGTCCACGTTGCCGCTGTCGTCGCAGCCGACCACCACCACCTGCATGCCGGCCATGTGCGCGGTAGCGGGATTGGTGCCGTGGGCCGAGCTCGGAATCAGGCAGATGTTGCGATGTCCCTCGCCGCGGCTCTTGTGATACGCGCGGATTGCGAGCAGGCCCGCGTATTCGCCCTGCGAGCCGGCGTTCGGCTGCAGCGACACCGCATCGTAACCGGTGCAGGCGACCAGCATCTGCTCCAGTTCGGTGGTGAGCTGCCGGTAGCCTTCGGCCTGGTCGAGCGGCGCGAACGGATGGATCCCGCCGAACTCCTTCCAGGTCACCGGGATCATCTCGGTCGTCGCATTCAGCTTCATGGTGCAGGAGCCGAGCGGAATCATGGTGCGGTCCAGCGCCAGATCCTTGTCCGACAGCGTGCGCAGGTAGCGCAGCATCGCGGTTTCGGAATGATGGGTGTTGAACACGGGGTGCGTCAGGTAGGCGCTGCTGCGCAGCAGCCCTTGCGGCAGCCGGTCCGCTGCTTCGGCCTCGCATGCCACGAAAGCCGGGGCAGTCCGGCCGGCACCGGCAAACACTGCCCACAGCGCCTCGATATCGGCCGCGGTGGTCGTTTCATCCACGGAGACACCAACGGTATCCTGGTCGATCTCGCGCAGGTTGATGCCGTTTGCACGTGCGGCCTCGTGCAGACGATCCGCCTGTCCCGCGACGCGCACGGTGACGGTATCGAAGAAGGCGCCGGTGCGCACTTCGCAGTCCAGCTTGCCCAGTCCGACGGCCAAAGTGGATGCGAGGCGATGCACGCGCTGCGCGATCGTCCTCAGTCCTTCCGGACCGTGGTACACCGCGTACATGCTGGCGATATTGGCAAGCAGCACCTGTGCGGTACAGACGTTGCTGGTCGCCTTTTCGCGGCGGATGTGCTGCTCGCGGGTCTGCAGCGCCAGGCGGTATGCCTTGTCGCCGTGGCTGTCGATCGACACGCCCACCACGCGTCCCGGCATCACGCGCTTGTTGGCATCCCGCGTTGCGAAGTACGCTGCATGCGGTCCGCCATATCCGAGCGGCACGCCGAAGCGTTGCGCGGAACCGATGGCCACATCGGCGCCGAATTCCCCGGGCGGGGTCAGCAGCGTCAGCGCCAGCAGGTCGGCAGCCACCACCACCAGCGCGTTCTTTGCGTGCGCCTTACGCACGACGTCTGCATAGTCATGCACCTCGCCGTCCACTGCCGGGTACTGCAGCAGCACGCCAAAGCAATCCAGTGCGTCAAGGTCGCTGCGATGGTCGCCCACCACCACCTCGATGCCGATCGGTTCGGCACGGGTGCGCACCACGTCGATGGTCTGCGGCAGGCAGTCGCGGGACACGAAGAATACCTTGCCCTTGCTCTTGGCGACGCGCTGGCAGAAGGTCATCGCCTCGGCCGCCGCGGTCGCCTCGTCGAGCAGCGATGCGTTGGCGATTTCCAGCCCGGTCAAGTCGGAAATCATGGTCTGGAAATTCAGCAGCGCCTCCAGCCGCCCCTGCGAAATCTCGGGCTGGTACGGTGTGTACGCGGTGTACCAGGCCGGATTCTCGAGCAGGTTGCGCAGGATGACCGGCGGCGTGTGGGTGTTGTAGTAACCCATGCCGATGTACGACTTGAACACCTTGTTCTTCGACGCGATGGCGCGCAGCTCGTCCAGCACTTCCGGCTCGCTGCGCGCGCCATCCAGCTGCAGAGGCGTATCGGTCAGAATCGTTCCCGGCACCACCTTGCGGATGAAATCTTCCATCGATGCAAAGCCGAGCGTTTCGAGCATCGCCTTGCGGTCGGCGTCGGCCGGACCGATGTGGCGCTCGATGAAATCCGCTCGCTGCTGCAAAGCCTCGAACGCAGCACGTTTCTGAACCATGTTTTCCTCTGTGACGGTATTGATGACGGGTGTACGGGCGGTTGTCAGCCCAGTGTGGCGAGATATTCCTTGTAGCCGGCTTCATCCATGAAGCCTTCCAGCGGACTTGCATCGGACGGCTTGAACTTGAAGAACCAGCCGGCGCCGGTCGCATCCTCGTTGACCTTGCCCGGTTCGTCCGCGAGCGCGCCGTTGACCTCGATGACCGTGCCTGCCGCCGGCATCATGATTTCGCCGGCGGTCTTGACCGACTCGATCACCGCGGCTTCGTCGCCCTTGGCGTATTCCTTGCCGGCGTCCGGCAGCTGGACGAAGACCACGTCGCCGAGATGGTCCTGCGCGTAATCGGTAATCCCGACGGTGACCGAACCATCGGCCTCCATGCGCAGCCATTCATGCTCTTGCGTGTACACGGTCTTGCTCATCTGCATATCTCCTGAGTGGGGTTTGTCGTGGCGTCGCGGACCTCGGCCTCGACGTTTATAAGGCCGCGAACCCGGTCATCTTACAGAATGGACACGGGTATGCAATTCGGCGAGATTTTAGAGGGTTCCCGGTTATTTTTGTGCTCAATCGCCTTCCAGAAACCCATCAAATCGAAAACGATATGCATATTCCCGTTCCAAAGCAAAAGCCGGGCGTGCCGGCATTTTTATTTATGAAAACCGCGATACCCCGCGCTGACCGCGTACACCATCCTGGCATTTCGTTGTCGCCGGTGACGGCAGCTTGAGGCAAGTCACGGAAGCAATCCGGCGACCAACATCGTCCAGAACATTTCCTCGCTTCGGCCGTCTAGCAAACAGCAGGGGTGCCGGAGTCGCCGGCCGCATGCACGATTACTTTCGGGGACATGACGATGAGGATCAGTTCGGGATGTGCCGTCGCCGCGGCGGCGATGCTCTTCGCTGTTGAGGCGCAGGCCCAGACCGGCCTGACGGCGAGCGTCGGTACTCCCGGCGTCGGCCTGCATCTGACGGTACCGCTGCAGGAACAGTTCAACGCCCGCTTCGGCGTCAACGGCCTGAACTATTCCCACGACATCCGCACCTCCAACGTCGAGTACGACACGAAGCTGAAGTTGAGGACGGTCGAGGCGCTGCTCGACTACCATCCGCTGCGAGGCAACTTCCGCATCAGCGGCGGCATCGTCTATAACGGCACGAAGCTCACCGGGGACGGCACGCCTCGCGCCGGCGGCACCTATACGTTCAACGGGACAAGCTATCCCGCCGCGACCGCCGGCACCCTTGACGCCCGCGTCGACTTCCGCAACTTCGCGCCCTACCTCGGCATCGGCTTCGGCAATGCGGCACAGGACAAGGGCTGGGGATTCTCAGCCGACCTCGGCGTCCTGTTCCAGGGAAGGCCGGACACCTCCGTGACCAGCACGGGTTGCACCGCCCCGGCGCCGCTCTGCGCCGAACTCGCATCCGACCTGGCGGCGGAAAGCAGGGAACTGCGTGACGACGCGGACGAATTCCGGTTCTATCCGGTTGTCAGGGTCGGCGTCAGCTACAAGTTCTGAAGTGACCGCACGCGCCAGGCCGACGCCGTGCGAGCAGCACACGCGGCGATGGAGCGCATGACAACGCGCGGGAGAAACAGGTGCAGGATGCTACGGAAATGGTGCCCGAGACCGGAATCGAACCGGTACGCCCCCTCTCGGGTAAGCGGCGGATTTTAAGTCCTATGTACCGCAGTTAAATCAATGACTTAGACCATATCAGTGCCAAGAATGGGACAATTCCGTCTCTGAAACTGTCCCGTTTTGCCACAAGAGTTGTCACACTCGATTACTTCAAGTTCTGCCCTGTCCCCACACATTGGGTCAGGTTTTGGGTCAAAAAAGGTGAAGTCAAATATCTGCTGCTAGCTAGCACCTTTAAGTCGTAGCTTCATCTTGATTTTGTCTTCTTCGAGTTTTAGGTAAAAAGTTTCTTCAATGTCTGAGTCAAAAAAGATGGGCTTTCGCCTGTTGAGGGCACGGTATGCTCCAAGAACTGCATCCACCGGCTGAAGATCAAAATGTTCCTTTGCTAGATTGTAACGACGCAACTTCTCGTGAACTTTCTTTTCATCCGCGCTAGGCTTATCGGAAGGGAAAATTGCTATTGGAATAAAGTCACCAGGGACGCCCGTAGAGTTGAGTGATTTTAAACGCTGCTCCATAGACTTAGTAGTCAAGCCTACCTTCACCCCTTTTTGGTTGGGGTTGGAAACAACGTAGATCAGTCCTTTCACTAACCTAGCTTCAAATGGACTCTCTGCACAGCTTTGACATTGGTCTATGGTCTCCCCATTTAGCATCAACACTTTTACGTCGTTTCCACAGTGCTGACAAACTCCAGTTACTTCAATTAGCATTACTTTTCCTTCTTTTGTACGTTCGTTCTTGATACCGAAACTTATAGCTGCTAATGATGTTGCGTGTCACCGCCTTACATCATTCTGGGTTGGTCTTCACCTGCCAATTTTGAACATCTAGAAAAGAACTTGGAGCGTCATATACGCCTTGTATATAGGCGTCCCAAAGGACAGGCCATAGCTCCTTTGGGTAGTTCTTCTGCTCCGCCCACTCCTCGAACATCCGCCTTACCTCGTTTTCGTCAATATCCATGGTGCCTAGGGGTATCCCTTGGGTGACTGTCGAAAACGTCTAATAGCACGTCTGGCGGAAGGTTTACAAGAGGTCGAAAGGTTTTACCGCAAAATTATGAGAGGCCACCTCGAACAGTGGGCAGCGTCAATCCCCCCGGATGCCCCAACTATCAATCGTCGTACCCCATCCTTGCGCGAGTTTCTTTCATCTGTGGCGAAACTATCCGCCGAAAGGGCTTGGCATGTTTCTGTTGATACTCCCGCTTCCATTGCCTCGATTTTCTGAAAGCCGCTTGTGCAAACAGAATGATCCCTATCGCAGCCAGAACTACTCCGCCCATTACCAGAAGTATCGTCCCTAGCTGCATAGCGGCAGCTGCATTTGCCCATAACCAAGCTGCTCCAAGCCCAATCACGCATAAAGCGAGTAACCCTAGCCCTATTGCTAAAAGCTGCCGCAGAAACGCGAGTATCAAAAAGGCCAAAACGATACCCAAGGCAATCTGGATAACTAGGGTCATAACCCTTTTCTCTGATGTGATATTGAACTCGGATGATAATGCCTTTAAGCAACATCTGCTAGATACTGTCCGTTAGGGCATACCTCAGTGAACAAGGAGAGCGTCCATTGAAACTGTGTCCGTTAGGGTTGATATTACTTTTTGGACAGAATACCATGTGGACATTACCTCAACGGACACTCAGGGAATCATCATGCAGACCATCCTCTATGCGCGAGTCTCGACAGTAGACCAGACCATAGACCACCAGAAGAGCCAAGCAGAGGCCGCAGGATTTAAGCTAGATCGAGTCATCACGGATGATGGTGTCTCTGGTATCAGCACCAAGCTCCAGGATCGCTCGGGAGGCCGCAGATTGTTTGACATCCTCCGACCAGGAGACACCCTGGTTGTCCGTTGGGTGGATCGTCTGGGACGAAATTACCAGGACGTGACCGACACCATCCGGGAGTTCATGCGCCGGGGCGTGATCCTCCGTACCGTGATCAACGCCATGACCTTCGATGGCAGCACCCAAGACCCTGTCCAGCAAGCCGTGAGAGACGCTCTGATCGCCTTCATGGCAGCGACAGCACAAGCCCAAGCCGAGGCTACAAAAGAGGCTCAGAAGGCCGGGATCGCCCATGCCAAGCTGAAGGACGATAAGTATCTTGGGAGGAAGCCGAGTTACTCCCTGGAGCAAATCCAAGCTGTCCAAGAGATGACCGGCAAGAGTGTCACTGAGATTGCCAAGGTGGCAGGATTATCCAGGCAGACCGTCTACCGAATCCAAGCCGATCCAGCAGCAGCCGTAAAGGCACTTGAAGTATGGTCAACGCCTTCTTGAGTCGGCATGTCGTTCTGGACTAGGCAATCTCAAAACCGACACTTTGGAAGAAGACAGCCGATCAAAAGTATGCCTTTAGAAGAATCTGACCTTGTTGCCCTACTTTAGGAGAGACAGCCGATTTGAAACGCCCACATAAGGAGAAGAAGCGGCTGCCTGACTTGATGTCGGACTATGGAAGAAGGACAGCCGAAATCCGTTCCATCACAGCAGAAGATAGAGCGGAAATCAAGTTATGAGCCTCTTGGAGAAGAGCCGAAAACTCATCTATCGCCTTGTTGGAGATAGACGGCCATCCCTTTCCGACACTTTGGATGAAGGCAGTGAAAATCCGTTCCATCCACATTAGGGGATGGAGCCAAACGTATTCCTGCACTATGGGAGAGGGAGCCATTCCCCAAATTATGGAAAAAGACCGGCCTGGAGTACCGCTATTGGACACAGGCTGTCTCTCATCTGGCCCAATATAGAAGAGTAGCCTCGCAAGGTTCCATTATGGAATAAGACAGCCGATCTGACCGCTTTTAGCAGACTGCCACTTCTTTACCGAGGATGTTCATCACCCAGGGGGCGTGATGATCGCAATACCTCAAGACCACTTTACCGATCCATCTCATGGGGGGTAAGGGGGGCATCTAAGGATTGTCTTAAAGATATCCTTGGCTTCGTCTCTGAGTTATTGTCTTTATTGGTAATTATCTAATGAAGATAACAACTCAGAGATAACTCTTCTGGTTGTCTTGAAGACCACCTTGATCGCTCCTTGAACATTGACTTCAAGACCTCCAGAAGATCATTCCGAGTGCCCTCCTGACACACTGACTATCTACCTGCTGTGTGTCTTCCCTCTTTGCCCTCCCCTGAGCTTGTCTTTAAGTCTTCCCGTTTAACCAGTTTTGATTGTCGCACTGTCTAGGAATACAGCTTCCATGTCTTCAAACCTTGAGTTGACTTAGCGACGGCTCACGGGGTCGGCATTCCCTTTTTCCGTGAATTGGTGGTCGTGAGTCTCCGGCTATCAGTTCTTGTGTTTTTTCCAATTGTTCATCCCACTCCATGACTACCCCGAATGAATCCCCAATGATCCCCTGTGCTCCTACCCAGGACACACCAAAGGGAAAGCTGTACTCTAAGAGACAGCCGAAAAGAGCCTTCAGGCACTCCCAGGTATTGAGGCTCGATGCCACCATCACTGAAGCCCTCACCAAGGCGCAGCACCTGGACGACCTCACAACGTCCGGTCAGGTCTTCTCCAGGACTGTGATAATCCGCAGGGCTGTCCTCCTGTACACCATGCAGCTCGTCCAAGCACTGAACGGCAACAACCCTCGATTCCTGGAGAATGAGCTAAACACCCTGCTCTCCATGTCTACCCCTCCCAAGAGGAGCCCTTTCGGAAAATGAAGAGAGAACTCACGGGAGACCGCAATACCTGTCCATCTTGCGGCCTCCACTTCAACAGCTCAAAGGCATTCGATAAGCATCGCACAGGCCGATTCGGTATTGATCGACGATGCCTGACTATCCCTCAGATGGAAGACAAGGGCATGTCTTCCAATCGTGATGGCTTCTGGATCACCGAGAAGCTCGTAACGGATTCGATTCTGAGCCTCCGCCAGACCACAAATCAGCCGATTTCGTGGGGTGAACACGTTGAAGATACAAGCCATCTTTTAGATGAGAAAGTACTTCCAAAGCCTGAACTCCCCAGCGTCTGTTATAGTTTCCCGTAAAGCAACAAAAAAAGGGGGCTGGATGGCTAGTGGACGCTACTACTTAGGACGTGTAGTCAAATCGGGACTGCTTGATCAAGACAAGCTGATCGCGGCAATTCTTGATTCGCCAATTGTCGAAGTCGGGAGGTTCGGCTGGACGATCACTGACGTATTCGACGGTAGAAACAGTGAAGTGCCATTCGTCTTTGGACGGTTATCGAAATACGCAGCTAATGGCGAGGTGAAGGTAATTGACAAAGAGTCGAAGTCCCAAGTGAAGGCACTTGCACCAAACCTTGTGGAGGCAAGTTCCCCTTTCGTGTATTTGCCAGAATACTCTGGAATCGCCTATTTGCACGTCTGGAATGGCATTCAGGAAGACATCTTTCCTCGCCGATTTAAAGCATTGATTGAGGCGGCATACGACCAGTTTTTCGTCAGTTGCGAGCTTGAGCCGGTTGCTGACTACAAGGCTTTCGCAGCAAAACTCAAGACCATAGACACGTTCACGGAGCTGGCCGCGAAAGTGTTTCCACCGAACCCTTTGTTTGGTCGGCTATGGGGCAATCTCCACGAATACGTAAAGCGACGGAATGCCTCCGACGTTTCGGTCAAGGAAACTAGCACGAAAGCGCCTGGAATCGAGACAAGCATTGTGCGCTTGGTCGAAAACATCCTGAATGATCCAAACTACGAACCCCCAAATGCCCCTGATATCACGGATGCCGCGCTTTTGATGGCGGCTGATGGGTACGGCAAAGGAAAAGTCATTGGCATTGAGCGAGGTGTCGAAGTTGTTATCAGAACGTCGGATTCTCAGAAGAGTTTTCTTTTTGAAAGAGACCCAGACCCGCACCAACTTGCAGCGGTCACAGCGAAGCAACTTGATAAGGTAAGTGGTGAGCGTGATATGAGGCATGGATGAGAGCCGGTTACGTCGCTCGCGTGATCATCATCAGTCCCGAAATGCTCGTTCTTCTAGGGTGCTGGGTTTTAACGTCTCACTTCGAGACTGAAGCAACGAGCATAGCAACGGGGCTAAACATTAACCAGGAACTCGCGAAGTACTCGGTACTGCTTCCCATCTCATTGTTTGTTTGGATAGCAAAGGAAGCCAAAGACCTTGTGTTTTCCAATCAGTCGCATGCAGAGACGCTGGTCAACTGGCCCGAGTATTGGGCATTGAAGGTACACATTATCGTTTCGCTTGCCTATGCCTTGGTGTTCTGTCTCTTATCAGCAGTCCCGTGGCTATCGAAATCGGGAATATCAGACGGCCCAGGACTCATCCTTTTTGCCTCAGGGCTGACCGGAATCTTGTGCGTCGCAGCGAGCGTCTACTTAGCGCAGATGTCTATCAAGGAGATACTTACACAAAAGTAGCCCCCTTATCCTGCGCCGAAAGACCACAGCGAGCCTTACCCCAATCTATCCAGAAGATCGGCTGGCCTCAGATGCGTGTACCGCTTCAACATGGACAGGCTTTTATGTCCTGTAATCGTAGAAACTTCCATCATGTTGAAACCCTTTTCGAATAACCTAGACGTGGCCTCATGGCGCAAGTCGTGAAGGCGTAAATCCTGAATACCGCATTGCTTGCATGCCTCCACAAAGTCATGTGTGATGACATCGGGATAGACGTCCAGGATGAAGCCCTTGGACGCTCCTTGGGCTTCTCTCAGGGCTGCTGTCGCTTTGGTCGATAGCGGCACAGTCCGAGACTCCCCGTTCTTGGTATCCCGTAGAAAAGCCAAACGTCTATCCAAATCCACATCTTCCCACCGCAGCCCCCTCACCAGCTCACTCCGGCGCATCGCAGTCTCAATAGCAAGTGTAATGGTCAATTCAAGACGCTGGTTTCCCACTTCCCCACAGTATTTCAGCAACGCCCTCTCCTCTCCAGGCAGCAGCCTCCTATCCCTTCCCCTGGACAGCTTCGGCTTCCTGCAAGCCTTTACAGGGTTCTCCAGTGTCTCTAGCCCCCAATCCTTCCTCGCGACCTCGAACAAATGCGAGATCAACGCCAAGTCCAGCCGCACAGTATTCCCGCTTGCACCTCCAGCAAGCCTGGTGTCCCGATACCTTGCCATGTCAGCTCCTCGGACTTTGTCCAGGGTGATGACAGCCAATGGGTTTCCCTGCCATTGCTTGATTCGCTTGCATTCCTGGAGATGTCCCTTCTTGGTCACCGAGACCTCCTTCAGGTATCGCTCCAGGGCTTCAGACAGGGTCAGCCTGGATGCCTCCTTGATTGACTCTCCGAGTCCCTGCATGACCTGTTTCTCCCGCTCCAATGCCCAAGCAGCAGCCTCTTGCTTAGATCGGAAGGTCTGATGCAGCTCAGGTAAGCCCTTGCGGCGGATACGGACTTGGAATTGATCGGCTCCACGCTTGCGGATGTTCGCCATGTGTTCTCCATGTTGGAGACCCAATGGGCCGGATTTGGGCCAAAAGCGAAGTCGGAAGGTAGAACTTGGGGAATCTGCTGGGAGGCTCAGAAAGTCTAAGCCATTGATTTACTTGAGGGATGGTGCCCGAGACCGGAATCGAACCGGTACGCCCCCTCTCGGGTAAGCGGCGGATTTTAAGTCCGCTGTGTCTACCAATTTCACCACTCGGGCAGTGCATGCCATGGCGGCCGCACAAGTAAAAAAAGCGCACGCGGCGCTTATCTTGTAGCACTGGAGGCGAAGAGCCGGGTTGGACCGACGAGGACGGCCTTGCGGGCCGTTGCGCCTCCAGGAGAATCAAGGGCGTTGAGCTACGTCCCCACGCGGTCCGGCGCAGGGCCGGTGGACGTGGCAAAGTCGTGCGGATTCTATCATGGCCGACGTGCTGGTTGAAAGCCGCGGCACGGCCGCATGCGTAGCGAGGAGCAGTCAGCGGCGCATGGACGACGACCGTCGTCTCGCCCTGCCCCCTGCTCGAACCGGACGTAGCGCCCTTCCTGGTTCGCTCGCGCCGTGACGTATCTCGCGACGCATCTTCCTGCAGCCGCGAGCGTCGCCACAACGGCCGCCGTTCACATGTTCCTCGCCACGGCCGAACTTACGCAGGCGGCGTCCCCGGCGCTATTGCCCGGTGTAGGCAATGCGGTAGATAACCCCGTTGGTATCGTCTGCCACCAGAAGCGAGCCGTTGGTGTGCTGGACGATGCCGGCAAGCCGACCGAAGTGCGCCTGGTTGCCGTTGGTGAGCCAGGTGCCCACGAAATCCTCGGCGCCGACCGGGCGGCCCTGTGCGTCGAAGCGCACCCGCACGATGTTGTACCCGACAGGTTGGGCGCGATTCCACGACCCGCGCATGGTCACGAAGGCGTCGTTACGGTACTCCTGCGGAAACTGCGTGCCGGTATAGAACTGCAGTCCGAGCGGCGCGGCGTGCGCCGTGTACAGAAGCAGCGGATCCGTTGTGGTTGCCGCGTACTGCTCGAACGTCTGTCCCTGCGGCGGTTCGATGGCGCGGTTGATCTGCTTCTTGTCGTATACGTAGGGCCAACCGTAGTCGGCTCCCTCGGTCAGCTCGTTGATCTCTTCATGCGGCTGCTGGTCGCCAAGCCAGTCGGTGCCGTGATCGAAACCGAACAGCGCATTGGTGGCGGGATGCCAGTCGAAACCGATCGTATTGCGCAGGCCGCGCGCGTGGATGCGGCGCTGCGATCCATCCTGGCTCAGTTGCAGCAAGGTGGCATTTTCGGGATTGGGCTCATCGCAGGCATTGCACGTGCTGCCTACGGACAGATAAAGCCTGCCGTCCGGCCCGAAGCGCAACGTCCGGTTCGGATGCTGTCCGGCATCGGGCAATCCGCGATACAGGGTTGCCAGCGGACCGAGTGCGCCATCCGCCTGGATATCCGCCACGTACACTTCGCGGATGGCGGCGATGTACAGCCGGCCGTCGCGGATGGCAAGGCCGTGGAGATCGGGCACGCGCGCCACTTCGACCGCCGTGCCTGCGCGACCGCCCGGCGCGATGTCGCGCAGCAGGGTCACGCTCCCCTTCTCGCGGTCGGAAACGTAGACGTTTCCGTTGGGCGCCACCGCCATCATGCGGGGATTGCCGAGATTTTCCGCAAACTTGGTGACGCGAAACCCGGGCGGGGTACGCAGCTGCGCCACGCGCGCATCGGTCGCGTCCACACGGGCCGGCCGGAAGACGTTGCCTTCGACGGTCAGGGTCTGCGGCTCCTGCGCCTGGGCGAGCACGGCGCTCGAAGCGGACAAAAATACGGCGGCCAGAACCAAGCTTGCAATGCGCATCACATCCTCCGTTCTTTAAAGGCACGATATTCGCGCTGCCGGCATGCGAGCCGGCAGCGGACGACGGGCTCGCTGGCATGACGTTGATGAACTTAGTGCAGGCCGCCAGGGAACGTGAATTTCCGGTCTGGATAGACCATTGATGTTTGATCAAGTTCGTTCGAACGCACGTGGTTCGCCGGACTCAATTGGCGGCAGCGACGGCCAGGATTCACTGCCGCGGAGTGGCGGCGAATGCGCATGGTCAACGCGACAGGGTTCGGCTTCCGGTGCGAAAGATGGACCGCGGGGGATCAACGGCGGCAGCGACGCGAGTTGAACAGGCGTCGCCCCGTTGGAGAATGACAAGAGGGATGTACGGTTGGGCAGGACGAAAAAAATGGGTTAGCTCTTGCGAGCTAACCCATTCATGTCTGGAGGCGGGGGTCGGGATCGAACCGGCGTAAACGGCTTTGCAGGCCGCTGCATAACCACTTTGCTACCCCGCCACGGGAAAATATTTTAACCACAAATCGAGGCTAATGTTGCCACGCCTCTTTCGGGTCTTGTGAAAGGCCAAGCTTTCTAAAACTGGAGCGGGAAAAGGGTCTCGAACCCTCGACCTCAACCTTGGCAAGGTTGCGCTCTACCAACTGAGCTATTCCCGCATGAATCTTTGCTGCTTTTTTCATCAACAAGACAGATCGACCTTATCTGATGAAATAAAAAAGGAAGCTTGCGTCAGCTTCCTTTCAGAATCCTGGAGCGGGAAAAGGGTCT
Organism: Noviherbaspirillum sp.; assembly: GCF_036563305.1. GTDB lineage: Bacteria > Pseudomonadota > Gammaproteobacteria > Burkholderiales > Burkholderiaceae_D > Noviherbaspirillum. The sequence goes on along the minus strand of NZ_DATCMQ010000017.1, from coordinate 61,806 downwards.
CGAACCCTCGACCTCAACCTTGGCAAGGTTGCGCTCTACCAACTGAGCTATTCCCGCGTCGACAACAGACGAGCATTATAGAGGTCTAACTATTTTTGTCAAGCCATCTGCATGATGTTCACACCATGCGGCCCGCCTTCTCCTTGATCAGGGGCCAAGCCTTGCGCAGGTAGTAGAACATCGACCATACGGTAAGCGCCGCGGCAATCCACATCAGGATCACCCCGCACACCCGAATGTCCACCGGACCGAATCCGGTGTCGCCGCTCACGCTGTAGAGCAGCATCGGAATCGCACTCATCTGCGCGACCGTCTTGATCTTGCCGATCGAACTGACCGCTACGGATTTCGATGCGCCGATCTGTGCCATCCATTCCCGCAAGGCCGAGATCGCGATTTCCCGGCCGATGATGATGAAGGCAATCACCGCGTTGATCTGCGTGAATTCGACCAGCACCAGCAAGGCGCCCGCGACCATCAGCTTGTCAGCGACCGGATCCAGGAAAGCGCCGAAGGCGGACGTCTCATTCCAGCGGCGGGCAAGGAAGCCGTCGAACCAGTCGGTTACGGCTGCGACGACGAAAATGGCGGTGGAGGCGATGGCCTTTGCAGGAAGGGACATCCATGCATCGGGGAGATAAAAGACACCCACCACCAAGGGGATGAGCGCCACGCGCAGCCAGGTGAGAAGGATCGGAATGTTGAAGGGCATGATAAGCGGCCGAGGTTTTTATAGATTATCGCGTGGAAATTGCATGCGATGCAATTTCCGCTGCCACGGATTCTACGCTTTTCAGTGCAGCTGCCTGTAGATCTCTTCCGCAAGCTGGCGTGATATTCCGTCGACCGACGCCAGTTCGTCGACACTGGCGTCGGCGACGCCGCGCAAGCCGCCGAAGCGGGCAAGCAGCCGCTGCCGGCGCTTGGCGCCCACGCCTTCAATTTCCTCCAGGCGCGAACTCTGCCTTGCCTTGGCGCGCTTGGCGCGCATGCCGGTGATGGCGAAACGATGCGCCTCGTCGCGAATCTGCGCGACCAGCATCAGTGCAGCGGATTCCTTGCCCAGCTCCAGCGGCGGGCGTTCGTCGGCAAAGATGAGCGTTTCGAGGCCGACCCGCCTGCCCTCGCCCTTCGCCACGCCGACGATCTGGCCGATATCGAGGCCGAGATCGGTGAATACCTGGCGGGCCATCTCCACCTGCCCCTTGCCACCGTCGACAAGGACGACGTCGGGCATCACGCCGTCCCCGTTGGCGACCTTCTCGTAGCGCCGCATGAGGACCTGCCGCATCGCGGCGTAATCGTCGCCGGGCGTGATGTCATTGATGTTGTAGCGCCGGTACTCGCCGTTCTGCATTGCGTGATGATGGAATACGACGCAGGACGCCTGGGTCGCCTCGCCCTGGGTATGGCTGACGTCGAAACACTCGACGCGGAAGCTGTCGAGGTCGGCAACGTCAAGCCCGAGCACCTCGACCATCGCCCTGGTACGGGCCTGCTGCGAGCCCTGCTCGGACAGCAGGCGGGCGAGCGCGATCTCGGCGCCCTTCTGGGCCATCTCGAGCCATTGGCGGCGCTGGCCCTGCGGCTGGAATACAAGCGAGATGCGGTGGCCGCACTGCTCCATCAGCGCCATCATCAGCTCCGGCTCGTCCAGCTCGACGCCGAGGATGAGCGTCGACGGGATGAAGAGATCGGCATAGTGCTGCGCCAGGAAGGCCTTCAGCACCTCCACCTCGACCGGTCCTTCGGCGGTCGCCAGCGCATCGTCGACGTGGGTCGGGAAGTAGGCGCGATCGCCGAGATGGCGGCCACCGCGCACCATGGCCAGGTTGACGCAGGCGCGTCCGCCCTGCACCACCACCGCGATGATGTCGATGTCGGCGTCGCCCACCGTCTCCATGCTCTGCTGGTGCAGCACGCGCGAGAGCGCCGTGATCTGGTTGCGCACCGCTGCCGCCTGCTCGAATCTGAGCTCGGCGGCAAACCCGTGCATCTTCGTCTCCAGCGTCTCCATGACCTCGCTCTGGCGTCCGCGCAGGAATTTCGCTGCGTTCTCGACGTCGAGCGCATAGTCTTTCGGACTGATGGCGTTGACGCAGGGCGCGCTGCAGCGCTGGATTTGATGCAGCAGGCAGGGCCGGGTCCGGTTTGCAAAGACCGTGTCCTCGCAGGTCCGCAGCTGGAAAACCTTCTGCAAGATCTGCATCGACTCCTTGACGGCCCATGCGCTCGGGAACGGGCCGAAGTACTGGTTCTTCTTGTCGACCGCGCCGCGGTAGTAGGCCATGCGGGGCGTTTCCTGCCCGGTGATCTTCAGGTACGGATAGGACTTGTCGTCGCGGAAAAGGATATTGAAACGCGGCTGAAGGGTCTTGATCAGGTTGTTTTCGAGCAGGAGTGCTTCCGCCTCGCTGCGGGTCACCGTCGTCTCCAGGCGCACGATGCGCTCGACCATCATCGCCGTGCGGGGGCTGGCGAGGTTCTTCTGGAAATAGCTCGATACCCGCTTCTTCAGGTCGCGAGCCTTGCCCACGTACAGCAGCTTGTTCTCTGCGTCGAAATAGCGGTAGACGCCGGGCAGGTGCGGCAGCCTGGAGACCGTCTCCAGTAGCGTGTCCCGCGCGTCCGGGCTTTGCGTTTCCGGCATCGGTTGCCCTCGATTCAGTCTTCCATCAGCGCACGCACGGTCTTGCGGGCGGCAATGTAGCGCGTATCGTCCTGCAGTTTGTTCCAGTCAGGGAAAGCGCCTCGCGGCACCAGCGATGCCACGCGCGCAGCCGACTCCGCTCCGGCGGCCTCCTCGCCGAGACCGTCGAGAAGCTGGTCGGCCTTGTCCGGCGCGTTGCAGACAAGGACCATGTCGCATCCCGCACCAAGCGCCGCGCGGGCCCCGTCGACGACACTGCCCGCCACGCTGGCGCCCTCCATGCTCAGGTCGTCGCTGAAGATCACACCCCGGAATTCCATGTCGCGCCGCAGTATCGTCAGCCATTTCTTCGAGAAGCCCGCCGGATTCCGGTCGACCTTCGGATAGATCACGTGGGCGGGCATCACGGCGGAGAGGCCGATTCCGGACCAGCGGTATGGCGCCGCATCGTCCGCGAGGATCTCCTCGAGCCCGCGATCGTCGACCGGAATCTCCACATGCGAATCGGCCTTGACGAAGCCGTGGCCGGGAAAATGCTTGCCGCAGTTGGCCATGCCTGCCAGCGCCAGCCCGTGGTTGAGGCTCTTGGCCAGCAAGGTCACCACGCGCGGGTCACGATGGAAGGCGCGGTCGCCGATCACGCCCGACTCGCCATAGTCGAGATCCAGCACCGGCGTGAACGACATGTCCACGCCGCATGCGCGCAGTTCCGCGGCCAGCACGAAGCCGACGTCGGTCGCCGCCCGGACAGCCGCCAGCACATCCCTGTCCCACAGCGCTCCCAGCTTGCGCATGGCGGGCAGGCGGGTGAAACCGTCGCTGCGAAAGCGCTGCACCCGGCCGCCTTCATGGTCCACGGCAATCAGTACACCCGGGCGCGCCGCATGGATCGCTTCCGTCAGCGCCACCAATTGGGCCCGGTCCGTGTAGTTGCGGGCGAACAGGATGACACCGCCGGTCAGCGGATGGCGAATGCGCCGAATATCGTCGTCGTCGAGGGCCGTGCCCACCACGTCCAGCATGACCGGCCCGAGCCGCACGTTTGCTGCGCCTTGCGCATTTTTCTTCATTTTTTCTCCACAATGACGAAGGCCACCGCATAGTCGGCTTCATCGGTAATCGAAACCTGGGCAGTGAGTCCCCTCGCGTCCATGAATTCCTGCAGCGCACCACTGGCAACCGGCACCGGCCGTCCGCCAGGCGCATTCAGCGTCTGTAGTGCGCGCCAGGTCATCGGCATCCGCATGCCGAGGCCGACGGCCTTGGAAAAGGCCTCCTTGGCCGCGAACCGGGTGGCAAGGTAGCGCAGGCCGCGCGCCTCGACCTTGGCTTTGCGGCGTCGATAGACCTGGAGTTCGTCCGGACCGAGTATTTTTTCAGCGAAGCGTTCCCCCTTGCGGGCCAGTGTTGCTTCGATGCGGGAAATCTGGATGATGTCCGTGCCAATGCCGTAGATCATTTTTTATGTATGCCGAGGCGCGCCGCGGTCATGATCGCCTTCATTTCCTTCACCGCATTCTTCCAGCCGATGAAAACCGCCTGGGCGACGATCGCATGGCCGATGTTGAGCTCGGCGATTTCCGGAATCGCGGCAATTGCCTGCACGTTCGTGTAATGCAGTCCATGACCGGCGTTCACCTTCATCCCGTACTTGAGGCCCTCCAACACGGCCGACTGCACCCGCTCTAGCTGCTGCCGGGCCTCGCCTTCCGTCCGGGCCTCCGCGTATTGGCCGGTATGCAGTTCGATCACGGGCGCGCCCGCTTCCGCGGCCGCCTTCACCTGGGCGGCATCGGGATCGATGAAGAGGCTGACCCGGATGCCCGCCGTCTGCAACTGGCGGACCACGCCCTGCACCTGGGTGAAGTAGCGCACCACGTCCAGTCCGCCTTCGGTGGTAATCTCTTCCCGCCGCTCCGGCACCAGGCATACATCCTGGGGCCGCAGCCGCAGCGCGAAGTCGATCATTTCGGTCGTGATGGCGGACTCGAGGTTCATGCGCGTGCGCAGCTGCGGCAGGATCGCCTCGACGTCCGCGTCCCTGATGTGCCGGCGGTCTTCCCGCAGGTGGAGCGTGATGCAGTCCGCACCGGCCTCCTCCGCCAGCAAGGCGGCCTGGATGGGATCGGGATAGTTCGTGCCGCGCGCATTGCGCAGGGTCGCGACGTGGTCGATGTTGACGCCGAGATCGATGACGGGCTTGTGGGGATGTAAGAGACTCATGAGAGACGCCTTGGCTATAACTGCGTTAAATCTATCAGAATCTGCCTGGTATTGAGCTGCGCGCCGCCGAGATGATGGGCCAGCAGGAAGCGCATCAGGAACTTGCTTTGCGATTGCGTTATTGCGTCGGAATAATCGTCCCTGTCCATGTCGAGCAGCGTCTTGCCGGCGACCCTCGGTATGTCGTCGGCCGGGCGTGCCGGGCGGGGTCCGCGCTCCGGGTCGACGACGTACAGCTTGTCGGGCAACACCGGCCCGCCGCTCGCCGTGCACAGCGTCAGGTTGCTTCCAACCCCGGTTTCCTTGAGCAGCGCCCGCTCGAAGCGGCGCAGGACGATGGGGGCGGGTTCGCCGTGGGCAAGTTCGTTCAGGGTCGCAATGTACTGCCCGAAGAGTGCGGGATGCGGATCGTCACGGGCCAGCAGCTTGACCAGCAGTTCGTTCAGGTAAAACCCGCACAGCAGGGCCGACTTTTCCAGCGGCGGCATGCCCCCGACCCATTCCGCATCGGTCAGCGTGCGGACCTCCGCCTTGCCGGTCCAGCTCACCGCCAGCGGCTGGAATGTCTGCAGGACGCCGCGCAGTTTCGAATGGGGCCGCTTGGCGCCCTTGGCCACAAGCGCAATGCGCCCGAAGTCGCGCGTGAAGACCTCGACGATCAGGCTGGTTTCCTTGTACGGATAGCTGTGCAACACGAAACCCGGCTGGGCCGCGATCTTGCCTTCCTTCTCCCGACGCGCGGGCGCAGGCCGCCTTTGCGGCCCTGCAGGCTGGCCGCGGGACGGGCCGGCATCCTCCGGAGAATCCGTTATCGTGATCGGCAAAGTCATTGCTTGAGGTTCCCGTGCGAATGGGCGTGCGCGCCAAACACTGCGGATTTCGCTACTCGTAGCCGTAGGCACGCAGCCCCGCCTCGTTGTCTGCCCAGCCGGACTTCACCTTCACCCAGATTTCGAGGTAGACCGGCCCTCCGAACAACCGCTCCATGTCGAGGCGCGCCTGGGTCGAAATCTCCTTGAGCTTCGCCCCCTTCTGGCCGATCACCATCGCCTTGTGGCCGTCGCGCTCGACGAGGATCGCAGCGAAGATCCGACGCAGATTGCCTTCCTGTTCGAACTTTTCAATCAGGACGGTGCTCGTGTACGGAAGTTCCTCGCCGACGAAACGGAACACCTTCTCGCGCACGATCTCCGAGGCCAGGAATTTCTCGCTGCGGTCAGTGATGTCATCCTCATCGAACATCGGCGGGTTTTCCGGCAACAGCTTCTCGATTTCCGATTCGAGCACATCGAGCTGGAATGCCTGCTTGGCGGATACCGGCACGACCGAGGCGAACGCGGCGTCGGCACTCACCTGCTGGGTGAAGGCGACCAGGGATTTCTTGTCCTTGATGCGGTCCCACTTGTTCATCACGAGGATGCACGGCACGTTCTTCGGCAGCAGGTCGAGCACCTGCTTGTCCGCCGGGCCATAGGTCCCGGCCTCCACGATGTACAGGATGACATCCGCGGCGGTCAGGGTGGTCGTGACGGTGCGGTTCAGTGTCCGGTTCAGCGCATTCGAATGCCGGGTCTGGAAGCCGGGCGTATCGACATAGACGAACTGTGCCGAGGGACGGGTCTGGATCCCGGTGATCCTGTGGCGGGTCGTCTGCGCCTTGCGCGAGGTGATGCTTACTTTTGCGCCTACCAGCGCATTCATCAACGTCGATTTGCCGACGTTCGGACGCCCGACGATCGCAATGTAGCCGCATCGGAAGGCATTGGAAGCATCTTGAGGATTCATGCAGTCTTGGTTTGAGTGGGCGCGCCGGCAGCGGCAGCGACATGCCCATCATCCGGATCCGGCGCGGTTCCGGTGGCGGCAACAGCGGGAGCACCTGCCTTGAGATCGAGTTTGCTCTGCTTGGCTTCCGCACCCCTGTGCTCGGGTTTCGGTTCGGACTTCGGTTCGGTTCTCAGTTCGGGCTTCGTCTCGGGCTTGGCTTCGGATTTGACCGGCTTCGCGCGCTTCTTGCCTTCATCCTCGATGGGCGCATCAGGCTGTATGGTCGCGATGCCGGCCAACTTGAGTTGCGAGGAACGCGGCCGGCTCTTGCGGCCCGCGGCCGCCGTCTTCGCCATTGCCGCCTGCACCGCCTCCAGTGCCAGCTTGGCCGCAGCCTGTTCCCCTGCCCGCCGGCTTCCGCCCGTGCCGAAAACCTGGATCTCAAGCTTGGGAATCAGGCATTCGATCTCGAACTCCTGGTTGTGGGCGGCACCATGGGTCGCCACGACGTTGTACTGCGGCAGGGCGATCTTCTTGGCCTGCAGGTACTCCTGCAGCAGGGTTTTGGCATCCTTGCCCAGGGTCTTCGGGTCGACGGTGTCCAGGATCGGGATGTAGAGGGCCCGAATGACATCGCGGGCGGCGTCGAAGCCGGCGTCGAGAAAGGTGGCGCCAAACAGTGCTTCAAGCGTGTCTGCGAGGATCGACGGGCGACGGAAGCCGCCCGACTTCAGTTCGCCCTCGCCGAGACGCAGGAACTGAGAGAGCTCGAGCCGCTGCGCGATCTCATACAGCGACTGCTGCTTGACCAGATTGGCGCGCAGGCGCGACAGGTCGCCCTCGTCGATCTTGTTGTAGCGCTCGAAGAGCAGGGACGCGACCACGCAGTTCAGAACGGAATCGCCGAGGAACTCAAGCCTTTCGTTATGCACGCTGCTATGGCTGCGATGGGTCAAGGCCTGCTGCAGCAGAACAGCATCCCTGAACGTGTGGCCCAACCGGTTTTGCAATAGCTTGAGATCCATCTGTTAGTCGCTTACTTCCCCTTTTACTGCACAACCTTCTGCGGACGGCCGGTGCCGGTGGTCGCCTCGTAATCAAGAACGAGGCTGGCCGGTCCGACCAGTTCAATTTTCTTCTGATACGCCACGCTGACCTCGAAGCCTTCGCCGGTCTTCGTGATATCGAGATCCTTGCCGGTCACCGACTCGATGTAGGCGGTGACCCGCTGCTTCTCGAACGATTCCTGGATTTCCCGCGGGGTCGTACCCGCATTCTTCGCGGTGACGATCGCCTTCTTGATGGCCGCGTATTCGACGACCGTGGGCACGACCTTCATCGCGAGAACCGCAAGCAGCGCCACGATGACGATGACAAAAAGAAAACCGACCAGCGAAAAGCCCCGCGGCCGACACTTGCGGCCCATATTGCCAACCATACATTCCCCCTGCTTCTAGTTATATCCCGCAGTCCGCCTACTCGAATCCGCCGATGCGGGTAAGGTCGCCCAGGTTCATCCAGATGAAGAATGCCTTTCCGACAATATTCTGATCCGGGACGAATCCCCAGTACCGGCTATCCAAACTGTTATCCCGATTATCCCCCATCACGAAGTAATGTCCAGCGGGGACGGTACAGGCAAATCCTTCCACGTTGTAGCTGCAATTTTCCCGCGACGGGAACGGATCCGGGTTCTGGACATAGGAGGGAGCGCGCTCGTCGTTCAGGATGCGGTGTGGCGCTGCACCCGGCAGCAACTCGCGGAACTGCTTCGAATAGCTCAGATGCTCCTCGTCCAGGTAATCATCCAGCGGCTCGTAGGAAACCACTTTACCATTGATCGCTAGGCGTTTGTTTTTGTACACAATTTTGTCGCCCGGGATCGCGACGACACGCTTGATGTAGTCGAGGGACATGTCCTTCGGATACTTGAAGACCATGACGTCGCCGCGCTGCGGGTCGTTGATCTCGATGATCTTCTTGTTGATGATCGGCAGCCGGATCCCATAGGTGAATTTGTTGACCAGGATGAGATCGCCGATCTCGAGGGTGGGCACCATGGAACTGGAAGGGATCTTGAACGGTTCGTACAGGAAGGAGCGCAGAAAGAAGACCAGCGCGATGACCGGGAAGAAGCTGCCGGAGTATTCGATCCAGGTCGGCTGCCGCAGCATCTCGGCTTCCAGCCGTGAACGGTCGCCCTGGTCCACCTTGATGCCATCGGCGCGGAGCTTCTCCTGTCGCGCGTCGTACTCCGCGAGTGCATGGGCGGCACGCATCCGGCGGCGCGGCGCCAGGTAGAAGACGTCCATGAACCAGACGATGCCGGTGGCGACAGTGAGAATGAACAGGATCAGTGCAAAGTTGCCAAGGATCGCTTGCAATGTCATTTATCTTCCACTTGTAAAATCGCGAGAAATGCTTCCTGGGGCACTTCCACCGAACCCACCTGTTTCATGCGCTTCTTGCCGGCCTTCTGCTTTTCGAGCAGTTTGCGCTTGCGTGTGATGTCCCCGCCATAGCACTTCGCCAGCACGTTCTTGCGCATCGCCTTCACGTTCTCCCGGGCGATGATGTTGGAGCCGATTGCTGCCTGAATCGCCACGTCGAACATCTGCCGGGGAATCAGTTCGCGCATTTTCGCCGCGACTGCCCGGCCGCGGTATTGACTGTTCGTGCGATGAACGATGATAGCGAGGGCGTCCACCTTGTCGCCGTTGATGAGCATGTCCACCTTCACGACGTCGGCGGCGCGGTACTCCTTGAACTCGTATTCCATCGACGCGTACCCGCGCGAGGTCGATTTCAGCCGGTCAAAGAAGTCGAGCACGATTTCCGCCATCGGCATTTCGTAGGTCAGCATGACCTGCTTGCCGTGGTAACTCATGTTGACCTGTACCCCGCGCTTCTGGGTGCAGAGCGTGATTACCGCGCCGACGTACTCCTGCGGCATGTAGAGATTGACGTTGACGATCGGCTCGCGGATCTCCTCGATCTTGGACGGTTCGGGCATCTTCGACGGGTTGTCGACCATGATCGTCGTGCCGTCGCGCTGCACCACCTCGTACACGACCGTAGGTGCGGTCGTGATCAGGTCCATGTCGAATTCGCGCTCAAGTCGCTCCTGCACGATCTCCATGTGCAGCAGGCCGAGGAAGCCGCAGCGGAAACCGAACCCCAGCGCCTGGGACACTTCCGGCTCGTACTGCAGGGCCGCGTCGTTCAGCTTGAGTTTTTCGAGCGATTCGCGCAGTGCGTCGTACTGGTTTGCCTCGACCGGAAACAGGCCGGCGAACACCTGCGGCTGGATTTCCTTGAAGCCGGGCAGCGGCGCGGGCGCCGGCTTGCCCGCGAGCGTAATGGTGTCACCGACGCGCGCAGCCTTCAGTTCCTTGATACCGGCGATCACGAAGCCCACTTGCCCTGCCGCAAGTACGTCACGCGCCTGGGATTTGGGCGTGAATACCCCGATGCTTTCGGTGAGGTACTGCGCGCCGGTCGCCATCAGCGAAATCTTTTCCTTCGGACGGAGGGTGCCGTTCACGATACGCACCAGCATCACCACGCCGACGTAGTTGTCGAACCAGGAATCGATGATCAGTGCCTGCAGCGGGGCACTGGGGTCGCCCTTGGGCGGCGGGACCTTGGTGATGAGGGCCTCCAGCACGTCCTCGACGCCAAGGCCGGTCTTGGCCGAGCAGCGGACCGCGTCGCTGGCGTCGATGCCGATGACATCCTCGATTTCGCCACTGGCGTTTTCGGGATCGGCGGACGGCAGGTCGATCTTGTTCAGTACCGGGACGACTTCGACATTCAGGTCGAGTGCGGTATAGCAGTTGGCGACGGTCTGGGCTTCCACGCCCTGCGACGCGTCAACCACGAGCAGCGCGCCCTCGCATGCGGACAGCGACCGGCTCACTTCGTAGCTGAAGTCGACGTGGCCCGGCGTGTCGATCAGGTTCAGGTTGTAGACCTTGCCGTCGCGGGCCTTGTACGACAGCGCCGCGGTCTGCGCCTTGATCGTAATGCCCCGCTCGCGCTCCAGATCCATGGAGTCCAGCACCTGCGCCTCCATCTCGCGGTCGGAGAGTCCGCCGCAGATCTGGATGATGCGATCTGCCAGCGTCGACTTGCCGTGGTCGATGTGAGCGATGATCGAGAAGTTGCGGATGTTGTCCATTAAATAAGATTCAATTACAAAAAAGGCGCTCCGAACGGGGAAGCATCCCCAAGCGAGCGCCTAAGACAGAACGTTGTTCGATGGCCGCCATTCTACCGGATTTCGGAGCGGAAAACCGGCTGGCGCGGTGGTTAGCCCTCAGTTTTGCTGCCTTTCGACGCAGGCCGACGCAAGCTAGATTGCGGCGAGGAACGCCCGGGTTTTCGGCTCGTCAAGGAAGTAATGGCATAGCTGGACTGTGTCGCCGTCCTCCCTGCGTCCGAACAGTACCGGCACGAGTTCGTCGAACTGGGCAACGAGGCTCTCGTCGCCGTCGATGTCGATGATCTCGACTGTGAACGGATATTCTCCGCTCAACGACTGCAGGGCTTCCAGCATGTCGTCGCAAAGATGGCAGTAGGACCGCCCGTAGAGGGTGAAATGGATCACGGAAGTGGAAACGAAGGCCGGATATTCAGCCGACGCATGCAATGAAAGACCTCATTGTACCTTCCTCCGTTTGGCTCGGAGGGTGTTGGCGGGATGGCTACGTCAGCCGTCCCGCCAACCACTTATTGTCCTGCCGGTCGAATCGGCACGAACTGGGAAGCGTCGCCGCGGCGTACCAGGACCACTGCCAGCTTGCGGGGTTCAAGCTTGGCGACGAGGGCATTGAACTGGCGCGCGTCCTTCACGTCGCTGTTGTTCAGACGGAGGATGATGTCGCCGGTCCGCAGCCCTGCACGCGCAGCCGCCCCCTCGGATGCGTCGACAATGACGCCGCCGTCCACCTTCAGTTCCTTGCGTTGCGCCTCCGAAAGGTCGCTCACCACGAGCCCGAGCGCGTTAGGCGTCTGCTCAGGCTTGGACTTGCGTTCTTCCTTCTTGGCAACGGCCTCGGGCTCCAATTCGGCAACCGTCAGCGGCAGCTCCTTGCTCGCCCCCTTGCGCCAGACCGTCACCGTCGAGCGGGTGCCCGGCTTGGTCGCGCCCACCAGCCGTGGCAGGTCGGACGACTTTTCGATTTGCGCGCCGTTGTATCGCAGGATGATGTCACCCGCTTCCAGCCCACCTTTTTCAGCCGGCCCGCCGGGTTCCACCCGTTGTACCAGTGCGCCCTGCGCCCGGGCCAGGCCGAGCGATTCCGCGACGTCCTTGGTCACTTCGCCGATCTGCACGCCGATACGGCCACGGGTGACGCGACCCGCCGTACGCAATTGCTCGGCCACGCGCATCGCCTCGTCAATCGGAACGGCAAACGAAATCCCCATGTAGCCGCCGGACCGGCTGTAGATCTGCGAATTGATCCCGATGACCTCGCCGCGCATGTTGATCAGCGGCCCACCGGAATTGCCGGGATTGACAGCGACGTCGGTCTGGATCAGCGGCAGGTAGTCGCCGGTATCGCGGGCTTTCGCCGACACGATGCCGGCGGTAACGGTATTGTCGAGGCCGAACGGCGAGCCAATGGCAATCACCCATTCTCCCGCCCGCAACTTGCTTGGGTCCCCGATCGTGAGGCGCGGCAGGTTTTGGCCCTCGATCTTCACGACTGCAACGTCGGTGCGCTTGTCGACGCCGATGATCTTCGCCTTGAATTCGCGCTTGTCCGTGAGCGTCACATAGACCTCGTCGGCACCCTCGACCACGTGCGCATTGGTGAGGACGAAGCCATCAGGAGAGATGATGAACCCGGATCCGACGCCGCGCGGCACTTCCTCCTCCTGCTGCGGCCCTTGCTTGCGGCGCGGCTGGCGATCCGGCTGGGGCGCCTTCGGCATGGGTACGCCGAAGAAGCGGCGGAAGAATTCCTGCATCTCTTCGTCTTCTGCACCCGGTGCGGCGCCCTGCCCTGGCTTGACGCGCTCGGTAGTACGGATGTTGACGACCGCCGGGCCGGTGCGGTCCACCAGATCGGCGAAATCGGGAAGGCCGGCTACGCTCGGCGCTGCCTGCGCGGTTTGCGCCACGCCACTGACCGGCACAGCGAGGACTGTGCACGCCGCGACGAGGACGGAAAGGATCAGGCTCTGGGCGGGCAAGATTGTCTTTTTGGCATCCATGTTCTTGTACTATCTAGACTTGAACTCCACCGAATTGGCTACCTGCCGGATCGCAGCCAGGGGCACTTCGCCTACGATGGTAAGCCAGTAGTCGCCCTGACGCTTGCCGACAATATTAACAGCCCCCTGCTGCATCGATCCTTCCGTGCGGCTCTGGCTGCCGGGCTCGATGAAGACCGAGATGGCGGCAAGTCCGTCCGAGTACACGATCTGTGACACGTCCCGCTGTACCGATTGCCCCCCGGCGGTCGAGGTATCCGACACGAGGCGTTTCACTTCCCTCACCTTGCGAAAGCCCGGGGGAAGCGACTTGACGCTCCATGCGGACAGGTTCACCTGGCTCATCAACGCGTTCTCCACGCGCCAGCCTTCTGTGTTAGGGAAGCTCGGCTTCACTTTAGATCGATCAGCGTCACCAATCGATATATGGGTGAACGCGATTTGTTCAACGGTCTCGCCCTTGTCGTTCAGCGTCTGTGCCCGCAGCAGCAGGCCCGATGCCTTGTCCGCCCAGAGCTTGTAGCCATATCGCAGCTTGTCTTTCGGCTCCAGCAGGATGGCCTGACACTCGCGGCCTGCAACGCGACCGCTTTCCGCCCGGCGGACGTCGTAGAGCTCTCCCAGTTCGTCCGAATTGGTCGCAAGGATCGCGGGGAAGACGTCGTGGGCCGTCCTTTTCTCGACAAGCAGGGTTTTGGTCTCCGGTACGTAGCAGATGACTTCGTCATTCTTGCGGATGTACTCGCGGGGCCTGCCATCCAGTACCTCGAGCTTCTCGAGCTCGCCCTTGCTGTCCTGGATATGCGTGATGCGGGAGGTGCGCATCTCGCTGCCCTGCTGGTAGACGAATGTGCCTGTGTAATTCAGGTGCTGTGCCGCCGTCTGGATCTTCTTCAGCCAGCCCCTCGCGTTGCGCGCCTCTGCCGCCGGGTCAGCGGTTTCGGCCGAGGCGGAAAACGTGAGGAAAACCGACAGGGTGACGACAAACCTGAGCACTGCGTGTGTTTGCCGCATACAGATTATTTACCGGGTTCAGTTGCAAGCGTCGCGGACCGAGCGTAATGCGCGCTGCTGAATACAGACGGGGAATAGCGCTGGTGCGCGAAAAGATAGTCATCGATCCGTGCGTCGCGCAGTACGACTTCGCCAGCGGCGGTAGCTCCGGCGCCCTGCGTCAACTGTGTGGTGCCTTCCACCGGCTGGACTTCGGCCACGATTGCCTGGCCCGCTTCCAGGGAAGGCGTGCCGTTGATCGCGACCATCAGCTGTGGCGTCGTGAAGAAGGCAACACCGGCCATTGCTGCGGCTGCGGCAAAGCCGGGAACTGCCCATCGGCGGACATTCGCGGGTGCGGGTGATTCGTCCTTCGCGGGCAGCGCGGTCGGTGCGATGATCGTCGGTTCGGCATCCAGGCGGGCGGCAAACCGGGCGGAGAAGTCCGGTCGCAGTTCGACGTCCGCAATCTCCTCGGAACGCAGCGCGTCACCGATCCGATGGTAGAGCTCCCAATCGTCCCTGGCTGCCCCATCCCGCAGTGCGGCCAATGCCTGGTCCAGCTGTGCATCAACCAGCTCCCCATCGGCCAGTGCAGAAATTTGTTCCCGTCGTGTGTCGTTCGTGTTCATCCCTACCTCATCGAGGCTGCACCAACCTCATTGTTGTTACGCCGTCCGCATCCCTGTCGGCAATGCTACCAGCGCTTGTCGATTGCTGTTCCGAGCAAGGGTCGGAGCTTCTCGGCGATCGCCTCTCGTGCGCGGAAAATCCGACTGCGAACAGTGCCGATCGGACATCCCATTGCTTCAGCGATTTCATCGTAGCTCAAGCCTTCTATTTCGCGCAATGTAATCGCTATCCGCAGCTCGTCCGGCAGTGCATCCATTGCCACATTTACTGTCTCTGCAATCTGCTTTGTCGCCAGCATCGACTCAGGGGTATTGATGTCCCTGAGGTGTTCGCCGTCATCAAACGTCTCGGCCTCCTCTGCGTCGGCCTCGGTCGATGTCGGCGCACGCCTTCCCTGGGTGACCAGATAATTTTTCGCCGTATTGATGCCGATGCGGTAGAGCCAGGTATAAAAGGCCGAGTCGCCACGGAACTGCGGCAGCGCGCGATAGGCCTTGATAAAGGCTTCCTGCACGACGTCCTCCGCTTCCGCCTGGTCGCGAACCAGCCGCGATACGAGCCGCATCAGCTTCCGTTGATATTTGGTCACCAATAGCTCGAACGCTTTTTTATCGCCGCGCTGTACACGCTCGACAAGCAGTTGATCGATATCGCGTTCTGTCGTCAATCCCCGTTCCCTTGTTTCATTGCAACATTCACGCGGCTGGTGTAGTTGACCTGAGGAAATGTATTTAGTTCAACCCGGAATGCAGAAAAATCTAGGCCTGCGCATTGTCGGTCGAACTGCGCTGGCTGAGTATCCAGCGGCACGCGACGGACAGCGTTCGAAAGCCGTCCGGCGAGACACAGTCGGGCATGACAGGCACGTTGATGATTCTCCCGGTCTCGGTACGAAGGCGCAGTAGAAGCAACTGGCGCCACAGCGTGGAACTCGGCAGCAGATGGACTACTTGACCATTCTTCTTAAGGTGAGGCCGATCAGCAGCAGAACAAGCCCCAGTTTCGTCCACTTCTACAAGGCGAATCTGCCCCGTACCTGAGATATCGATATGTTGGTGTTTCCGGTGCTGGACACCATGATAAAACCCAAAAAAGCCGAGGAAAATGCTTGAGGCCGAGAGCAGCAATTGCGGTAACGAAGGCAGCTCGCCTATCTGACTGGATGCGATGAGAACGCCGATCACGACGGCACCGAGCGACATCAGCCAGCCCATCGCCGACAGGGTCGGCGACGCGCGTACGATAACGGTAGTCGCGATGGACATGACGGCAGAGACGGACTTCCTTCGCTTGTGCGAAGGAAGCGCCGTATCAGGCCTTGCCGAAGATGAGGGTACCGTTCGTACCCCCGAATCCGAACGAGTTCTTGACTGCGACGTTGATCGGCATCTTGCGGGCCGTATTGGCGCAATAGTCGAGGTCGCAGGCCGGATCCTGATTGAAGATGTTGATGGTCGGCGGCGAGATTTGATGGTGGACGGCGAGGACGGTGAATACCGATTCCAGCCCGCCTGCACCGCCAAGCAGGTGTCCTGTCATGGACTTCGTCGAATTCACGACCACGCTCTTTGCCCGCTCGCCAAGCGCGCGCTTGATCGCGATGGTCTCGGCAACGTCGCCGAGCGGGGTCGAGGTGCCGTGCGCATTCACGTAGTCGACCTGGCTGGCATCGATCTGTGCGTTTTTCAGGGCGGCCACCATGCAGCGCCGGGCGCCGTCGCCATCTTCCAGCGGCGCCGTCATGTGATAAGCATCGGCGCTCATGCCAAAGCCGAGCACTTCCGCGTAGATCTTCGCACCGCGCGCCTTCGCGTGCTCATACTCTTCGAGCACCATGACGCCGGCGCCCTCGCCGAGGACGAAGCCGTCGCGATCCTTGTCCCAAGGGCGGGACGCGGTCGCCGGATCGTCGTTGCGCGCCGACAGGGCACGGGCAGCAGCGAAGCCGCCGACGCCAAGCGGCGAAACGGTCGATTCCGCGCCGCCGGCAATCATGACGTCGGCGTCGCCGTACTCGATCATGCGTGCCGCCGCGCCGATGCAATGCAGACCGGTGGTGCATGCAGTGACGATTGCGATGTTCGGCCCCTTGAGGCCGTACTTGATCGAGAGATGGCCGGAGATCATGTTGATGATTGACGCCGGCACGAAGAAGGGGCTGATGCGCCTCGGACCACGGTTCGTGAGCTCGGCGTGCGTCTCTTCGATCATCGGCAGACCGCCGATGCCGGAGCCGACGATGACGCCGATGCGCTCGGCATTCTCGTCGGTCACCGTCAAGCCGCTGTCCTGCATCGCCTGGATGCCCGCCGCCATGCCGTAGTGGATGAAGGTATCCATGTGGCGCGCCTCCTTACCGGGGATGTACTCCTCGATATTGAAGCCCTTCACTTCACCGGCGAAACGGGTCGAGAAAGGCGTAGCGTCAAATTTAGTGATGGTGGCAATGCCTGATTTGCCTTCGATAAGTGCGGACCACGCATCGGCGACGGTATTGCCGACGGGGGAAACACAACCGAGACCAGTCACTACGACGCGACGTTCACGTGAGCGGCTCAAGCGGTTCTCCTGGATTCTGTCAAAACGGTGTTAGGCCGGTATCAGGCCTTGACGTGCGCCTTGGCGTAGTCGATCGCCTGCTGCACGGTGGTGATCTTCTCGGCCTGCTCGTCCGGGATCTCCATCTCAAATTCGTCCTCGAGTGCCATCACGAGCTCAACGGTGTCGAGAGAGTCGGCGCCGAGGTCATCGACGAAGGACGACTCGTTCTTGATGTCCGCTTCAGCGACACCCAGTTGTTCGGCTACGATCTTCTTAACGCGTTGTTCGATATCGGACATATTATCCCTCCAGTGGGTTACAGAAAGTGCGCGCATTTTATCAGGTTTGCGCAGTGAAAATGCAGTTTCGGCTTTTGTTCCGAACAAGTCGGAAACACCAGCCAAAACACTCAAAAAGGCGCTAGGCCATGTACATGCCGCCGTTCACGTGCAGTGTCGTGCCGGTAATGTAAGCGGCTTGCGGCGATGCAAGAAAGGCGACTGCTGCTGCGATATCCTCGGGAAGGCCGAAGCGGCCAAGCGGGATCTGCTGCATGAGCGCGGCGACCTGTTGCTCGCCGAGCTCGCGCGTCATGTCCGTATCGATGAAACCGGGCGCAACGCAATTGACGGTGATGTTGCGACTGCCGATTTCCCTTGCCAGGGCACGGCTCATCCCGGCGACCCCGGCCTTTGCGGCCGCGTAGTTCATCTGCCCCGCGTTACCTGCGGAGCCGACGACGGAGGTGATGTTGATGATGCGACCCGACTTGGCCTTCATCATCCCGCGCAGTACGGCACGGGACAGACGTCCCACTGCGGTGAGGTTGGTTGCGATGACCGCGTCCCATTCCTCTTCCTTCATGCGCATCGCAAGCTGGTCCTGGGTGATGCCGGCATTGTTGACAAGGATGGAGAGGCCGCCAAACTCCTTCTGGACCTTGTCGACGATTGCCGTACAGGCTTCGGCGTCGGTCACATTGAGCACCGCTCCGGCGCCAGCATCCGGCCGGACTGCCCGCAGGTATTCCGTGATCGCAGCAGCCCCTGCCTCAGAAGTGGCAGTCCCTACCACCCGCGCGCCCTGGCGCGCCAGTTCGGTGGCGATGGCGCGGCCGATGCCGCGAGAGGCGCCGGTGACCAGCGCAACTTGATTCGTCAGGTTCACGAGAACTGCTCCAGTAACTTGTCAAGGGAGGCCTGGTCGACGATCGCTTCGCCCACCAGCTCGGCGTCGATCCGCTTCGTCAGGCCCGCCAGCACCTTGCCGGGGCCGCACTCGACCACATGGGTAACGCCTTCAGCACGCATCTTCTGAACGGTCTCCACCCAGCGCACCGGGCTGGCCGCCTGTCGCACCAGCGCGTCCTTGATGGCGGCCACATCGTTGTTGACCGTCACATCGACATTGTTGATCAGCGGGATTTGCGGGACAGAGAAGGTCAGGCCCTGCATGTAGTCGCGCAGGCGGTCGGATGCCGGCCGCAGCAGCGACGAGTGGAACGGCGCCGAAACCGGCAGGGGCAGCGCACGCTTTGCTCCCCTGGCCTTCGCCGCTTCACACGCACGCTCGACCGCCGCCTTGTGTCCGGCGATCACTACCTGCGCCGGCGCGTTGAAGTTCACCGCCTCGACCACTTCGCCTTGACCTGCCTCTGCGCAGGCGGCATGGACATCTGCATCCGACAGGCCGAGGATGGCTGCCATCCCCCCTTGCCCGACCGGCACCGCCTCCTGCATTGCCTGCGCGCGGAAGCGCACGAGCGGGACAGCGTCCCTGAATGCGATCACGCCCGCCGCGACGAGTGCCGAGTACTCGCCCAGGCTATGCCCGGCGACCATGGCAGGCGCCTGCCCGCCAGCCGCCTGCCATGCGCGATAGAAGGCAACGGCAGCGGTCAGCATGACGGGCTGTGTATTGGTGGTCAGGTCGAGCTGCTCCTTCGGTCCCTCGGCAATGAGCTTGGCCAGGTCGAGCTGCAAGGCATCGGATGCTTCGGCGACCGTCTGCTGCACGGCAGGATTCCCGGCAAAGCCGTTCAGCATACCGATGGCCTGCGATCCCTGGCCCGGAAAAACAAACGCTAATTTGGTCATGCGATTGGATGAGATAGTTGTTACATGCGTGCGAGAACCGCACCCCAGGTGAAGCCGCCCCCGACGCCTTCCATCAGCACATGCTGACCGCGCTTGACGCGGCCGTCGCGCACCGCGGCGTCGAGTGCCAGCGGAATGGACGCGGCAGACGTATTGCCGTGCTGGTCCACCGTAACGACCATTCGCGACAGCGGAAGGTCGAGCTTCTTCGCCGTGCCCTGCATGATGCGGATGTTCGCCTGGTGCGGGATCAGCCAGTCAACCTGCGATGCCTCCATGCCGGCGGCGTGCAAGGCTTCGTTGGCCACCTTCTCGAGAACGGACACGGCCAGCTTGAAGACGGCCTGCCCATCCATGTAGAGGAACGCGCTCCCGTCGACCACGCCATTGTTGACGTTGCCGGGTACACAGAGAATGTCGCCATGCGAGCCGTCCGAGTGCAGCTTGGTGGCAAGAATGCCGGGTTGGTCGGAGGCGCTGAGGACGATGGCGCCGGCGCCGTCGCCAAACAGCACGCAGGTCGTCCTGTCTTCGAAATTCAGGATGCGGGAAAACACTTCCGCGCCGATCACGAGCACATTCCTGTGCGCGCCGGCCTTGATGAAGTTGTCTGCCACCGACACGGCGTACACGAAGCCGCTGCAGACCGCCTGCACGTCCATGGCCGGGCAGCCATTGGTGATTTCCAGCTTGCGCTGCACGACGCAGGCCGTGCTGGGGAATCCGCCGAAGTGATCCGGCGTCGACGTTGCAAGGATGATGAGGTCGATGTCGTTCGGTTTCAGCCCTGCCATCTCGATCGCCCGCCGCGATGCCTCGACGGCAAGATCGCTCGACTGAACGCCCGCGTCCGCGTAATGCCTGGCGGAGATGCCGCTACGGGAAACGATCCATTCATCCGACGTCTCGATGCCCTTCGCGGCCAGCTGCTGCGCGAGTTCATCGTTCGTCACGCGCCGCGGGGGGAGATGGCTCCCTGTGCCGATGATTTTGCTGTAGACAGTCATTCCGTTATCTATCGAGTTAGTTCTGTTCGGCGTCCGGCACTGCAGTGACGGGCGCGGCGGTTTGCTGCACGGGCATCAGCTCCGCGATGGCTGCGGTGATGCGGGCAAGAAGGTCGTGGTTGGCGGCCTCGTAGGCACGCTTGATCGCCCATTCGAAACCGTAGGCGTCCTCTCCGCCATGGCTTTTGAACACCAGGCCGCGAAGGCCGAGCAGGCTCGCGCCGTTGTAGCGAGACGGATTCATCCGTTGGGAAAAAGCCTTGATTGCGCCTCGTGCAATCAGGGCGCCCAGCAGGTTGAGCGGATTGCGCTTGAATTCCGAGGTCAGCGCGCTCTTCACAAACCGCCCCAGTCCCTCGGACGCCTTGAGCACCACGTTGCCGACGAAGCCATCGCAGACGACGATGTCCGTCGTGCCCTTGAAGATGTCGTTGCCCTCGACATTGCCGTAGAAATTCAGCAGACCGCGTTCGTGATCCGCGCGCAGCAAGGCTGCCGTCTGCTTGACGACCTCGTTGCCCTTGATCTCTTCCTCGCCGTTGTTGAGCAGGCCGACAGTTGGCCGCGGCTTGTCGTCGAGAGCCGACACCAGCGCCGAACCCATCAGTGCGAACTGGTGCAGGTGCTGCGGTTCGCAATCGACGTTGGCGCCGAGGTCGAGCATGTAGGTGGGCGCGTCCTTCTGATTCGGGATGAGCGCGCAGATCGCGGGACGGTCGACGCCGGGAATGGTTTTCAGCACGTAGCGGGACACCGCCATCAGTGCCCCCGTGTTCCCCGCCGACACGCAGGCATGCGCAGCGCCGTCCTTGACCAGGTTGATCGCGACGCGCATCGACGAGTCCTTCTTGCGGCGCAGGGCGACTTCCAGCGGGTCATCCATCGTCACGACTTCCGTTGCATTGACGACGCTGAGCCGCGGGTGGTCGGCTGCCCGATGCTTCTTCAATTCGGCGCGAACGAGTTCTTCGGGACCGACCAGAACCAGTTCGGCACCGGGCTCATGTTCGACGAAGGAGACAGCGGCTGGGATGGTGACCGACGGGCCGTGGTCACCGCCCATGCAGTCGATGGAAATTTTTATTGTCATTGTTTTGACTCAGTGCCTCGCCCCAACCGTAAGCGGGCCAGATTCGGCGCGATTCAAAATGACGCAGTACGCTGTTGCAGCATATGAAAAAACGGCGCCAAGTCAAACTTCCGCGCCGCTTTTGCTATGTGAATGACCGAGGATTACTCGTCGTTCTTGGTCTTGAGCACCTTGCGACCACGATAGTAGCCGTTCGGGCTGATGTGGTGACGCAGGTGCGTCTCGCCCGTCGTCGGCTCAACTGCCAGCGGCGGAACGGACAGGTGGTCGTGCGAACGGTGCATGCCACGCTTGGACGGGGACTTCTTGTTTTGCTGAACGGCCATGATGACTCCTAAACCTTAAGATCTGAAATTTTAACATACCCCGTCCGCCAACTTCTTGCCGTCCAGGAATTCTCGCTGCGTCCATCAATTCACGATCGCGCGTCGCAGCTGCGGCATCGCTACTTCTTCAAATTCTTGAGCACCGCGAACGGTGACTCTTTCTTTATTTCCGGCGCCTCCTCGATGACCCGCGGCGCATCGGGACAGGCATCGTGTTTCGGCGACAGGGGTATTGCGAGCAACGCCTCGTCTTCGATCACCTGACGCATATCGAAACTGTGGCTGCCGACGATAACCTCGACCGCCTCGTCGTCGAGCTGGACATCGATGTCGTCCGCGCTCTTCTCGTCCGGCGCCAGCACAAGCACCGAGCTCGAGTCGATCGCGAATTCCAGCGGCCCGAGGCATCGTTGGCACACCAGGTGCACGGCACCCGCGATCGCGAGTTCGAGCTGCGGGTGACCATGCCGCTCCGTGCCACCGTGGAGTGTCCACCGCACGGAACCGGCCTTGTCGACCGATTCCTCTGCAAGCCTCGGCAGATCGGCAACGGCTATCTCGCCTTCCCGGCGCTCTCTCGACCGGCAGAACTCGAATGCATCGATTACGAGATCATTCATACGATAATCCGAACCCGGAAAACCTGCGATAATAGCAGGCTTTTCCCTTATTCGTCAAAGTGTTAGGCTGATTTTTTCAGCCAAGCAGGAGACCACCCCCAGCATGACTGCCCCAACCTCCCGCCCGCGCCTCATCCTGGCCTCCAGCTCCATCTACAGGAAGGAGTTGCTGAGCAGGCTGCACATTCCGTTCCAGGTCGCGGTACCGGATGTCGATGAGACGCCGCTGCCGGATGAACGCCCTGAAGATACCGCGCTGCGCCTGGCACGGGACAAGGCGGGCGTGATCGCCAGGAGCAATCCTGATGCGCTTGTAATCGGTTCGGACCAGGTTGCGACCCTGGACGGCGCGCAGATTGGAAAGCCTGGCAACCACGAACGCGCGATGCAGCAGCTGCGGGCAATGCGCGGAAGAGAGGTTATTTTCCACACTGCCCTGTGCCTACGGGATGCGCGCCGCGGGGACAGCGAAGGCGCTGTACATATCTGCAATGTCCAGACCCTGGTCAGGTTCCGCGATCTGCCCGATCATGAGCTCGATGCGTATCTGCGCATTGAGCAACCCTACGACTGCGCGGGCAGCGCAAAGAACGAAGGCCTGGGCATTGCCATTCTTGAAAAGATCGAAAGCCAGGATCCGACCGCACTGACCGGCCTGCCCCTGATCGCCCTGACCTCGATGCTGCGGCAGGCGGGGCTTCCTTTCTTTGTGAGCTGAAGAGAGATGACCGGCATTCTATACCTCATTCCGAACACGCTAGGGCCTGTCGGAACAGGCGAAGCCGATCCCCTGCTGCCTGTTCTGCCTGCCCCGGTGCAGGCGATCGCCGCGCAGCTTGACTATTTCATTGCGGAGAATGCCAAGTCTGCAAGAGCATTCCTGAAGCTCATCGCGAACAACCGGCCATTGGCCCGGCCGCTGCAGGAGATCCGTATCAGCGAGCTGAACATACAGACGGACGCCGCGGCGCTGCCCTCCCTGCTTGCGCCGCTGCGCGCAGGAATGCACGCCGGTCTTATTT
Source organism: Noviherbaspirillum sp. (assembly GCF_036563305.1). GTDB lineage: Bacteria > Pseudomonadota > Gammaproteobacteria > Burkholderiales > Burkholderiaceae_D > Noviherbaspirillum. The sequence continues at coordinate 38,616 of NZ_DATCMQ010000017.1, read as the reverse complement.
CAGAAGCGGGTGTCCCGGCGGTAGCCGATCCGGGCGCGAACCTGGTCCGCCTGGCCCATCAGGAAGGCATTGTCGTCAAGCCACTGGTCGGTCCTTCGTCCCTGCTGCTGGCGCTGATGGCGAGCGGCCTGAATGGGCAGAGCTTTGCGTTCCATGGCTACCTGCCGACTGACCCCGCAGCCCGCAGCAAGCGTGTCCGCATGCTGGAGGACCGCTCGCGTTCTGAAAAGCAGACGCAGTTGTTTATCGAGACACCGTACCGGAACCTCACCATGCTGGAGGCGCTGGCGTCGACCTGCCGCGCGGACACGTTGCTGTGCGTCGCAACCGACCTCACGCTGGCGTCGGAAACGGTAGTGACGCAACCGGCAGGCGTATGGCTGAAATCGATCAAGGCTGGCAAGGGTCCGGACATACACAAGAAGCCGACGGTCTTCCTGTTGCTCGCCGCTTGACGCAGAAACGCAAAACGGCGGTGTGCACCGCCGTTTTGCAGGCCCGATCGGGCAGATCGCATCGGGAAGAGTCTGTCATCCCGCTCCGCGTCCGAGACGCGGTTTTCAGCGCCTGGTCTTTGCATTTTTCCGGCGGCATACTTGTTTTGGGTAGCCAGGATCGAAGCAGCAACCAGACGTCTGCAGTATAGGCCGGTGCGATACGGTTTCAAGGTCTCCGTGCGCAGCAACGAGGCGGCAGGTTACCGCATCGAAGCGCGTCCGGCCTGGGACCAGACGGCCTGTGCGGCAGCGCTGCCGACGGCGCCGCCGAACCGCTTGAGAAGGCGTTCGGACAGTCCCTCGCGCTGGGTATAGTCGACGATCTCCTCCGCTTTCAGTTCGTCGCGGGCTACCGTGTCCACGGTGCCGAAACCATCGGCGAGTCCGATTTCCACTGCCTTCGATCCGCTCCAGAACAGACCCGAGAAAGTTTCCGGTGTTTCCTTGAGTCGGCTTCCCCGCCCCTGCCGCACCACATCGATGAATTGCTGGTGGACTTCGTCCAGCATCTCCTGCGCATAGTTTTTCTGTTTGGCACTCTGCGGGCTGAACGGGTCCATGAACCCCTTGTTCTCACCGGCGGTCATCAAGCGTCGTTCGACGCCGACCTTGTCCATCAGGCCGGTGAAGCCGAAGCCTTCCATCAGGACGCCGATGGAGCCCACGATGCTGGCCTTGTTGACGAAAATCTTGTCCGCCGCGGCGGCGATGTAATAGCCGCCCGAGGCGCACATCTCGTCGACCACGACGTAGAGCGGCTTCTTCGGATACTGCTTGCGCAGGCGCACGATTTCGTCATTGATGATGCCGGCCTGGACCGGGCTTCCGCCGGGACTGTTGATGCGCAGGATGATGCCCACGGCGGTGTCGTCCGCGTAGGCGCGGTTAAGGGCGGGAACCACGTTGTCGGCTGCACCCGAGGTGCCCGACTCGATTGTGCCGTCGATGTCGATCAGGGCCGTGTGGGGCCCGACTGCCTCATCCTCTGCGACGCCGCTGCCCAGTGCAAGCCACAGGCCCGCGAGGACCAGCACCAGCATCGCACAGCGGAAGAAGATGTTCCAGCGGCGCCGTGCGCGCTGCTCCTTGAGCGCGGCGAATGCGAGCCTCTCGAGCAGGTCGCGCTCCCATTCCCGGCCCCGTTCCGGCGCCGCACCGCTTGCATTCCGATTGCCGCTTTCGAAATTGTCATCAGCCATGTTTCTCATTCATTCAAGGACGGGGGTTGCACCCCCAGGGGTTTTACGTAGTCATCCGGCTGCCAGAATATCTGGCCGTCGACTTCCAGGACGCTGATGGGGCGCAAACGTCCGTTGCGACAAGGACCGCCCGCGCATCGGCCGCTGTCGGGCTCATAGAGCGCGCCGTGCGTGGAACACATCAGGTACAAGCCGCTCGATTCAAAGAACTCGCCCTCGTTCCAGTCCAGCTCGATCGGCACATGCGCGCACCTGTTGAGATAGGCGACTACCCTGCCGTCGTAACGCACTGCGAAGCCGGTGCTTGGCGTGCCGCCGGCACTGACGGGAAAACGCCAGCCCTTTCCCCCCTCGGTCAGCACCTCCGATGCGCAGATCGGGATGGCCCCATCGGCAGGGGTTGCACTATGCATTGTCGATCAGCCAGCGATGGAGCTCGGCAACGGAAGACGCCGAATACACGGGATTGAGCGCTTCCAGCTCGTGGACCGCATGGGCGCCGTAATGGACGGCGATCCCGGCGGCACCCGCATTGATCGCCATCTGCAGATCGTGCGTCGTGTCGCCGATCATGACCGTGCGCTCGATGTCCTGGCCGAGTTCGCGCGTCAGTTCCTGCAGCATTGCCGGATGGGGTTTGGAAAACGTCTCGTCAGCGCACCGGGTTGCATCAAACACCGACAGCAGGTTCGCCGCGTCGAGCGCCCGATTGAGGCCAACGCGGCTCTTGCCGGTGGCGATGGCCAGGAAATAGCCTCGCTGGGACAGGTCGGCGAGCATGTCGCGCACGCCGTCAAACAGCGTGAGCCCCTTGTCCTTGGCCAGGTAGTGATAGCGGTAGCGCTCGACCACCCGGGGGTAATGGCGGGGTTCGAGATCGGGCAAGGCAGCCTGCATGGCCTCCTGGAGGCCAAGCCCGATGACATAGGACGCCTGGCGATTGCTGGGTACGGCCAGCCCAAGGTCCTTCGCGGCCGCCTGGATGCAAGCGGCGATCGTCGCCGTGCTGTCCATCAGGGTGCCGTCCCAGTCGAAAACAATCAGGTCGAACCGTTTTTTTGTCATGTTTTGCGATGAATCGGATTGTATCCGGCGGTGTTTCAGGCCGACCCGGACTCGAGGCTGCGCAGGAATAGCCGGCATTCCGGCGGCAACGGCGCAGACAGCGTGACGCTCTCATTCGATCCGGGATGGACGAATGTCAGCTGATGTGCGTGCAGGAACATCCGCTTGAGCGCTGCGCGGTTTCCATCCGCCTTCTGCAGCGCCCGGTTGAGACCGAAGTCCCCATACTTGTCGTCCCCCGCAATGGGAAATCCGCTGGAGGCCAGATGGACCCGGATCTGGTGGGTCCGCCCGGTCTTCAATTCCGCTTCCAGCAAGGCATAGCCGCCATAGCGCCGTACCAGATTGAAGACGGTATGCGACGGCTGCCCGTCCGCCTGCACCCTCACCCGCCGCTCGCCATCGGGCGTCGTGTATTTAAACAGAGGCAATTTGACATGCTGCCGCGCATTCTGCCATTCCCCGTGGACCAGTGCAAAATACCGCTTGTCCAGCCGCCCCTCCCGGATCTGTTCATGCAGGTGCACCAGCGCGGAACGTTTCTTGGCCAGCATCAGGATGCCCGAGGTTTCGCGGTCCAGCCGGTGCACGAGCTCCAGGAATTTCGCCTCGGGACGCGAGGCCCTCAACTGCTCGATCACGCCGAAGCTGACGCCGGACCCGCCGTGGACGGCCACGCCCGCCGGCTTGTCCACGACGAGCACGTGCGCATCTTCGAGCAGGACCGTGAACTCCGCCGGGGGAACGCTGTGTTTTGCCTTTTCGGCAACCCGGATCGGCGGAATGCGGACGACGTCGCCTTCCTGCAGACGGTAGGTCTGGTCGATGCGCCCCTTGTTGACGCGGACCTCCCCTGACCTCAGCACCCGGTAGATATGGCTCTTCGGTACTCCCTTGCATTCCCGAAGCAGGTAATTGTCGATGCGCTGGTCCGCCTCCTCGCTGGAAATGGTGACCACTCGGACCTGCGCTGCGGCCTGCGAGGACTGGCTGAGCGTACCCGTTTCTGTCCGATCGCCAGAAAATCTCGCTAAGTCCTTCATTTTGCTTATATAATTGTTTCGCATCGGTTACACCCGATGCGTGTGTAAGAATAAAAAGCACATTCTACACAGGGGCGTCTCCATCGGCCCCGCGTTGCAGCAAATTCAATGGAAAAGATGTGTACGCATCGTATTCGCGCCGCTCAGGGTTGCACCGCAGTTGTAATCGGAGATGCGCGATCGCGATGGACAAGATTGCTTGAAATTCAAGGATAAGTCCGGCAAGCACTTCCTGATACAGGATGCTTGCTGGTTGATGTACCGGGACCCTGTTTGCCGTTAATGTTGGACTCCATGTTCTTGCTGGCTCCATCTGTCTGTGCGTTGCCCGTTGCGACGCACAGTCCTCCGCTCTCCCCGCCCGTGGCGGTGACAGCGGCTACCCGGCATTCGCGTCACGGACATCCGCGCCCCGTTGCGGCTCTGGCGTTTTCGTTCTGCGCTTCCGCACACTGAAGGCAATTCCCTCCTCAAGCACTCCGACCTCGCGTACATCCATATACATCCCGCACTGCCGGCGCTGCCGCTTGCGGGCTTGAAGATGACCTTAGAGTCACGGAGCGAGAAAAATGAAACGCATGTTGTTCAATGCCACGCAGCAGGAAGAGCTGCGCGTGGCCATCGTCGATGGGCAGAAGCTCATCGATATCGATATCGAGACCGCCGGGCGCGAGCAGCGCAAGTCGAACATCTACAAAGGTGTGATTACCCGGATCGAACCTTCCCTGGAAGCCTGCTTCGTCAACTACGGCGAGGAGCGTCATGGCTTCCTCCCGTTCAAGGAAGTCGCTCGGAGCTATTTCAAGGAAGGCGTGGATGTCCGCAACGCGACCATCAAGGACGCGCTGCGCGAGGGCCAGGAGATCATGGTCCAGGTGGAGAAGGAAGAGCGCGGCAACAAGGGCGCGGCACTGACCTCCTTCATCTCGCTGGCGGGACGCTACCTCGTCCTGATGCCGAACAATCCGCGCGGCGGTGGCGTTTCCCGTCGCGTGGAAGGCGAAGACCGCCAGGAATTGCGCGAGACCATGGACAAGCTCGACCTCCCGTCGGGCATGTCGGTCATTGCCCGCACTGCCGGCATCGGCCGCAACGTCGAGGAACTGCAGTGGGACCTGAACTACCTGATGCAGCTGTGGCGTGCGATCGAGGGCGCCGGCCAGTCGGCGCCGGGCGCCTTCCTCATCTACCAGGAATCGTCCCTGGTCATCCGCGCCATCCGCGACTATTTCCAGCCTGATATCGGCGAGATCCTGATCGACACCGACGATATCTACGAGCAGGCGCAGCAGTTCATGTCGCATGTGATGCCGGACATGGTGCACCGCGTAAAGCGCTATCGCGACGACGTGCCGCTGTTCTCGCGCTTCCAGATCGAACACCAGATCGAGACCGCCTATTCCCGCACGGTCCCGCTGCCCTCCGGCGGCGCCATCGTGATCGACCACACGGAAGCACTGGTGTCGATCGACGTCAACTCGGCGCGGGCCACGCGCGGCAGCGACATCGAGACTACTGCCCTCAACACCAATCTCGAGGCCGCCGACGAAGTTGCACGCCAGTTGCGCCTGCGCGACCTGGGCGGCCTGATCGTGATCGATTTCATCGACATGGAGAACGCGAAGAACCAGCGCGAAGTCGAGAATCGCCTGAAGGACGCGCTGCGCTTCGACCGCGCCCGCGTACAGATGGGCAAGATTTCCCGCTTCGGCCTGATGGAACTGTCGCGCCAGCGCCTGCGCCCCTCGCTGTCCGATGGCAGCCACGTCACCTGCCCCCGTTGCAACGGCACCGGCCATATCCGCGATACCGAGTCCTCCGCGCTGCAGGTGCTGCGCATCATCCAGGAGGAAGCGATGAAGGAAAACTCGGCCGCGATCCATGTACAGGCGCCGGTGGACGTCGCCGCCTTCCTGCTGAACGAGAAGCGCGGCGAGATCCTGAAGATTGAGACCCGTCACCGCGTGACGGTCATCATGATTCCGAACAAGCACCTCGAAACCCCGCATTACAAGCTCGAGCGGATCAAGCATGACGATCCGCGCCTGGAAGATGCGCAGGCAAGCTATGCCATGGCCGAGGAAGTCGATACGGAGATCAGCTACGGCAAGCGCCAGAAGGAAGAAGCACGTCCGCGCCAGGAAGCGGTGGTCAAGGGCATTACTCCCGACCAGCCCGCGCCTATCGTCGAGCGCAAGCCGGTAGAGGTCGCGCCCGCACCAGTTGCCGCGCCTCCCGTTCCGGTCGAGGAAGAAGGCTTCCTGAGCCGGGTCTTCGGCTTCTTCCGCAAGAAGCGTGTTGCGCCGGAAGCGGCGCCAGCGCCCGCAGCCGAGGAGAAACCCCAGCAGAACCGGGAGCGCAATGAGCGCAATGGACGGGGACGTAACCGTGGCCGCGGTCGTGGCCGTGAGCGCGGCGAAGAGCGTGAAGACAGCGCGAAGCAGGCCGCCGGAGCCACGGCAGCAGCACCGCGGCCTGCGCGTGAGCCGCGCGAGCCGCGCGAGGGTCGCGAGCCGCGTGCGCCCCGCGAGCAACGTGAGCCGCGAGAGATCCGCGAGCCGCGTGAAGCGCGCGAGCCGCGCGAAACCAGGGAGCCGCGCGAAGCACGTGAGCCGCGCGAAGTGCGTGAGCCGCGCGAGCCGCGGGAAACACGTGAGCCGCGCGAAACCAGGGAGCAAGGCGAAAACCGCCGGGAACGTGCTTCTCGCCAACGCGAAGAACGCAAGGAAGTCACTGCTGATGAAGCGTTGGCAGCGGCCGTCATCGACAGCGTCGCCATGCCCGCAGTCGCAGAGGTCCCGGTTACCGTTGCCGACGAGGCCGACGAGGTGCTTGCAGGCGCTGCCGGCGACGAGACCGGTGGCGAGCAGGGCGAAGAGCGCCGCCGCCGCCGCCGCCGCGGTGGCCGCAACCGCAATCGCCGTGATCGCGAAACCGGCGAACTGATCGGGGAAAGCGGCGAAGGCGCCGCCGAAGCCGGCGGCATCGAGGACGCCGCCGTAGCCGAGCCCGAAGTGCAGGTGGAGCCAGTCGGTCTCGACGCCACGCCCGACCAGCGCGAAGTCGCAGTGCCTGCTCTTGCGCCGGCCGCAACGCTGCCTGAGGAGGAACCCGAGACAGGTTACATCGCGCCGCAGCTTGCAACCGGATTCGAGGCGGTCAAATCCGGCGATGCCGACACCGTAGATGCCGATGCCGACGCAGAAGTTGCGGCGGAAGAGCCGGTGCCGCCGGCTCCGGTTGTGATCGAGCCGGCTGCTGCCGCTCCGGCTGCTGCTGCCCCGGCTGCTGCTGCCCCGGCTGCTGCAATTGCGCCGGCGCCCTTGCCGCTCGATAACCTCGAAACGGTTCTGGCTGCTGCCGGCCTCACGCTTGCCGTCACCGACCCTGTCAAGCTGCGCGCAGCCCAGGAAGCTGCTGCCAAGCTGGTACCGGCACCTCGCGTCCCCCGTGAGCGCAAACCGCTGCCGCCGCTGTCGACGGAGCCGCTGGTTCAGGTCGAAACCCGGCGTTGATTGCCGATGCGCGTGCCGCGGTCCTTCGATTGCGGCACGTCGACTGAAAGCCAAGGGGAGCAGCAATGCTCCCCTTTTTCTTTCCCGCCATTTCTGCCGACACGACAAATGCAACGCGCCCCTTCCACCCCGCCACCTGCAGTCAGCCTTCGCGAGGCGTTCCGATATTGGCTGAAACTGGGTTTCATCAGCTTCGGCGGACCGGCGGGACAAATCGCGATCATGCACGCCGATCTGGTCGAACGCCGCCGCTGGATTTCGGAACAACGTTTCCTGCACGCCCTGAACTATTGCATGCTGCTGCCGGGGCCGGAGGCGACCCAACTGGCGATCTATATCGGCTGGCTGATGCACAGGACCGCAGGCGGCGTGATCGCCGGCGTGCTGTTCGTGCTGCCTTCGCTGCTGACCCTCGGCCTGCTTTCATGGGTCTACCTCGCCTATGGCCACCTGGCGCTGATTGCCGGCATGCTGTACGGGATCAAGCCGGCAGTGGTTGCCATCGTGCTTGCCGCTGCCTGGCGCATCGGCAGCCGTACGCTCAGGAACCGCTTGCTGGTCGCCATTGCACTTGCCGCGTTTGCCGCCATTCTCGCGGGCCTGCCGTTTCCGGCCATTGTGCTGGGGGCAGGCATCATCGGCCTGTTCGGCGGTCGCCTGCTGCCGGATGGCTTTCGCACCGTACACAGGACAGGCAGGACACCATCCATGGCTCACCCGCCTGCGCTGATCGATGACGACACACCCACGCCGGCCCATGCCCGCAATACGGCGGCGCACGTTGTCATGCCGGCCGTGGCCGGGATCATCCTGGGCGCAGTCGCCTGGGCGTGCCTTGCATGGCAGTACGGAACGGGCTCGACGCTGGCAGGCATGGCATGGTTCTTCACCAAGGCGGCATTCATGACGTTCGGCGGCGCCTATGCGGTGCTGCCCTACGTTTACCAAGGCGCGGTGGACGCGTTCCAGTGGCTGACCCCGGCGCAGATGATCGACGGCCTTGCACTGGGCGAGACCACGCCGGGCCCGCTGATCATGGTGGTCGCCTTCGTTGGCTTCGTCGGCGGATGGACCAAGGCCCTGTTCGGTCCTGACGCCCTGCTTCTGGCAGGCGCGGCAGGCGCCGCCGTCGCGACCTTTTTCACCTTCCTGCCCTCGTTCGTTTTCATCCTTGCCGGCGGACCGGTCGTCGAGTCGACCCGGGGCGATATCCGCTTCACGGCGCCGTTGACGGCGATCTCGGCCGCCGTGGTCGGCGTCATGCTCAGCCTGGCGGTGTTCTTTGCCGAACATGTGTTCCGGCTCAAGGCGCCCTACCCGGACTGGGACTTCGGCGCCATGGCCATCACTGCCGGGGCGGCGCTTGCCCTCCTGCGATGGAAGGTCGGAACGATCACCCTGATCGGCGGCTGTGCAGTTCTGGGCCTCGTGCTATCTTATCTTCGTTAGCCGCCCGGGCTCCCGTATCCACCTCTCGCACATGGCAGAGAAATTCATACCTGTCGCCGACCACCGCGTCCTGCACCCCGTGCCGGTGGTGCCAGCGCGACTGGAAGCGCCTGCCGGCCTCCTCGCGGATGCGCTGGCGCGCCCCTTGCACGACCTGCGGATTTCGGTGACCGACCGGTGCAACTTCCGTTGCGTGTACTGCATGCCGAAGGAGGTATTCGACAAGGACCACGCCTTCCTTCCCCAGTCCTCGCTGCTGACCTTTGAGGAAGTCACCCGCGTTGCGCGGCTTTTCATCGCCCACGGCGTCCACAAGATCCGGCTGACGGGGGGAGAGCCGCTGCTGCGCAGGCATTTGGACAAGCTGATTGCCATGCTGGCCGCCCTGCGGACGCCGTCGGGCGATCCCCTGGACCTGACGCTCACCACCAATGCGTCGTTGCTTGCACGCCAGGCACAGGCGCTGAAGGATGCGGGCCTGAAGCGGGTTACGGTTTCACTGGACGCGCTCGAGGAGCGCACCTTCCGGCGCATGAACGACGTGGATTTCCCGGTGGCGGATGTGCTGCGTGGCATTGATGCCGCCCATCGGGTGGGACTCGGCCCGATCAAGATCAACATGGTTGTCAAGCGGGGCATGAACGACCACCAGATCCTGCCGATGGCCCGCCATTTCAAGGGTTCGCCATTCATCCTGCGCTTCATCGAGTACATGGATGTCGGCGCAAGCAATGGCTGGAAGCTGGATGAGGTGGTCCCGTCGTCGGAGGTGGTCAGGATGATCAGCGAAGAGATGCCGCTGCTGCCGGTCGATTCGAATTACAGCGGCGAGACCGCTGCGCGCTGGCGGTATGCCGATGGCGGCGGCGAGATCGGGGTCATCTCGAGTGTCACGCGCGCGTTCTGCAGCGATTGCACACGCATCCGCCTGTCCACCGAAGGAAAACTCTACACCTGCCTGTTCGCGACGGCCGGTCACGACCTGCGTACCCTGATGCGACAGGGGCGCAATGACGAAGAAATATCGACTGTCATCGCTCACCTGTGGCGCGCCCGCGCGGACCGCTACTCGGAGATCCGCAGCCTCGCGACCGAGGCGCTTGCCCTGCGAGGTCCGAAGGTGGAGATGTCGTATATCGGCGGCTGAGCCGCGGCAGTCACGCCGCTCCCAAATCAGACCGCGGGTGTCCTAGGCGGCAGGTTCGTCGACCGGCTCCGGAACGCCCGGCTTCGGACGTGCCAGGACCTTGTCGATGCGCTTGCCGTCAAGATCGACGATCTCGAAGATCCACCCTTCCCATTCGCACTGGTCGGTGGTTTGCGGCAGGCGGCCGAGCAGGAGCATCACCATTCCGCTCAGCGTGTTGTAGCGGCCACGTTCCTCCTCCGGCACACCCTGCAGGCCGAGCCGGTCCTTCAGTTCCGGCACCGGGATCAGGCCGTCAAGCAGCCAGGAACCGTCTTCCCGTTGCACCGCCCATGCATCTTCGGCCCGATGCGTCTTGAATTCGCCGGTGATCGCTTCCATCACGTCCTGCAGCGTTACGATACCCTGCACTTCGCCGTACTCATCGACGATGAACGCGAGCTGGACACCCGAGTTCTTGAAGTTTTCCAGCAATTCCATGCCGGTCAGGGACTCGGGAACATAGACCGCCGGCAGCAGGCTGGTCATCAGCGACGGCTTCTCGCCCCGCAGCGTCTGCGCCAGGAGCTGACGGGCATTGGCCACGCCGAGCACCTCGTCCCAGCCTCCGCGCAGCACCGGGTAGCGCGAATGATCGCTCTGCTCGAAACGCTTGAGGTTCGTCTCGAGCGGCTCGTTGACATCGAAATACACGACGTCGCTGCGTGGCACCATGAGCGACGCAATCTGGCGGTCGTCCAGGCGGAACACGTTGCGCACCATCTGATGCTCATGATGCTCGATCACGCCGGCGCTCGAACCTTCCGCCAGCATCATGTTGATCTCTTCCTGGGTAACGGACGGCTCGTTCGTCTCCTTGATGCCCACGATGCGCAGCACCAGCTGGGTCGACCCCGACAGGAACTTGACGAAGGGCTTGGTCAGCGTGGCCAGCAGGAGCATCGGCCTTGCCACCAGGCGCGCGATCGGCTCCGGACTGATTTGTCCGATACGCTTCGGCACCAGTTCGCCGAGGACGATGGTGAAATAGGTGATGCTGACGACCACCAGGCCGGTGGCGAGGTAGTCCGAGAGGGGGCTTTCCACCCCCATGCTCTGCATCCAGATGCTGAACGGCTTGGACAGCGTGGCCTCGCCGACAATACCGTTGAGGACGCCGATGGAAGTGATGCCGATCTGCACGGTGGACAAGAAGCGGTTTGGATCGTCGCCAAGTCGGATTGCTGCTTCGGCGGCGGCATCGCCGGTTTCCGCAAGGCGTTGGAGACGGGCCTTGCGGGCGGTGACCAGTGCAATCTCGGACATGGCGAATACGCCATTGAGCAGGATCAGGCCGAGGAGTATCGCTATTTCCATCAGGGTGTGTCAGTCTTGGGAGAAGTTTATGCTTGGGGATTAAGAACATGCCGTGCCGAGGCCGGCGCCGGAATGACAAGTTATCACAATTAATGTAGTCGCAAGACTGCCGCTTGCGGCATCGGCGGCGGCGTCCGGACCTAGTCATCCGCGGGGCCAGCGGTGCCGAGAAGGAAATCCGCCTTGTCTACCGGCAAGGCTTCCACGGATTTCAGCTTGCGCGTCATCTGGCGGGTGCGCGTCTCGGCCTGCTCGATATTCTTTGCCGCCCGCTCGAGCGTGCTTCGCGTCGCAGCCAGCACCTCGCCGAACTTGCCGAACTCGGTCTTGACCGCTCCCAGCACCTCCCAGACCTCGGAAGAACGGCGCTCGAGCGCAATCGAGCGAAAACCCATCTGCAGACTGTTGAGCAATGCCGACAAGGTGGACGGTCCCGCAATGCTGACACGGCAGTTTCGCTGCAATTCATCAGCCAGGCCAGGGCGCCGCATGACCTCGGCATACAGCCCCTCCGTCGGCAGGAAGAGGATGGCGAAGTCCGTGGTAAGCGGCGGCGACAGGTATTTGGAGGCGATGGTCTTGGCCTCCTGCCGCACTGCCCTTTCCAGGTCGCGCCCGGCGGCGGCCACGCCGTCGGCATCAGCGGCCTCCGCCGCCTCGACCAGCCGCTCGTACTGCTCCTTCGGGAACTTGGCATCGACGGGCAGCCAGACCGGGCGATCCTGCTCCTGCTGCCCGGGAAGCCGGATCGCGAATTCGACGCGCTCGCCCGAACCGGGCACCGTCTCGACGTTCTTTCCGTACTGGTCCGGCGTCAACACCTGGTCCAGCAGCATGCCGAGCTGCATCTCACCCCAGGTACCGCGTGTCTTCACATTGGTCAGAACACGCTTCAGGTCGCCCACGCCGATGGCGAGCTTCTGCATCTCCCCGAGGCCCTGGTGCACCTTGTCGAGCCGGTCCGACACCAGCCTGAATGACTCGCCGAGGCGCTGTTCGAGCGTGGCATGCAACTTCTCATCGACCGTGCGCCGCATCTCCTCCAGCCGTGACCCGTTGTCCGCCTGCAGCTCCCTGATCCGGTTTTCAAGCGTAGACCGGATCTCCGCCATGCGATTGGCATTCGACTCCGTCAACGCCGCCAGCGACTGGTTGATCATCTCGCCGAAACGCCCCAGCGAGGCCGCCTGCTCTTCGCGTCCTGCGTGCGCCTGTTCGGCGATCGACTTTCGCATGGCGTCCTGGTGCTGGGCGTTCGCTTCCGTGACCGCGGCAAGCTGCTTGGAGAAGGCATCGATCTGGTTGTTCTGTAGCGTGGCGACGCTGGTCAGCTGGGCGATCAAGGCCTGCTGGAATTGCACCAGATTACCGGTCAGTTCCTGGCGGCCGCTCTGGGCGCTGCCCAGGACCTGATTGCGCAGCTCTCGCTCAAGGCGCTCGCAAGCCGACTCGTGATGCCGCTGCAACGCCTCCTGCAAGAGTTGCATGCGGCCGGCGTCATCCGAGGTGCGCGTCCGGAAAAGAAGCAGGAGCTGCAGGACGACGATCGCGGCCAGCAGCGACAGGAGAATGATTTCAGTGAGGTTCATGCATGCCCGACGTGATTTTGGAAGGACGCAGCAGTCAGCCGGCCTTATTGCGCATCCAGTCGGCGGTGTTGAAGAAAGAATGCATCAGCCTCATGCGCAAGGCTTCATCGATGCCGCAATCCTGCATTGCCCATGCCATGCAGCGCAGCCACTGATCGCGCTCGCCGGACCCGATGGCGAACGGCAGGTGACGCGCCCTTAGCCTTGGGTGGCCGAAACGCTCCACGAACATGTCCGGTCCGCCCAGCCACCCGCACAGGAACCAGAACAGTTTGTCGCGCGACCCGTCGAGGACGGGCGGGTGCATGGCGCGTATTCCGGCGAACTCATGCTCGAGATCCATCAGGTCGTAGAACCGGTCCACCACTTCGCGAACCTTGTACTCCCCTCCGATCGCGTCGAACACCGTAGGGGCAGCAGAATCATCTGTCGTCATGGATGAATGATAGCGCAAGCGCTGCCACACGGGAATTTAGTTCCCTTTGGTAACTGGCTTGCTGCCGGCAATGGTCGCGGTCCTCCGCAAAAAAGCAAGCTGCACACCGAGTCCAGCTTCCCTTCCGTTAGGAAAATTCTGTATCGGGTAGGCAGTGGCTGTCGCTTTTTGACACTAAACAACAGCCTGTTTGAGCACCGGCAATGCCGGATTTGAGGGAGGACAAGCAAACCATACTTTACAAATTCCGCCTTGGCTTAATAGCTACCATTGCCTAAAAGGTAATAGATGAAAGGACTCGGAGGAGAGCCTGCCGGCGTGATTGCCGGCCCTTCAGGGTGGGGTTGCAGCAGGAACCGGCCCTCTCGCGAGTGCCCGGCAAGCCCGCCAGGGAAACGTTTCAACATCGAATCAGAAAAATAGCCATGCGCGACTTGATCATCACAAACTCTTCCCGGCTCGAACTCTCCATGCGGCTGATGGACGTACTGGTCCTCGAGTTGGCCGGCGCCATCGCCGGCATCCTGCACTTCCACATTCCATTAAGCGAAACGCCGCCGATCCACACGGTCCTGCTGCACTTCTGCAGTGCCCTGGCATTCCTGCTCTTCCCGCAGTTCCAACTCTACGTGTCCTGGCGCGGCCGCTCGCTCCCCGACATGTTCGTTCGCCTCGTCGGCTCATGGGGTGTTGTGCTGCTCATCGGGCTCTTCTTCAGTTTCCTGATCCATCACGTCGGCAATGTTTCCCGACTCTGGATGTTCTACTGGTATGCGCTTGGCGTCGCCTTCCTGATCATCTTCCGCTTCGCGGTCTACTATGCCCTGCGCACGCTGCGTGCAAAAGGACTGAACAGCAAGCGCGTGATCATCGTCGGCTATGGCAGCACCGGAAAGGAGATGCACCGCCGCGCAATGCAGCAGGACTGGACCGGCTACGACGTCAAGGCAGTATGCGCGGACCCGCTCGACTCCGGCAAGATCGTGGATCCCGGCATTGCCCGTCTATCCAGCTTGCAGGAGGTACACGCCTACGCCGTTGCCAATCACATTCATGAAATCTGGGTCACGCTTCCGCTTACGGCGTCGTCTCGCCTGCAGGAGCTGCAATACCTGATGCGCAACACCTTTGTGGATATCCGGTGGGTGCCGGATGTCCTTGGCCTGCAGATGCTCAGCAATCGCATGGGCAATTTCCTCGGCCTGCCCGTCGTCGACCTCAACCAGCCCATCACCACCGGGATTCACGGCATCGTGAAGGAGATCTTCGACCGCAGCTTTGCGCTGGTTACCCTGTTCCTGCTGCTTCCGCTGTTCGTCGTCATCGGGATCATGATCAAGCGTACGTCGCCAGGGCCGGTATTCTTCAAGCAGCCTCGCCTCGGCCTGAATGGCCGCCAGTTCAACGTCTACAAGTTCCGCACGATGAAGGTGCACCAGGAGCAGAATGCCGTGACCCAGGCGACCAAGAACGACCCGCGGCTCACCCCCATCGGCGGCTTCCTTCGGCGCACCAGCCTGGACGAACTGCCCCAGTTCATCAACGTACTGCTCGGCGACATGTCGGTCGTCGGACCGCGCCCGCATGCAATGCAGCACAACGAGATCTACAAGGACCTGCTGGAGACCTACATGCTGCGCCATCGCGTGAAGCCGGGAATAACCGGCTGGGCGCAGATCCACGGTCATCGCGGCGAGACGGAAACGCTCGACAAGATGGCCACCCGCGTCGAGTTCGACCTGCACTACATTCAGCACTGGTCGATCTGGATGGACCTGCGCATCATCGCCTGGACTGCCTTCAAGGGATGGACTGGGAAGAACGCCTACTGAGCAGGTCTGCGATCTCGCGCGAGATGGTTTCTACAGGAGCGCGGTTTGTGCGCAGTTCCCCCGGGCCCTGCGCGCCGGACACGCCAGCGCGGCCTGCATGAACGCCCTCCTCGTCTTCACCGGCCGCGGCCCGCACTCCACGACCCGGCTGCAGCGCTTGCGCTGACTCGGTCGCCGCCCGGAAGCCGCAATCACAAGGATAAACAGGAAGGACTCACGAATGAACAGCGCAACAGAGGGGCACGATAGCGCCGGCAAGTCCAGCCAGCGCACCGACCGGAAGGTCGCCATGATTACCGGCGTCAGCGGACAGGATGGCGCCTACCTTGCCGAGTTCCTGCTCACCAAGGACTACATCGTCCATGGCGTGAAGCGCCGGACCTCGCGCTTCAACACGGACCGGATCGACCACCTGTACCAGGACCCGCAGGAGCGCGAGCGTCGCTTCATCCTGTACCACGGCGACATGACCGATTCTTCGTCGCTGCTGCGGATCATTCAGGAGACCCAGCCGGACGAGATCTACAACCTTGCCGCACAGAGCCATGTGGCGGTCTCGTTCGACGAGCCGGAGTACACGGCCAATTCGGACGCGCTTGGCCCGCTGCGCATCCTGGAAACACTGCGGCGACTCGGCATGGAAAAGAAAACCCGCTTCTACCAGGCCTCCACCGCCGAGATGTTCGGTACGTCACGGGATTTCCCCCAGCACGAGGAGACGCCGTTCCGGCCGCGCAGCCCGTACGCCGCCGCCAAGCTGTACGCCTACTGGATAACGGTCAACTACCGGGAGGCGTACGGCATGCATGCATCCAACGGCATCATGTTCAGCCATGAGTCGCCGCTGCGCGGCGAAACCTTCGTGACCCGCAAGATTACGCGGGGACTGGCCCGGGTGGTGATGGGCCACCAGGACTGCATCTACCTCGGCAACCTCGATGCACGACGCGACTGGGGACACGCGCGCGACTACGTGGAGATGATGTGGCGCATCGTGCAGCAGGACAAGGCCGACGACTACGTGGTTGCCACCGGCGAACAACATAGCGTACGCGATTTCGTCACCGCCTCGGCAGAGGAACTGGGCATGGTATTGCGGTGGGAAGGAAGCGGAATGGATGAAGTGGCAGTGGTCGTTGACCCGGGAAAACACACGAGTGTTGCCAAGGATCAGGTGATTGTCCGCGTCGACGCGCGATACTTCAGACCGACCGATGTGGACAGCATGCTCGGCGACGCCAGCAAGGCCCGTGAACTGCTCGACTGGAAACCCAGGGTCGGGTTCAGGGAGCTGGTCCGGGAGATGCTGCAGGCCGATCTCGAGTCGGCGGGCAAGGACCACCTGTTCCAGTCGCACGAACATCTGTCCAGTCTCTATCACAACTGAAATCCCTGACGTGCACCGCCCGTCTTCGCCAGGAAAGAGGAAGCAAATGAAGAACAACCTGAACAAGCGCATCTACGTGGCAGGCCACCGCGGCCTGGTCGGCTCCGCCATCGTCCGGGCCTTGCGCAAACGCGATTACAGTACGATCCTGACAAGGAGCCATGCCGAGCTCGACCTGAAGGACCAGGCTGCCGTTCGGGCCTTCTTCGCCGAGAACCAGGTTGACGAGGTCTACCTCGCGGCGGCGAAGGTAGGCGGCATTCATGCCAACAACAGCTATCCGGCCGAATTCATTTACGACAACCTGATGGTGCAGTCCAACGTCATCCACGAAGCCTGGCGGGCCGGTGTGAAGAAGCTGTTGTTTCTCGGCTCTTCCTGCATCTACCCGCGCCTGGCGGAGCAACCGATCCGCGAAGAATATCTGATGAACGGCGCACTCGAGCCGACCAATGAACCGTACGCGATTGCCAAGATCGCCGGCATCAAGATGTGCGAAAGCTACAACCGTCAGTACGGCACGGACTTCCGCAGCGTCATGCCGACCAACCTGTACGGCCCCGGCGACAACTACCACCCGGAGAACAGCCACGTCATTCCGGCACTCATTCGGCGCTTCCACGAGGCGCGCAAGGCGGGCGCGGACAAGGTCGTTATCTGGGGCACGGGAACGCCCCGGCGGGAATTCCTGCATGTCGACGACATGGCAGATGCCTGCGTACACGTGATGGAGCTGGAAAGGCCGACATATGAACAGCACACCTCACCGATGTTGTCACACATCAATGTCGGGACGGGCGAGGACGTCACAATACGCGAAGTTGCCGAAATAATAAGGGATGCAGTCGGTTTTAAGGGTGAAATCGAGTATGACACCAGCAGGCCCGACGGCACGCCGCGGAAGCTCATGAATACCGGGAAGCTCTCGGCGCTCGGCTGGCAGCCGTCGATCCGGCTGACGGACGGAATCAGGGGCACCTACGAGAGCTTCAAGTCGGAGGTGGATGCATAGGTTCGGGGCCGCGGCGAAAACCGGTCGACCGCATCGCCGCCGGGAAGCTGCGTCCGCCGGTGCGGACGACGGCCGAACTGTGCGGCTGACGGGACGGGTCGCGGAACACGCAGCGGCAGGAACCGGACCCGCACCATCGAGAAGCGAACCAACAGCACATCATGATCACACCACCACTTACCAGTCCTTCGGAAGTCGTCACGAACCTCGTCGGCGCACTGTTCGTCATCCCGATCATCTTCGGAATCTTCATCAAGGCGCCGAAACTGGTGATCTTCGGCTTCATCGGCGTGCTGTTCTGCTTCTCTGACTCGACGTGGGGAGAGCTGCAAACCAGCAGCAACATCTATTCGCGCGGCGTCGGCATGTTCTACTTCTCGCTGCTGAACCTCGTACTGATCACGGCGGCGGTCGCTGCCCTGATCAAACGCCTCGCCAATCCGGCCGGACAGCCGGTGGCACCGCAGATGAACAAGTATTTCCTCGCCTTCTTCTTTCTCATGCTGGGCCACGTGGTGGTGGGCCTCATGAGCGGGATCGACCTCGACGTCATCCTCGGCTACGGCGGAATGCTGAACCTGCTGAACATGATGCTGTTCATGTACCTGGTCATCGTGGCATTCGAATCCGACAAGGACGTCAAGCTGCTGCTGTTCACGGTCATTGCGCTGGCCATGGCGCGCGCGATCTTCGGCGCAATCCGGTATTTCGTCTTCGACGGCGACTCGGCCAACCCGTACCGGAACTTCGAAGGCCTGGACATCAAGATCTTCTTCTTCGACATCAGCGACAACTACGTGGCGGCGCTCGCCGCATTTGTCGCCGCCTGGCTGCTCACGACGCCCACCCTCCGGATTTCGCTGTTCTGGAAGGTTTTCCTGCTCGGCTTGCTGGCACTCGAGATCGCGGCCGTCGCGCTCTCGTTCCGTCGGTCTTCCCTGATCGGCATGGCGCTCATGTTCGTCTTCCTGTTCCTGAACCTTCCCGGACGTCGCAAGATCTTCTTTGCCATGCTGGCCGCCGTGGCGCTGGCAAGCGTCGCCGGTGTCTTCTTCGAGCAGCGCCTGCAGTTCAATACCTCGGGCGGCATCCTCGAGTCGCTGATCTATGACATTTCCCCTGGCCGCGGCGGGATCAAGGATGGTCGCTTCTACGAACTGTATGCCGCGGCACAGAGCATGGAAGGCCACTGGCTGTTCGGACGCGGCACCTGGGGTACCTTCTATGGCGATTTCGGCCGGCTTGAGTACCATGGCTCCAACTTCGGCTTCGTGCACAGCGGATTCGGCCATATCGTCCTCAAGGCGGGTATCGTCGGACTTGTCCTGTTCGTGGCATTCCTCGGCGCCTTCATCCGGTACTACTTCAAGAACCGCAAGTACCTGACCGGTACGGCGCTGCTGGTGGCCGACGCCGGCTTCGCAGGCTTCCTGTTCTGGATTCCCACGCTGCTCATCGGCACGCCAATCATCGAATTCCGCACGATGCTGCTGTTCGGCTTCACCATTGCCATGCCGTTTGTCGGCGTCGCCATGCAGGGCTACCAGTACCGCCGGTACGTCGCGGCGCCGCAATACGCGCCGACTGGCCAACTCGACGCCCGTCCCGCCTGACAATGACAATGTTGATGCCCACGCCCACCCAACCTGACGCGGCCGCCGGCAGGCCGGCCGCGCCATCTGCCCAGGACACGGCAAATGCTGTTGCGTAACTCACTCTGGAACCTGAGCGGCTCGGCCATCCCCATGGTCGTTGCGCTGGCCACCGTTCCCCTCCTGATCGGCGCCCTCGGTGTCGAGGGGTTCGGGATCGTCACCCTCGTCGGCTCCGTCATCGGCTATTTCGGCGTACTCGATATCAATCTCAGTGCGGGATCGATCAAGTATCTTGCCGAGCATCACGCCGCGAACGACCGCGAGCGATTTGCGGAGACCTTCTGGTTCGGTACGCTGTTCTATGGCTGCCTGGGCCTGCTCGGCGCCAGCATCCTTTACTTCTCCTCGGACTTCCTGATCGCCCGCTTCTTCGAGGTGTCGCCGGCGATGCGCGCGGACACGATACTTGCATTCCAGCTTGGCGCGGTCGGCTTTGCGCTGACCCAGGCCCAGAACTACCTGCTGGTCGTGCCGCAGGCGCTGCAGCGCTACGACCGCTCGGCACAGAGCGAGGCCTTTTTTGGCGTGCTGGTGAATCTTGCCTCGGTTGCCGCGGCGCTCGCCGGTACCGGGATTGTCGGCGTCATTCTCGCCCGGGTATCGGTCGCCGCTGCCAACGTGCTCTACCTCGCATGGCTGATCGGCACCTTCGAATTGTCCCTGTCGCCGCGCTGGCCCCGGCGCGACGTGCGCGCCGCGCTTACCTCCTTCAGTGCCTATGCCTACCTCAGCAAGATCGCATCCACCCTGCACCAGCATGCGGACAAGCTGATCGTCGGCGCGATCGCAGGGCCGGTGGCGCTGACGTTCTATACCGTGCCAGTGACCTTGGCGGGCCGCATCCTCGGACTCACCTATCGCCTGTCCAGCGTGATCTACCCGCGGGCGTCCGCCCTTGCCGGCGCCGGGCGAATCAACGAGTTGCGGCCGGTGTACTTCGGTGTGCTCCGTTATGTTACCTATATCAATCTTGCTGCCCTTGGCATCATCGTCCTTGCCGGCGACGAGTTCCTGCGTCGCTGGGTCGGTGAGGAATTCGTTCAGCAGGGATACCTCGTGCTCGTCCTGATGACGCTCGCGTTGCTGATCGATTCGCTGACCAACGTGCCTTCGCTGGTCAACGACGCACTCGGCCATCCACGCGTTACCGGCAGGTTCGCCCTTGCCAACGGCCTGCTTGGCGTCGGCATGGTGTACCTGGGCACGAAGTTCGGCGGGATTACGGGAGCGGCGGCAGGACATCTGTTTTCCTCGCTGACGCTCGGACTGACCTTCCTGCTGTTCGTGCACGGACGGACTGTACCTATTGCCTTCAATGACACGCTGCGCCAGGGATTCGGCCGTAGCCTCGCTGTCGGCGCACTGATCATCTGCGTGCTTGCGCCACTGAAGTGGCTGGTCCCGGAGGGCATCACCAGCACCGTCGTGATCGTGTCCACCGCCATCGTCACGCTGGGGGTCGCCGGCCTTTTCTTCATCGTCAGTGTCGACGAGCGCGCGGCAGTGCTATCGCGCGCCCGGCGGCTGCGGTCCTGAGGACGATATGCGCATCCTGATCGTCAGCGAGGACATCCCTTACCCGAGCATGGGCGGCCTGGCAAAGCACGCCCTGAACCTGGCGCGCGCCCTGGTGCGCGCGGGGCACCAGGTCGACCTGGTCGGAAACAATGAGCATCCCATTGAGGTGTGCGGCGACGAAGGTCGTTTCGGCGGGCGCTTCTTCGGCGAACTGCATGGACACAACGCCGGCTGGAAGGAGTCCCGGCTCGGCATGTACTTGCCGCCGAAGCGGACGGTGATCGCCAAGCGGTTTGCTGCCATCATCCTCAGGCACGCACCGAACTATGACGTGGTCCACTATCACGGCCATGTTCCTAACCTTGCCCGGTTCCTTCCGGCCGGCGTCAACTTCGTGCAGACACGCCACGACCAGGGCAGCGACTGCTTCCAGCATACGCGTTTCCGCGACGGCAAGGTCTGCGTGTCCGTCGACCCGGAAGAGTGCGCTTCCTGCATCACCGCGCGGCCCAACCGCTTGCAGCGCGCCGTATCGACGACGGCCGTCATCCGGTTCCGTCGCGAAGTCGCAGAAGGATTCAGGCGCCACAAGACGGTGTTCGTGTCCGACATGCTGGCAAACAATCTGGAGCGTTCGTTCGGCCCGGGTCCATGGGGAACCACCGTCCATAACTTCACCGACCGGACCGCGCTGGAGCACATCCGCCAGGATTCTTCCCTGCTGCCGGCAGCGCCGGGTCTCCACGTCTTCATTGCCGCCAAGCTCTACCCGGCGAAGGGAGTCGAGCAATTCCTGCGCACACTCGCACCGCGCATGCCCGCCCACCTGTCCGTTACGGTAGCGGGCGATGGCCCGGACGAGGCAAGGCTGCGCGAGGATTTCGGCGGAAGCCAAGTGGACTTCATCGGTTGGTGCTCGCCCGAGAAGACGCTCCGTCTCGCCGCACAGGCAAGCGCGGTAGTGGTTCCCTCCGTATGGGAAGAGCCGTGCGCCACGACGGTCCTCGAAGGACTCTTCCTCGGCAAGGCTACTTTCGCGCTGCAGCGCGGAGGCACGCCGGAACTGGCGATCTATGGCGCAAGTCCGGACCAGCTCCGCCTCCATCCCACCATGCAGAGCCTCGTGGAAGACCTCGTGCGCTTCGATCCGCGGACGCGCTTCGGTTACGCCCCGCCCGGGCTCGGCGGGGCCGACATGGCGGCACGCAGGCTCGTGCAGATCTACCAGTTGCCACATCGTCACCCAGCAAGCTGAAAGGAAGTAGCCGTGCCGCTTACGATTTCCGTCATCACCTGTACCTGGAACAGCGAGACCTACCTCGGTGAGTCGATCGCCTCGCTCCTGGCACAGGACTACCCTCACATCGAATACATCTTCGTCGACGGCGGATCGACTGACCGTACCCTGGAACAAATCCGTGCGTTGCCCCGCCCCTACCAGCTGCTCGAGAACGTGCGGGGCGGCGTGAGCAGGGCAATGAACGAGGGCTTGCGCATCGCCACCGGCGACGTCATCGCCTACCTCCATTCGGATGATTATTATCTGCGCCCGGACGTGCTGTCGACCGTCGCCCGGGAAATGGAACAAAGCGGCCGCAAATGGCTGTTTGGGCGGACCATGACCTGCATCGACGGCACCCTGCATGCCGATGACTATGTCGCTCCCCGTTTCAGCTATGCGAGCCTCCTGAAGGGCAACTACGTGCCACACCCGGCCACTTTTGTTCGTCGCGAGCTGATGATGCAAGCCGGCGGCTTTGATACCAGCCTGAAGTACGCGATGGACTATGACCTGTGGCTGAAGATCGCCAGGACCAACCCGCCGGTGCAGCTGGATGAGGCGCTGACCGCCTTCCGGGAACACGAGGGCAGCCTTTCCAGTTCGTCCCGCACGCGCCTCGCCGCCATGGCGGAGGATTTCCGTGTCCGTCTTAAGTACGCGGGCTACAACCCGGTGGAGCGTTTGGCCCACTATGCCCGGTACTTCGTGCGCAGGCAGCGCGTCATCAATGCGAAAGGTCATGCATGAGAACACCAGACATCTCCCTTATCCTTGCCACCGTCGGGCGTACTGACGAGCTGTCACGACTGTTCGACTCGCTCGCGGCACAGACTTTCAGCAACTTCGAAGTCATCGTGGTGGACCAGAACGACGATGACCGGCTGCATCCGCATCTCGAACGCGCCCGCTATCTCGGCATGTCGGTGCGGCACCTGCGTCATCACCCTGCCAACCTGGCGGCCGCACGCAACGTCGGTATTGAAGCGGCGCGCGGCAAGTGGATCGGCTTCCCCGATGACGATTGCTGGTATTCGCCGCGGCTGCTGGAACGCGTCTCGGCGCGCTATTCGGCCGGTGATGCGCCGGCCGGCATTATCGTGCGGTGGGTGGAACAGGATGAACAACCCCTCTCCGCTGCCGACCTCTCCTGGGAACGGTCCCGCGCATTCCGTGACATCCCGGTCAGTTCCATCACCCTCTTCTGCGAGCGCAAGCTGTTCAAGGACATCGGCGGTTTCGACAGCCGTCTCGGCGTCGGACAATGGTTCGGCGCCGGCGAAGAGACCGACTTCGTGATGCGTGCGCTGCGCGCCGGCGCCCTCTTCACCTATGAGCCTCTTGGCGAGGTCCATCATGCAGTCAATCCCCAGAAACCGGTGGCGAACACCAAGACCCGCCTGGCGGTGCGACATCGTGCACGCGGCACCGGCGCACTGTATGCAAAGCATCGCCTGCCCGCCTGGGTCATCCTGCGCGGGCTGGCCGCGCCCTTGCTCAGGCCATTGCTGAAAGGCGCCTTCGGCGCCGAACTTGCGCTCGGCTATGCAACCATGCGGGGCCGCATCGACGGACTGCTCGGCTGGCGGCGTACCCATCAATCCTGATAAAGCGCCTTGTACCCACCGGCTCGGCAGGCTGCCTTCACAAGGCCATGCCGGGTCCGGGAATGGACAATGGTGTCCGTAGCCTCTAGATCTGGAGCAAACGGGACATACAAGAATTCTTACAAACTCGTCGCCCCGGGAATCACGTTCCTTTGATTTTTGCGGTGCCGTTCCAGCGCGTGGCATTCACAATGCCAACATTGATCGCGCGAATGACGCCGTCGGTCATCACATGCAGAAGAACACAAATACAACACCGGCTGCAGGAAGTCATATCCGCGCCGGGATCCGGAGTACAAAATGCAGAAGGCAAGGGCTAACGCGGGAAACCACGCCGCGCCGCGCTACGAACAATCCGAAAGGCGGGCAAGGACGTTTCGTGACGCCGGCCACGGTGTCCGGCGATCCTGCTCGCGGCGGCCTTCAAGTACAGCCCGCATTCGGAGCCGCAGCGCCTTTCGCCCAGCCCAGCACCGCTCAGTATGTACGGCTGTCAGCCCAATCGCTGCAGACTCGATGCCGGAGCGGCGGTCATCCCGTGCTCGCGTCGTACCGCGGGTAACGGCAGGCGGCGGAGAATCATGAGAATCCTCGTTGCACACAATGCGTATCAACATCGCGGCGGCGAGGACGTCGTGGTCGATGCGGAAGTCGAACTGTTGCGTTCACGTGGTCACACTGTCGAGCTCTATCTGCAGCATAACGATGCGCTGAACGACATGCCCCGCACCCGGGCGGCGGCGAATACGATCTGGTCCCTCAGGACGCCTGCGGATATCAAGCAGCTGTGCAGCGATTTTCGTCCCGAGGTGATTCACGTCCACAACACCTTTCCCCTGATCTCGCCTTCCCTCTATTGGACGGCCGACCGGTTGGGGATTCCGCTCGTGCAGACCCTGCATAACTTCCGCCTGCTATGTCCGCAGGCAATCTTCCTTCGGGAGGAAAAGATCTGCGAAGACTGCCTGGGCAAGGTGCCTTGGCGCGCTGTCACACGGAAATGCTATCGTCAATCCGCCGCGCAGTCCGCGGTACTGACAAGCATGTTGGTCGCCCACCGCGCGCTCGGCACCTATCAGACCCGTATCACCCGCTATATCGCCCTGAACGATTTCGCACTCGAGAAATATGTCGAAGGCGGCCTTCCCAGGGAGCGATTCCGGATCAAGCCCAACTTCGTCGCGTCGGCCCGCAGGCCGGAGGCGGGCGAGCGACGCGGCGGGATGTATGTCGGTCGCCTGTCATCCGAGAAGGGACTCGACGTGCTGGTCGGAGCAGCACGTCTCCATCCTGCGCTCGACGTGGAGGTGATCGGCAGCGGCCCGATGGAAAGCATGGCGAGAGAGGCATTCGGCGATCGCTATCTTGGCCAGCGCAGCCTGGGCGACATCATGGCGCGCATGGAGCGCGCCCGCTACATGGTCCTGCCAAGCATCTGCTACGAGAACTCGCCTCGCACCATCGTCGAAGCCTACGCATCCGGCCTCCCCGTCATTGCCAGCCGTCTCGGCGCCCTCGCAGGCATTGTGAAGGACGGTGTCACCGGCCTGCTGTTCAAGGCCGGCGACGCGGCCGACCTCGCGGATAAGCTGGCGTGGGCAGAAGGGCACCCGGTTGAGATGGCGCGCATGGGCAAGGCGGCGCGCGCCGAGTACGAGGCGAAGTACACGCCTGAACGCAACTATGAACTGCTGATGGACATATATGAAGATGCAATTTCCACACTACGACGAAAACGTGATGCCGCGGACCGGGCAGCCTGTGCTTGAAGCGTTCATCGACGCCGTTACCTGGGACGAGGCACTGGCGCGCATCACCAATTGGGGCGCCGCCCACGAGTCGCGCTATGTCTGTATCTGCAATGTACACTCGGTGGTCACCACGACGCGAGACGTCGAGTTCAAGATCGCCGTCAACAATGCAGACATGGCGACGCCGGACGGTGCGCCCATTGCATGGGCCCTGCGCAGGCTTGGCCATGCCAATCAGGAGCGCATCAACGGTCCCGACCTGATGATGAAGTACCTGAAGGAGGCGGAGCGCCTCGGCCAGGTCGTGTATTTCTACGGCAGCACGGAATCCACCCTGGCCAAACTCAGGTTGCAGCTCGCGCGCGAATTTCCGCGCCTGCAGATCGGCGGCGCCGTCTCACCGCCGTTCCGCCCGCTGACGCGGGATGAGGACGAGGCGGTCGTCAACGGCATCAACGCGAGCGGCGCCAACGTGGTCTTTGTCGGACTCGGTTGTCCGAAGCAGGAAAAATGGATGGCCGACCATCGCGGCCGCGTCAACGCCGTCATGATCGGCGTTGGCGCCGCCTTCGATTATCACGCCGGTGTGATCAAGCGTGCGCCGGTCTGGTGGCAGCGGAACGGCCTCGAGTGGCTGTATCGCCTCGGCGCGGAGCCGCGGCGCTTGTTCAAGCGCTACATGGTGACGAATACCTTGTTCGTGATAGGCCTGGCTCGTCAGCTCGTTGCGGCCAAGCTCCCGGCGAGCGAGCTCTGATGCAAGGCGCTTTGCCAACGAGGCAAAGCGCTCCTGCCTGTTGATGTAGTGCCGCCCGAACGATGGTCGTCAGGGCTGTTGATCGCGCGGGCGCGAACAAGTACTTTTTCCTTCGTGACGTGATGTCGCCGAAATAGCTCCACGACGGTCAAGGAGCGTGTCCTGCCGTCGGGAGTCTGGCGCCGCGCGCGGCGAGAATCGGGTGTCTGCTTCAGGCAGACTTTACAATCGGCGCAGCAGAGGCGTAGAGCGACCGCGCAGCAAGCTGTTCATTGGTGAGCCGGTTCTGGAACGGGACACGGGCGGCAACATGGGCGAAGAACGCGTCGAGTTCGGTCCAGGCGTTCAGCTCATCGAATTGCTTCGAGTGCCCCCAGAGGTGGAAGGTTTTGCCGTGGCGGCACGCATAATCGAACATCGCGTAGAGCCGGCGAATCCAGTCGCCATGTTGCAGCGCCAGCCTCAAGCCTTCGACCCGCTGAAGCCAGTTGCCAGAGCCCGCGAAGTTGCGAACGTATACGGCGCGGTCGTGCGGGTACAGCTGAACGGTGGTCGGCATCTCATACGGCCTGTTGCCGGCATCGAAACGCAGGTTCATCGTCGTGCGCGCATAAGTGAAACGGCATGCCTTGACCAGCTCCACATCGCGCGCGGTGTAGCGGCCGCCCGGATAGCAGAAGCCGTTGACCTGCACTCCCAGCATGTCTTCCAGACGCGACTTTCCGTCGTTGATCTGGTGGTAGGCGTGCCAGATGTCGACCTTCTTCAGGTAGCGATGGTCCATCGTATGGGAGCCAATCTCGAAATGCCGCCCCAGTTCGCAGATCTTCTCGTCGGGAAGTACCTCGTCGCCCTCGCAGTTCCGGATCGGAACAAAGAACGTGCCGCGCAGCCCATGCTTGCCCAGAAGCTCGGCCGTCTTCATGTCCGACGGATGGCCGTCGTCGATTGAGCAGGTAAATACTGGTTCCATCATCAGCTCCGCTTGGAACAGCCGCCCGAGTGCAGCATCGGGGTGTCCCGCATGTTCCTGTTTTTGTCCTGGTGAATAGGTGGTTGGGTTCCTGCCTGATGGCCTTCTACAAGGTTTTCCCCGCAGGGCGACGCTGGCTGGCCGGCTGCTTTCCGGCGAGCGCCAGGTTGCACGCCTGGACCACCCCGTCGGCAGCATTGTCGAAGGTATATTCGCGTACCAGGGACAGGCTTCGCCGGGAGAACTGCGACCAGCGGACCGGGTCGGCCAACAGACGCGCTGCTGCATCGGCCCATCGTTCGGCATCCAGGGGGCAGATATAGCCGTTCTCCCCATCGACGATCAGCTCCCCGGCTACACCGGCATGCGGCGACACGATGACCGGCAGGCCGGCGGCACATGCCTCGTTTGCGACGACCCCCCAAACGTCGGCGGCAGTCGGAAACAGGAACAGCCGCGCAGACTTGTATAGTGCCGGAAGCTCGCCCTGCTTAGCAAACCCGTGGAAATGGGCATGGACCTGGTCCTTCCTCGCCTGCGCTGCTTCGCGCACGCGCTGCTCTTCACTGCCCGCGCCAACGAAAAGGATGCTGGCCTGGCGCCCCAGCTTCCTCGCCACGCCCTCCGCAACGTCCAGTGCAAACATCGGCCCTTTGTCCGGTACCATGCGGCCACAGAAAATAAGGTCGTGGACCGTGCCGGCCGGTGCCTCGACGCGCCGATAGGCGTCATTATCGATGCAGAGGTAGGACCGGAAGCATTTTTCCGGGTCCGCTCCATAGCTTTCGAAAAGTCGCTGTCCGCCGTTGCTCGCCGAGAGGAACGCCGCAGACCTGCCGTAGACGATGCGCCGCACCAGCTTGTGCACGCCGCTCAGCCCCTGCTCCGAAAGATCCGTCCCGTCGGTGAGAGGCACGTGCGGGATATTGCGGAAGTAGGCATACCCGAATCCGTACAGCTGGGTCGGATTCAGGCCGTCGCTGACGATCACGTCGGGTGCAAAGCGGCGCAACGCCGGCACGACATCGGGGTTGTTGTGGATGTATCGCCCCTTGACCGTGGTGATTCTCTCCTTCAGGAAGACATGATCGAATTCGAAAGGCGGCAGGTCCCACTCGCGATTCGGTTCGCGGCGCGCGCAGAATATCACTCGCAACTGTACTCCCGGCGTTGCCGCGATGCGGTTGAAAACAGGAATACGGTACGGCGGAGGTTCGTTCGTGACAATTGCAATTTTTATCATGCGCTAATGGTAGTGGGTGTGAATTTGCAACAGATGACGTACATCATGAAAGCAGGACGTTCCCTTTCCGCGCGGTGCACGCGCGGATCCATCTCCTTATGTTGCCGGCAGTTTATAAGACGGCGGCAACACGGAGAATGACGTAGCTCATGCCTGCGGTCGTATCCGGCCGTATCGGCGTCAAGCCGGACTGCGTCCGTGAGGCAGCAAGGTTGAGACATTGCGGCGGAGGTCGCGCGCCCGCTCCACCATCCTGCGGATCATCTTCGCCATGTCCGTCTCTTCGTACTTCAGCCATACCTTGGCCTGTCTTCGGTAGCCTTCCGCCGCTTCGTGCCAGGCAAGTCTTCCATTCAGCAGTAGCTGCAGCCGCGATCGGTAGACCGTCACGTTGTCGAGATCGCGCTGCACCGCTCCCAACGCGATCTTGTAGTCGTACCGTCCCCAAAGGAAGTGGAACTCCGTTCCCCCGCGCGCGATGCAGCTCGCCACGGTCTCGTAGCAGCAGAGAAAGCCCGCCCAGTAGTCGTCGAACCGGGGATCGTGGGCAAGGATGTTCAGGAAATAGTTGGTTCCCGCGCGGTAGCTGATGGCTCCGGCGACAACCTCGCCCTCGATCGTCAGCAAGCCGACATGTCCACACGCATGCGTGAGCTCGACGATGCGACGGGTTTCTTCCTCGTCAATCACGGAGGCGATGTTCTTGTTCGCCATGCGCGAACGATTGAAATCGATAAGGGCGCGAATGTGCTGCTCCGGCACCGCATCCTTTTCGTAGATCTCAAAACGGCAGGAAGGAAAGGTTTTGCGCAAGCGCTCCCCATAGCGCTTGATGTTGCGTCGCGTGTTCTTGCCGAGCGATGCCAGGTATGCATCGACGGTAGAAGGGAGGGCCAGCGTGAAGTCTTCAAGGTGATTGAAGCGCTGATGGGGGAACGGAAGCGCACGTACGTCGGTTTCGATTGCCTTGAAGCTGATGACGCTGACATCAGCGTATCTGGAAAAGATGTAGCGCGAAAACCGGTCCAGCTCTTCCTTGTCGATACGTATCGATTCGTTGAGAACGCGCACCCTCCCCTTGCGTCGCTCGAACAGGAACATGGCGCGCGTTTCGTTCCCGGTCCGAGCGACATACGTGCTGGTTTCTCCTCCCTTCCAGCCGTACACCCTGAACTCGCGTAGTGAAGAAAAGATATTGCCGTACAACTGCTCTACCGCAGACTCCACGAATGGAGGGACCTCATTTTCGTAGCAGACGATTCCGTTATTGTTGGTTTCCATGGTTTGGCTGGCACCGCATTGGCTGATTGACGAAAACCGCATGAATGGGCGTCATGCAGACGCACATTTCATAGGCGGCCACATGCGAAATACATGCCCACCTATCAGATGCGCTCTGCGTCAGCGTCTCGGTCCTGCGCGCAACGACTGCTCCAATACACATGCGGGTCGATCATTGACCAGACCAAAAATGAGACTCCACAGAGGGAAGCGTTTATCCCGTCACCGCGCAGTTGTCGGCGCTGGTTTGACGAGCACCAAACCACATGCCGTTGGGCGATGCCTCCAGGTGCGGTTTGCCCTCGTTCGACGTCACTCCGCACCCGGATCGGCTCGGCTGCTTCGCTCGATCCGGCATCCAGCAAAAAAAAATGCCGGCCCAGGGCCGGCACTTCGTCGCGCTTCGCAGGAAAGCGAAGCGGCATTTTCTACTCACGAGGCGTCGTTACTTGAACTGCCATGCACGAACATAGTTGACTTCATACGAGTTCGACTTGCCCTGCGGAGTCGAATTGTCCGGCGTTCCCGAGGCGCTGCCATACCAGAGGTCGAGCATCAGGTACATCGGATCGCCCATGCTTACATTCAGCACCAGCACTTCCTTGCCGTCGAAGTAGTAGGTCTGCTTGTTCGGCTCCCACTTCACCGCGTACTTGTGGAAGCCGGCGGACAGGTCCATGCCGGTGTCGTACTGTCGCGAGCCGACCAGCTGGCCTTCGCGATCACCCTTCCACACGGTCGGCGCATATGCCTGCGGGTGCGCCACGCCGTTCACGTTGAAGCCCCACGGCGCCGCGCCGCCTGCATATGCCTCCATCACGTCCATCTCGGGGCGACGCTCGTTGATGTGGTTGAACAGCCAGAAGGCGGGCCAGGTGCCTTTGCCGACCGGGAGCTTGGCTTCGACTTCGAAGTAGCCGTAGGTCTGGTAGTACTTGCCGTCGGTGTCGATGGTGCGGTTGAAGAATTTGCCGGATGCGTCGCGCTGCGGCCAGATCTTCAGCTTGCCGTCCTCGACGGTGTAGTTCTTCGTCGCGTTCGGCGTCTCATACCAGATGTGGTCGTTCCACAGGCTGGTGTTGAAGCTGTTGAATTCCTCGTTGAAGGTCAGCTTGTAGGCCGAGGGATCCTGGCCGTGCGGCACCGGGGCGGCGCCGTCAGGCGTAGATGTCGCGGGTGTCGTGGAAGGCTTGGAAGGCGTGTTCGATTCGGTGCTGGTTCCGCCGGTGGACGCAGTGCTCTCCGTAGCAGTCTGGGTTGTCACGGTTGCCGTGCCCTGGACCGACGACTGCGACGAAGCAGGTTCGGAGGATGAGCCGCCACCGCCGCCGCACGCGGCAAGCAAAACGGCGCTGCAAGCGCAGGCAAGTGAGAGGGTGAACTGCTTGGAGAGTGACTTTTGCATGGCGGACCTTTTTCAAGTAAAGCTGCACATTCCCGGCAGCAACGTTGTATCTGAGCATTGCTACGTGGAATTGGTTCCTGCCGCCTGTCAAGAAAATGCGCGATTTTTCAGGTGCTTTTCGTTCTTTTGCCGACAAATAAGCAACAGTTCGCATTGAAGAGGCGCCCTGCGCAGCGGCGCGCAGAAACAAAAAAAGCCGGCTTTTCAGCCGGCTTTCCCTATCCATGCATGACGGGTCAGTTGAACTTCCAGGCGCGCACGTACTTGACCTCGAACGAGTTCGACTTGCCCTGGGGGGTCGAATCGTCTGGCGTCCCGGAGGCGCTGCCGTACCAGAGGTCGAGCATCAGGTACATCGGATCCCCCATCGTCACATTGACGACGAGGACTTCCTTGCCATCAAAGTAATAGGTCTGCTTGTTCGGCTCCCACTTCACCGCGTAGCGGTGGAAGTCGGCAGACAGATCCAGGCCGGTATCGAACTGCCGCGTGCCGACCAGCTGGCCTTCCTTGTCACCCTTCCAGACGGTCGGTGCGTAGGCTTGCGGATGGGCGACGCCGTCCTTCTCAAAGCCCCACGGCGCTGCGCCGCCCGCATATGCTTCCATCACGTCCATCTCGGGACGACGCTCGTTGATGTGGTTGAACAGCCAGAAGGCGGGCCAGGTGCCTTTGCCGACCGGGAGCTTGGCTTCGATCTCGAAGTAGCCGTAGGTCTGGTAGAACTTGCCGTCGGTGTCGATGGTGCGGTTGAAGAACTTGCCTTCCGCGTCGCGCTGCGGCCAGATCTTCAGCTTGCCGTCCTCGACAGCGTAGTTCTTCGTCGCGTTCGAAGTCTCATACCACATGTGGTCATTCCAAAGGCCGCTGTTATAGCTGTTGAACTCTTCATTGAAGGTCAAGGTATAAGCGCTGGCATCCTGGCCGTAGGGGCCGGTGGATTCGGATGCTTGAGTAGCCTCAGGAATGCTCGAGGTGGAACCGGTACCGGCGGCAGCGGCGGAAGTGCCGGCAGTCGCCGAGGTTTGCGCAGGAGCGGCCGCCGTTTCAGCGGAGCCGCCACCGCCACCGCCGCAAGCGGTAAGCAATGCCGTGGCACAGGCGCAACACAGGGTGGAAATAGCGAATCGATAGTCGGTGAAATTAAACAAAGCAGTTCCTCTTTCGTTAGATTGATGGTAGCCAATAATCCTCACTGGCAACGCACGGTCAGAGCTTACTTTGCGGAAAATGGTTCCGGAGAAATGCGCAAAAGAATGCTTTTTCTTGTCCTGGTGAACTTTGTCTCTTGCGAGGCAACAAAGACGGTTCGGCTTTTTTCTGGGTGCCCCCTTCTGCGGACATTTAGTGCCGTCACGACATGCTTCGGTAACAGAATGGAATAAAAAAGGCCGGTGCATCTGCACCGGCCTTTTCGCTCACAGCATCGCGCTGTTGTCAGTCATGCCTTATTACTTGAACTTCCATGCACGAACATAGTTGACTTCGTACGAGTTCGACTTGCCCTGGGGAGTCGAATTGTCCGGCGTTCCCGAGGCGCTGCCAAACCAGAGGTCGAGCATCAGGTACATCGGATCGCCCATGCTTACATTCAGCACCAGCACTTCCTTGCCGTCGAAGTAGTAGGTCTGCTTGTTCGGCTCCCACTTCACCGCGTACTTGTGAAAGCCGGCGGACAGGTCCATGCCGGTGTCGTACTGGCGCGAGCCGACCAGCTGGCCTTCATAGTCGCCCTTCCACACGGTCGGCGCATATGCCTGCGGGTGCGCCACGCCGTTCACGTTGAAGCCCCACGGCGCCGCGCCGCCTGCATACGCCTCCATCACATCCATCTCGGGACGACGGCTGCCAATATGGTTGAACAGCCAGAAGGCGGGCCAGGTGCCCTTGCCGACCGGGAGCTTGGCTTCGACTTCGAAGTAGCCGTAGGTCTGGTAGTACTTGCCGTCGGTGTCGATGGTGCGGTTGAAGAATTTGCCGGATGCGTCGCGCTGCGGCCATATCTTCAGCTTGCCGTCCTCGACGGTGTAGTTCTTCGTCGCGTTCGGCGTTTCATACCAGATGTGGTCGTTCCACAGGCTGGTGTTGAAGCTGTTGAATTCCTCGTTGAAGGTCAGCGTATAGGCGCCGGCGTCCTGTCCAAATGGTACGGCGCCAGTTGACGGCGCGGGCGCGGGCGCGGGCGCAGGCGCAGGTGCCGGAGCAGGCGTCGGGGCCGGAGCGGTAGTGGTCGAGTTCGCATACTCGCAAACCTTGTTCGCGCCGGGCAGAGGATCACCGAACACGTTGTTGTTGCACGCGATCGAGCCGGTTGCGGTCCGGGTTGCCCACGTTGTGTTCAGGCCGTAGCGCACCTGGCGCGTACCGCTGAACGAGCAGGTGCCGTATTCAGAGGCACACCGGGTCCAGCCAGACGATGGTGCGGGAGACGGTGCCGGTGCGGGCGCCGGTGCCGGGGTGGGAGCAGGCGCGGTGGTGGTGGTCGCATACTCGCAGACCTTGTTGGCGCCGGGCGACGGATCGCCGAACACACTGTTGTTGCAGGCGATCGAGCCGGTCGCGGTCCGGGTTGCCCATTTGCCGTTCAACCCGTAGCGGACCTGCTTGGTGCCGGAGAAATTGCAGGTGCCATATTCAGCGGCGCATCGCGTCCAGGTTGTCGTCGTGACCGGTGCCGGGGCCGGGGCCGGGGCCGGGGCCGGCGCGGGCGCGGGCGCAGGTGACGGCGTGGTCGTCGTCGTGGTCGTGGCGTATTCGCAGATCTTGTCCGCGCCGGGAGCGGGATCGCCAAAGACTTCGTTTGTGCAGGCAATGGAGCCTGTCGCCGTGCGGGTTGCGAACTGCCCGTTCAGGCCGTAACGAACCTGCCGCGTGCCGGAGAACGAGCAGGTCTGGTTTTCGGCCGCGCAGCGGGTCCAGGTGGTGACGGTGGTCGCAGCGGCGAGCTGCGTAGCGCCAGAAGAAGCAGACACGGCGTCGGCACTGTCGTCGCCAGAACCGCCGCCGCAAGCTGCCAGCAGTACGGCTGCCGCACAAGCGATTGCAGTCGTCGCGTGACGTTGAGTTGCAGAATTGAACAAGATGATTTCCTTCCAAGAAAATTCTCGCCCCGTTGCGGTAATGGGCGAGTGCTTTCCTCAGAGCATTTCTGTCGAGAAATGGTTCCGGAAATCATTACACTTTTTTTGAAGAAGCTTCCGCGCTACGCTTTTAGAAAAAGGGAAGTGAGGTTACAAGCGGAAACAATTACAAACGATGAGGATTGGCATAGGTGACGCCCTCTGCTCTTCGCGGCGTCAGCATGCAATACTTGAAACAGAAAAGACGCGCCGCGCCCGCCGTGCCAGCCTGCATGCGATCGGCCCGCATCGCGCAGGCAAGGCACGAAATGAGAGGAATACCGGCGTGTTACGCGGCGCTCAGCAGCGGACGAGAAGGTATCGAGCCGTAGCCCGGCGAAGTGGTAGCAGGTGCATCGCCGAGGACGATGCGCTAGTTGCCGGCGCCCTTGAAGCGCCATGCACGAACGTAGTTGACCTCGAAGGAATTGGATTTTCCCTGGGGCGTCGTCTCGTCGGGGTCGCCACTCGAACTGCCGAACCACAGGTCGAGCATCAGGTACATCGCGTCGTTCATCTGTGCCTTCACCGTATGCACGAGCTTCCCGTCAAAATAGAAGCTCTGTTGATGGGGCTCCCACTTCACTGCGTACTTGTGAAACCGGGCCGACAAGTCCTTGCCCGTATCGTACTGACGGGTGCCGGCCTGCGCGCCCTCGTCGTACCAGACCGTCGAGCCGTAGGCACGTGGCCGCGCAACGCCGTCCGCATCGACGAACCCCCAGGGATCGACACCGCCAGGGTAGGCTTCCATGATATCGATCTCCGGCCGCCGATTCTCCGGGTGTGCAAAAAGCCAGAAGGCAGGCCAGGTGCCCTTGCCGCGCGGGAGCTTCGCTTCCATCTCGAAGTAGCCATAGCGCTGCTCGAACTTCCCGTCGGTGTCGATCGTGCGGTTGAAGAATTTTCCGCTCGCATCACGCTGGGGCCAGATTTTCAGCACGCCGTTCTCGACCGTGAAGTTGCGGGTCGGATTCGGCTTCTCATACCAGATATGGTCGTTCCAGAGGTCGGGATTGAAACGATCGAACTCCTCTGCAAACGTCAGCACGTACTCGGACGGATCCTGTCCATATGGCGCCTTGGCGGTAGGCGCCTTCTTGGCCGCGGCGAGCTTGTTCGCAGCCAGCAGGGTCCGTTCATCGAAGGCCGTGTCCTGGCTGCAGGCGGAAACGCCGAACATCGCGCACGCACCAAGGAGTATGGCGCGGAGGACGTTTTTCCCGATTGATTGCATCGCTAAGCTCCCTCGCCTGACTTCATGTCCCAAACCCCTGGGGATTACTGCTCTGCCAGCGCCAATGATCGGCGCACATTTCGTCGAGTCCTTTCTCGGCGCGCCAGCCGAGCAGCTCGGCAGCACGGGCCGGGTCGGCATAGCAGACCGCAATGTCGCCCGGTCGGCGACCGACGACCTGGTACGGCACGGCACGCCCACTTGCCTTCTCAAACGCGTTCACCATCTCGAGCACGCTGTAGCCCTGCCCGGTGCCGAGGTTTACCGTAAAACCGCGGCCGGTCGCAAAGAGCTGGTCGAGCGCAGCGACATGGCCGCGCGCGAGATCCACCACGTGTATGTAATCCCGCACCCCGGTACCGTCCGGCGTCGGGTAGTCGTTGCCGAAGACCGAGAGTCGCTCCCGGCGACCAATCGCCACCTGGGCGACATAGGGCATGAGGTTGTTCGGTATGCCGCGCGGATCTTCGCCGATGCGTCCGCTGGGATGCGCGCCGGCCGGGTTGAAGTAGCGCAGCGCTCCGATCGCCCAAGTCGCGTCCGATGCGGCGAGGTCCTCAAGGATCTGCTCGACCATCAGCTTCGACCGGCCGTACGGGTTGGTCGTCGACAGGCGAGCCGATTCACGGATGGGCACCGATTCAGGATCGCCATAGACCGTCGCGGATGAGCTGAACAGAAACTTCTTCACGCTCGCTTGTCCAAGCGCCTGCAGCAAGGTAACCGTCCCCGCCACATTGTTCTCGAAATAGGCGAGCGGCTTTTCCACCGATTCACCGACTGCCTTCAAGCCGGCGAAGTGGATGGCGGCATCGACCGGGTTCCGGGCAAGAAGATCATCCAGCGCCGCACGATCCCTGATGTCGATCTCGTGGAATGGAATGGATTGGCCTGCGATCTCTTCCACCCGGCGCAAGGATTCGCGTGAGCTGTTGCAGAGGTTGTCGAGCGCGATGACCGAGTAACCGGACGCGAGTAACTCGACGCACGTGTGCGAGCCAATGTAGCCGGCTGCGCCGGTGACCAGGACTGTCTTCTGATTGTTCATTCCAGGGATTTCAACTTTGCTTCAGGGATGTGCGCTTCTGCATGCGCGGCGCGCCCGATGCAAGGCACCGGCAACCGGGCCGGCGTCCTGCATCGTCGCAAAAAGACAGCTTGCTATGCAGCCTCCATCGCAAGGTCTGCTGCCGGCGTCCTGACCTCGTGCGCCAGGTGATCGGACAGGCGGAACGCCAGCGCAGCCAGCGTGATCGTCGGGAAGTTGGCCCCGCAAGTCGGAAACACCGAGCTTCCAGCGACGTACAGGTTGCTCATGCCGTGCACCTTGCAGTTCCGGTCGACCACGCCATGCTTCGGCGAGTCGTGCATGCGTGTGGTGCCCATGTGGTGCCAGGTGCCTTCGAGATCGGACGGCCATTTCTTGCCCTCGATTTCCGGATCCAGCTCGACCTCGGCGACGCCGCTGCGGCGCATGTCGTCGGCGAGAATTGCCAGCGTGCGGTCGAACGTGCGCTGGACCCGCGAAGTGAGGCGCCAGTCGACGCGGACGCGGTTCATGCCGAGCTGGTCCTTCTGCGAAGGCGACAGCATCACGCGGCTGTTCGGATCCGGTTCCGGTTCGACGATCAGCTGGAACTTGACGCCCTGGATCATCCAGCGCGGCTGGAACAGGCGGGTATAGCCGTATCCCAGGGTGTCCAGCGGATTGGCGAGCATGGTCAGCACATCCTTGGTCAGGCTCCAGTCCTGCTGATCCTTCTGCAGCAGCGCCTGCTTGATGCGGAACAGGGCAAGCGCCCCTTCGCTGCCCTCGCCCGGGAAGATGGAGTTGAACCAGACGCGCGCGTTGAGGATCTCTTCCTTCTCCAGGGTTTCCGGCGTCAGCGCGAACTGGTGCGCAATATGGGTCCCGTGCGCGGCAACGGCCGAGTTCATGTAGTGATACTTCACGTCCGACAGCTTGTTGCGCGACCAGTCCCGGGTGAACTTGATGTTGCCGGTCAAGAGGCGCGGATGATCCATGAAGAAGCGACCCACCAGGTCATTGCCGTTGCCGAGTCCGGACGGTTGCACCTTGTTCGAGGCCAGCAGCAGGCGGGCATTCTCGATGCCGCCCGTGGCCAGGATGTAGTGTTTCGCCTTGACGTCGATGTTCTTTCCGGTCAGGGTGGCCACCTGGATCCGGGTCACGTTCTGCGCCGGACGATCGGTATCGATGTTGGTCGCGTTCGCATACAGGTAGACCCTGATGCGCTGTGAATTCTTCAGCGTCTCGCGATACAGTTTCCCGAAACGCGCCGGCGGGCTGAACTGCGAGATCGTGTCGCGCACCTTGCCGCTGGCGAGGGGCATGCGGCGGACGTCCGGTCGTCCGATGGAGCGTTCCCAGAAGTCCGGATCGAAGTTGTTGGGTCCGAGCTTGAGCAGCGCATGCGTCCTGTCGTAGTACGGAAGCATTTCGTTCAGTCCAAACGGCCATCCGGAATGCGCGACCCAGTGCCGCTTCTCGAAATCCCACGGATCCAGCGGACGGCACCAGCCACCCCAGCAGTTGCTGCTGCCGCCGAGGAAGCGGCTACGACAACCGTCGGCGAAGTTGTAGCGCCACTCGCCCACATCCTCGCCGCGATACAGATCGCGCGTACCGTCATCCGGTGCGAAGCCGCCACTCTCCAGCAGTACTACATCGATCCCCTGCTTGTCGAGCTCCATCGCGAGCGTGATCCCCGCGACACCGCCGCCGATGATGCACACCGTGCTTTCAACGACGCTGCCTTGTTCAACTCGTCTCGTATCGATAAACATTGTTCTTCTGTGCTTTCAATGAATGAAAATCGAATTCCTGCCTTCCAGCTTCGCTTCAGCCGAAGGCCGGTGCCTCGTTCGTTCCGCCGGAGGCACTTGCATGCTGCTCGCTATATGAGCGATGACGGGCTGCAATCAAGATAGATTGCGGCGCATTACTTCACATTGACGAATGTTAGAAAATGTTCGCATCAGAAGGAGAGCACGGCATCCGGTTTGCTGGCGAGGATTGCGCGCTTGAACTCGGCCTGTATCCGCGCCAGCGCCTGTTCGGTCTCGCCCTCGAAGCGCATCACCACCACCGGCGTGGTATTGGACGAGCGGGCCAGGCCGAAGCCGTCCGCATACTCGACCCGCAGGCCGTCGATCGTCACGATCTGTTCCGCGCCCGGAAAGCTGGCCTCCTTCTGCAGTTTGGCGATCAGCGCCACGTTCTCGCCCTCCTCCAGCTTCAGG
>NZ_DATCMQ010000015.1:0-211254 GCF_036563305.1 Noviherbaspirillum sp. | reverse complement strand
GAACAAGCTGGGGGATGTGGGC
The DNA here is from genome assembly GCF_036563305.1 of Noviherbaspirillum sp. Classification (GTDB taxonomy): domain Bacteria; phylum Pseudomonadota; class Gammaproteobacteria; order Burkholderiales; family Burkholderiaceae_D; genus Noviherbaspirillum. The sequence goes on along the minus strand of NZ_DATCMQ010000015.1, from coordinate 211,232 downwards.
AGCTTCCTGGCCTCGGCGACCGGCATCGAATGGTTCAACACCATCGGCGAATCGGTCACCATCGTCACCGGCTTCATCTTCATCGTCTGCGTGCTGGCCTTCCGGCGCGGCATCGTCGGTGAAATCGGCGCACTGTTCAAGCGTGCCCCGGGTGCAGCTCCTGCTGCCCACTGATTCTGCCTGATTCTGCCGGCAGCGTCCTGCTGCCGGCTTTTCCTCTCGAGACTTAGAGTGCTGCCGCGTAGATCGCGCGTGCGTCGTCGCGTGTGACGACCCGCGGATTGTTCGTCAACAGCCGGGTCTGCAGCATCGCATCATCGGCGAGCCGGTCGAGGTCCGTTTCGGCAATGCCGACATGGGCCAGGCAGGTCTCGATGCCGGTCCGGCGTGCGATCTCGTCCATCCGGCTGATCAGGGCCTCGGTCTTTGCCTCGTCACTGCCGCTGACTCCCGGCACGACGATCTCGGCCAGTTCCGCATACATCTTTGCCGCCTCTGGCGCATTGAAGCGCAGGACATGCGGAAGCACCAGGGAATTGGACAGTCCATGTGGCACATGGAAAATACCGCCGATCGGATAGGCGAGGGCATGGACCGCCGCACAAGGGGCATTGGCGAAGGACTGGCCAGCGAGCATCGCCCCGAGCAGCATGGACTGGCGCACCGTCAGGTTTTTCCCGTCTTCGCATGCGGCAAGAATGTTGGTTGAAAGCAAGCTCAACGCCTTGCTGGCAAGCATGTCCGACAGGGGATTCTTCTTGACCTTGGTCGTATAGGCCTCGATGGCATGGACCATGGCATCGATCCCGGTCGCAGCAGTCACTTTCGGCGGCAGGCCGATGGTGAGTTCGGCGTCGAGGACGGCGACGTCGGCATACAGCTGTGGCGAAACCACGCCCATCTTGGTCGTCTCGCCGGTGGTGACGATGGAAATCGGGGTGACTTCGGAACCTGTGCCGGCGGTCGTCGGCACCTGGATCAGGGGCAGACGGGAACCCTTCACATTGCCGATGCCGTACATGCTTTTCAAGTCCTGGTCGCTTCCGGCGAGGACCGCGATCAGCTTGGCCACGTCCATGGAGCTACCGCCACCGAAGCCGATGACGATGTCGGTTTGTGCGTTTCGGGCGTCAGCAACGGCTTGCAGCACGACGGCTTCCGGCGGGTCGGCGATGACATCCGAGAAGATGCTCACTTCCAGGCCAGACGCACGAAGGCTTGCAACAGGTGCTTCCACCAGACCGGTCTTGAGGAAGCCGCGGTCGGTGACGACCAGGGCGCGGCGGGCATCAGGAAAGTGCTGGGTAATCAAGGCGCCAAGCTTGCGGGTCACGCCGGTCTCGGAAACGATGTGCGGGACGGTACTGAAGCTGAAAGCGCCAGGGGGCAGGGCGGCGGTCATTTTGTCTCCTTTGTTGGGTGTTTTCTATTGTATCAAGGAGGAGAAACGACGGTCGCCTGGGCACCGGCGCGTTCTACTGGCGTTTCCCATGGCGGCCGGCTACGATAGACGTTCACAGAAGCAACGAACTCCGCGCATCTGTTCCACGTGAAACAAAAGGTTGGCGATGATTCAGGCAACAGCAATTTACCAGCGCACGCGCGAAGGCGGTGACGAGATTCGAGACAAGAATCATGGGCTGACCCAGAGCGAAAGGCTGGTGCTGATCATGGTCGACGGGATCGGCTCGGTCGACCAGTTGCGGGCAAAGCTGCCGGTCCTTGCAGAGGAGCGCTTCTACCGCGCACTGCGGAAACTGGAAGAGGCCGGTCTCGTTCAGGAGGTGCTGCTCCCCGTGGAAGGGCAGACCGCGGAAGAAATCGACCCCGCTACCATCGACCGTTACCTCCGCCAGGACCCGCACGACCCGCTGACGATACTGTTCATCCCAGATGAGGACGATGATGACTGGCAGCTTGCGCCCCCTGTTCGGCGTGACCCAGCCGCGGCAAGAAAGGTGATTCCCGCGATGGACGAGGCGCACATTCAGCTTGCCGAGTCGGTCATTGAAGAGGTAAAGACGCAGCAGGTCGCCCGTCCGGTAAAGCTGGAGCCAATCGCCTTTGCGACCAAACACATCGAGGCGCAAGAGCGGGCGCGCCTGGCCCAGGCGAAGTTGCAAGGCTGGCGCAAAAGCCTTCCATATATCCTTGTATTCTCGGGGCTCGCCTTTCTCGCCGGATTCGGTATTGCGCGCATGATGGTCTGACTGTTTCACGTGAAACAGCGCTATAGGCCGGCGCGTGTCCCCGGAAACGCCTTATAATCTCGCCTCCGGCACGTACTCCAGCCTACTCTTCACCGTCTCCCCGAGGCGAACTATGCTTTTTCCTACCGAATTTGACGTCATTGTTGTTGGCGGCGGCCACGCAGGCACAGAGGCAGCGCTTGCTTCCGCGCGCATGGGGCAGAAGACCCTCCTGCTTACCCACAATATCGAAACCCTTGGGCAGATGTCCTGCAACCCCTCCATCGGCGGGATCGGGAAAGGCCACCTCGTCAAGGAAGTGGATGCGATGGGCGGCGCCATGGCCATTGCCACCGACGAAGCAGGCATACAGTTCCGGATCCTGAATTCTTCCAAAGGCCCGGCGGTTCGGGCAACGCGCGCTCAAGCCGACCGCATCCTCTACAAGAAGGCGATCCGGGAACGCTTGGAGAACCAGCCCAATCTCTGGCTGTTTCAACAGGCAGTCGACGATCTGATGGTGGAAGGTAGCCGGGTTGTCGGCGCAGTGACGCAAGTCGGGATTCGTTTCCGTGGTCGCGCGGTTGTGCTGACCGCTGGCACCTTCCTCGACGGAAAGATCCATGTTGGGCTGAATAATTATTCTGCCGGACGCGCCGGTGATCCGCCTGCGGTTTCCCTCTCGGCTCGCCTGAAGGAGTTAAAGCTGCCGCAAGGCCGACTGAAAACCGGGACGCCGCCACGGATCGACGGTCGCAGCATCGATTTTTCGGTCATGGAAGAGCAACCTGGCGATCTCGATCCCGTTCCCGTCTTTTCCGTCATGGGTTCGGTTGCCATGCATCCTGCGCAACTCCCGTGCTGGGTGACGCATACCAACGAGCGCACGCATGACATCATCCGCAACGGCCTGGATCGCAGCCCGATGTATACCGGCGTGATCGAAGGCGTCGGCCCGCGCTACTGCCCGTCGATCGAGGACAAGATTCATCGGTTCGCCGACAAGGCATCCCACCAGATCTTCCTGGAGCCGGAGGGCCTCACCACCAACGAGTATTACCCCAACGGCATTTCCACCAGTCTGCCTTTCGACGTCCAGCTTGCTCTGGTGCATTCGATGCGCGGACTCGAAAACGCGCACATCCTCCGTCCAGGTTATGCGATCGAGTACGATTATTTCGATCCGCGGGGCTTGAAGGCGTCGCTGGAAACCAAGGCGATCGAAGGACTGTTCTTTGCAGGCCAGATCAATGGCACCACCGGTTACGAAGAGGCGGCTGCGCAGGGCATGCTGGCCGGTATCAATGCCGCACTCCAGACACAGGGTCGCGATACGTGGACACCGCGCCGGGATGAGGCCTACCTTGGCGTGCTGGTGGACGACCTGATCACGAAGGGCGTGCAGGAACCATACCGGATGTTTACAAGCAGGGCGGAATACCGTCTGAGCTTGCGAGAGGATAACGCGGACATGCGTCTGACCGAGATCGGGCGCCAGCTTGGATGCGTGGGCGACGCGCAGTGGGAAGCCTTTGAACGGAAACGGGAGGCGGTCGCAGTCGAACTGGAAAGACTGAAGTCGACCTGGGTGAATCCGCGCATGCTGGCGGATGCGGAAGCAGAGCGGGTGCTGGGTAAAGCAATCGAGAGGGAGTATGCGCTTACTGACCTGTTGCGCCGGCCGAATGTCCGCTACGACCAGCTGATGACGCTTGCAGGAGCCGACGGGCAATGGACGGCGGGGCCGGGTGTCCATGATCCGGCGGTGAAGGAGCAGGTCGAAATCCAGGTGAAGTATGCCGGCTATATCGACCGGCAGGCGCGCGAAGTCGAGCGCCACGACCACTACGAAAACCTCAAGCTGCCTGCGGAGCTTGACTACATGGAAGTACGCGGCCTGTCGATCGAAGTGCGACAGAAGCTCAACAAGCACCGTCCGGAAACCCTCGGCCAGGCTTCGCGCATCTCCGGTATTACGCCCGCCGCGATCTCGCTGCTCCTCGTGCACCTGAAGAAGGGTGGCTTCAAGGAGTTTGCAACACCGCAGGCTGCAGCGTGAGGCGTCGCACATGAATCCTGTCGACCGCGAACGCCTGTCGCAGCGCGTTGCAGCAGGTGCTGCGACGCTACAGCTCGATCTGGCTGCGACACAGCTGGAACAACTGCAGGACTATCTGCAGCTGTTGGTGAAGTGGAACGCCGTGTACAACCTCACCGCAGTGCGCGATCCGGAGCAGATGGTGACGCAGCACCTGCTCGATTCGCTCGCGGCGGTCCCGGCCTTTGCCGGAGCGCGACGCGTGCTCGACGTCGGCGCAGGCGGCGGGCTGCCCGGCATCGTGCTTGCTGTCGCCAGGCCCGACATGGATGTCGCACTGGTCGACACCGTGCACAAGAAAACCGCGTTCCTGACTCAGGTAAAGGCAGAACTCCGCCTGTCCAATGTCACCGTGCACACGGCGCGGGTGGAACAGCTGCAGGTGCAGCAGCCGTTCGATGTCATCACGTCGCGGGCCTTCGCCGAACTGAAGGATTTCATCACCTGGTCCGGCCATCTGCTTGCACCCCATGGATGTTTCATCGCCTTGAAAGGCGTGCGTCCCGACGATGAGATCAGCCGCTTGCCGCAGGGGTGGACGGTAACGCAGGTGCAGCCAATCGTCGTGCCTGGACTCGATGCGGAACGTCACTTGATTACGATAAGGCCAAACGGAGGACAGCCATGACTGCGGTGTTTCACGGACTCGGGATCACGGATATCTGGCAGCTGATCGTGGCAACCATGGTGTTCCTGATGCTGCCTGGACCGGGGACTTTCTGCGTGCTGACGAGCACGGCGCGCCACGGCCTGCGCGGCGGCTACGCTTCACTCGCCGGCCTGATGCTCGGGGACGGCGCGCTCATGCTGCTCGCCGCGCTCGGCGTGGCTGCCCTGCTGCAGGCAAATCCGCTCCTGTTCAAGGGCATGCAATACCTGGGCGCCGCCTACCTCGCCTATCTTGGCTTCCGGCTGCTGACCGCGCGCGACGAGGAGGGCGCCGCCGCGGTGCCGTTCTCGAACAGCGCCGACTTCCGCCGCGGCTTCCTCGTCACGTTGATCAATCCGAAGGCAATCGTTTTCTACATGGCCTTCTTCCCGTTGTTCATCGATCCCGCCACGCACCGCGGCGGACTCACCTTTGCGACGATGGCGGCGGTCATTTCCTGCTGCACCCTGCTATACGGCAGCGTGCTCGTCGTGGCCGGCAATGTCGCCGCCCGGCGCCTCTCCCGTAACCGCAGGATCGCCGCCTACGCCTCCCGGGCGGCCGGCATCTTCCTGATCGGCTTCGGCATCAAACTCACTACCAACTAACAAGAACATGGCCAAGATTTTCTGCGTCGCCAACCAGAAGGGCGGCGTCGGCAAGACCACTACCGCCGTCAACCTTGCCGCCGGCCTCGCGCAGCTCGACCAGCGGGTGCTGCTGGTCGATCTCGATCCGCAAGGCAATGCCACCATGGGCGCCGGCATCAACAAGGCCGCACTCGATGCCACGGTCTACCACGTCTTGCTGGGCCTTAACGATATTGCGGCAACTCGCAAGCGTTCCGAAAACGGCGGCTTCGACGTGCTGCCGGCCAACCGCGACCTCGCGGGCGCCGAAGTGGAGATGGTCGAACTGGACAACCGCGAAAAGCGGCTGAAGGACGCGATTGCCGCCGTAGGCGCCGATTACGACTTCGTGCTGATCGACTGTCCGCCGGCGCTCTCGATGCTCACGCTCAACGGCCTGTGCGCTGCGCACGGCGTGATCATCCCGATGCAGTGCGAATACTATGCGCTGGAAGGCCTCTCCGACCTGGTCAATACGATCAAGATCGTGCATGCCAAGCTCAATACCGACCTCAAGATCATCGGCTTGCTGCGCGTCATGTTCGACCCGCGCATGACGCTCTCCCAGCAGGTCTCCGCCCAGCTCGAGCAGCATTTCGGCGACAAGGTATTCAAGACCATCATTCCGCGCAACGTGCGGCTGGCCGAGGCGCCGTCCTACGGCATGCCAGGCGTGGTCTTCGATCCGTCCTCAAAGGGTGCGCAGGCATACGTCGCGTTCGGGGCCGAGATGGTCGAACGCATCCATTCAATGTAACCAGACAGGCACGACGATCATGGCCATGAAGAAAACCAAGGGACTCGGACGCGGCCTCGACGCGCTCCTCGGCGGCAATACCGACATTGCCGAAGCCGTACCGAATGTCGCCGGTGCGCCGTCGACCCTCGCCGTCACCCAGATGCAGGCCGGCAAATACCAGCCGCGCACGCGCATGGACGAGGGCGCGCTCAACGAGCTTGCCGCCTCCATCAAGGCGCAGGGCCTCATGCAGCCGATCCTGGTGCGTCCGGTCGAGACGGCAGGCAAGTACGAGATCATCGCCGGCGAACGCCGCTTCCGCGCCGCCCAGATTGCCGGCCTGAGCGAAGTGCCGGTACTCGTGAAGGACGTGGACGACCAGGCCGCCGCGGCCATGGCGCTGATCGAGAACATCCAGCGGGAAGACCTCAATCCGCTGGAAGAAGCGCAGGGCATCCACCGGCTGATCAGCGATTTCAATTTCACGCATGAACAGGCGGCCGGCGCCGTCGGCCGTTCCCGCAGCGCGGTCTCCAACCTGCTGCGCCTGCTGAACCTTGCCAAGCCGGTACAGACGATGCTCATGGCAGGCGACATCGACATGGGCCATGCCCGTGCGCTGCTGGCAGTCGACTCGGCCACCCAGATCGCGCTTGCCAACCAGGTCGTCGCCAGGCGCATGTCCGTGCGCGAGGCGGAGAAGCTGGTGGTGCGCACGACGGCGGAACAGGCGAATGCCGGCAAGCCGCGTCAGGCCAGGGAAAAATCGCGCGACATCGCGCGCCTCGAGGAGGAGCTGTCCGACGCGCTGGCCATGCAGGTTGCCATCAAGCTGGGTGCAAAGAACAAGGGCCAGCTCATCATCGACTTCGCCAACCTCGACGCGCTCGACGAGCTGATTGCCAAGCTGCGCACCGAGACGGCTGCTGCCCAATGAGCGGTACGGCGACCGTCCTCATTCTTCCGGGATTGTTCAATTCCGGCGAAGGCCACTGGCAGACCGTATGGGAGAGCACGCTCCCGAATGCAAGACGGGTGCAGCAATCCAACTGGGACTGCCCGGACCGCATCGACTGGGTGGCCGCGCTCGACGCGGCCATCGCATCGGCACAGGAGCCGGTGGTGCTGGCTGCGCACAGCCTCGGTTGCGCGCTGACCGCATGGTGGAGTACTACGGGAAACGTAGCGATGCATGGCTGCAAGGTCAGGGGCGCGCTGCTGGTAGCGCCGCCCGACGTGGAGCGTAATGACTTCCCGGCCTTCGTCACCGGCTTTTCTCCCATGCCGCGCCAGCGGCTACCGTTCAGAACGATCGTCGCCGCTTCATCCGACGATCCCTGGTGCGCGCAAAATCGGGCCCGCGACTGGGCAGGAAACTGGGGCGCCCACTTCCACGACATGGGGCCACGCGGCCACATCAACGCCGAGAGCGGACTCGGCGACTGGCAGCAGGGGCGCACCTGGTTGCGGGAACTGGGAGCCTGATACCGGCGCGCCGTTCTCTCATGCAAGCAGACAGATCCGCGTCCCGTTACCCGGCAGGTAATCGTCTCCGCATGCCGGCCGGCATATCCTGAAAGCGCATCGATGGACGCGACGCCGGCGGTGGCTGAAAACAGTAGCGCGAGGCTCCCGCTACCGTATTTCTACGGTATGGATAGCCGCTAAAGCGCGCCGGCAAAGGTTTGACGGTGACTGTGGAAAACACTTATAATCCCGTGGTTTCACAAGATGCACCACCCTGAAGCGCGCGGCCCGCTGCCGGAGTTCGGATCTCACGAAAGTGCCGACCAGCCCCGCGGATTGCACCAACCCGGACCAACATGCTGCGTATCGTCCTGCTGCAATTCGCGAGTACCGCGGTCGCTGGCGCGATAGCCGGATGGCTGGGTGGCGTACACGCGCTGGTGTCGGCGCTTCTCGGTGGGTTGTGCTGTGTTGTACCAAACGGCTTGTTCGCATTGCGACTGTTCATCAGCGCGAACAAGCCCGGCGCTGTCAACCCGATGACATTTTTCATCGGCGAGTTTATCAAGATTGCATTGACGATCGCGCTGCTTGGCGCGGTGGTCTGGCTGTATCGCGATTTGAACTGGCTGGCGCTGATCGCCGCCTTCATCGTGGCCCTGAAAAGTTACATCATCTTATTGTTTAGGCACTGACATGGCATCTACAGCAGTTGACGGAGCGGCGCACGCGCCAACGGCTTCCGAATACATCGTCCACCACCTCGGACATTTCTCCACCAAGCATCAGGACAAGATCGTCGACTTCTCGATCATCAACATGGATACCGTGTTCTGGTCCGTGGCGATGGGTGTGGTCGGCTGTTTCGTCATGTGGCTGGCCGCGCGCCGGGCGACCTCCGGCGTGCCGGGTCGCCTGCAGGCTTTCGTCGAGATGGTCGTCGAAATGGTGGAAGACCAGTCCAAGGCGATCGTCCATGGCGATCGCCGCTTCATCGCCCCGCTGGCGCTGACCGTGTTCGTCTGGGTCGCGCTGATGAACTCCCTGGATTTCCTGCCGGTCGACCTGTTCGCCGCCCTGTTCAACCTCGTCGGCCTGAGCGATGTCATCCCCTATCACCGCGTCGTGCCGACGGCAGACCTGAACGGCACGCTCGGCATTTCCCTCGGCGTGCTCGCGCTGATGATCTACTACAGCCTGAAGATCAAGGGCGTCGGCGGATGGATCCATGAACTCTTCGCCGCACCGTTCGGCATCTGGATGGCGCCGTTCAACTTCCTGCTCAACCTGATCGAATACGCCGCGAAGACCGTTTCGCTTGGCATGCGACTGTTCGGCAACATGTACGCAGGCGAGCTGCTGTTCCTGCTGATCGCGCTGCTGGGCTCGATGGCGACTGCCTTCGGCTTCATCGGCCATGTGATCGCGGGGTCGATCTGGGCGATCTTCCACATCCTGATCGTCATCCTGCAGGCATTCATTTTCATGATGCTGACGCTGGTGTACATCGGTCAGGCGCATGAAGGTCACTAAGACCGCGCAAAGAATCGAAAGATAGTAGTAGTACAGAAGTTTGTTTTTGGCTTTTTCATTTTTGTTTCAACTTAACCTTCTAAAGGATTTCAAATGACTGACGTTTCTTTTGTTGCTCTGGCTTGCGGTCTGATCATCGGCCTCGGTGCAATCGGCGCATGTATCGGCATCGCCCTGATGGGTGGCAAGTACCTGGAAGCTTCCGCTCGTCAGCCTGAACTGATGAACACCCTGCAAACCAAGATGTTCCTGCTGGCCGGTCTGATCGACGCGGCGTTCCTGATCGGTGTCGGTATCGCAATGCTGTTCGCATTCGCAAACCCGTTCGTCGCAGGCTGATAACGCCAGGACAACCGTTGCTCGCGCCGGACCGAGAGGTTCGGCTCTCGTTATTCTGAGAAGGAAAACACCGTGAACTTAAATGCAACTTTGTTTGCGCAGTTCGTGGTCTTCTTCATCCTCGCCTGGTTCACCATGAAGTTCGTGTGGCCGCCGTTGATGAAGGCGCTCGACGAGCGCGCAGAGAAGATCGCGAACGGTCTGGCAGCAGCAGACCGCGCAAAGACCGAAGTCGCCGCCGCCGAGAAGCGTGCGCAGGCCGAACTGGCTTCCGCCCGTGACGAAGGCCAGAAGCGTATCGGCGACGCGGAAAAGCGTGCCCATGCAATCATCGAGGATGCCAAGCGCACCGCGTCCGAAGAAGCGGCCCGCATCGTCGCCGCCGCGCGCGCAGATGCCGAACAGCAGGTAACGCGCGCGCGTGAAGAGCTGCGTGCCCAGGTCGCGGGTCTCGCGGTCAAGGGTGCCGAGCAGATCCTCAAGCGCGAGGTCAATGCAGCGGCGCACGCCGACCTGCTGAACCAACTCAAGACCGAGCTGTAATCATGGCCGAACTCGCAACGATTGCTCGTCCCTACGCAGAAGCGCTGTTCCGTGTGGCGCAGTCCGGCAAGCTGGCCGCCTGGTCCGACCTGGTGTCGGAAATGGCGGCCGTTGCCGCGCTTCCCGATGTCCAGTCTTTCGCCAGCAACCCGAAACTGACGGATCAGCAGGTTGTCGAAACCTTCTTGTCGCTGTTGAAGACCCCGGTCACGCCCGAAGCCAAGAACTTCGTGCTGATGCTGGTCGAAAACGGCCGCCTGACGCTGTTGCCGGAAATCGGCACCCAATTCCACGTGTTGAAGAACGCGGCGGAAGGTGCAGCCGATGCAGAGATCACGAGCGCGTTCGAGTTGACCGACGCACAAGTGAAAGACCTGGTGGCGACGCTGGAGAAGAAATTCGGCCGCAAGCTCAATCCGACCGTCAAGGTGGACCCGGCGCTGATCGGCGGCGTACGCGTGGCCGTGGGCGACGAGGTGCTCGATACCTCGGTGCGCGCGAAGCTGCAGCAGATGTACGTCGCGCTGGCGTCGTAAGCGCAGCTTCCGACCACGCCTTCAACGGCAAGCAGAGTGAAAAATTTTAGGAGTTAACATGCAACTCAACCCGTCTGAAATCAGCGAACTGATCAAGAGCCGGATCCAGGGCCTTGGTGACAACGCTGAGATTCGCAATCAGGGCACGGTCATCTCCCTGACCGACGGCATCGCCCGCGTTCACGGTCTTTCCGATGCAATGCAAGGCGAAATGCTGGAATTCCCGGGCAATACCTTCGGCCTCGCGCTGAACCTCGAGCGCGACTCCGTCGGCGCCGTTATCCTGGGTGACTACGAACACATTTCCGAAGGCGACACGGTGAAGACCACCGGCCGCGTGCTGGAAGTGCCGATCGGCCCGGAACTGCGCGGCCGCGTCGTGAACGCGCTGGGCCAGCCGATCGATGGCAAGGGTCCGGTCAACACCAAGCTGAGCTCCCCGATCGAAAAGATCGCCCCCGGCGTTATCGCCCGCCAGTCCGTGTCCCAGCCGATGCAGACCGGCCTGAAGGCAATCGACTCGATGGTGCCGATTGGCCGCGGCCAGCGCGAGCTGATCATCGGCGACCGCCAGACCGGCAAGTCGGCTGTTGCGATTGATGCGATCATCAATCAAAAGGGCCAGAACATGACGTGTATCTACGTCGCGATCGGCCAGAAGGCATCGACCATCAAGAACATCGTGCGCGCACTCGAGCAGAACGGCGCGATGGACTACACCATCGTGGTCGCCGCTTCCGCATCCGAGTCCGCAGCAATGCAGTACATCGCTGCCTACTCCGGCTGCACGATGGGCGAATACTTCCGCGACCGCGGCGAAGACGCGCTGATCGTGTATGACGACCTGTCCAAGCAGGCCGTGGCCTACCGCCAGGTTTCGCTGCTGCTGCGCCGTCCCCCGGGACGCGAAGCCTACCCGGGCGACGTGTTCTACCTGCACAGCCGCCTGCTCGAGCGCGCGGCCCGCGTGAACCCCGACTACGTCGAAGCGTTCACCAAGGGCGAAGTCAAGGGCCAGACCGGCTCGCTGACCGCACTCCCGATCATTGAAACCCAGGCAGGCGACGTTTCCGCGTTCGTGCCGACCAACGTGATCTCGATCACCGACGGCCAGATCTTCCTGGAGACCTCGCTGTTCAACTCGGGTATCCGTCCCGCGATCAACGCCGGTATCTCGGTGTCGCGCGTCGGTGGTGCAGCGCAGACCAAGGTCATCAAGGGCCTGTCCGGCGGTATCCGTACCGACCTGGCGCAGTACCGTGAGCTGGCTGCGTTCGCCCAGTTCGCTTCCGACCTCGACGAAGCCACCCGCAAGCAGCTCGACCGCGGCGCACGCGTGACCGAACTGCTGAAGCAGCCCCAGTACTCGCCGCTGCCGATCTCGCTGATGGCGGTGTCGCTGTTTGCGGTCAACAAGGGCTATTTCGACGACATCGACGTGAAGCAGGTGCTGGCCTTCGAATCCGGCCTGCACAACTTCATGAAGACCAGCCACGGCGCCCTGCTGCAGAAGATTGAAGACAGCAAGCAACTCGATAAAGACGGCGAAGCACAGATGGCCGCCGCGATTGCCGACTTCAAGAAAACATTCTGAGCCGCCGGAGCTAAAGGAGTAATCACTCATGGCTGCAGGTAAAGAAATACGCGGCAAGATCAAGAGCGTAGAGAATACGAAGAAGATCACCAAGGCGATGGAAATGGTCGCCGCATCCAAGATGCGCAAGGCGCAGGACCGGATGCGGGGCGCCCGTCCCTACAGTGACAAGATTCGGAATATCGCCGCTCATCTGTCGCAGGCCAACCCCGAGTACACGCACCCGTTCCTGGTCAAGCAGGAAGGATCCGGCACGGTAGGCGTGATCGTCGTGACGACCGACAAGGGTCTGTGCGGCGGCATGAATACCAACGTGCTGCGTCAGGTGACCAACAAGGTGCGCGAACTCGAGGGTGCCGGCAAGAAGGTTGAAGCAGTCGCAATCGGCAACAAGGGCCTCGGCTTCCTGAACCGCATCGGCGCCAAGGTCGTGTCGCAGGCGATCCAGCTCGGCGACACGCCGCATCTGGAAAAGCTGATCGGCCCGGTCAAGGTCCTGCTCGACGCCTACCAGGAAGGCAAGCTGGACGCCGTCTATCTGTTCTATACCAAGTTCATCAACACGATGAAGCAGGAACCGATGATGGACCAGCTGCTGCCGCTGTCGGCGGAGCGCATGGAAGCGGACAAGTCGTCCCACGCTTGGGACTACATCTACGAGCCCGATGCGCAGACGGTGATCGACGAGCTGCTGGTGCGGTACGTCGAGGCGCTGATCTACCAGGCGGTGGCCGAGAACATGGCGTCCGAGCAGTCGGCGCGCATGGTCGCAATGAAGGCGGCCTCCGACAATGCCGGCAACGTGATCAGCGAGCTGAAACTGGTCTACAACAAGACCCGGCAGGCTGCGATCACCAAGGAACTGTCCGAGATCGTCGCCGGCGCGGCTGCGGTTTAACGAAAAGAATTTAAATCTAATATTGAAGGAACGAAAATGGCTGATGGCAAAATCGTTCAGTGTATCGGCGCGGTGGTGGACGTTGAGTTTCCCCGCAACGCGATGCCGAAGGTGTACGACGCACTGAAGATGGCAGGTTCCGAGCTGACCCTGGAAGTGCAGCAGCAGCTTGGCGACGGCGTTGTCCGTACCATTGCACTGGGCTCCTCCGAAGGTCTGCGTCGCGGCATGACCATCCAGAACACCGGCGCACCGATCTCGGTGCCGGTCGGACCGGCAACCCTGGGCCGCATCATGGACGTGCTCGGCAACCCGATCGACGAAGCAGGTCCGGTCGCGACCGACGTGCGCGCATCGATCCACCGCAAGGCACCGGCCTACGACGAGCTGTCGCCGTCGCAGGACCTGCTCGAAACCGGCATCAAGGTGATTGACCTGGTATGCCCGTTTGCAAAGGGCGGCAAGGTCGGTCTGTTCGGCGGTGCAGGCGTGGGCAAGACCGTGAACATGATGGAACTCATCAACAACATCGCGAAGCAGCACTCCGGTCTGTCGGTGTTTGCAGGCGTGGGCGAGCGTACCCGTGAGGGCAACGACTTCTACCACGAGATGAAGGACTCCAACGTTCTGGACAAGGTCGCGATGGTGTACGGCCAGATGAACGAACCGCCTGGCAACCGTCTGCGCGTCGCGCTGACCGGCCTGACCATCGCGGAATCCTTCCGTGACGAAGGCCGTGACGTGCTGTTCTTCGTCGATAACATCTACCGCTACACGCTGGCCGGTACCGAAGTGTCCGCACTGCTGGGCCGTATGCCTTCCGCGGTGGGTTACCAGCCGACGCTGGCCGAGGAAATGGGCCGTCTGCAGGAGCGCATCACCTCCACCAAGACCGGTTCGATCACCTCGATCCAGGCCGTGTACGTCCCTGCGGATGACTTGACCGACCCGTCGCCGGCGACCACCTTCGCCCACCTCGACTCCACCGTCGTGCTGTCGCGTGACATCGCTGCACTGGGTATCTATCCCGCGGTCGACCCGCTGGATTCGACCTCGCGCCAGCTGGACCCGAACGTCGTCGGCCAGGACCACTACGAGACCGCGCGCGCCGTCCAGGGCACGCTGCAGCGCTACAAGGAACTGCGCGACATCATCGCGATCCTGGGCATGGACGAACTGGCACCGGAAGACAAGCTGGTCGTGGCACGCGCCCGCAAGATGCAGCGTTTCCTGTCCCAGCCGTTCCACGTTGCGGAAGTGTTCACCGGCTCCCCGGGCAAGTATGTTTCGCTGAAGGACACGATCAAGGGCTTCAAGATGATCGCCAGCGGCGAGCTCGACCACCTGCCCGAGCAGGCGTTCTACATGGTCGGCACGATCGACGAAGCAATCGAAAAAGCCAAGAAGATCTGATCGTCCGCGAGCAGGCGGTAGCCGCAGGACCCGGGTGACCGGGCCGCCTCGGCCGCCGCCGGCTGGCAGGGCGTCTGGCCTTCAGACGAACAACAAAGGTTCAAACATGGCAAACACAATTCACGTAGACGTCGTCTCCGCCGAAGAGGAAATCTTCGCCGGCGAAGCCGAATTCGTCGCGTTGCCGGGTGAAGCGGGTGAACTGGGCATCTACCCGATGCATACGCCGCTGATCACCCGGATTCGTCCCGGCGCCGTGCGCATCAAGGTCGCGGGCAGGGATGACGAGGAATTCGTCTTCGTTGCAGGCGGCCTCCTCGAGGTGCAGCCGAACGTGGTCACCGTGCTGGCCGATACCGCGATCCGCGGGACCGACCTGGACGAGGCGAAGGCGGCGGAAGCCAAGCGCCTGGCGGAAGAAGCAATGGCCAATCGCGAATCGGAAATCGATTACGCGAAGGCCCAGGCCGAGCTGGCCGCCGCGGTGGCGCAGCTGGCCGCGATCGAGAAACTTCGCCGCAAGCGCTGAGCAAGCGGGCAGTACAATGAAAAGGCAGCCACGGCTGCCTTTTTTTCTATCCGGCGATACCGGGGCCGTCCGAGGAAATGCCACCGCAGCGCTTCTGGAGTAACCGACATGGTTGAAGACAAGGTCAGCAACTTGTTCGCGACGGCCACGACGATTGCTCTCGTCGGCCTGTCACCGGAGGCGAGCCGGCCGAGCCATGCCGTTGCCCGCTATCTGCAGGCCCGGGGCTACCGGATCGTTCCCGTCAATCCCGCTGTCACAGGCGGCAGCGTCCTCGGCCAGCCGAGCCATGCCACGCTGCAGGAGGCGGCGGCCGCGCTCGCCGGACAGGGGAGCCGGATCGACATCGTCGACTGCTTCCGGCGCTCCGAGCACGTGCCGGACATCGTGGCGGACGCAATCGCGGTGAACGCGCGCTGCGTCTGGATGCAGTCAGGCGTGCACCACGCCGAAACGGCCGCGAAGGCGCGGGCGGCAGGACTTCTTGTGGTGGAAGACGCCTGCATCAAGACCGAACACGCGTTGCGCGCCGGCGCGCTTGCCGGCGATGGCGATGCCTGTGCAGATGTCAATGCCAACGCCGATGCAGAAGCAGACGCACACGCAGACGCAGACGCACACGCAGACGCAGACGCAGACGCAGACGCAGACGCAGAAGCAGAAGCAGACGCAGAAGCAGAAGCAGACGCACACGCAGACGCAGAAGCAGACGCACACGCACACGCACACGCAGGACCAGCTTCCAGTGCCATCCACATTGGCAGCGGCAGCGGTAATGGGCCCGGCCTACACCCGATAGCCATCCCTCATGCCCGCCCGGGGCGTCACTGAAACATGCGCCGCTACCTCGCCGAGCTCATCGCCGTTCCGCTGCTGCCACTGCTGCTGGCGCAAGGCCGCCGGACGCGCCGGGTGACGCCGAGGCTGCCGGAAGCGGCGGGACCGGAATACGGACTAGCGCCCGGCGCCGCGGAAGCGGCACCGCTTTCGCTGCTGGCAATCGGCGAGTCGCCGGTCGCAGGCGTGGGTGTCGACTCCCACGAGCATGCGATCACCTGCCGCTTTGCCCATGCGCTCGCCAGCCGCACGGGGCGGCCGGTCCGCTGGCGCGCTTGCGGCAAGAACGGGATCACCGCCTCGGAGGCCCTCGACCAGCTGCTGTCCACGTTGCCGGAAAAACCGGTGGACATCGCCCTGGTTGCCTTCGGCGTCAACGACACCACCGCATTCCGCTCGACCACCCGATGGCGCGCCGATCTGCTGGCGCTTTGCAGGGCAGTGCAGGCACGTTGTACCCCGCGCCTGCTGATCGTCTGCGGCGTGCCGCCGGTCGGCCGCTTTCCGGCACTGCCCCAGCCGCTGCGAATGGTATTGGGACTCAAGGCAGAGGCGCTCGACGCGGTTGCCCGTTCCGTAGCGGACACGCTGCCGCAGACCCTGTACATTCCGCTCGCGCTCGACCCCGACGACCGCAGGCTGATGGCGAGCGACGGCTACCATCCGTCGGCCGAAGGCTGCAATGCCTGGGCCGCGGCGCTGGCGCAGACCTGCCATGAACGCATACCCGAGGCGCGAGCCGACCGCGCCGATGCACCGTAGGAAAGTTTGCGGGTAGCATAGCGGCACTGCAGGAGAGCACATGAACTTTTTTCTGAACCCCGACTTCTGGGAAGTATCGAGCTTCGTCGTTACCGTGTTCGGCCTGCCGTTCGCGATCTTCCTGTTCCTGTACGAGCAGCGCAAGGAGCGCGATGCCGAGGATGAAGAGGCCTACCAGCTGCTGCAGAATGCCTACAACGATTTCCTGAAGATCGTGCTCGACAATCCCGACCTCAAGCTGCGCAGCAACACGATGCGGCCCGACCTGAACGACGAGCAGCGCGAGCGCACCATCATCATTTTCGAGATGCTGATCGCCCTGTTCGAACGGGCCTATATCGTCTCCTACGAGGAAGAGCTGTCGGGCGTGGCCCTGCGGCGCTGGAATTCCTGGGACGACTACATGCGCGAATGGTGCCGCCGCGAAGACTTCTACTACCTGCTGCCGCAACTGCTGCGTGGCGAGGACCCGGATTTCGCCGCTTACATCCGACGGGTGGCCGACGAGGAGCAGCAGGGCAAGATCCTGCATGCCTGACATTGGGCTTCCCCATCGGCGATAATGGCGGCTTACCGAAAGCCCATTCCATGTCATCCACATTCGCCCCGCTCAAGAACGACACCTTCCTGCGCGCGCTGCTGCGCCAGCCCACCGACTACACGCCGCTCTGGCTGATGCGCCAGGCCGGTCGCTACCTGCCGGAATACTGCGCGACCCGCAAGCGCGCCGGTTCCTTCCTCGGCCTGGCCAAGAACCCGGATTACGCCACGGAGGTCACCCTGCAGCCACTGGACCGCTATCCGCTTGACGCCGCCATCCTGTTCTCCGACATCCTGACCGTGCCGGATGCCATGGGCCTCGGCCTGCATTTCGAGGAAGGCGAAGGCCCGAAGTTTTCCCGCCCGCTGCGCGATGAAAAAGCGGTGATGGCGTTGCAGGCGCCCCCGCCCGGCTCGCTGCAGTATGTGTTCGACGCGGTCACGCAGATTCGCACCGCGCTCAGCGGGCGCGTCCCCCTGATCGGCTTCTCCGGCAGTCCATGGACGCTGGCCTGCTACATGGTCGAAGGCGGCGGGTCGAGCGACTTCCGTACGGTGAAGACCATGCTGTACCAGCGTCCCGACCTGATGCACCACATCCTCAAGACCAACGCCGATGCGGTCGCCGCCTACCTGAACGCCCAGATCGAGGCGGGCGCGCAGGCCGTGATGATCTTCGACACCTGGGGCGGGGCACTGGCCGATGGCGCCTACCAGCAGTTCTCGCTGCATTACATGCGCGCGGTGATCGCCGGCCTCAAGCGCGAGCACGCCGGCGTGCGCATTCCCGCCATCGTGTTCACCAAGGGCGGCGGCTTGTGGCTGGAAGAGATTGCCGCCAGCGGCGCGGACGCGGTTGGCCTGGACTGGACTGTCAACCTCGGCCAGGCGCGCGCGCGCGTCGGCGACAAGGTCGCCCTGCAGGGCAATCTCGATCCGAATGTCCTGTTCGCCGGGTCCGGCCAGATCCGCGACGAAGTGCGCAGGTTGCTCGACCAGTACGGTGCGCCCTCGGCCGGGCACGGCCACGTGTTCAATCTCGGGCATGGCATTTCGCAGTTCACGCCGCCCGAGTCGGTGGCGGTCCTGGTCGACGCCGTGCATGACATGAGCCGCGCCATGCGCCCGGTCGGCTAGACCAACCGGCTGCTCCGATTCCGTAACATTTGCGGACGGCCGAGCCGGTTTTATTCACACTGCGGCCCACCTCGCATTTCAGGAAGAAAATATTTTTTCGAACCGGGAACTAATCAAATGTGCCCTTCTAAGTCATTGATTTTTAAGGGCCGTTTTTTTGCTTTTCATTTCGGCATTCTGTTGGAACCCGCATAAAATCAGGGCTCTCCGGCTGTCAAGAGGCGGTTCTCCACAAAGTTATCCACAGACTTTGTGGATAGCTGAAAAAGGTCTTACGCGGCACGGAGTTAGCGCGTTTCTTCAAGAATTACATTAACTCCGGCGCAGGGGCGACACGGACGCCGTTAGCCAAGCAGACGATTGACAAATGGTCGCGGAGCCGGGAAAGAATCGGTCACTGCAGCGGCAAAGTAGTGCCTATGGTCAGTAGCCGAACGTCAAAGGGGGAGGGGAAAACGGCAGGAATTCCCCGCAGTTATTCACACTGCAGCAAACGGTGCCCGATTGTGCTGAGCAACATTTTTTCACGGAGATGAAAACCTACAGTGCGCAACCGCTTTCGTAAGATACTGAATTAGAAGGATATTTTTTCTGCTTTTCAAACAAGCAAAACGCAGCAGAGGCTTGTCCCGAAAGGGGATCTCCACATGCGCAGGCTCCTTGTCCACAAAGTTATCCACAGGATTTGTGGATAGCTGAAAAAGCCCTTATGAAACCGGGCTTTACCGCCCAATCTGAAGAACCAGCTTAAGCCGTGGAACAGCAATTTCTCACTGTCGCCCTTGATACCCCGCTAGCCACCTGCTTCGACTACCGCTGGCAGGGCGAGGAGCGGGCGGCGCCCGGGCAACTGGTGCTGGTCCCTTTCGGGCGACGGCAGGAAGTGGGTGTCGTCGTCGGTGTCGGCGCGCGTAGCGAGGTCCCCGCAGACAAGATCAAGGACGTGCTCGCCCTTCGCACGCAACTGGCGCCGCTGCCGCCTGACTGGATTGCGCTCTGCGCCTTCGCCGCCGACTACTATCAGCGGCCGCTGGGTGAAGTGGCGGTGCCGTCGCTGCCGAAAAACCTGCGTGCCACGACGACGGTGGCGCTCGACCGGGCGTTGAAGAAGCTGGCCAAGGCCGTCCCGGCCGAGGCAGCCGCGGCCGGCCAGGCGCCGCCCGAACTGAACGCGGCGCAGCGCGAGGCGGCGGATGCCATCGGCAGCGCGCAGGGGTTTTCACCGGTGCTGCTGTACGGCGTGACTGGCAGCGGCAAGACCGAGGTCTACCTGCAGGCTGCCGCACGGATCCTGGAGCGCGACCCGCAGGCCCAGGTGCTGATCCTGGTCCCGGAGATCAACCTGACGCCGCAGCTTGAGCAGAATGTGCGGGCCCGCTTTCCGGCCAGCGCCGTCGCCACGCTGCACAGCGGGCTGGCGGAAGGGGAGCGCGGCCTGCACTGGCTGGCCGCGCATCTCGGCCAGGCCCGCATCGTGCTCGGCACGCGGCTGGCGATCCTTGCCTCCCTGCCCAACCTGAAGCTCGTGATCGTCGACGAAGAGCACGATCCGTCGTACAAGCAGCAGGAGGGCTTGCGCTATTCCGCCCGCGACCTCGCGGTGTGGCGGGCGCGGCAGCGCGATATTCCGATCGTGCTCGGCTCCGCGACGCCCTCGCTGGAGACCTGGCAGCACGCACAGTCGGGCCGCTACCGCAAGCTGGTGCTGTCCGAACGCGCAAGCCGCGACGCGGTGCTGCCCAGGATCCGCTTGGTCGACATGGAGCGCGACAAGCCCGGGCAGGGCCTCACCTCCACGCTGGTGAGCGCGCTGAAGCTGCGGCTGGAACGCGGCGAACAGTCGCTGCTTTTCCTGAACCGGCGCGGCTATGCACCTGTGCTCGCGTGCGACGCCTGCGGCTGGATCGGCAACTGCCCGCGCTGCACCGCCTTCATGGTGCTGCACAAGCCGGAGCACCGCCTGCGCTGCCACCATTGCAGCCTGGAGCAGCGCATTCCGCGATCCTGCCCGACCTGCGGCAATATCGACCTGCAGCCGCTCGGGCGTGGTACCCAGCGCATCGAGGAGGGACTGCAGCAGATCTTTCCGCAGGCGCGCGTCATGCGCATCGATGCCGACTCGACCCGTCTCAAGGGCAGCGCCCAGGCCGCTTTCGAGACGGTGCACCGGGGCGAGGTCGACATCCTGATCGGCACCCAGATGGTGGCCAAGGGACATGACTTCCGCAACCTGACGCTGGTGGGCGTGCTCAATCCGGACACCTCGCTGTTCTCGCACGACTATCGCGCCAGTGAGCGACTGTTCGCCCAGCTGATGCAGGTGTCGGGACGGGCCGGCCGCGCCGGGCGCCGGGAGGGCGGCAACGCCAGCGAGGTGCTGATTCAGACCCGCTACCCGACTCACCCGCTGTATGCCGCCCTGATGCGGCACGACTACGACAGTTTTGCCGGTACGCTGCTGGAGGAGCGGCAGCAGGCCGGCGTGCCGCCGTTCATGTACCAGGCGCTGCTGCGGGCGGAGGCGCGCGAGCTGCAGGCCGCGCTCGATTTCCTGCAGCAGGCCGCCGGCATGCTGCACCATCCGGCAATTACCATCAACGACCCGATCCCGATGACCGTGACCCGGGTTGCCAACGTCGAGCGCGCGCAGCTGCTGGTCGAATCCGCCTCGCGGCCGGCGCTGCAATCCTTCCTCAAGGCGTGGATGGCCGAGCTGCGCGCAACGAAAGCGCGGGCGCGCTGGTCGCTCGAAGTCGATCCGCTCGACATCTGAACCATGCAGCATCCCGCCCGGCCGACCGCAACGCCCGCCCCCCAGGAGAGGCTTACCCGGCAGGACCTGCATGCGATGCTGGATGGCCTGACGACCTGCGATCCCTGGGAGGTCGAACGATGCGTCCGGTTCGTGCTCGCCGAGACGCAGGGCGTCTGGCACAACCGGGCGCGCGCGAAGATGTGCAGGAGGCTCAAGCATTGCGCGCTGGGGCGCACCCATCGCGAGCAGCTTGTCGCGTGCATCCTCGGGCGCCTGCGCGATGGACACTTCACCGAACAGTACCGGGACCAGCTGCGGCTGGCGCCGCGGCTGGACCGGCCCGCGGCCGAGGCGGCCGCGCACGCCGGCATGGCGGCCGACAAGGCGCACGTGCGGCGCTACTCGGCCTGGCTGCTGGCGCGGGCAGGGGACATGGCATGAGCAGGCGGCGCCAGCGCACAACGGCGCCGACGGGCGTCCGCAACACGGTGCTGGCGCTGGTGACGGCATTTGCCGCCGGCATCTGCCTGCTCGCCGCATCCGGCCGCATACCCTGGCTGCTGCCGGCCTACTACGCCGTCCTGGCGGGATCGGGCTTTGGCGCCTACGCCATCGACAAGCACGCCGCCCTGCGTCGACACCGCCGGATTCCCGAGCGCCGGCTGCACCTGCTGGCGCTTGCCGGCGCGTGGCCGGGGGCGATGCTGGCGCAGCAGCTGCTGCGCCACAAAACGCGCAAGCAGCCGTTCGGCGCGATCCTCCACGCCAGCGCCCTGGCCAACTGCCTGGCATTGGGCCTGCTCGTGTCGCACTACTGGCGGTGACGGTATAGTGCTCGGTTTTCCCGGCGCAGATACCATGTCCCGCAACATCGAAATCAAGGCCCGCATCGCGAGCTGCGACGCCCTGCAGCCGCAGGTTGCGGCGCTGTCCACCGAGGGGCCGTTCCTGCTCGAACAGGACGACACGTTTTTCCATTGCCCGACCGGCAGGTTGAAGCTGCGTGCATTCGCCGCCGGCAATGCGCACGAGGCGCAGCTGATCTGGTACCGCCGGCCCGACCAGGCCGGTCCGAAGGAATCGGAATACCTGATCGTGCCGACCATGGATCCCGACGCGTTGCGCGCCGCGCTCAGCCGCGCCTACGGGCAGGCGGGCCGGGTGCGCAAGCAACGCAGGGTCTATCTCGCCGGACGCACCCGCATCCACCTCGACCGGGTGGAAGGACTGGGCGATTTCATGGAACTGGAAGTGGTGCTGGCCGAAGAAGAGGACACGCGCTCCGGCGTCGAGGAGGCGGAACATATCCTGGAACGGCTGGGCATCGCCCGCGCCGACCTGGTCGAAGGCGCCTACCTCGACCTGCTCGCGACCGCGCATGGCACAATCGCATCATCTACCGACCCGACGAAAGGGCAACGATGATCCTCGTCCATCACCTGAACAACTCCCGCTCCCAGCGGGTACTTTGGCTGCTTGAAGAACTCGCCCTGCCTTACGAGGTGAAACGCTATGAGCGCGACCCGCGTACCATGCTGGCGCCCGCGGCGCTGCGCCAGGTGCACCCGCTCGGCAAGTCGCCGGTCATCTCCGACGGCGACGCCACCGTGGCCGAGTCCGGCGCGATCGTCGAGTACCTCATCGACCGCCACGGCGGCGGTCGCCTGGCGCCGCCGCCGGGCACGCCCGAGCGGCTGCGCTACACCTACTTCCTGCACTATGCCGAAGGATCGGCGATGCCGCCGCTGCTGCTCAAGCTGGTGTGCGACCGCATTGAAAACGGTCCGCTGCCGTTCTTCGTGAAACCGGTCGCCCGCGCCATCGCCCGCCGCGCCAAATCATCCTTCGTGCAGCCGCAGATAGACCAGCATCTCGACTTCCTAGAGTCGGAACTGGCGCGCCGCGATTGGTTCGCCGGCGATGCCTTCAGCGCCGCCGACATCCAGATGAGCTTTCCGCTCGAAGCCGCGGCGGCCCGCGGCGGTCTGGATGCCCGACGGCCGCGGCTCACCGCCTTCCTGGCCCGCATCCACGCCCGGCCCGCCTACCGGCGGGCGATCGAGCGCGGCGGCGAATACGCGTTGCGATAGCATCGGACGGCATTGCTGCGTGGCACCGGCATGCGGGCAGATCATGGGACTTGCCTGGAGCAGAAACTAACGAGGGGGGCAGGCGTCGAAAGGGGGAAACAGAATTTCCCTACGACAGCGCATGCCATCGCAATCCCCCATCCTCGACACTTCCGCTGGCGGCGCGCTGCTGCAGCCCGGCCACAATTGCTGGCGTATCGCTCACGCGCACCGCTTCGCCATGCTGGTGGACGCCGACGCCTATTTCCGCGCGGTGCGGGCGGCGATCCGCAACGCGCGTCACAGCGTCTTCATCCTCAGCTGGGACATCGACAGCCGGACCCGTCTGGTACCGGAGGGTGCAAACGACGGCTTTCCCGAACCGCTGGGCGATTTCCTGCATGCGGTCGTCGCGGCGCGCCCCAGCCTGCGCGCCTACGTGCTGAACTGGGACTTCGCGATGCTCTACGCGCTGGAGCGGGAATGGTTGCCGGTCTACAAGCTGGACTGGCGCACGCACCGGCGTCTTGCATTCCGCATGGACGCGCATCATCCGATCGGCGGCTCCCATCACCAGAAACTGGTGGTGGTCGATGATGCGGTGGCCTTCGCCGGCGGCCTGGACCTGACCCGCAGTCGCTGGGACACCTCCGAGCATGCATGCTCCCAGCCGTTGCGCTGCGACAGCGACGGCAAGCCCCACGCGCCGTTCCATGACGTGCAGGCTGTCGTCGATGGTCCGGCCGCGCGCGTTCTCGGCGAGCTGGCGCGATTGCGCTGGCAGCGTTCCGGCGGCGGCACGGCCATCGCTCCTGCCACCGCAAGCGAGGATCCCTGGCCGCAAGGGGTGCTGCCCGACCTGACCGACGTCGACGTCGCGATCTCGCGCACCGAACCTGAGTTCGAGGGCCGCCCGGGCGTGCATGAGGTGCGCCAGCTGCATCTGGATGCCATCGCCGCCGCGCGCCGTCACATGTTTTTCGAGAACCAGTACTTCACCTCGGGGATGATTGCCGGAGCGCTCGCCGAGCGGCTGCAGGAGCCGGACGGCCCCGAGATCATGGTGATCTCGCCGCAGACACAAAGCGGCTGGCTGGAACAGGCCACCATGGGGGTGCTGCGTGCGCGCGCCCACAAGCGCCTGAAATCCGCCGACGCCTATGGCCGCTACCGGATGTACTGTCCGCACATTCCCGGGCTCGCCCCGCAATGCCTGAACGTGCACAGCAAGGTGTTTACGATCGACGACGAATTGCTGTCGATCGGCTCTGCCAACCTGAGCAGCCGGTCGATGGCGCTCGACACCGAATGCAACCTGAGCATCGAGGCGCGCGGCGACCCGCGCATCCGTGCCGCCATCGCCCACATGCGCAACCGCCTGCTGGCGGAGCATCTCGACACGTCGCCCGAGCACGTGCGCCAGAGCCTGGAGACGCATGGCGGCCTGCACGCGGCAGTGGCGGCGTTGCAGCTGTCCGAGCGCAGCCTGCATGCGATGGAGCCGACGACCACGGCCGAACTCGACGCGCTGATCCCGGAGCAGGCGATTTTCGATCCGGAGAAGCCGATCAGGCCGGACGAGCTCGTCAAGGAATTCGTGCCGCGCGAGGCGCGCAAGCCTCTGCCCCGCCGGCTGATCGGACTCGGCCTGCTGGCGATCGCCCTGGTCCTGCTCGCGGTCGCGTGGCGCTGGACGCCGCTGCGCGAGTACGTGAACCTGGCGGCGCTGGTCGGCGTCGCACGCGAGCTGGATGCGCTGCCCTTCACGCCGGTCGCCGTCGTGGTCAGCTATGTGATCGCGGGCGTCGCGATGGTGCCGGTGATGCTGCTCATTGCCGTCACGGGCGTGGTGTTCGGTCCGCTGCTCGGCTCGCTGTACGCGGTAGGAGGCACGCTGCTGAGCGCCTCCTTTGCCTATGGCATCGGCCATTGGCTGGGGAAGGCGACGGTGCAGAAGATGCTGGGACGGCGCATCAACCGGCTCAGCCAGCGGCTCGGCAAGCGCGGCATCCTCGCCATGGCGGTAATCCGCCTGCTGCCGGTGGCGCCGTTCACCGTCGTCAATATCGTCGCCGGCGCCTCGCATATCCGCTTCCGCGACTACCTGGCCGGCACGCTGATCGGCATGCTGCCGGGCATTGCGATGACCGTCACCTTCGTGCATCACCTGGCCGAGGCGGTACGCAATCCGCGTCCCGGCACGGTGGCGGTGCTCGTGACCCTGGCCGCCGCGATGATCGCCCTCGCGGTCGGCCTGCAAAGACTACTCAAACGAAAAGAGGACGTTGCCGCGCATGGATGAATTCACAGCGACCGCCCCCCCTGTCCAGTCCGCGGTCCCGGATCTCGATCCCTGGCCCCTGACCATCGCCACCTACAATATTCATGCGGCGGTCGGCACGGACGGACGCTTTGCGCCGGAGCGGGTGGCCGAGGTGCTCAATGAACTGAATGCGGACATCATCGCCCTGCAGGAAGTCCCTCTCGGCGGCAGTCGCACTCCCAATGTCCTCAACGTGCTGCAGGAAGCGACCGGTTACTACGCGGCCGAGGGTCCTGCATGCAACCGGCCGGAACGCCGCTACGGCAACGCGGTGCTGACCCGTTACCCGATCGTGTCGATGCGCTCCATCGACCTGTCCTTCGGCAGCCGCGAGCCCCGCGGCGCGCTCGACGCGGACATCAACTGCCATGGACACATGCTGCGCGTGATCGCGACCCATCTCGGCCTGCGACCGGCGGAGCGGCGCGACCAGATCAGGCGCCTGCTGCAGGTGTTCGATACCGAGGAAATGCCGGTGATCCTGCTGGGCGACATCAACGAATGGTTCGTGTGGGGGCGCTCGCTGCGCTGGCTGGTCTCGCACTTCCAGGCCGTCCCCGCGCCCCGTACCTTCCCGTCGCGGCGGCCGCTGTTCGCACTCGACCGCATCTGGATCCGCCCGCGCAACCGGCTGGTGCATGTCGAGGCGCACAATTCCAGGCTGGCGCGCCTCGCCTCCGACCACCTGCCCCTGATCGCCCATATCGACGGCTGACCCGACCGGCCGGTGCAGGCGGCCGGCACGGATACGGACAGGGGCCGGGGTGGGATGTCAGAGCCGCCGGTCCGGCGCGTCGGTGCGCGCCGCGCCGCGCGCATGCCCGACCAGCGTCGGCGGCGTCACCGGGTCGAAGTCGACCCAGTCGCCGTTGCTGATGGTGCCATCAGCGCGCTCGATATCCGCGGCGCCGGCCGAACGCAGCAGGTTGATCGCGCGGTCCTCGACCTCGTGGTCGCCGGCGCCCACGCTGACGGCGACCATCATTCCCGCGCGGCGGATTCCCACCGCGTTGTCCAGGTCCTCGGCGTGATCGCCGGTCTCGCCGCGGTCCTTCATTTCCGACATGCCGCCCACCAGGCCGCCGATGTGCGCGCCGACGAGGCCGCCGGTGATCGCGCCCACCGGCCCCAGCACCGGCGCTGCGGCCAGGCCGACCGCCGCGCCGGCAGCAGCACCCTTGGCGACGCCCTTGTCCGATTCCTTGGCGCCGGCCGACTTGTCGGCGTCGCCGCCGATCGGATAGCTGGCGTGCTGCCCGGCCGGATTGCAATAGAAGGTCGATACCTGTTCGCGCGCAAAGCCGGCGCGCAGCAGCTCGTCGATCGTTCCCTGCGCATTCGACTGCTCGTCGAATCTGCCTGCAATAATGGTTGTCATGGCTGGCTCCTCTGTTGACGAAGTGAACATGAGTGAGAGGCGCGCGCGGTGCAATTAGTTCTGCCGCTCCTTGCCGCGCGCCACTGTATAAAATTTTCTGCCCGCCGGTAAAAACGGTGGGTGCATTGCGGGCATCCCGCATGCCGTTCCGCTCTCCCTTCTCGGCGCGCTCCTTGCTTGCGCTGCCCACCCTTCCGACCATTCAGCGAGAAGCAGATGAGCACACATCCAGCAGGCGGCGGCGCCGCTTCCCATTCCGCAACGATGGTCAATGCGCGGGTAGTCGATGCCAGCGGCAACGCCGCGTCCATCGTGTCGCTGCATGCCGAAGGCAGCGGCCCGCAGCAGGCCCTGATCCAGCTGGACGCCGGGACGCAGGTGCTGGTCCCGCTCGACTTGCTCGGCAGGCAGGACGACGGCAGCTATCGGCTCCCATTCACTTTCCACGGCGGCGGCGACGGCGGCGAGGTGCGCATACCCGTCCTTGCCGAGGAACTGCAGGTGGGCAAGCGCACGGTGGATACCGGGCGCGGCGTGCGGCTGCACAAGCAGGTGGTCCAGCACGAGGAGCTGCTCGACCAGCCTCTGCTGCGCGACGAGCTGGTGGTCGCGCACGTGCCTGTCGGGCGGATCGTCCAGCCGGGAGAAGTGCCGGATACGCGCTACGAGGGCGACACGCTGGTGATGCCGGTGTTCGAGGAGGTCCTGGTGGTGCAGAAGCAGCTGCTGCTGAAGGAAGAGGTGCACGTCACGCGGCGACGTCAGGAAGTCCGGTCCGCGCAGAAAGTGATGTTGCGTACGGAACAGGTAAAGGTCGAACGCTTCGAGTAGGCACGGGTCGTGCCTGCAAAGCCCACCCCGGCCGGTGTGCCCCGGCTATTTCGAAATTGACATTATTCAGGAGAACTGATCATGGAAAATACCGTAGTAGGCGTGTACGACAGCTATGCCCAGGCGCAAAACGCAATGAACGAACTCCTCGCTGCCGGTTTCGATCGCTCCGACCTCCAGCTCAGCCCGGACTCCGAACGCGGCACGGGCAGCAACAGCGACGATGCTCAGGGCGGGTCCGCCATCGGCAATTTCTTTCGATCGCTGTTCGGCATGGACGAGGAGAGGGACACGCGCGACGTGTACTCAGAGGCAGTCCGGCGCGGCAGCTGCGTCCTCACAGTGAATGCCGCCAGCGACGACCAGCTCGACCGTGCCACCGACATCATGAACCGGCACGATCCGATCGACATCGACGAGCGGTCCTCGCACTGGCGGACGCAGGGCTGGAGCGGCTATGACGAGACCGCGCCGATGCTCAGCGACAGCGAGATCGACAAGGACCGCACGATGTACGGCACCGGCCGCGGCCAGGACACGACCGCGGGGCTCCACGCCGGCAGCAGCACGACCGGATCGGGCGGCGCGGCCGGGACCGGCATGGCTGCGGGAGGCATGGCGGCAGGAGGCATGGCGGCCGCCGGAAGCGGCGCCGGCATGCGTACCGGGCAGGAAACCCGCATCCCGGTGGTCGAGGAAGAGCTGAAGGTCGGCAAGCGCGAGGTGCAGCGCGGCGGCGTGCGCGTCTATTCCCGCGTGCGGGAGACGCCGGTCAATGAATCGGTATCGCTGCGCGAAGAGCATGTGCGGGTAGAGCGCCATGCCGTCGACAAGCCCGCCACCGCGGCCGACATGGCGGCCTTCAAGGAAGGCTCGGTGGAGATGCGCGAGACCGCGGAGGAGCCGGTGGTGTCGAAGACCGCGCGCGTGGTCGAGGAAGTGGTGGTCGGCAAGGAAGTGACCCAGGAAACCGCCAACATCAACGACACCGTGCGCCGCACCGACGTCGAGGTGGAGCAGCTGGGGGCATCGGGCGCGGGCCGCAACCGCGACTTCTCGGACACGATGGCCGTCTCCGACGACAGCGACTACCGCAC
This sequence comes from Noviherbaspirillum sp., assembly GCF_036563305.1. Lineage (GTDB taxonomy): Bacteria > Pseudomonadota > Gammaproteobacteria > Burkholderiales > Burkholderiaceae_D > Noviherbaspirillum. The sequence goes on along the minus strand of NZ_DATCMQ010000015.1, from coordinate 182,347 downwards.
CCACTGGCAGAACGCCTATGGGACCACCGGCGGCCGCTACGAGGACTACGATGCGGCCTATCGGCATGGCTCGACCATGGCCGGCAGCGAGCGCTTCCAGAACTACCGCTGGGAGGATGCCGAACCGGAGATGCGCCGCAGCTGGGAGTCCAGCCATCCGGAGAGCACCTGGGACAAGGTCAAGGACGCGGTGCGCTACGGCGCCGACAAGGTGGGCGGCCGCGGGCAGTCGCGCCACTGATGCGGGAGGCGGTTCCCGCTCCGGCGGGAACCCTTCCTTCGTTCCTTCGCCTCCGGACTCAGTCCAGCTGGCCGAGTTCTGCCAGCTCCCGGATGGTCCTGATCGTGTCGATATCCGACTCGGTATAGGCCGACTTGCGGAAGTCGTTGTAGAAGGCATCCGCGGCGTCGGCCGCTTCGCTTGCCCCGTCATCGTATTCGAAGCGCACGAAGTAGATGCCCGCTTCGGGTTCCTCGATCGTCATCACCAGCGACGATGGCGGTATCCCCTCCTGTTCCGGCACCTGGTAGATCACCTGTCTTTCCGGCACGAGCGTCACATGGTCCCGCACCACCAGGCTGCCGTAGTGCAGCTCGCGGCTCAGGGCCTGCGCACTTTTTTCCAGGATGCGGCAGCTGTCGAGATAGGGGACAAAGGCCGTCGGCGTTTCCGCGCGGCGGACCAGTCCCCGCCAGAGCTGGGTGCGCGACAGCTTTTGAATAAGGGGATTGTGCGGGTCGTTGATCTCGACCAGGTGGGCGAATTTCATGGAGGCGTGGGCGGGCTGGAACGTGACTGCGGTCAGGACAATCGGGCAGTGTAGCGCAATCGCCCACATTCCCATAAACGGGGGATTGTTGCCGCCGGACATTCGGGATACCTTAGCAATATCCCGTACCGGTACTGCCTGCCATGAAGACCCTGTATCAAGTGTTAGGCGTGCGCCGCCAGGCCTCGCTCGACGAGATCGAGCAGCCCTACCGGCAGCACCTCAACCGCCATATTGCGTCAAGCAACGGCCGCAAGCTGAGCAAGAAGGACCAGCAGCGGCTGCACTCGCTGCGCGGCGCCTTCCTGATCCTGTCCTCGCCCAGCCGCCGTCAGACGTACGATCGCGAGCTGGCCGATTACGAGCAGCGTCGCAACCGCCTGCTGGATGCCGGCGGCGCGCTGCTGGCGGTCGCCTCGCTGCTGGTCGGCGTGCTGCTGCTGGCGAGCGGCGACTGGGTCGGAGAGAAACCGGCCTCGGCGCAGGCCGCCAAGGGCATGCTCGCCTCCGGCAAGGAAGAATCCGCGGGCGGGCAGGCGCGCCGCTGAACCCGGCGCCATCGCCGTACCCGAACAGGAGCGTCCATGCGCATCGCCTTACTCCCCGTCCTGCTGCTGCCGCTGGCGGCTGTCGCGCAAGCCGTGAAACCCGGGCCGATCTTCGACGCCCACATGCACTACAACGTCGAGGCGCGCTCGGTGATCAGCCCGCCGCAGGTGCTCGCGCTCTGGCGCAAGGTCGGTATCGGCGCCGTGCTGGCGACCAGCCGGCCGAACGACGGCACGCTCGACCTGATCGCGCAGCAGGCGCCGGACATCCAGATCGTGCCCTTCCTGCGGCCCTACATCAAGCAGCCGGACCGGCATGACTGGTTCAGCAACAACCGCGCGGTCGAGCAGTACGTGGAGCAGGAGCTCAAGCGCGGCATCTACCGCGGCATCGGCGAGTTCCACATCTTCGGTGCCGATGCCGATGCGCCCTACATGGCAAGGATCGCCCGCCTGGCAAAGGAACGCGGCCTGTGGCTGCATGCGCATGCCGACGAAGACGCGGTGGAACGCATCCTGCGCCATGCGCCCGGGGTCAAGCTGATCTGGGCGCACACCGGCATGAGCACCTCGCTGGACAAGGTGGAGCAGATGTTTGCCGAGCACCCGAACATCGTCGGCGAGCTGTCCTATCGGGGCGACATCGAGGAGGGCGGCGTGCTCAACCCGCGCTGGAAGCAGCTGATGCTGAAATACCCGGACCGCTTCCTGCTCGGGACCGATACCTGGATCACGCCGCGCTGGGGCCAGGTCGAGGAGCTGATCGCCGGCTACCGCCGCCTCCTTGCGCAGCTGCCGCCGGAAGTGGCGGACCGCATTGCCTATCGCAACGGGGCGGCGATGTTCGGGCTGCGCTGAAGGCGCCTTCCTGCCCCGCGCCCTGCTGCGTACGCAGCGCGCATTGACATCCTTGCACGTCCTGTCGCCGGATCGCAACCAGCGCCGGCCGGCATCCGGGCGCTGCTACAATGAAGCGCTTTTCCCTCCCCGCTCCACCCCGATGTCATACGCCCCGCACCACGCCACCCAGGGAATGAACGCGCCTCAGCGCGAAGCCGTGAACTACCTGGACGGCCCGTGCCTGGTGCTTGCCGGCGCCGGCTCCGGCAAGACCAGGGTCATCACCACCAAGATTGCCCACCTGATCGAGAACTGCGGCTACGAGGCCCGCAACATCGCCGCCGTCACGTTTACCAACAAGGCCGCGCTCGAGATGCAGGAGCGCATCGCCAAGCTGCTCAAGGAGCCGAAGGAGGCGAAGCAGCTCACGGTCTGCACCTTCCATTCGCTCGGCGTGCAGATATTGCGCCGCGAAGCCAGGGAGCTCGGCCTGAAGGACCGCTTCTCCATCATGGACAGCGACGACTGCTTCTCGCTGGTCCAGGACCTGGCGTGCACCACCGACAAGCAGGAGATCCGGCGCATCCAGGCCGCGATGTCGCTGTGGAAGAACGCGCTGGTCGACCCCGAGCAGGCGCTGAAGCAGGCGGCGACCGAGGACGAGGCGCAGGCGGCACGGGTCTACCGCAACTACGTCGCCACGCTGTCGTCCTACCAGGCGGTGGATTTCGACGACCTGATCCGGCTGCCGGTCGAGCTGTTCCGCAGCAAGGAGGACGTGCGCGACCGCTGGCAGCGCAAGCTGCGCTACCTGCTGGTCGACGAGTACCAGGACACCAACACCTGCCAGTACGAGCTGGTCAAGCTGCTGGTGACCGGGCTCGGCAAGAAGCCGATGTTCACCGCGGTGGGCGACGACGACCAGGCGATCTACGCCTGGCGCGGTGCGACGATAGAGAACCTGAAGCAGCTCCAGGTCGATTTCCCCGACCTGAAGGTGGTCAAGCTGGAGCAGAACTACCGTTCCAGCACGCGCATCCTGCAGGCCGCCAATGCCGTCATCGGCAACAATCCCAAGCTGTTCGAGAAGCAGCTGTGGTCGGACCACGGCCTCGGCGATCCGGTCAAGGTGCTGGCCATGCAGGATGAGGAACAGGAAGCGGAGCAGGTCGCGATCATGATCTCCGCCCACAAGTTCGAGCGGCGCGCGCGGTTTTCCGACTATGCGGTCCTGTACCGCGGCAACCACCAGGCCCGCGTGATCGAACAGGCGCTGCGCAAGGAGCGCATCCCGTACACCATCTCCGGCGGCCAGAGCTTCTTCGACCGCGCCGAGATCAAGGATATCGTCGCCTACCTGCGCCTGGTCGCCAACGGCGACGACGATCCCGCCTTCATCCGCGCGGTCACCACGCCCAAGCGCGGCGTCGGCCAGTCGACGCTGGAGGCGCTCGGCGCCTTCGCCGGGCAGTGGCAGTGCTCGCTGTTCGAGGCGGTGTTCAAGGGCGGCATAGAAGCGAAACTGGCCGAGCGCCAGCTCAGTCCGCTGCGCGAGTTCTGCCACTTCATCAACGGCCTCGAGGCACGCGCCTCGAAGCGGGGCGAGGACGCCGCGGCGCTGCTCGACGAGATGATGAAGGAGATCAACTACGAGGGCTACCTGTATGACGCCTTCGACGATCGCCAGGCGCAGTCGAAGTGGCAGAACGTGCTCGATTTCACCAGCTGGCTCAAGGAGAAGGGCACCGGCGGCAAGGACGGCAGCGCCGACGAGCGCAGTCTGCTGGAGCTGACCCAGATGGTGGCGCTGATGACCATGCTGGAGGGCAGGGACGAAGAGCCGGATGCGGTGCGCATGTCGACCCTGCACGCCTCCAAGGGGCTGGAATTCCCGCATGTGTTCCTGGTGGGCGTGGAAGAGGGCATCCTGCCGCACAAGGGCGATCCGGATGCGCCGGCAGAAAGCATCGCCGCCCGCCTCGAGGAGGAGCGGCGCCTGATGTATGTCGGCATCACCCGGGCCCAGCGCAGCCTGCACGTGACCTGGTGCAAGCGCCGCAAGCGGGCCAGGGAAACCGTCAACTGCGACCCTTCGCGTTTCATCAAGGAGATGAAGCTGGATGAAGGCGATGCGGTGCCGAAGGAGGATGAAGTCGTGACGCCGCAGGACCGGCTGGCCAACCTGAAGGCGCTGCTGTCCAGGCCCAGGCCGGCCTGAACCGGACACGGGCGGGTCAGGCGGCGGGCTTGCTCCAGGTCGAAGAACGCCGCCGCCGCCTTGCTATAGTGGCTGCACTCCCCCGCTGGTGCCTGTCCATGAACGACCGCCGTAGAGACCGCCGCCACCCTTGCCCCCACGGCTCCCGCCGTGCCGGCCTGCTTCCGGCGCGGGCATGCCGGTCCGGGCCGCATCTCTTCCTCCATATCACGATCGCTATCCTGCCGGCATGAGCTATCCCGTCACCCCGGACGGCCGCTATTTCCTCGTGCGCGGGCGCCTCTGGCGCTGCAGCAATCCCGCGCTGCCGGAGGCGGTCCGGCGCCAGCTGGTAAGCGAGCTGATGCGGGCCCGCAGGGGAGTGCGGGATGCGCTGCGCAGCGGCGACGGCGAAGCCCTGCGCGCCGCCCGCGCCGCGGTGGACGCCGCCAAGATCGCGCTTGGCGAGCGCGGTCCGGCCTGGTGGAACGACGGCGCGCCCGACTACAACCGCCGCCTTGCAAAGAACACGCCCTATGCCGACTGGTGCGCCGCCTCCGCAACAGCTTCCGCGGCATGAGCGGCCCTGTCATCAGCCTGTAACTTCCTCCCCGCACAATCCCGCCTGTTTGTCCGGCTGAATCCTGCCGGGCAGTCCGCCGCGGCATGCGCGATCACGCGTGGCGCCGCGCGGAGCGCGCGCCGCCGACGGCGGACCGCACGCACGCCAAACATGAATCGACCTAGGGGATCAACAATGAAAAAAACGCTACTGGCGGCCGCTGCCGTCGCAGCAGCAAGTGCTGTCGCCGGCACTGCCCACGCACAAACCAACGTCACCATCTACGGTATCGCCGATGCCGGCATCAGCCGTGTCGACAACGGCGCGCGTACCACGATCGGCCTGCAGAGCGGCGGCCATTCCGGCAGCCGCATCGGCTTCCGCGGCACCGAGGACCTGGGTGGCGGCCTGTCCGCGATCTTCGTGCTGGAGAACGGTTTCAACATCGATGACGGCACGCTCGGCCAGGGCGGCCGCCTGTTCGGTCGCCAGGCATTCGTCGGCCTGTCCGGCGGCTTCGGCGCGGTCAAGCTCGGCCGCCAGTACAACCCGATCCGCGTCGCCCTCGAAAGCGTCGATCCGTTCGCCCTCGGCCTGGCCGGCAACGCGGTCAACGTGTTCAACGTCTACGGCGAGCGGGCCGACAACACCCTCAACTACACCACCCCGACCTTCGGCGGCTTCAGCGGCCAGGTGGCGTACAGCTTCGGCGAGATCGCCGGCGAGACCTCGAACGGCCGCCAGCTCGGCTTTTCGGTCGGCTACGCGGCAGGCCCGTTCAGCGTCGTGCTGGCGCACCACGACCAGAACCTGGTCACCGCCGCCGGCGCCGACAACGGCGACTCCAAGACCACGCTGCTCGGCGGCACCTTTGACTTCAAGGTCGCCAAGCTCCATGCCGCCTGGGCGCGCAACAAGGGCGAGAGCGTCGCCGGCGTGACCAACATCGACCGCGACGATGCGCTGATCGGCGTCAGCGCGCCGGTAGGTGCGGCAGGCACGGTGCTGGCTTCGTATATCCGCCGCAGCGACGACATCGGCACGGTTTCCCGCGACGCCGACCAGTGGGCCATCGGCTACGTCCACAACCTGTCCAAGCGCACCAACCTGTACACCTCGTACGCGCGCATCAAGAACGACGCCGGCGCGACCGTCGGCTCGCCGGTGAGCGCCGGCCGCGATCCGTCGGTGTTCAACGTCGGCATCCGCCACCGGTTCTGATACTGCACCGGACCGGCGAACAAGAAGCGCTGCCCTCGGGTGGCGCTTTTTTTATTTCTCGCGGGTGCGCGCGCCGAGCTGTTTCTCGAACGCCTCGTCCAGCTTGCTCACCTTCTGTTTGACCTGCGGCCCGGTCTTGTTGACCAGGGCGACGAATTCATCCAGGGGCAGGTCGTCGCTGGCACGCTCCGGCCTGGCGCCGGGCGCCGCTTTGAGCAGATAGAACATCCCGCTGGCATTGATGCCGAGCGAATAGCGGAAATCGGCGTCGCGCGCGTTGAGGCGGGCGATGGCGGAACTGGCCTTGGTCGAGCGCATGGCGGCGGGCAGGGAAAGTGCGGGAGGATGTTCATCATACTGCAGCAGCCCGGCCGGCACAGCTTGAGCAAGGGCAATCGCCCATCGCGCCGCCGGAATTCCCGGACCGGCGCGCCATCCAACCCGCACACACCAAGAGCGGAGACGAGCGATGTCCCAACTGGCCCCGGACCTTCCGGCACGCGCGCGGCCGCGCCTGCTGCCGGCGATGCTGCTGCTGCCTGTACTGCTGCTGCCGGCCCTCGGGGCGGCGCGCACGCCGTCTCCCGCCGAGTGCCGCGAGGCGGGCGATTTCATCGGCAATGCCGCGCTTGCCCGGGACCGCGGCATCAGCGAGGCGCAGTTCCTGCGCAAGATCCGCGAGGACGTTGAGCTGATCAAGGCATTTCCCCCGCAACTGCGCTGGTTCGTCCAGGACGAGGAGGATGCGCAGTTCCTGATGGAAGCTGCGCTGGACGTGTTCCAGAAGCCGCGCAGCCCCGACGAGCACCGCCAGGTCTTCATCGTTTCCTGCCTTAGCAAGGCCGGCGGCAAGCCCCGCCTCGACCTCTGAATGCGCTTCCGCTGCCCCGGCCGCCGCAGGCCGTAAAATAGGCGCTTCATCAACGGGGCGATGTCGGAAAGGGGCAGCATGGCGGCAAGGGCAAAGTGGGGCCTGGCGAGCGTCGGCGCAGTCGGCGCCGCCCTGTTGGCAGCGGTGCGCACGGGCCGTTCCGGCCAGGTGCGCGCCGTGCTGGAGACCGAGCATCGCCTGCTTGACCGGCCGCGCACGCCCGCGCGCCGCATGTTTCGCATGGACGACCTCAAAGGCCTGCCCGCGCCGGTTGCCCGCTACCTGCAGCGCACGTTGACCGAGGGCCAGGCGCTGGTGCGGGTCGCCCGCTTCCGGCAGCATGGCGCGCTGCGCACCGCGCCCGACAGCGAACGCTGGATGGCTTTCGAGGCAACGCAGCTCAGCGCGCCGTTCGCGCCGGGTTTTCTGTGGCAGGCACGGGTCGCCCTCGCGGGTCCGTTCGAGCTGCAGGTGCGCGACACCTATGTCGACGGCGCCGGCAGCACCCGCCTCACCCTGCTGTCGGCCTTCGTCGTGCAGGAGCAGCCGCCCGGCAGTGAAATCAACAGGGGCGCGCTGCAGCGCTACCTGGCCGAGGCGCCGTGGTACCCGACCGCGCTGCTGCCGGCGGCCGGCGTGCGCTGGTCGGCCATCGACGCCCGCCGCGCGCAGGCGACGCTGAAGGACCACGGCACCAGCATCTCGCTGGAGTTCCGGTTCAACGAAGATGGCGACGTCGAAAGCGTGCACACACCCGCCCGCTGGCGCAGCACCCGCGACGGCTTCGTGCGCGAACGCTGGGAGGCCCGCTTCCGCGACTACCACCGGGTCGCCGGCATGCGCATCCCGCTGGCCGGGGAAGCCGGCTGGTACGCCGGCGAAGACTGGCAATGCGTCTGGAAGGGCGAGATTCGGGACATCGCCTACGAAGTCTTTCACACCGATCAATAGACGAAAGGAACACCGTGGCTCCATTTGACCTCACCGGCAAGCGCATCCTCGTCACGCAGGCGGCCGATTTCATGGGACCGGCGCTGTGCAAGGTCCTGGCCGAACTCGGCGCCGACGTGGTCGCGGACATGCGTCCGCTGGTCGATCCCGACCTGCCCGCCACCATTGTCAAGGCGGCCGGCGAGATCGACGTGCTGGTCGCCAACCTTGCCATCCCGGCACCCGCCACGCCGGCCGCCGAGGTCGGCGACGAGGAATGGCGCAATGCCTTCGCGCACATGGTCGATCCGCTGCCGCGCCTGGCGCGGGCGGTGCTGCCGGCCATGGTGGCGCGCAAGGCCGGCAAGATCCTGGTCATGGGCAGCGCTTCCGCGCTGCGCGGCATGAAGCGTACCTCCACCTACAGCGCTGCGCGCGGCGCCCAGCTCGCGTATGCCCAGGCGCTCGGCGTGGAGGTCGCGCCGCACAACGTCCAGGTCAACGCCATCGCGCAGAATTTCGTCGAGAACCCGACGTATTTCCCGCCCGAGGTGCAGGCGAATCCGGCCTTCCAGGAGCGCCTGCGGCGCGAGGTGCCGCTCGGCCGCCTGGTGGCGCAGCGTGAGGACGCGCTGTTCGCCGCCTACCTGTGCAGCGACGCCGCCAACTGTTTCGTCGGCCAGGTATTCCCGGTATGCGGCGGCTGGGTGGCGCGGTGAGTGGAGAAGACATGGTGAACGAAGAACGCATTGTCGATATCGAAATCAAGCTGGCCCGCCAGGAAGACCTGGTCGACACCCTGAACCAGACGGTGTTCCGCCAGCAGCAGAAGATCGACGAGCTGGAAAAGCTGTGCACCGCGCTCGCGCGCCACCTCCGCGAAATCCGGGAAGCCGCGTCGGAGCGCGGCCCCGCCAACGACAAGCCTCCCCATTACTGATACGGCAATCACACGAATGAGCAAGAACCACGAACAGGGCGAACTGCTGCGCGCCAAGATCAACGGCGAAACATCCCGCATGAAGTGGAGCGAATTGCAGCGCTTCTTCGCCAGCGGCGCCGTCATTGCCGTCTCGCCTGAGCTCGACCTGGTCGAGGTCGGCTTCCGCGTCGCCAGCGACGACAAGCAGGCGGTTGCGGAGTGGATGGCCGACAACCGGGTTGCCAAGGTCAGCGACGCGCAGGCCGAGACCTGGCTGCAGACCGATGCCACGCTGTGGGCGGTGGTGATCAAGCCGTGGATCCTGGTGCAGCACGAGAAGATGCATTAACGCCCGGCGTTGTTGCAGGCGCGCAGTACGGCTGCGCCGTTGACGCTGCACCGCGGGTAGAATGCGTTCGCAATGCCTGCCCGCTTTCGTGCCTCGTCCATCCACATCATGCAAAAGCCGCCCGCGCGTGACCGCTCTGTCCGCAATGCCGTTCTGATTTCGCTGCTCGTGCTGCTCACGGGCTTCGGCGCAACCTGGTTCTATCTGCAGCATGCCAAGCGGCTGGACAACGAGGTCCGCTTCCTGACGCTGCCGCGCGTGGCCATCAGTCGTGACGGCCACTCGATGGCCGCGACCGTTGCCATCCGTACCAGCGGGAGCCAGGCGGAATGGGCCAGCGGACAGCAGCGGGCGCTGGAGGAAGTGGTGAAGGTCGCGCTGATGGAGGCCGATCCGGTCGCCGCGCGCGGCCCCGAAGGCATCGCCATGCTGCAGCAGCAGATCCGTGACACCAGCAACAGCCTGCTGAAGACCGACCGCATCAAGGAAGCGATCGTGACCGACTTCCTGGTCTCCGAGGGCGACTACTGATCCTGCGTCCGCAGCCGGTTGTGGATCGCGGTGGCCGCAATCGCCGCATGCCCCATCGCCACGGCGATCTGGTTCAGGCCGACCACCACGTCGCCGGCCGCGTACAGGCCTTCGATCGAGCTCTGCTGGTGCGCATCGACCAGGATCTCGCCGTTATCAGTGGTCTCGGTTCCCAGCGCTTCCGCCAGGCCGCCATTGACGATGGTGCCGAGCGCCGAATACACCACGTCGAAACGCTGCGCCTCCCCGTCCTGCAGGTGCACCACCATGGCCCCCGCGTCGTCGTAGCCGATGCGTTCCAGCGGGCGCGGCTCGGCATGCACGTCCGCGCTGCGCAGGCGCTCTCGTGCCGCCGCGCCCAATGACGACAGCCCGCTGCCCGAGAACAGCGTGACGGAATGGGCGAAATGGCGGACGAAAATTGCCTCCCCGACCGCATCCTCGCCGCGCCCGATCACCGCCACCCGCTTGCCGATCGCCTCGAAGCCGTCGCAGATCGGGCAGTAGCGCAGATGACCCTCCGCCAGTGCCCGGCGCACCTCGGCAAACGCCGGTTCGACGTCGTTCACGCCGGTCGCGACGATCACATTGCGCGCAAGCCAGCGCTGGTCGCCGCACCATGCCAGGAAAGACCCGTCGTCCCTCCGCTCCAGCCGGTCCACCACGGCCTGCGCCATCGGTGCCCCGTACTCGAGCGCCTGTGCCTGCAGACGTGCCAGCAGATCCCTGCCGTGCACGCCCTTGGCAAAGCCCGGGTAGTTGTGCGAGGTCGGGATGCTGCGCAGGCGGCTGGCGCCGCCGTCGAGCAGCATGAAGCGGCGCCGGAAGCGGGCGAGGTAGATCGCCGCGCTCAGGCCGGCAGCGCCGCCGCCGATGATGATGCAGTCGAGCAGGGGAGCGCCTGCCATGTGCTAACGCCTGCCCGGCTGGTGCTGCCCGGCGCGGCCGTCGCGCTGCGGCGGCATGTCGTCGAGACCCTCCATGTCCGGGTCCTCGCCGGCCTCGATCGTATCGATCCGGTCCACGCCGATGTCCTCGTTCATGTCGACCGAGTCGCGGCCCGCCGCCGCCCGCTCGCCGGTGCCGGTGGCATCCGAATCACCCTGCACCTCGATCAGGCTGGAGTCGGGGTCCTCCGTCGTCCCCTTGTCCAGTCCCAGGTCCAGTTCTTCCACTGCGCGTATGCCCGGCTGCACGTCGCTGCCGGTATCGGTGACGTCGCTCGGTCCGAGCGACTTGCTGTCGTGTCCCTGGCCGAGCGAACGATCCGGCTCGGGAATCAGGTCCGGGTCCAAAGTGCTGCCTGCCATGATGAACTCCTCTCAAGTTTGAAGAACGCGCAAAGCGCACGGCGAGACGGTGCAATAAGCATGCCTCACGCACTCCGAATGCAGGGGGCATGCCGTCACCCGGCACTGGGCATGTAAATTTTTCGCCGCGAGGGCAGATGTGGCGCGCGGCCTGTCGCTGCGGCACTGCATGCCGGCAAAAGTGGAACTTTCGCGATCGGGCTTTTGTCACTCGGACAATGGAAGCCGGCGGAACGGACGTCATGGCTTTCACCGGGGTGGCGGGCACGCGATGCCGCCACCGGAGTCCCCTACACCCTCTGAGGAGCCCACCATGGCAAAACTTCACAAGATACTGTTCGGCTCGGCGGTCATCGCGGCCGCCAACCTCGCCTTTGCGCAGACCACCACCACGGTGCCGTCCAATTCGGTCCCGGCACAGAACGCCACCGGTTCGTCGGGCGCCACCACCGGCAGTGACGCCGGCATGGTCGGCGGTACCGGCACCTCCACCTCGATCCCGTCGTCCACCCCGGCCCCGGGCATGACCACCAGCGGCGCATCCACCGGCGGCGGCAGTTCCGCCAGCGGCATGAGCAGCGGCGGCTCGACCAGCGGCACCAGCGGTTCCAGTGGTACCTCGGGTTCCATGGGGTCCTCGGGCACCTCCGGCACCTCCGGCTCGACCGGCATGTCGGGTTCTTCGGGCATGTCGGGCTCTTCGGGGTCGTCGGGCATGAGCGGCGCCGCGCCGTCGAACTCGGTGCCGGCGCAGAACGCCACCGGTTCCTCGGGAGCAGGCACCGGCAGCGACGCCGGCATGGTTGGCGGCACCGGCACTTCGACCTCGGTACCGTCCACGACGCCCGCACCGGGAACGATCACCGGCGCCGGCACGTCAGGCAGCTCGGGCACCGGCACCTCCGGCACCTCGGGCAGCACCGGCCGCTGATTCACGCCCCGTCCGGAAAAGCCGCCTGCGCATGCGCAGGCGGCTTTTTTTCTGGCCGCACCGTACAATGGGCGCGTCCGAAAAACAGCAAGCCCCGCTGCCAGCGAACCGCCCCCGCCTCACCGATGAACGCCGATGCCCGTCGCATTGCACATCTCGACATGGATGCCTTCTACGCATCGGTCGAGCTGCTCCGCTACCCGGACTTGCGCGGCCAGCCGGTGGTGATCGGCGGACGCTCGATCCACCGTCCGGCCACGCTCGCCGACGGCAGCCGGCAGTATGCGCGCCTGCGCGACTATGCCGGTCGCGGCGTCGTCACCACCTCCACCTACGAGGCGCGCGCGCTCGGCGTCTTCTCGGCGATGGGCGTGATGAAGGCCGCCCAGCTGGCGCCCGACGCAATCCTGCTGCCTGCCGACTTCGACGCCTACCGCCACTACTCGCGCCTGTTCAAGCAGGCGGTGGTGGACATCGCGCCGAAGATCGAAGACCGCGGCATCGACGAGATCTACATCGACCTCAGCGAACACGAAGAAGAAACCCGCCTGCTTGCGCTGCGCATCAAGCAGGCCGTGCGCGACGCCACCGGCCTCTCGTGCTCGATCGGCGTCGCGCCCAACAAGCTGCTCGCAAAGATCTGCTCGGACCTGGAAAAGCCGGACGGCCTGACCCTCATCACCCATGCCGATATCCCTGTCCGCATCTGGCCGCTCGCCGTCCGCAAGATCAACGGCATCGGTCCCAAGGCCAACGAGAAGCTGGCGGCCCTCGGCATCCTCACCATCGCCGACCTCGCGCATGCCGAGCCCGGCCTGCTGCAAACGCACTTCGGCCGCAACAATGCGGAATGGCTGCACCGCGTCGCGCGGGGCATGGACGAGCGCCCGGTCGTCACCAGCGCCGAGCCCAAGTCGATCAGCCGCGAGACGACGTTCGAGCGCGACCTGCATGCGCGCCATGACCGCGACACGCTTTCGGGAATCTTCACCGGACTCTGCACCCGGGTGTCCGACGACCTGCGGCGCAAGGGCTACGTCAGCCGCACCATCGGCATCAAGCTGCGCTTCGCCGACTTCCGCACGGTGACGCGCGATGTGACCTTGAACGCTGCGACCGCCGATCCGGTGCTGATCCGGCGCGCCGCGGGCGAATGCCTGCGGCGGGTGCCGCTCGAGCAGCGCATCCGGCTGCTCGGCGTGCGCGCGGGGGCACTGTCGCGGCCGGGCGAGGAGGGCGCCGGCCATGCCGGCACCCAGCACGAGCTGCTGCTCGGCGGCTGAGGATTGTCGTATTCGCATCGCCACAGGCGCTTCGCATCCATGCGTGCACGCCTGCATTGCCGGCATGCCTGCAGCACGCCACGCTGACGCATTTGCGCCACTGACGGCACCGGGTGGCGCATGTAGAATGGCGCCCTCGTTTTCGATAGGAGTGCCGTCCCATGTGGTTCAAGAACCTGCAGCTCTACCGCCTCATCGCACCCTGGACCTGGACGGCCGAACAGCTCGAGGAAAAGCTCGCGCCCCAGTCGTTCGCCTCCTGCGCAAGCGGCGACATGCAAAGCCAGGGCTGGCTCTCGCCGCGCGACAACGGCATGCTGGTGCACACGGTGAACCGCCAGCTGCTGCTGCAGCTTGGCGTCGAGAAGAAACTGCTTCCCGCATCGGTCATCAACCAGGTGACCAAGGCGCGCGCCGCGGAACTCGAAGAGCAGCAGGGCTTCAAGCCAGGCCGCAAGCAGATGAAGGAACTCAAGGAGCAGGTGACCGAGGAGTTGCTGCCCCGCGCGTTCAGCGTCCGGCGCACCACGCGTGTGTGGATCGATCCGGTCAATGGCTGGATGGCGGTCGATGCCGCCAGTCCGGCGAAGGCCGACGAGGTCTTCAAGCTGCTGCTGAAATCGCTCGACACGCTGCCGTTCGCGTCGCTGCGCACCGCCCGTTCGCCGCTCTCGGCGATGACCGACTGGCTCGCCGCGGACGAAGCGCCGGGCGGCTTCACCGTCGACCAGGACACCGAGCTGCGCGCCAGCGGCGAGGGCAAGGCCACGGTGCGCTACGTGCGCCACACGCTCGAAGCCGAGGACGTCCAGCGCCATATCGCCGCCGGCAAGCAGTGCACGCGGCTGGCCATGACCTGGAACGATCGCATCTCCTTCGTGCTCACCGAAGCGCTGGCCGTCAAGCGCGTCGCGCCGCTGGACGTCCTCAAGGAAAACGCCGACGGCGCGACCATGAACGACGACGAGCGCTTCGACACGGACTTTGCGCTGATGACGGGCGAACTGGCGAAATTGGTCGCCGATCTGGTGCTGGCGCTCGGCGGCGAAGAAGCGCAGAAGAAGGCCGCCTGAGGAAGAAGGCCGGCGAAGAGGCGCCGGGCCTTCAGGGCAATCGGCAAAAAAAAAGACGAACCCGAAGGTTCGTCTTTTTTGTTTTGGCGGAGTGGACGGGACTCGAACCCGCGACCCCCGGCGTGACAGGCCGGTATTCTAACCGACTGAACTACCACTCCTGAAATTGCTCATCTACGGCAAGCCGCGGATGCGACGTTTGTCACCACGTCTGAAGGGGCTGAAATATACAGCAAATTTTTCGTTCTGGCTAGACCCGCGAAACGCCTAGAATGCAAAGTCCGTCCGCCATCAGGTTTCGGCCCCGCGCCGCCAGCAGCCATGAGCCAGCACGACTTCCCACTGTTCCCGCCGATCGAGCCGCGCCGCGCCGGCATGCTGCCGGTCGACGCCCTGCACACCCTGTACTGGGAAGAGTCCGGCAATCCCGCCGGCGTACCGGTGCTCTTCCTGCATGGGGGACCGGGCGGCGGCACCTCGCCGCGGCAGCGCTGCTTCTTCGACCCGGCCCATTACCGCATCGTCCTGTTCGATCAGCGCGGCGCCGGCAAGTCCACCCCGCTCGGCGAATACCGCGACAACACGACGCCGCTGCTGATCGACGATATCGAGCGCCTGCGCCGCCTGCTCGGCATCGATTGCTGGCTGGTCTTCGGCGGGTCCTGGGGCTCCACCCTTGCGCTCGCCTACGGGCAGGAACATCCCGACCGCTGCCTCGGCTTCATCCTGCGGGGTGTCTTCCTGTGCACCCAGCCGGAGATCGACTGGTTCATGCACGGCATACGCTGGTTCTTCCCGGAAGTGCATGCCCGCTTCACCGGCGCGATCCCCGCGGAGGAGCGCGGCGAGCTGCTGCAGGCGTACGCCCGTCGCCTGTTCTGCGACGACCCGGCAATCTACATGCCGGCGGCACGGGAGTGGAGTCGCTACGAGGCAGCCTGCCTGTTCCTGCGGCCGGTGCCCGCGGCGGGGGACGAGCCGGACGACGATGCCGTCAGTCTCGGCGTCGGACGCCTCGAGGCCCACTATTTCCTGCACCACGGCTTCCTGGCGGAAGACCAGCTGATTCGCAGGATTGATCGTATTCGCCATCTTCCCGCCGTCATCGTACAGGGCCGGTACGACATGATCTGCCCCCCGGCAACCGCGTTCCGCCTCCATGCCGCATGGCCGCAGGCCCGGCTGGACGTGGTCGACGATGCCGGTCATTCCGCATTCGATCCCGGCATCACCCGCGCGCTTGTCGCAGCGACGGAACAATTTCGCCGAACCGGCGGGTTCGACCGCGAGGGATAACCTGGTCAGGCGTTTCCAGGGAGTTGTAAGCAGCGGTAATATTGCCTATCGTCACTCTTCCACTCGGTTATTTTGGAAGACGCATCGCCCAACCTGCCGCGAGTCCGCCCATGTCCATACGCCCTCTCATTCTGCTTGCCGCCGGCATTGGCGCCGCCATCGTTGCCGGTTGCGCCTCGCGCCAGGACAACGAGACGCCACAGGCGAGCATGCCGTCCGTAGCGGATCGGGTGGAGCGGGTAGAAACCCTGCCCGATGCCACATCCACCGCGCCGACGGTCGACGGCTACAAGCGCGATCTCGCGCAGCGCATCTCCCAGGTAAACTCGACGCGCGTCTACGTCGGCCGGCCCCAGGCCCTGCTGCGCTCGGTGGTCGTGGTGCGTTACGTGGTCGACGCCCAGGGCGCGCTGGTGCGCAGCGAAATCATGCGCTCCAACCGGGATCGGGAAACCGAGGCGACCGCGCTTGCCTCGCTGCGTGGCGCCGCGCCGTTTCCCAAGCCGGCATCGCACCTGCTGCGCAACGGCCGGCTCGACCTGGCCGAGACCTGGCTTTTCAACAACGACGGCCGCTTCCAGTTGCGTACCATTGCCGAGCCGCAGATGGATCGCTGATCCCCGGTCCGCTTCGCACCGCGTTACAGTCTTTTACACCGACGAAAACCGCTGCTTTTTCAGTAGCTTGCCGTCGCCTCTCGCGGCAATTGCTGCGTTACTTCAAAACCCCTCCTGAACGGACTTCCCCCGCGCGGCGTCAAAACCGTTGCAGCATGCCCTTTTTCCAATAGACGGATTTCCAATCAAGGAGTAAGTCATGACGCTGAAAACACTGAAAACGCTGTCGTTCGTGATCGTCGCATCAGTCTCGTCCATCGCGCTTGCCCAGACTTCCGGAGCGGCCGGCAGCAGCAAATCGCAGCAGATCCAGTCGCAGAACGCGACGGGATCTAGCGGCGCAGGCACGGGCAGCGATGCCGGCATGGTCGGCGGCACCGGGACTTCCACCACCACCAGCGGAACGTCGCCGTCCGGTTCATCCGGCAAGTCGGGGTCGGGCAAGTCCGGCGCCACCAGCAAGTCCAGTGGATCGGGCATGTCGAGCGGCTCGGGCGCAGCGGGCGGTTCGGGCACCAGCGGCACGGCGGTGCAGGGTGCGCAAACGGACAAGGGCGCGGCCACCAGCGGCACTTCCGCCAGCACCGACCCCGCCGGCAAGCCGGCATCGAGCAAGAAGTCGGGCAAGGGGGAGTCGGCCGGCATGAGCGGCAGCACCGCGAAAGACAAGTCTTCGCCGGGTGCCTCAACCAGCAAGTAATCTCGTCGCGTCAGTCGAAGCAAAGAAAAAAGCGGCCGAGGCCGCTTTTTTCATGTCCGCTGACGGCGGTGCTCAGTCGTGATGCTTGTGCTTGCCGTGACCATGACCGTGCCCGTGACCATGATGGTCCCGCTCCCGCCGATGGCTGCGTTCCTCGTGATGATGACGGTAGGACGGCGCATACTCCGCCGACCTGACGAAGTACACCGGCGTGCCGCATGCGCCGTAGCGATGGCAATGCTTGCGCCAGTTCTTCGCGTGCCCGGGCGGCACATGCATATAGACCGGCTGGACGCGGCGCGCTTCGCGCACGATAACGACCGGCTGCTGGTAAACCAGGACCGGGCGGCTGTTGCCGATGTCGACGCGGCCGTACACGCCGGGGGCGACTTCGCCCGAGACGCTGACGCCGATATTGACGTCGCCTGCAGCGGACGGGGCGGCGGCTGCAGCCAGCAGGAAGGCGGCAGCAAGGGAGGCAAGGATGGGGTTCATGAGTTTCTTCTCGATGTGACGCCTCATCATAAAACAAGTCCAGCGGGAAACTTCTTGACCCTAAACAATGGTTACAATCCGTAGGGCGATGACACCCCGGGCTGTCAGCGCGGACCGTTTCTGTTCTAATGCTGCGTCTTGCGCTTCGCACTCCGGGCTTCCCGCTTTCCTTTGCTACCATGACCAAGAATCCATCGCCCACATCCGCGGACCAGGCTTGCCAGCGTCCCGCCACGCTCTATCGCTACTCCCGGCGGGAATGGCTGGAGCGTTCGCTGCAGTATGGCGAATTCCGCCTGCAGCCCGCCCCGTCCGTGGCGGCGCAGGAGCGCAGCCCGGGCATCGCGTTCGGCGTACCACCCGCCGCATCCGCCTACCTGACGCTCAGCCTCGCCCACGCGTGGGACGACGCGCTGTTCGCGCGCTTCGGCGGCGATTGCTGTCTCGTGATCCACGAGCCGGAACAGTTCGGCGAGCGGATCCACCGTGCTGCCCAACGTCTCCTGCCGAGCTGGGCCGGCATCGATGCCGGTATTTCCTATGGCGTTCCCAGCCCGCTCGGCGCCGCCTTTACCAAGCACCGGGAGCAGGCCGCGGAACAGGAATGGCTGTTTGCCTGGCGACCGATGCAGAAAGGATTGGCTGCGCTCGCCGTCACCCTCGCCATCGGCAGCATCGAAGGCATCGCCGAGCTCAAGGCCCGAGGCTGATCCGCGTCAAAAAAAACCGGGCTCGCGCTTCGTCCGACTTGTTTCCTGGCAGTTCCGCCCGTACATTGGCAGTATTACCAGACGGTAAAAGAACACGCTGATTTCAGATCTGCCCGGACGCGGCGCGCCTGCCCCGCGTCCACCGAATTCAAGGAGCAAGCCATGCCGAACAACAGCATCAAGACCGTGCGCAACGACATGAAAACCCTCATCCAGGATGCGCAGGATCTATTTCGGGAAGCCTCCCACAACACCGGCGAGAAGGCCGATGAACTGCGTGCGCGTGGACTGACCCTGCTGGACGGCGCGATGGAAAAGGCGCATGAAATGCAGGCCCTGGCACTCGAAAAGGGCAAGGCCGCCGCCGAGGGCGCCGACGTATTCGTGCATGAGAAGCCGTGGCATGCAGTCGGCATCGCGGCCGGCATCGGTCTTGTAGTCGGCTTGCTGGTCTCGCGCCGGTAGTCGCCTCATGGACCAAGCCGCCCAACCTGACCACGGTGCTCCTGCCGGCCTCGCTGCCCGTGCGAGTGCCTTCCTCGGCACGCTCTCGTCCCTGCTCGCCAGCCGCGTGGAGCTTGCCGCGCTCGAGCTCGGCGAGCTGCGCGACAACCTCGTTCGCCTGCTGCTCGTCGGCATGCTCGGCGTCGTCGCCTTGTTGTTTGCCCTTGGCTGCTGGACGGCCCTGCTGGTTGTGCTGGCATGGGACGCGATGGGCTGGATCATCCTGCTGCTGGTCGCGCTCGCTTACACCGTGCTGGCATTCGTGCTGCTCCGCTACGGCAAGGCCTTGCTGGCACCCGAAAAGCTGTCGCTGCCGGCAACCATGGCGGAGCTGCGCCAGGATCGCGACGCCTTTCTGTGAAGAGGAACCGCATGGATGAACGTACCGCACGCAAGAAGGCGCTGATCGCGATCGGCGCAATGCATCGCGCCGAACTGCTCGTCGCCCGCCAGTCCCTGCAGGACGCGGTCCGCCCGGAGGCGCTCAAGCGCAGCGCCATGCAACATCTCGCGGGTACCGTTTCCGGCGTCTTCGGGCGCACGCGCGCCGCCGTCGCGGGCGGCACCGACCTTGCGGGAATCGTGCCGCTGCTCGGCAACGGTCTTTCCCTCCTCGGCGGCCGGAGCGCGCTGCTCAGGCTGCTGCTGAGCAGCGGTGCGCTCTCCGCTGCAGCAAGCGGAATCGTCGCCTTCCTGCGCCGCAGGAAACAGCCCGCAGCGCGTGATGCCACAAGTTAACTGTTTGTAACGCGCCGAACTCGGCTTCGCCGCGGCATGTCCAATTGTGTTCTTATCACCACAAGGACTGCATGATGGTCAAACATCTCACCCTCACAACCCTGGCGGCAACGATCGCCCTTTCCGGCTGCGCGAACATGAATGAGGTGCAGCGGGGAACGGCCACCGGCGCCGGTGTGGGAGCGGGTATCGGTGCGGTGCTGGGAGGCACCGTGGGTCCCGGCGGCGGACGACGCGCTGCCACCGGCGCGGTGCTGGGCAGCGCCGCAGGCGCGGTCATCGGCAATATCTGGTCGAGCCGCATGGAGCAGCAGAAGCGTGCAATGGAACAGGCGACCCAGGGTACCGGTGTCCAGGTCACGCAGACCGCCGACAACCAGCTCAAGCTGGACATCCCCAGCGACATCTCGTTCGACACCAACCGCGCCGACATCAAGCCCAACTTCCGCCCCATCCTCGACCGTTTCGCCTCCGGGCTCGTCAACAACCCCTACGCCCGCGTCACGATCATCGGCCATACCGACAGCACGGGTGGCGACGCCATCAACAATCCGCTTTCGGTGAACAGGGCCGCAGAAACCCGCGACTACCTTGCCGCACGCGGCGTGACTACCAACCGGATCAGCATCGATGGCCGCGGCTCGCGCGAGCCGCTGGTCTCCAACGACACCGAAGCCAACCGGGCACGCAACCGCCGTGTCGAGATCTACGTCGCCGAACCGCAGTCGACTGCCCAGGGACAACCGCTGCCGCAGCAGGGCCAGCCCGTGTACCCGGCGCCATATCCAGCCTCTGGCCGCTGACAAGCCGCGCAGCCATAAAAAAAGCCGACCCGGAGGTCGGCTTTTTTAATACGCGTGCTGCTTACTTCGAGCCGGCCACCATGTAGTCGACCGCTGCCTTGACTTCCTCATCGGAAGCGGCGGAGCCACCCTTCGGCGGCATCATGCCGGCCTTGCCCTGGAAGCCCTTGATTGCGTGTTCGTAGAGCGTTGCATTGCCCTGCTTGATGCGCGGCTCCCAGTTGGCCTTGTCGCCGATCTTCGGCGCTCCCGCAACGCCGGTGCCATGGCAGGCTGCGCACGAAGCGTCGAACACCTTCTTGCCGTCGACCTTGGCTTCCGGCTGCGTTGCGGCGGCCACTGCCTGCTGCTGTTGGGTCGGGGAAGAGGCGACCGGTGCCGAGGCGGAAGCGGTCTGCGCGCCGGCTTCAGTTGCGGCCGGTGCGCCCTGCGCCGTCGCCGGTGCCTTGACGGCCGGCTCTTTCAGCTTGCCGCCGGACTGGTTGGCCATGAACACCACCGCACGTTCCACTTCGACGTCATCCAGGTCCGGATTGCCGCCCTTGGCCGGCATCGCGCGGATGCCCTTGATCGCATGCTCGACCAGCGTCGCCTGGCCCTGGGAAATGCGGGCCGACCATGCGCCGGCGTCGCCGGTCTTCGGAGCGCCCGCTGCGCCGCTGTCGTGGCAAGCCGCGCACACCGCCTTGTACACGACGTCGCCAGCCTGCAGCTGCTTCGGCGCATTCGCGTCCCTGAAGGTGAAGCCGACGTCCGCGACCGGGCGCAGGCGCGCCGCGACTGCTTCCGGCGTCTGGCTGTCCGAACCGGCGCCGGACTTCTCTTCGTTCGCCACGTACTGCACCAGCAGCACGATGCAGACGATCGGTATCACGAAAGCTGCGACTACCGCGGCGACCAGCTGCTTCGGCGTCTTGATAAGAGATTCGTGTTCGTTGTGTGCGTCGCTCATTATTCCCTCAGGACTTTATTCAGAAACCAGTGAATCGGGTCACATCCAGGCCGGAAGCGCCTTTCGCCCGCGGCGTAACCTCGCAAAACCCTTGATTATAGTCGGAAAACTACGAGGTTGGCATGAAAACACCGACGCGGCGATGTCGCCTGCGGCAGCAGAATCTGGTCGCACTGCGCGGCCACCCGGAACGGAGAAATTGCCGCAATGACGTCTTTGCATGGACGGAAAGGCTGAAAACCGGTATTCTTCTGCCTCTTCACCCCCTCCAACGCGGCTGTAGCTCAGTGGATAGAGTATTGGCCTCCGAAGCCAAGGGTCGCTGGTTCGATCCCAGCCAGCCGCGCCATCAGAACAACCGGTCCATGCGAAATTCTTCCGCAGCCCAGGACCTTGGACCGTTCGTCGCATCGCCATGTCGGTCGCAGCACGCACCGGCCAAAAGCGACGATCCCGCTTCCAGGTAACTGAAGAATTCCGACGCTGACAATGGCGATCGGCGCCCGCCGCAGGAGCCGTCGGAGGCACGCAGCACTTGTCGACGGCCCCCGGGCGCGTCAACTGCGCCGCCAAGTCGCGTTTTTCGATACTTCCGTCTTATTGATGGGATGTCGGCACTTTCCTTCTATACCTTTGCCGGAGGAGGTGCACAGTGTTTACTCAACTTACCCGCGTCGAAAAGAAAATCCTGCTCTGCATGGCCGTGTTCCTCGGCATGGCCGCTTTGCTCCCCCCGATCAGCGGGCATCAGCATTACCATCTGTTCGCCGATCAGCGATCCTGGCTCGGCATCCCGCATTTTGCCGATGTGGCTTCCAACCTGATGTTCAGTATTTGCGGTTTGCTGGGCTTGCTGCGGCTCCGGGCAGCGGCGCCGCAGTGGTTGCGCGATCCGATGCTGATGAAGCTTTTCTTCTTCGGCCTCCTGTTGACGGGGCCGGGGTCGGCCTACTATCACTGGGCGCCCGATGAGCAGACCATCGTGTGGGATCGGGCGGCGATGGTGGTGGCGTTCGCGGGTGTCGTGGGGACCTTCGTGGCCCAGCGGGTCACGCAGCGTATCGGCAGGTTGGCGGCGGTGATGGCAGTCGCGATGGGGGCCGCAGGTCTAGGGCAGGGACTTGTGGCAGGCGATCTCTCTATATATATAGCGTTGCAGTTCGGCGGAATGGTGGGACTCGTCGCCGGCATGGCCATGCTGAGAACGCCGGATCCCCTGCCATGGGGGGCGGTGATTGGCTGGTATCTGGTGGCGAAGGTGCTGGAAGCGGCGGACAGGATGGTGTGGGTGCTGACTGCGCAAATGCTGTCGGGCCACACGCTCAAGCATGTGGCGGCGGGCATGGCTGGTGTGATGCTGCTGCAGGCGCTGAAGCAGAAGGACAGGGCGGCGCCGGCGGGATCGGATGCGGCCGCCCCACTTGCCACGGGTCCTCGTCATCATGCCGACACATTCCCTTTCTAATATCGGCGGGCGTCCGTCTCCAAAGGTCTGCATTTGCTCGCTGGACCTTGCTCCAGCGAGCCATTTTTCCCCGGGGGCCCGATCTCTGCAAACGACCTTCGGCGGACACCGGACTGCATCCGGATGCAAAACGACCCCGGGATCGCTTGCAAACGTCGTCAGGCGGACACGAATATTGAACGAGGTGACGCCGGTCACGCGTGACTCCAGTCACGCGCAGCGCCGGTCGAATCCCGAAACACCGTCTCTTTCCCCCTTACTGGCCCGCCGAAGCTTCCATTCGGGGCAGTCCCGCGTCGAATCGCCGGCGCAGATCGGCCAGTTCTTCCTCGGTCAAACCGACCGCGTTTGCACTGAACATTCCGGGGTGCGGCGTATGCATCAGGAAGGCCTGCATCTCGTTGGCGAGCAGTTCCCTGTTGTCGGCGTCGTAGCCGCGCTTGCGCAGAAACTGCGTGAAGCGCTCACGCATTGAATCACTCATCTCCCTGTTCCAGAAGCGCAGCACATGCGCGTGGTAGCTGCCGTCGGTGGAGAAGCGCGCGTGCGCGAGTTCATGCTCGAGGATGGCGGCGCGATGCTCTGCGAGGACGGTGCAGGTTGCGCAGCCGTCGACCGTGGAAGCTTGCGGAACAGTGACGACGATTGCGTCGTTTGCTGCCGCCACATCGCGGCCGTCCGGCTTCAGCAGCTGCATGCGCAAGAGCCAGTCGTGCAGAAATTTTTCATCGGCAGTGAGGCGGTCGCCCTGCTTGCGCACGGCGTTGAAAAAGCGGGCGAGTTCCTCGGTACGGAAGTTGTTCCCGACAGTGAGCGTGTCGAGGCGCAGGCCGCTGCGCACCAGCCACTCTTCCGTCTCGGGAAAACTCATCACCCGGTCGCGCGGCGTGCCGTCGCGTTCAATGTAGAGGATGACGCGGCCGAACATTGCTCCCTGTTCGCGCACGCTCGGAAAATCCAGCACGATGGTCCTGTCATTTCCCCGCAGGAGATACGCAGCAAAACCCGGTGGCCTGCGTGCCTGTATCTCGTCCTTGTCGAGCTGCGGCAGTTGCTGCAATGGCGTGGTCGTGGTGTCGGCCTGCGCAATGCCGGCGCAGGCGAGTAGCAGCAGCAATGCGCTGTGCGAGAAGAGACGTTGGATCGGCACGGGTACTCCGGGTACAAAGAAAAAAGGCTGCGACAAGAAATGCCACAGCCCTGTTGTTTGACGCTGCCTGCGCTTACATGTCGACGATGACGCGGACGCGACGGTTCACTTCATCTTCCGGATTGTTCGGGTTGGCCGGCTCGCTGGATCCCTTGCCGACGGCGCGCAGCTTGCTGCCGGCGATGCCGTGGCGGGAAGCGAGATAGGTGCGTGCCGACTGCGCGCGCTTGAGGGACAGCGCCTGGTTGTATCCCGCGCTGCCTTTTGCGTCGGCATGGCCTTCGAGGATCACGGCGCGTGCGGAGGCGAGCTGCTGCGACTTGAGCGCGGTCGCGAGTTGGTCCAGCACATCCTTGCCATCGTTGGTGAGCTGGTCCGAGTTGAACTGGAACGGGATGTCGAGATCGAGCGCGCGCTGCTGGCTGCGCGCTTGCTGCGCTGGCGCCGAGGCGACCACCTGGCGCGGTGCATTGTCTGCGCTCGCCGCCGTCGTTGCCATCGACGGCGCCGCAGGCGCTGCTGCTGCCGGTGCTGCTTCCTGTGCCGCGGGCGCTTCCTCATTGCCGAGCGAGAGGCCGCGACGACGTACCGCAGGCGCGGCAGGCGCATCCGGATTCGGGGTGAGTGCCTGCAGGATCATGTCGCTGCTCGGCTTGCCGCGCAACGATGTCACTTCCTGTGCTGAGGCTGCGGCAACGATGCCGATGGTGGCGAGAAGAAGGGTAAGAGTCTTGCTGACGGTGATCACGGAAGGGCGCATGGAAGT
Source organism: Noviherbaspirillum sp. (assembly GCF_036563305.1). Taxonomy (GTDB): domain Bacteria; phylum Pseudomonadota; class Gammaproteobacteria; order Burkholderiales; family Burkholderiaceae_D; genus Noviherbaspirillum. The sequence goes on along the minus strand of NZ_DATCMQ010000015.1, from coordinate 157,813 downwards.
CCTCGGTTTGATGTAAAACGCGGGTCGAATTAAGGGTGTGTAAGAAATGACGATGCTGCTATCTGTCGAGAAGTGTTACATATTGTTGCAATCACGCTTGTATCTTTCAGTATCTTGTATCCGTATGCCAAGAAGTTTATCATGCGCAAAGTTATCTCGGACGTTGCCACACGGATCTCTCTTTAAGTTTTCAGCAAGCGAGGTTTAAAGAAAAAAAGAATGTGGACGGTTGCAGATAATCGGGACGCTGTGAAAGAGCGTTCATAACAACCAGCGTTTCGCTGTCAACTTTTAATGAGGGAGAAAAGTATGAAAAAACTGATCGCAGTTGCAGTCGCCACCCTGTTCGCAGGTGCTGCTTTCGCACAAACCGGTTCCGAGTCCAAGGTCAGCGCCGACGACCTGAAGCAGAACCAGGCAGGCATGCTGAACAACCAGACCCTGGACCTCGGCAATGCCAAGGGCGGCGGCAAGTCCAACGTCACGGCAAAGGGCATCAGCCAGAACCAGGCAGGCATGCTGAACAACCAGTCCGCCTCCATCGGCAACGCCAAGGACAAGGGCAGCGAGTCGAAGGTCACCGTCGGTGAAATCAAGCAGAACCAGGCTGGCATGCTGAACAACCAGAAGCTGTCGATCGGCGACGCATCGAGCGGCGGCAAGGCCAAGGTCACCATGGGCACCGTCACCCAGAACCAGGCTGGCATGCTGAACAACCAGGAACTGAAGATCGGCGCCGCAGCCAACGGCGGCAAGTCCGACGTCAAGCTGAAGAATGTCAGCCAGAACCAGGCCGGCATGCTGAACAACCAGAAGGCGAACGTCGGTAACGCGGAGTAAGCGTTATTCAAAGACACGGGGCCGACGGCCCCGTGTCAGTTTTAACGTTCCAGTTTCAAGTTACAGCAATAACCTGAATTTCAAGATCGGACTTCAAGTCCGACTTTTTGATTTGTTTGAAGTGCAGTCTGGACTTCCTTTAACAGCGGTTTGCCGGAGCCGTTCAATGAACAAGCACCCCATTCTTGCAGTCGGCCTGTCGGCCGTGCTGCTCATTTCCATTTCCACTTCTTCGCATGCCGCGCCGCCTCCGGTCGTCAACCCGGAACAGATGGACATGGGCGTGGAGATCACTGCCAAGATCGGCAAGGAAAAATCCAAGCGCAACTCCATGCTGCACGCCCAGCAGCAGCCCGGCGGTTCGGGCGGCGGCGGCGGCGACAACTGCGGCACCGTCAACATCAATAGTGACGACAAGAAGAGCAACAGCGGCATCAAGGACATGTTCGGCAAGCAGTCGACGACCATCGTGACCGGCCCTGTGATCAATATGGCGAACTGCAAGTAACGCCTCGCCCCTCGCAACAACCCATAAATAGACGTAGAGAGAACAGCATGCGACGTAAAGCAGCGACACTGGTCTGCGGACTGGCCCTCAGCCTGACCGCCTGTGTGACCACCGAGGATTCCGTCAAGAAGGAAGCCACCACCGCGGCGGCGGCATTGCGCACCGGGCCGGAGGCGCCGCCCCTGCGCAACATCACCGGCTTCACCTCGGCGCTGCGCTGCATGGACAACATGTTCCTGATGTACGGCGTGCGCGACCTTGTCGTCATCAGCGAAGACCTGAGCGACAACACCAAGAAGGTCAGCGCGGGCACGCGCGACATGCTGATCTCCGCCGTCTCCGAAATGACCAAGCGCAGCAAGGCAATCCGTTTGATCGCCTACGGTTCGGATTCGAGCAACCTGATCGGGTTCATGAAGGAAGCGGAGAAGAAGAACCTGTTCCAGCTCACGCCGAAATACGGCATTCGCGGCTCGATCTCGCAGCTGGATGAAAACGTCGCCAAGAAAACCGAGGGCGGCGGCATCTCGATCGGCAACTTCGGCATCGGCAGCGCGTCGACCGCGGCCACCACCATCCTCGGCCTGGACCTGACGATGATGAGCACCGAAGACCTTTCCATCGTATCGGGCGTCACCGCCAGCAACTCGGTCGCCATCATGCGTTCCGGCAGCGGCGTCGAAGGCGAGGCCGGCTACAAGAAGTTCGGCATCAACTACCAGGCCAACCTGTCGCGTTCCGAGGGAACCGCCCAGGCCTTGCGTAACCTGGTCGAGATGTCGGTGGTCGAACTGTTCGGCAAGCTGACCAAGGTGCCGTACTGGGTCTGCCTCGGCGCCAACAGCCAGTCGGAGACCGTGAAGAACGAGATCAGCGACTGGTACTCGGGATTGTACAGCGACGGCGAGATCGTCTCCTACTGGCAGCAGCAGATGCGCATTCGTGGCGTGTACGCCGGGGAAGTCAACGGCGAGAACGACGAGGCGCTGATCAAGGCCATTACTGCCTACCGCGAAGCGATGGGCCTGGAGAAGAGTGCCGTGGTCGATCTCAAGTTCTTCTCCGCCTACCTGGACGCCAACCACTACGACGTCGCGCCCAAGGCGCGTGCCAAGCTGGCCGCCCTGAGCCAGGGCGCGCCGGCCACGCCGACCGCCGACAATTCGCCGATCAGCATGCTGGTGGATTCGCTCAAGGGCGGCAACCAGTTCCGGCGCGGCGAAAAGCTGGCGGTGAAGGTGCTGCCGAGCCGTGACGCCTACGTGTATTGCTTCATGCAGGACGAGACCGGCAAGATCGCGCGCTTCTTCCCGAACCGCTTCGCCAAGGACGCGCTCGTCAGTGCGCGCAAGGGCGTGACCCTGCCGAACGGCAAGGAGTTCAGCATCAACGCCAACAGCAAGGGCCTGCAGGAACACATCATGTGCTTCGGTTCCAACAAGGACCTGTACGCAGACGTGATCCCGACCATCGGCGGCGGCGACATCGATGTCCCGGTCCAGGTCAAGTCCCTGGCGCAGCTGCGTACCGTGTTCGAGAAGGCTGGCGGCCCGGCGCTCGGCGTCGGCTCCTTCACCCTGAATGTACGGTGAAGCCATGAAGAAAAGTGCAATCATCGCCGTCGCGCTCGCCAGCGCGACCATCCTCCCGGCCGCCGCCCAGGCGGAGCTCTCCGTGGCCAAGCCCGGGGTTGCGCTGGTGCCGCCCGCGGCCAACATGGGCGCGGTCGCGCCTTCCGAGCAGGCCTCGACCGCGCGCGACCCGCGCAAGGCAAGCGGCCAGACCCTGCGCTGCTGGCAGAACGGGCGCCTGCTGTATGAAGGCAGCGGCTTCCGGTCCGATCAGGACCGCGGCCCGAATGCGGTGGCGGTACAGCGCAACGACGGCGATTCGGTCGTCGTCTTCGACCAGAAAGACTCGATATGCATCCTGTCGAAAAAATGAACGCAAGGCGGCGCGTACTCGTGGCCGCGGTCATGCTGGCGCTCGCCGGGCCGGTCCTTCCCGCCTTTGCCGACAGCGCGAGCTACGGCGCCGAAGGCGTGACCCGGGTCCGCTTCAAGCTGCCGGGGGAACTGACCATTCGCCAGGGCACGCAGGAGAAGCTGGTGGTGGACGCGGAGGCCAAGGTGCTGCAGCAGCTGGACATCAGCGTCAAGGGCGATCAGCTGGTCATCGGCGCGAAGGGCAACTTCAAGACCGACAAGGGGCTGAAGCTGACGCTCACGCTGAAGGCCTTGCGCAGCCTGGTCAGCGAAGGCAGCGGCGGCAGCAGCATCGACGGTTTCGGCGGCAATGCGATCGAGGTCGAGGCCAACGGCAGCGGCGACATCCGGCTGAGGAACGTGAAGCCGGCGCAACTGTCGCTGGCCATCAAGGGATCCGGCAATGTCAGCGCGGCGGGAAGCGGCAACAGCCTCGACGCCCGCATCGACGGCAGCGGCAATATCGATGCCGCGGACTTCGAGGCGCGCTCGGTGCAGGCGAAGATCGGCGGTTCCGGAGAGATCCGGGTGCATGCGGAGCAGCGCCTTGACGCCGCAATCAGCGGCGCGGGCAATATCGAATACAAGGGCAAGGCAAAGGTGACGCAGTCGATAACCGGCGCCGGTAGTGTCGATCGACTATGAACTCAGAGGTGAAAATGAAAACAAGCATCCTTGCAAGGCGCATCGCCGGCGTGATCGCCGTCCTGGCCGCCGCCCCCGCCATGTCCCAGGTCACTGCAAGCAATATCAACCAGGGCCAGGCCGGCATGCTCAACAACCAGACCATGGACCTCGGCAATTCCACAGGCAAGGGCAATGCCAAGGTCAGTGTCGGCAGCGTCAACCAGGGCCAGGCCGGCATGCTGAATACCCAGAAGATGGCGGTCGGCAATGCCAAGAACGGCTCGAAGAGCGATGTCGCGGTCGGCACCGTGCAGCAGGGCCAGGCCGGCATGCTGCAGCGGCAGAGCCTCGAGATCGGCAATGCGGACGGCAACGGGTCCAAGAGCAATGTGAAGGCGGGCGCGGTACTGCAAGGCCAGGCCGGCATGCTGAACAACCAGGAGCTGCAGATCGGTAACGCCAGCGGCGGCGGCAAGTCCAACGTCGCGGTCGGCGCGGTGGTGCAGGGCCAGGCGGGCATGCTGAACAACCAGCAGGCGAAGATCGGCAATGCCAGCGGCGGCGGCAAGTCCAACGTCGCGGTTGGCGCGGTCGCGCAGGGCCAGGCCGGCATGCTGCAGAACCAGCAGCTGGAGATCGGCAATGCGTCCGGCAAGGGCGTCTCGAACGTCGCGGTCGGCGCGGTGGTGCAGGGCCAGGCCGGCATGCTGAACAACCAGCAGGCGAAGATCGGCAATTCCACCGGCGGCGTTTCCAACGTCGCGGTCGGCGCCATCGTGCAGGGGCAGGCGGGCATGCTGAACCACCAGTCGGTCAGCGTCGGCAATTCCAGCGGTGGCGGTGCGACCACCGTGGTGACCGGCGCCATCGTGCAGGGCCAGGGCGGCATGCTCGGTGCGCAGGCGGTCAACATCGGCAACAAATAAGAATAGGCGGGCGCCCAGGCGACCCGCCGGCGCCGCCGGCCACCACCGGCGGCAACGACTCAAGAAACAGCAACATCCGGAGAACAACATGCAGCGGCCCTCCCGCGCGCAATGGTGCAAGCGCATCACCGCGTCCCTCGTCCTCGTCACCTACGCCGCCGGCTGTACCCACATGCCGAGCGGCGAAAAGGCCTTCAACAGCTTCGATTCCTGCTTCGCCTCCAATCTTGGCCTGGCCGCGATCGGCGGCATCGGTGTCGGGGTGCTGAGCGCCAAGCTGACGCGCGGCGCGGGCAGTTCCACCTCTGCCGCCATCGGCGCGACTGCCGGCATCGCGACCGCCACCATGATTGCCATGACGGCGTGGCGGAAGTGCGCGGCGGTATACAACACCTCCGAACCGGTCGCCAAGGCGGCGACCGCGCAGCAGCCGCTGCCGGCCAACCGTCAGCGCCAGCTCAATCTCGACCGGCTGGAAGTGCGGGTCGAGGGCAGCGAGAACGACCCGCCGATTCCGGAGTTCGACTTCACCTACTATGCGGACGACGCCGCGGCGAAGGACATCAAGGCACGCTTCCGCCACAAGGTCGAGATCGTGCGTTTCACCCCGGATGCCAACGACAAGCTGGTGCTGGCCGACGCCAAGGGCGAGCCGATGCGTGACGGGTCGGGCAATACCATTCCGCTGGAAATGGCAAACAAGATGCCGCGCGACCGGCTGCAGTGGGTGACGATCGCGGAAGAGGGCAAGGATGACTACGTCGAGGACGTCGTGATCCAGCAGGGCGCCCGCACCAGCTATCGCCACAAGCTGCAGATCCCGCCGCGCGACCAGATGCCGCTGCCGCTGCCGGTGCCGATGCGCTATACGCTGACGGTGGAAGCCGACCGCCTCAGCTCGAAGCGCACCGTCGACTTCGCACTGCTGCCCGCGAGCGAGCGTCCGAAACGCTTCACCGCGGCTGCCGCGATGAACGCCGGCGCTGCTGCGGGCAGTGCTACCCGGTCGCTCGCCCCGAACGCCTCCGGGACAGCCACCCATGCCACGAAACGCAAGGCGACGCTGTACAGCAGCAGCGGCGCCGGGCGCAAGGTGGCCGGCTCCCTGCCGAAGGGGGCGAAGGTGAATGTCGAAGAGCGTGCGGAAGTGTCGCAGAAGGGCAAGCCGGTCAGCTGGGTCAAGGTGGTGTCGGAAACCGGGAAGGGCGGCTGGCTGGCGGAAAGCGAGCTGGTCGAGAACAAATGAAGATGCTATCGACCGCCGGCGTGCGGCTTGCCCTGGTCGCCGCGCTCTTCCTGCCCGCGCTGCCGGCCCTGGCGCAGCGCGCCGAACCCATCGACCGCGTCAGCCAGCAGGAACTGGCCGAGATCCGCGATGCCTTCCAGGGCATCGGCCTGCGGCAGGCGGATGTTGCGCTGGCCGAAGATGGACGGATCATGCTGACGGGTGAATACGAAAACCGGGACGAGGTGGAGACCGCGTTCGCCGCCGCCCGCGCCGTGGTCGGCCTGAGCCGGGTGGCGCCGACCACGCCGACGGCCATCCGTTATCGCCTGAAAGGCTTCAGTGGCGCGTTCTCGTCGACCGTGGCCAAGATGATGCAGAAGCCCGCGTCGGCGCAACCCGCGCCTGCCGCCGCCATCCCGGCGGTCGCGATGCCGGTCGCCGCAGCGCTGCAGTCGCCGGCACGCGGGGCGCGCACGCTCGCCCTGGTGGTCGGCGCCAGCACCTACAAGTACCTGCCCCCCGAGCACGGGCTGGAAGGTGCGGACAAGGACGCGACCGATATCTACAAGTTCATGACCTCGCCGGAGGGTGGAAAGATTCCGCCGGAAGCAGTGAAGCTGCTCCGCCACGACCAGGCCACCTCGGTCGCGGTGAAGGCGGCGATGCGCGAGATCATGGAGCAGACCCAGCAGGGTGACACCGTCGTGCTGTTCGTCGCCGCCCACGGACTGCCGAACGCCATGAACAAGTTCGACATCGTGTTGTACGACACCGAGTTCCCGCGGCAGAAGGTGAATGCCAAGGGCCAGTCCTTCGAGTTCGTGATCACGAACCGCAAGACCGCGCTCAGTGATGACGACCTGCAGGGCTTCGTAGCCCAGCTCACCGCCAAGAACGTGCGGTCGGTGGTGCTGCTCGACACCTGCTACAGCGGCAAGACCTTCGTCGCGATCCCCGGCTACCTGCCGTCGCGCACGCGCTCCCTCAAGCAGCACAAGAAGGAAGTCGAGTACGCCGCCAGCCCGTCGCAGGAAGCCATCACCGACCTGGCCCAAAAGGCGCGCGACGCCAAGACCTCACGTATCGTGATCGTGTCGGCGTCGGAAAACGAGGAGTCGCTGGAATCGCCCGAGCTCGGCGGCGGGGCATTCACCCAGACCTATATCCGCTCGCTGCGCGACGCCCGCGACTTCGCCAACGCCTTCGACCAGACCAAGCCGTCGGTCATCCGCATTGCCCGCACGCTGGGGCATTCGCAAACGCCGCGCATGCTGGTCGTGCCGGAAGTCGCGGACACCAGGATGTAGTCAGCCCGCCGTGGACGCCTGCGCCGCCTGCCGCGCCAGCAGCGCGGCGAACTCCACCGGCGGCATCGGCATCCCGTAGTAGTAGCCTTGCGCCAGACCGCAACCGCTGGCGCGCAGGAAGGCCGCCTGCCCGGGCGTCTCCACCCCTTCCGCTATCACCGTCAGGCGCAGGCCGCGGGCCATGGCGATCACCGTGCCGGCAATCGCCCGGTCGTTCTCGTCATGCTCGATGCCGCGCACGAACGAGCGGTCGATCTTGAGCTCGCCGATGGGAAAACGCTTGAGGTACGACAGGCTGGAGTAGCCGGTGCCGAAATCGTCGAGCGACAGCCGCACGCCGCTGGCAGTCAGACGGTGCAGGATCGCCATGTTGTCCTCGCTCGGCTGCATCAGCAGGCTTTCGGTGATCTCCAGCACCAGTGCCGAGGGCGGAATGCCGGCTTCGGCGATGACAGACGCCACGGTGGCGGCGAAGGCCGGTTGCAGAACCTGCCGCGCCGACAGGTTGACGGCAATCGACAGGTCGCGGTGGCCGGCGTCGTGCCAGCGCCGCAGCTGTCCGCAGGCCTCCCGCAACACCCATTCGCCAATGCGCAGGATCATGCCGTTTTCCTCGGCGACGGGAATGAAATCGAGCGGCGATACCATGCCCCGCTGCGGCTGCTGCCAGCGCAGCAGTGCTTCCGCCGAGACCACCCGGCCGCTGCCGAGGTCGACCTGCGGCTGGTAGTGCAGCCGGAATTCGTTGCGCGGCAAGGCTTGGTGCAGCTGGCTTTCGATGGTCAGGCGCTGCTGCACCGCTTCATTGAGCTCCGGGGTGAAGAAACTGAAGCTGTTGCGACCGTGTCCCTTGGCGTGATACATCGCGGTGTCCGACGCCTGCAGCAAGATTTCCGCATTCGAGCCGTCATCGGGGTAGACGCTGATGCCGATGCTGCCGGTGACATGCAGCTCGTGTCCTTCGACGATCATCGGCGAATCGAGCGAGGCCAGTACCTTCTGCGCCACCACGGTGGCCCCGCTGCTGTCGTCCAGCGCCCCCAGGCACATCACGAACTCGTCACCGCCGAGCCGCGCCACCGTGTCGCCGCGGCGCACGCACTTGTGCAGCCGGGCCGCGACGATCTGCAGCAGGCGGTCGCCCACCAGGTGTCCGAGCGAATCGTTGATGTGCTTGAAGTTGTCGAGGTCGATGAACAGGATTGCGGCCCGCTTGCGCTCGCGGCGCGCGTGCGAGATGGCCTGCGTGACCCGGTCCTGCAGCAGGGCGCGGTTCGGCAGCCCGGTAAGCAGGTCGTGCAGGGCCATGTGGCGCATCCGCTTCTCGGTCTCCATCAGCCGCCGGTGCGCCTCCTCCAGCTGGAGGTTGGTCTCCTGCAGCTCGCTGTTGCTTTGCCTGAGTTCGGCGGTGCGCTCTTCGATCAGGTACTCCAGCTTGTCCCGGTACAGGCGCAGTTCGTCCTCGGTGCGCTTGCGCTCGGTGATGTCGCGCACGACGGTGACGAGAAAGCGTTCGTCGTGAATGCGGGCCACGCTGGCCGACAGCTCCACGTCGCAGATCATGCCCGCCCGATTGCGCAGGCGCGTCGGGAACAGGTGCAATTGCCCTTGCCGCGCCAGTGCCGTGATCATGCGTTCCCGCTCCGCGGCGTCGGGCCAGATGCCGAGCTCGAACGCGCTGCGGCCGAGGACTTCCTCCCGGCGGTAGCCGGTAAAACGCTCGAAGCCCGGATTCACGTCGACGTAGACGCTGTCCCGCAGCCTGCTGATGGACACGAACTCGGGTGAAGAGAAGAACACCCTCCTGTATGTCTCCAGCTCGACGTGTTCCACAGGTGTCGCTGTCGGGGTGCTCCTCATGCGGCGTGTCTCCATTCCTTGGTCCGCCCCTCGCGTGGGGTGCGTTTGTTTATTTTGGGAACCGTGTGCGAGCATACCCTTTTTCTGAATCGAATTGGTTGCCGCCAGAAGCCGCGGACCCGCCGCTTCACATTCGTTGCCGCATCGCCTATGCTGCGCATAGCCGTTTTTTCAGGGAGACCAGATGAAGATTTTCGCCGCCGTCATGATCCTCGCGCTTCCCGCACTGTCGCTGCCGTCATTTGCGGCCACCGAACAGCAGAACCGGATGGGGACCTGCAACAAGGAAGCCGCCGACAGGAAGGGCGACGAGCGCAAGGCATTCATGAAGGAGTGCCTCAGCAAGCCGAAAGTCAGCCCGGCCCGGAAGGCGCAGCAGGACAAGATGAAAAGCTGCAACGCCGATGCCAAGGGCAAGACCGGCGACGAGCGGAAGCAATTCATGAGCGACTGCCTGAAAAAACCCGCGTGACCAGGCCCGGCAGGAGCCAGCTTGCCGCGGCCACCGCGGGTAAGTGGGCACTTCCTACAAAGAGCGCCCGCACCGAAAATAATCACACCGGTGCGTCACCATGCCCGGCAATGAAGCCGCCGGCGAGCCGGATGACTTCTTCCGGCTTGTCGCGGTGGGGAGTATGGCCGCAATCCGGCAGGGCGACGGCTTGCGCCGCAGGCACCAACTCGGGAATCCGCATGATTTGCCGCAGCGTGCCGTACTCGTCGCCCTCTCCCTGCAAGGCCAGCACCGGGCAGCGGATCGACGCGACCTCGCGCTCGATGTTCCAGCCGCGGAAGGCAGGCGCCAGCCAGGCGTCGTTCCATCCCATGAAAACCCGGTCGGGATCCGGGTGGTGCCTGCCGAGCCTGGACCGCAGGTCGCCGCCGAGGTAGGCCGCGCGGGCAGCCGCAATGCCGTCGAGGGTGATTTCCTCGACAAAAAGATGCGGCGCCAGGACGACGATTCCGGCGGTCTCTTCCGCGAACCGCGCCGCATGCAGCAGCGCGATCGAGCCGCCGTCGCTGTGGCCGAACAGCCAGGGGCGCTCCACGCCAAGCCGGTGCAGCAGGGCGGGGAGCGCTTCGTACGCCTCGTCGTGCAGGTAGCTGACGGGCAGCGCGGCGTCCTCCGGACGCGGGGTCGAGCCGCCGTACCCGTACCGTGAAAACACCAGGCCGCGCATGCCGAGGGCGCTGCAAAAGCGCTGGGGGAAGTCCCGCCAGAGGCTGACGGAGCCCAACCCTTCGTGCAGGAAAACGATGATTGGTGCGTCATCCCGGTCATTCCCCACCCATTGATACTCAAGACGTACGGAAAGCGTGCGGAAGCGGATTTCGGCGGTCTCCATCGGTCGGGCGGGGTAGTGGCAGGTCGCCCGATTATGCCGCCCAACCGACATTGCCGTCACCACGGCGGCGCCAGGCGAACGTTCATCCCGGTCGCGGCCAGTCAACATTTGGTAAATCGCCCGTTTTTCGGTGTAATATTCCGCTACAAAAAATCCATGCCGGGATCGAGTAGGAGACAAGGAGCCCGCCGGGGGAAACCGGCGGGCTTTCTATTTCCGGTGATATACAGAAACGGAATATCCGACATCACGACTCTGAAGCGGACACGGCGGTACCGTTTCGCTATAGTCCTCCCTGTCTCCTCCAACTCTCCTAGAATTGGATTCACCCGCAAGCCGCAAGGCCTGCGGGTTTTTTTTGCCCTGGCGGCGGCGGGCCTTCCTGCATAGTCGGGTTAAAATGTTGCCTTCATGCCGGCCGAACGGCGTCCGGAATCTTCCCGGGCCGGATCGGTGCAGAACGTGGCAGCGCCGATATCCTCGCAAATGAAAAACCTCCTCGTTGTCCTCCTGCTGATCGTCTTTGCGGCCCAGGGCATGACTGTCGCGGTCGGCGGCACTGCCTATCGCGAGGCGCAACAGGCAGCTGGCAGCAGGTTGGGCGACAGCGAGGCTATCGTGGCCGGCGGCATTCTCGACCAGGACCAGAACCAGGTCGCCGCCGACATGGAGGAGATGTCGGACTACGTCCCCCTGGCGCTGACGTTCCAGGGCAACGAACCGCGTACCGCGACGCCACGCCCGCACATTCCTTCCCTCGTCTCGATCGACCTTCCGCGCGCGCTGCCGCCGCCAAGAGCCTGACGCTTCCCGGCCTCCGGGAAAACAGACCATGTAGCGCAGGCATGCTGCAATGCCTGTACCCGTCTTACGCGCCCGTGCCGCACCGCCGGATGACGCACGCAACCGCGGGCACTGTCGTCGCCAGGAAGACCGACCATGTTCAATGCCATATTGATGCCGATTGACGGCACGCCCCTTTCCTACAAGCCGCTGGACGCAGCGCTCGCCCTCGCGCGTACGCATCATGCAAGACTGGTGTTCCTCTCGGTTGCCGAGCCCAGGCTTTTCAACGCCTCGGATGCGGAGTCCGCCGGAACCGGAGCGGAAGCCGAGCAGCATCATGTTGCCGAGGCCACGGCCAGTATCGAGAAAGCGGTAGCCGCGGCGCAGGAAGCGCAGGTTCCATGCGAAGCGGCGGTCGGGATGTCGCGCATCCCCTCCGAGGCCATTCTTGCGGCCGCCGAACGCTACCAGTGCGACATCATCGTGATGGCCACCCGCGGAAGACTTGGCGTGCTTGACACTGCTTTCGGAGAGAGCATCACGCAGGAAGTGCTGCGGAAATCGCCGGTACCGGTGCTGGTGTTTCCCTGACCGCGCCGGCCGCGACTATCCGACTTATCAAAGGAGTCCTTATCGATGCATCACAACCTCAACCTGATCACCACCATTGCCGCAGCGTTCGGCCTGGCACTCTGCCTCGGCTTCGCGGCGGCGCGCATGAAGCTCCCGGCACTGGTGGGCTACCTGCTTGCCGGGATCCTGCTTGGACCGTTCACGCCCGGTTACATCGCCGACGTCGAGCTGGCCAACCAGCTTGCGGAGATCGGCGTGATGCTCCTGATGTTTGGCGTGGGTCTGCATTTCTCGCTGGACGACCTGATGGAAGTGCGACGTATCGCGCTGCCGGGCGCAATCCTGCAAATCACGGTCGCCACCCTGCTCGGTCTCGGACTGGCGCTGCTGATGGGTTGGCACTTCGGGGCGGGACTGGTATTCGGCCTGGCTTTGTCGGTGGCCAGCACCGTGGTCCTGTTGCGGGCACTGGAAGAACGCGGCGTGCTCGAGACGGTGAACGGCCGGATTGCGGTGGGCTGGCTGGTGGTGGAAGACCTGGTCATGGTGATCGTCCTGGTCCTGCTCCCCGCCCTGTCCGGGTGGCTGGGCGGCAAGGAGGGGGCCGGCGGCGATTCGCTGTGGTCTACCCTGGCCATCACGCTCGGCGAAGTGGCCCTGTTCATCGGCCTCATGCTGGTTGTCGGGCGCAAGATATTCCCGTGGCTGCTGTGGCAGGTGGCACGCACCAATTCCCGCGAACTGTTCACCCTGTGCGTGATCGCCGCCGCGGTCGGCATTGCCTATGGCTCATCCGAGCTGTTCGGCGTTTCGTTTGCGCTCGGCGCCTTCTTCGCCGGGATGGTGCTGCGGGAGTCCGATCTGAGTCATCGGGCGGCGCAGGAGTCCCTGCCGCTGCGGGACGCGTTTTCAGTCCTGTTCTTCGTGTCCGTCGGCATGCTGTTCGATCCGAAGGTCATCGTCGAGCAGCCCCTGCAGGTGCTGGCGACGGTGCTCATCATCATGGTGGGCAAGTCCGCCGCCGCATTCGTGCTGGTGCTTGCGCTGCGCTACCCTTTGCATACCGCGCTCACGGTGTCGGCCAGCCTCGCCCAGATCGGCGAATTCTCGTTCATCCTGATTGCACTCGGCCTCTCCCTCGGCCTGCTGCCGCCGGAAGCCCAGAGCCTCGTGCTGGCCGGCGCGATCATTTCCATCGCGCTCAATCCGTTCACCTTCAAGCTGGTGGATCCGTTGCAGAACTGGTTGCACGCGCGCGGCGCCGTGCGCAGCAACTATCATCGCCGGCTGGATCCGCTGGCCGAGCTGCCCGCAAGCGTGACGAGCGAGAAAATGACCGGCCAGGTCGTGCTTGTCGGTTACGGCCGGGTCGGGCGCAGGATCGGCGCCGCGTTGGCGAGGCGTGGCGTCAGCTATGTGGTGGTCGAGCAGAACCGCGAGATGGTGCAGAAGCTGCGGCAGGACGGCGTCCCGGCGGTCGCCGGCAACGCGGCCGAACCCGAGGTCCTGATTCAGGCCCACATCGCGCGTGCCGGTGCTCTTGTGATCGCAACCCCCGATACCTTTCATGTGCGGGCGATGATCGAGATCGCGCGTGCGCTGAATCCGGCGATCGATACCGTCGTACGCACGCACAGCGAAGAGGAAGCAAACCTGCTGCGCAAGGAAAACGCCGGAGCCGTTTTCATGGGCGAGCATGAACTTGCCAAGGGCATGAGCAGTTACGTGCTCGAACGGCTGGAACAAAGGAAGTAGCTGCGCCAACCCGGGGCCGCCGCCGGAACCGGGTGGAAGGCGCCAGCATTATCGCCGCTCGGCGCGTGGCCCAGCGTCAGTGCCGGGGCGGAATTCGATCACGTATGCGTGTTCCGCGCCTTCCGGGTTCAGCTCGCCTTCGGCGACAGTCGCATCCAGTTTTTGCAGCTGTGCAAAAAGGCGGTCGCGCTCCTCGCAGAACAGCTCGACCAGGTCATCGACGGAAACATCCGGCCCGATGCGGTGCCTGTGCCGCAGTCTTTCGAGGATGGCGTCAATACGCTCCAATTCCTCGCACAAGCTGGCTTTTTGTCCCATTCTGTCCATCTGCTCGTTCCTGGGTTTCTCGGGGCGACTCCGGGGAGCCCGCCGTCGATGCATGAATCTTGATCCGGGCATCTTGAACTCCGTTGTAATGTATTGAGCCGAGTGTCTCGTCATTCGAAAAGTTCATCCCCGCAGGAAGCCCTTTGCGGCGCATCTGATGCCCGCTTCGGGTGAAACCTTCTCAGGCACCTCAACTCCCATGTACACAATGCGCGGGCGCGAGGGGTACAGATGGAACAAGAGAAAGAGCCCAAGGAAAGAGCGCGGGAATACCTGGAGCGCAGGCAGGCGGAGCGGCGCAAGGATGCGCGTGCGCCGCTGCATGAGGCAGAGCAGATCCGAAAAGAAATAGGCTGGGACCAGGTGGAGCGCCGCCAAGTCCAGCGGCGGCAGCGCTAGCAACGACGGAACCCGCAATCAGAATCCGGGGAGGCCTTCCTGCGTGCGTGCCCGGCCCTGCATCGGCGCTTGCCGGGCCTGCAACAACTCTGCCGGATAGCGGGTAAGAAAACGCGGCACGTCGTCCGTGTCGCAATGCAACCAGTCGTCGTACTGGTCCGGGTGAAGGATGACCAGCATGCGTTTCTCGTCGTCCGGCTTGTGAAAACGCTGCATCAGAGGATGCCCGTCCGCATTCACGGTGAGCATGGAAAAGGACAGAAGGTTCAGTTCGCCGGGGCCGCCTGCCTTGTGTTCCCACAAGCCTGCTATCCCGAGCGGCTCGCCGTTCACATGCGCGATCTCGAAGCGTACCGCCTTGCCCGTCTCGTACGAGGGCTCGTAGAACGCGCTGGCCGGGATGACGCAGAATTGGCGACGCTTCCAGGCGTTGCGAAAACTCGGCTTGCTCGCGGCGGTCTCGCTGCGCGCGTTGTAGGTCTGGCGAGCAAGCCGCGTCTCGGCCCAATGTGGAACCAGACCGAACATGCCGAGCGCGCACGACCGGTCGCCATGAACGGCATTGGCGCTCGGTGGGCGGATCAGCGGCGCCATATAGCCTGGAAAGGATTCCGCCTTGTATTCGGAATCAGGAGCTGCAACGCCGAAAAACCGCTCAAGCTGATTGCGTGTCGAAGGTATGTAGTTCGCGCACATGGACGAATTCTAGCCCCGCCCGGCAAAACCGGCACGAAATGGCGCCAAGTTAACGGGCGGTGTGCCCGGTGCGTCCGGTCTGTCCGGTGACTGGCGGTCCATGGAAGAGCGTTTCCGGCGTATTCCGCGCATCCAGTACATCCATTTCAGCCGCGAGATCCATGACATCCAGTGCATGCAGTGCACCCAGGACGTCGGGTTCACCCGATTCCTCCAGCATACGGTGCGCCGGGTGCACTCGCCGGCTGAACCGCGACGAGCAACCGAACGGATAGGGCCGATCGATTGCGCAAGCTGTATCGCACTCATCGCACTCATCCCTTGCGTTGCTAAAGCAGCCGATAACGAAACGGCGTTGGGAGGGCGCGTCCTGGTGTCCAGCCCAGGGAATGGCTGGGCCGAAGGCACTTGTCGATTGAGTGTGCGACGCCGAGGGGGCTAACGCCGAACGGAGCAGGCGAGGACGTCGGTCGAGGTTTCCTGCACTCCGTGCAGTGCAGCCACCGCCCAGCGATGATAGTGGAAGGAGAATGACGAGGAGCGTAACAGCCGTACAGCCGTGCTGCAGTACGGTTGTTTGCCTGGATCAGATCGATACCGTTGTTCGCGCAAGGCGTCGCATGAACGCTTCGCAAAGCGCCACCTGTTCGAGCGACACGTATTCATCCGGCCGGTGTGCTTGCTCAATGTTTCCGGGTCCGCAAACGACCGTCGGTATTCCGGCGTGCTGGAACAATCCCGCCTCGGTGCCGTACGAGACCGCCCCATCCGGCATCTGTCCACTCAACGTCGATGCCAACTGCACCACAGGGTCATCAGCTTGCATCAGCAGGCCGGGGCTGCTCGATACCTGCTCGAACTGTATCCCCGCCTCGGGAGCCTCTTCCCGCATTGCCGCGCCGAGAAGGTCGGCGTACGACGCAACTTCACGATAGATCCTGCTGGGGTCCGTGCCAGGCAGCGTACGGAATTCGAACATGAACTCGCAGTCGCGGGGTACGACATTCGCAGCGATTCCCCCGCGAACGAGGCCGGTCTGCATCGTTGAATGCGGGACAGTGAACTGGTGGTTCTTCTTCTCCTCGCTTGCCATCCGGTCCGCGATCTGGCGTATGCGTACGATAAGACGCGCAGCATACTCGATGGCATTGACTCCCTGGTTGGTGTAGCTGGAATGCGCCTCCTTGCCGCGCACGCAGCATCGGAACCGGTGCGTACCCTTGTGGGCGACGATGGGCCGCATCGTCGTTGGTTCGCCTACGATGCATCCGCGCGCTTCGATGCCCTGGTCCTTCAGGTCTGCAATCAGGCTGCGTACGCCGATACAGCCCACTTCCTCATCGTAGGACAGTGCGATGTGGACAGGCGCCGCATCACTTCGATCGAGGAACTCCGGTGCCAGCGCGAGGGCGGTGGCGATGTAGCTCTTCATGTCGGCGCTTCCACGGCCGTAGATGCGTCCGTCACGGACCGAGGCGACAAAAGGATCCGAACTCCATGCCTGTCCATCCACTGGCACCGTGTCGGTATGCCCGGAAAGGATAATCCCGCCGCTGCGTCCCTCGCCCAAGGTGGCGAAAAGATTTGCTTTCTTGCCTGTCGAATCATAGGTCAGGCGCGAGTCGACGCCGAGCCCGCGCAGGTAGTCGCGGGTCCATTCAATCAAGCCGAGATTGGAATCGCGCGAAACGGTAGGGAAGGCGATAAGCCGTTCGATCATGCCTATCACCTGGGGAGATGCATTTGCCGCAGTGGCACTCGCTTGGTTCGTCATGGTTATGCTGCACTTTCTATTCAATGAAATGTCCTGCTGGCCCGATTACCGTCACGGTCACAAAGCGCGACCCCTTGTGTCGGCCCGGGCCGTAGTCGATGAAAAAATCGCCGGCATCCCATTCCCGCATGGTCTCAAGCGCCACGACCAGATTTGCACGGGTTGGATTCGGTCCGGCGCGGCGCAAGCCTTCAACCATCACTTTTGCCGCGATGTAACCTTCAAAGCCGACGTAGCTTGGCTCGATTCGTTGCTCGTGCTGTCGTGCGAGCCGGATATCGGCCTGGTATTCCCGGGCCACGCGCGTCTTGCCGTTGAAAGGCGATGGAGCAAGCTGTGTCATCACCACGCCGCGACTCTCGCCACCCAGTTCTGCGACGAGCTGATGCCCGCCGACCAGGCTGCGGGCAAGGTATTGCACCGGCTTTGCCTGCGCGGCCGGATTGAACTGCTTGATGAACGCCACCGCGTCCGAGCCGGACACGCCAAGAACAATGCCGTTGGGGCGGGCGTTTGCCAGCGCAAGAACCGCCTCCGCGGGCTTGCGCGAGTTCAGCTTCATCATCCCGATGCCCGCCGGTTTCATGCCAAAGTCCGCCAGCTTCGCTTCGAATTCTTCCTGCAGAACCTTTCCCGGTGCACTGTCGTACCGAACCAGCGCCACTCTGCGCAGGCCCATCGTGTGTACATGGCGAAGCAGCGTGTCCATTTCGGCGCTGAAGCTCGCGCGGGTCATGAAAAGCATGGCGTTGTGCCGATCGAAGAGTTCGTCGTAGCCGGCATAAGGGGCGACATAGGGAACACCGGCCTCGGTCGCGACAGCAAGTGATGCCTTGACCGCGCTGGAAAACATATGTCCGAAAAGGGCAACGGCCTTGTCCCTGGCGATCAGTTGGCGGGTGTTCTCCTCGGCGCGCTTGGGCTCGTAGGCGTCATCGAGCGTCGTCAGGCGTATCCGGCGGCCGTGTATGCCACCCTGACGATTGATGCGGTCGAAATACAGGAGGGCCCCGTCGCGATAGGACTTGCCGAGTTCGCCGAAGCTGCCGGAAAGAGGCGCTGACTGTCCAAGAACTATCTCGTCCTGCCCCGTGGATGCCTGGCTGTGCCCGGCCATCAGCCATCCGGCGGTCATTATGGATATCAACGTGCTTTTCATGGCACTCATCTCTTTGGTTGACGACTGGCATTGATTCTCGTGCTTGCACTTTTTGGTTACAAACGAAATAATTTCGATCACGCATGCCAATCTGGAATACGAATGCAGCTGCTTCCCCAATCCTTGACGGCGATTCGCGTATTCGACGCAGCGGCGCGGCATTTGTCGTGCTCGCGCGCGGCGGAAGAGCTCTTCCTCACGCAAAGCGCCGTCAGCAAACAGATTCAGTCACTTGAAGAGCATCTGGGGGCGCCGCTGTTCAGCCGCGTGCATCACGGGCTGGAGCTGACCGAAGCAGGTCGGTTGTACTGGGAAGCGGTGAGGCCGGCATTGCTGATGCTTGCGGAAGCCACTGCCAGGGTACGGGTGCTGCAGGCGGATGACAGCACCATCAGCCTCGGCGTTCCTCCGACCCTGGGGCAGAAGTGGCTCATACCGCGGCTGGCCAGGTTCAACGAAACCAATCCGGACATCCTCGTCCAGTTCATGCCGCGCCTGCCGCACGAGTCCCAGTCCAGCGTCCTCACCGCCGAGATCCGCTTTGGCAGGGGAAGCTGGCCGGGCATGGATTCGCACTACCTGCTGGGGCAGGAACTCTATCCCATGTGCAGTCCCGCGCTGCTCAAGCAGAAACCCGTGAGTTGCAACGCCGACCTGCTGCGCCACCGGCTGATGGAGCATATTCAACTCCCGACGGTGTGGGAGCGATGGTTCGACAAGCACGAGGTTGTCGGCTACGACCCGCGGCGCACACAGAAATACGAGCAGTTCACGCTGATGATTCCCGCACTGACGGCAGGCCTCGGCGTGGGCATCATGCCGCGTTTCCTCGTCGAGGAAGAGCTGCGTCGCCGTAAACTTGTGCTCGTGTCGAAGGAAGCCATGAAAAGCGAATACGGCTATTACCTGGTGCATCCAAAAGACCGCAGAAATGGCCGTGCGCTGGCGTGCTTTACCCGCTGGATCCTCGAGGAGGCAGCGGCCACGCCGGCCTGATTTCCTTGCCGGACGGTCGGCTTATCCATTCCGTTTTGGAATCGCATTTGGCGATTATTTCATTTGCTGCACTTCTGGACAGTGTTGATACTCATCACAAAAGTGGGGTTCCGCTTTTCCGGCTGCCGCCGGCAGATAGTTCAATCAAGGAGATCGACAAATGCAGATTCGTTTCCTGCTTCCGACACTGTTCGGTTGCCTGTTAGTGGCCAGTGCAGCCCAGGGCCAGTCCTACCCCGACAAGCCGATCACGCTGATCATTCCATTCCCCCCTGGAGGATCAACCGACATCATCGCGCGTGTCGTCGGAGACCGGCTCGCCAAGGAGCTGGGCAAGCCGGTGGTGATCGAGAACCGCGGCGGTGCCGGAGGGGCGATCGGGGCGGCAGCAATCGCAAAGGCGGAGCCGGATGGCTATACCATCGGCATTTCGACCGTCAGCACCCATGCAGTGAACCCTGCATGCAACCCGAAGATCGGCTATGACCCGATAAAGGACTTTGCACCCATTTCCACACTCGCCCGTTCGCCGAACGTCCTCGCCGTGAATCCCAAGTTCGGTGTCGAGGACTTCAAGCAGTTCATGGACGTAGTGAAGAAAAGCCCGGGCAAGTACGGCTATGCAAGCTCCGGCAATTGCGGGCTGGCGCACATGCTGGGAGAACAGTTCAAGTCCGCGACCGGAACGCACATCCTGCACGTGGCGTACCGCGGTATAGGACCCGCACTCAATGACGTTCTGGGCGGCCAGGTCGAGATGATCTTCGATAACGTGCCTTCATCTCTGCCGCACATCAAGTCGGGAAAGCTGAAGCCGCTCGCCGTTGCTTGGCACAAGCGACTTGAATCGTTGCCGATGGTGCCGACCTTTGGTGAGCTTGGCTTGAACGGGGTGAATGACCCGGCCTGGTACGGCTTGATTGCGCCGGCAAAGACGCCAGACGAAATCATCAAGAAACTTAACGCGGCGGCAGTGAAGGCGCTCGCAGTGCCGGAGGTGCAGGAGCGCATTCGCGGAGGGGGTTCGGAGCCGGTCGGAAGCTCGGCCGCAGAACACGCGAAGGAGATCCAGGCGGAGTTCGAGAAGATGAAGAACATCGTCAAAAAGCAGGGCATCAAGATGGAAGGCGCCTGAGCGCAGCCCAAGGTAAGTGCTAAGACACAAGAAGCCCCGCTCCGTCCAGGACGCGGGGCTTTCTCGTTTAGATGTGGTTGACGTTGAGCGCCACGCATTGGTCCCCTTCTCAATAGACGGCTGCCGTGCACGTTGTAGACTCGATCTCCGAGCGTCCTGCCAATTGCAAGCTGGACGACGATTTCATCGCTATCGTACCGTTGCTGGCGCGCTCTCACTCGTGCTGTCCAATGTAGCGGTTATGAGGGCGCGCGGTCTTGACTGCCGGCCCTTTGCGCGGCGAGGCCAGCACCGTATCGAATTGCATCCGGCATCCGGCATCCGGCATCCGGCATTCGCCATTCGCCATTCGCCATTCGCCATTCGCCATCCGGCATCCGACATCCGACATCCGACATCCGACATCCGACATCTGACATCCGACATCTGACATCCGGCACACGGCACACGGCACACGGTACACGGCAACCCGAATTCCGCAGTGCGCATTGCGGATGCGATACTCTCAAAGCGTCTGACGCGTCGTCTCGCATTCTGCGTCCTGCATCTCCATGTATTGCGGCAAGCCGCGAGCATTTGCAACGCATGACAGTGTTCGACGATGATCGCCTTCTACAGCTGGCCAGTGATGCCCATCTAGATTGCCGGTTGCATATTGGCCTCTGACGCCGAACTCAGTGCGTATCTGCCCATTCTGCTCGCCTGCAAAGGAAGCCGGGTATTGCTGCAGAAGGGTAGTGGGTTTGCGAAGAGATCAAAGTGCGCGGCATGCCACTTCCGCCTGCATCGCGCAATGCCATACGATGCGCATTTGCATGGTTCGATTTCGGAGGCGAAGTTGCATGAGCCGACCCCACAAGATTCGACGCTAAATGATTCGAAGTGACGTGACTCGAAGCGACGTGACTCGAAGAGCCGAAATTCGGATCACGTGTTCGACGCGACGGCCCATGCAATGACGGGATTCGCACAATGATGGGATCCGCGCAATGACGGGATCCGCGGCTTGCTCGAGCAGCACATGCAGAATCAACACATCTTGGATTGGTGCCGCCAGAGACCTCCGACCGCAGACGCGAGACGGTTGGCATCATGGTGAAAACGAGGTTCGGTGGCGCTGACCCACTACATAAGGCAGGCCTGCAGAAGTCGAGCGGTTGCAGAAAAA
Organism: Noviherbaspirillum sp.; assembly: GCF_036563305.1. Classification (GTDB taxonomy): domain Bacteria; phylum Pseudomonadota; class Gammaproteobacteria; order Burkholderiales; family Burkholderiaceae_D; genus Noviherbaspirillum. Next base: position 136,418 of record NZ_DATCMQ010000015.1, on the reverse strand, counting down.
AAGCCCGCTCAGAGAGCGGGCTGAAGCCAATCCTTGGGGATCCTTGGATTGGAGGAGACAAGCGTGGATTCTGCGGATACGGCCTTTAGAAGCGATGCCGGACGCCGGCGACGATACCAGTCTGGTTCTCGCCTGCAATGATCGAACTTCCAAAGCCGTTGAGGCCGAGGTTCGAACCCGATTTGTTGCGTGCATGAGCGACCGTCAGGTAGAGGTCGGTGCGTTTTGACAGGGAGTAGTCGGCGGAAAGCACGAGGCTGGTCGGGTCCGCGCTGCTGTCGCGGCGATCGGTGTGATAGACCGCGCCGGTCAGTTTGAGCGCAGGACTCAGATCGTATGCAAGGCCTGCCCAGTAGAGGTTCGAGCGCACCGACGGAGCGCCTGCTGCGACGATTTCGTCCTTGAGCCAGCGATAGCCGACAAAGCCTTTCAGCGCGCCCATCGCATAGCTGCCCGCCAGCGCCATCCGCCTTGCACTCTGGCCTGCGGTTGCCACGGTGTTCCCCTGGTACTGGTCGTAGGCGAACGTCGCACCAAAGGGGCCGCTGGCGTAGGCGACGCCGCCGCCAACGTTGCGCGAGACCTTCGTGCTGCCCGGGACTTCGCCGTCGAGGTTGCGGCCGAAGCTGTAGAAGGCGGTTGCCGTCAGCGGACCGAAGGCGCCCGTGTACTTGATCGTGTTGTCGGGGCGACCGGCAAAGGCGGCGTCATGGGTAAGTGCCGAGTAGCGTGACGAGAACCCCATCGGGTCGTACTTGATGACGAGGTCGTAGAGGGCGTTCTGCTGATGGCCGAGCGTGATTGCACCCAGTCCGCCCTGTACACCCACAAAGGCATGGCGGCCGAACAGGCGACCACCCTGGCTAAGCATGCCGGTGTCAAGATCGAAGCCGGACTCCAGCTGGAAGACGGCCTTCATGCCGCCGCCGAGATCCTCTGTGCCGCGGAAGCCGAAGCGCGACCCGGAAAGGTTGCCGGACGCCATGCGGAACACGTTCTCGTTGCTTGTGCCAACCCGGGCCGCGTTGGTCAGGAATTCCACGCCGACGTCGGCGATGCCGTAGATGGTGACATTGGTCTGCGCATTTGCCAGCCCTGCTGCGACCAGGCCCGCGCCAGCCAAGAGGAGTTTGGTTTTCATTGTTGGGTCCCTAACTAGTTTTTCAGAGTGTGGAAGCTGCAAGTAGGCGGCTTTCGCCGCTTGTTCAACGCGTGCCCGCATGACGGTCGTGGTTGCTGCTCATCACGCCCAAGCCCGGTGACCGGAGTATCAAGCGACGGGTTTGCGAGCGGCAAATGATTAATATTCCGCTGCCTATTCCAAGCAGGAATAAGGAAAGGTTGTGCGCAGGAGGGGAGCCGGCCGCAAATGGTCGGCGGAAGATCGCTACGGTTTCCGTAACAAGGAACAGGGCGAGCGGGATACTTCCGGCATGATCCGGAAGGCGCAGTGCGGCCGGAAGAAGCGGCGGGAGCGCCGCCGCGCGTGCTAGCGCCGGATCATGACGCCGGCCGGCGCCGGCTGCGGGGAGGGAGCCGGCGAAGGCAGCGTCTGTGCAGGTAACGTCGATTGCGGCAGGCCCACAGCACTGCCGGTGCCGCTTGCCGTATCGCTAGGCGCTTGTTGTGTCGGAACAACTGAGGATTGCTGGGCAGGCGGCAGGGTGATTTCGCGATACTCGCGGAGTATCCCTCCGCCTTCAACGCTGCCGCTGCTGACGCCTTCTCCGCGCGCTCGCCGTAGGCACGCGTCGCGGTCTGCTGCCGGCAGGGCATTGCAGCGTTGCGTGGCATTCGCTTCGTAGCTGCCGGCCGTCGCAAGCTCCCCCTTGCGCGCCGCAGCGCGCGCGGCAGCGGCCTCCCGCAGGCAGCTGCCGCGCTCGGAAGCGGGAAGGTGCCGGCAGGCATCGCGTTCATCCTGGTAAGCCTGGCCGACAGCAGGGCCCGGATTGGCCAGGAAGGCAGTCCCGGCGACGAGCGTCGCGGCGATCATGCAGGCGCGCGCAGGTGTCCGGGTGCAGGCAAGTTTGCGCATATCGGTCTCCTTGTTGTCGGGTTGCCGTATTGGCTGTACAGGGGGTTGGACGCCGGCGCGCCACGGCGATTCCCACGCCGGCGCGAAGAATTGCGGAAAGTCACTACCCCGCTTATTGGACGAGCGCGCGGGTCGATGGCGGATGGGTGCGCGCGGCGGCGAGGCGGGCTTCCATGGCCTGCATTTCCACAAAGATCGCGTCGAGGTCGAGGCCGGCCAGTGCAATCTGGGGGAAAAGACGCTGTTCCTCGTCCTCGATATGGCGCAGTACGGCATCCTTGAGAAGACCGAACAGGTGCTCCGCCTGCGGATCGCCTTCGTCCATCGGCTTGAGCTGTTGGACGATGCGATGCACCTGCTCGTGTTCATGCGCGCACTGTCCGACCAGCCGCGGGTCGATCTGCTGCACGCGCGGATAGAACACGCCTTCCTCCACCGCGGCGTGCAGCTGCATCATCAACAGGAGGTGGCTGCCGACGTCGCGCTTTTCGCCTGGGTCGCGCGCCTGTGCGTACTGCACGAAAAGCTGGCGCAGCAGGTTATGGCCGGCGCGGAGCATTGCCACCGGCGTTGCTGCGCCAGACCCGGCGCCACTGTCTGCCACCCATTCGCTCATCACTCGCAGCTCCTGTCTCCCGATGAACCTGGAGTTTAGAAGCCGTCGCATCGATTGCAAGCCATCCCGGCTCAATCCGGCTCGTGGTCGTCGCTGATCGCCTGCGTCCACTGCGCGGTGTCCTCCGGCGTCATCTTGCCGACGGGGGCCACTCGGCCGTCCTGCAGACCCTGGCGTTCGATGTCGTTCAGGTATTGCTCGCGCGAGAGGAGGGTGCCAAGGCACAGCCGGGTGTCGGGCGGTTCGCTGTGCGTTTCCTGGCGCAGGCGTTCGATCAACTCGTCCATGATTGCCGAGGGCACCAGGTCGCGATGGGCCGGATAGACGAAGCCGAACAGGATCAGGTGGCTCAGCAGCACCCGCCAGTGCGGCTCGAAGCGGCGGAACAGCCGCGGCCAGTCGAGCTGCGCGCTGCGCGCCCGGATCAAATGGGCGATGTCGGCGCCGTCGAAGCGTTCCTTTTCCATGATGAAAGCCTTCGACCAGATCATCTCTTCCGCCGGACAGATGCGGACCGGGACGCCGAGCACCTCGCCGGGCGCCGCGTGTTCGAACCACGCATCGTCGACTTCGGCGATCGCGTTGCCCGAGCTGAAGATCAGGTCAATATACACGCCTTCGAAATGCACCTTGCCGAGCCAGTGCGGATAGGTCAGCTCGCACTCGTAGCCCGCTTCCTGCACGACTTCCCTGATGCGCTCGAAGTCGTTGCGACGGATGAAGATGTCGAGGTCCTTGGTCGGGCGGTTGACTTCGGTATAGCGATTGAAGGCATAGGCACCGCCGATCAGATACGGCACGGAAGCTGCATTCAGGGTCTGCAGGACTTCCCGGTAGAACGTGGCGATGGCGGCGTTGGATTCATCCACCGGATGGGAAGTCGGCACAGGTTCTATAGGTTTCATTGTTGCCCCAGGTGACAGGAAAGAGGTGATACCGGGAATCAGCAAAACTTATGCCACGAGCGCGCGGTCAGTATGAAGGAGCAAGTGTCGTCGTATCGGACGCGGCGCCGGCAACCACAAGCAAAAGGAGGTGTGAGTGATTTCTAAGGACAAGATACGCTTTGCGGCAGTGGGAGACCTGCACTGCACCAAGGATTCGGGCGGCGAATTGCGGAAATTGTTCGCGGCTGCCGCGGAGGAAGCCGACGCCCTCCTGCTGTGCGGCGACCTGACTGATTACGGATTGCCGGAGGAGACCCATGTGCTGGTGGAGGATCTTGCCGCGGCTCGGATTCCGATCGTCGCCGTGCTCGGCAACCATGACTACGAGTCGGGAAATCCGGGCGAGGTGCGCCGCATCCTGACCGAGGGCGGGGTGAAGGTGCTGGATGGCGAGGCATGCGAGATCCACGGTGTCGGCATCGCCGGCGGCAAGGGATTCGCCGGCGGCTATGGCCGCGGCGCGCTGGGTCCCTGGGGGGAGGGCGCGATCAAGCAGTTCGTGAACGAGGCGATACAGGAGGCGCTCAAGCTGGAGTCGGCGCTGGCCAAGCTGCGCACCCCTCACCGCATTGCTGTCCTGCACTACTCGCCCATCGTGGGCACGGTGCAAGGCGAGCCGCCGGAAATTTTTCCCTTCCTCGGCAGCAGCCGGCTGGAAGATCCCCTGATCCGCTATCCGGTCGACGCGGTGGTGCACGGCCACGCACACCGCGGCTCGCCGGAGGGAAAAACCGCCAACGGGATTCCCGTCTACAACGTGGCCAAGCCCTTGTTGCAGCGGACGTTTCCAGAGCGACCGGCCTTCCGCATCATCGAAGTGCCGATTGCGGAAGCCAGCGCCATGTAATTCTGGTCGGAAGGATGCGCAAGTTTGCGCATCGACACCGATCAGTCACGCAGATCCGCGACCGCTTGCTCGCCGAACTTGCCGGACAGCAGAAAGTCGACCAGGCGCCGCGCGCAGTCCTCGGGGCTGGTCAGCGCCCCTTCGCGCTTGAGCGCCTCGAAGCGCTCCCGGATCGGGAAGCGGTCGAGCGAGGTCGAGCGGATTTCCGCTTGCATGTCGGTGTCGATGACGCCCGGCGCCAGGCTGCACACGCGCAGATCATGGCCGGCGTCGAGCGCCGCGGCACGGGCGTGGTGGTCGAGCGCGGCCTTGGTCGCACAGTAGACGCTCCAGCCGGGATAGGCGTTGCGCCCGGCGCCGCTGGAGACGTGCAGGACGCGCTTCTCGCCGGGGACGCGCGCAATGGCGGCGGCCAGCACCAGCGGCGCCGACACGTTCAGCGCGACGGCCTGGGCGACGGCGAGCGGATCCTGCGCTTCGGCCGGGCCCACCGGCTGGACGGTTCCCGCGTTGTTGATCAGCAGCGCCTGCCGTTCCCCCGCCAGAAAGGCGGCCAGTGCGCCGGAACCCAGCCAGGCATGCAGTGCGGCCGGGTCGCCGAGATCCAGCTCCTGTTGTTGCAGCAGTTGCGGGAAGCGGGCGGCGAGGTCGGCGTTGGCGCGTCGCGCCAGCGCCAGGACAGGGATGCCGCGGGCAAGGAGTTCCGCGCCGATGGCGGCACCGAGGCCGCGGCTGTGTCCGGTCAGTACGGCTTTCATCTTCTGGTCCCTTTCATGATGGAGTGGCGGATGCCGACGACGCAGGTTAGCAGGCGTTCGGTTTTCCTGCATTCCGGTGAGCGGGGCGCGTGGCATACTCTCGGCCGTCGTCCTGCAAATTTCGGATTCCGGCCATGAAATGCGCGATCGTTCCCGTCACGCCCTACCAGCAGAATTGCAGCATCCTCGTCTGTGAAGAAACGCAACGCGCCGCGCTCGTCGATCCCGGCGGCGACCTGCCGCGGCTGCGCGACGCGCTTGACCGCCTCGGGGTCGGCCTGGAGAAGGTCTTCCTGACCCACGGCCATCTCGACCACTGCGCGGCGGCGGACCTGGTACGCCAGGAATTCGGCGTGCCGATCGAAGGTCCGCACGAGGAAGACCGCTTCTGGATAGACCAGCTGGACGAGGCCACCCGGCGCATGGGTTTTCCGCCGGCCGCATCCTTTGTGCCGGACCGCTGGCTGCAGGACGGCGACCGCGTGACCTTCGGCGCCCAGCGCCTGGAAGTCCTGCACTGCCCGGGGCACACGCCCGGACACGTCGTATTCTTCCATCCGGACGCGCGGCTGGCGCTGGTCGGAGATGTCCTGTTCAAGGGTTCGGTTGGCCGTACCGACTTCCCGCGCGGCGACCACGACAGCCTGGTCCACTCGATTCGTGAAAAGCTCTTTCCGTTGGGCGACGACGTGATGTTCGTACCCGGGCACGGTCCGGTGTCGACCTTCGGCGACGAGCGCGGCAGCAATCCCTTCGTGGCCGACCGGCGCTTCGGCTGAAGCCGCTGCAGCAGGAGAGGGAAAAACGGCCGGGCCGGAGGACATCCGACGAAAACCGGCTGTTCCCCGCCGAGCGCGACTTTTTGTTTTCCTGTTATACTTTCCGCAGATCAACTGCAAGGCAAACCGTTTGAAAGAACGGGACGCAAAGCTTCCGGCCTAAAAGAGTCACCACTCTCATGGCAGCGGGGCCGCCTTCCGGAGCGAAGACATGCTCCAGCTATCGGCATTGCCTTGCGCTGCATGTGAGGATTCGGATGCCGAAGCCATATCTACCCTTGATGATGCTCTTGCTGCTGCCGCTGGCCGCGTCCGCCGAGTGCGGCTTCGTCAATGGCGAGCAGGGCATGACCATCGTGGTCGGCAGCAAGAGCAACCGCTGCTTCGATTCGGGGACCTTTCGCGAAGCCTTCCGCGACAGCCTTATCGCCTCGGTGCGGGAAATGGACGGCGATGTCGTGGCCGCCACGGGTGCCGCCGGCAACGGCGGCGGGAAAAGACGTCCGTTCGACAGCCGCAACGCCCGCGGAAACAAGCTGTGGACCATCGCCGAGCGCAATCACCAGGCCACCCTGGGCACCGCTTCCTACTACGGCCAGCGCCGCTGAACGGCGCGTACCGACACCTGCGCTCAGGAACTGCGCTTTCTCCTGCCGTCTAACAGCAGGAGAGGAGCGTGCAATGCGAATGAGCGACGAAGAATATTTCCGCAGTTGCGTCGCCAAGGAACGGCGGCTGGCCCAATTGCTCGGACACGAGGTGGAAGAGTACGCGGACAGCGCCGGCACGCTGTGGGAGAACCGTACGCCGATGCCGCGATGGACGCGCGACTGGCATGCCTGTGGCGCGCTGCTTGCCGAGTACCGGCTGTCCATCGCCTTCACCTGCCCGCCGGGCGAGGCCGAAGGCGAAGCGATCGCCGCCGGTCCGGTGCTGGTGCGCGTGGCCGACCATCCCGATCGGGAGCGCGCGCTGATGTTCGCCATCGTCAAGGCGGTCGTCCACCTGCTCGAGCACGGCGAATGCCACCGGATGCCCCTGCACCGCCGCCATCGCGCCGACCCTGCACCGCCGCACTGCTAGTGCGCCGTCACCGGGTCGGTTCCGAGCAGTTCGCCAAGGCGTTCGGGCGGCACCGGCTCGGAGAAGAAAAAGCCCTGTGCATAGTCGCAGCCGGCTGCGCGCAGCCAGTCCCGCTGTTCCGCCGTCTCCACACCCTCCGCCACGACTTTCAATCCCAGCTTGTGGGCCATGACGATGATGGTTTCAGCGATCACGCGGGCATTGCTGCAGCTGGCGGTCTCCCTCACGAACGACTGGTCGATCTTGAGGAAATCGACGTCGAACTTCTTCAGGTAGGCAAGCGAGGAATAGCCGGTGCCGAAGTCGTCAATCGACACCTGTATGCCGGACTCGCGCAGGCGCAACAGGCGGGACTCGACCGCATGGCTGGTGTTGAGAAGCAGGTTCTCGGTGATCTCGACGGAGATGCTGTTCCACCCCAGTCCCAGTTCCCGCAGTTGCGCATCCCAGCTTGGTCCTAGGGCGGGCGCGGTGAACTCGGCCGGCGAACGGTTGATGCTGACCTGGAATGTGCTGCCGGTCTGGTCGCTCCAGCGGCGGGACCAGATGGCGGCCTGCATGAACACCCAGTTGCCGATCTCGTTGATCAGGCCGCTCTCCTCCGCCAGCGGTATGAAGGCGGCCGGCGCCAGCAGGCCCTGGGCCGGATGCTGCCAGCGCAGCAGCGCCTCCGCCTTCACGATGCGCTCGGTGGACAGTTCCATGATCGGCTGGAACACGACGCGCAGCTGATGCCGGGGCAGGGCCTGGCGCAGCTGGGCGATCAACGCAATGCGCAGGGTCGCCGCCTCCTGCATCGACGGAGTGAAGAAGCGAAACTGGTTGCGCCCCGCCTGCTTGGCCGCGTACATGGCCTGGTCGGCGTTGCGCACCAGGTGGCCGGTTTCGGCCGCGTCCGCCGGAAACAGGGTGATGCCGATGCTGGCGGAGATCGTCACCTCCTTGCCATCGAGAAGAAAAGGAAGCGCCAGCGCATGCAGGATCTTCTGCGCGATGCGGCTCACCTGGGCCGGGGTCTCGAGCGCGGTGAGGATCACCGTGAATTCATCGCCGCCGAGGCGGGCCGCCATGTCCGACTTGCGCACGCAGTCGCGGATGCGGCCAGCGGCCTGGCGCAGGAGCTCGTCACCCGCGTCATGCCCGAGCAGGTCGTTGACCTCCTTGAAGCGGTCGAGGTCGATGAAGAACAGCGCCATTGGCTGGCCACTGCGGCGAGACAACGCGATTTCATGGTCGAGCCGATCGCGAAACAGGCTGCGGTTCGCAAGCCCCGTGAGCGTGTCGAAATTGGCCCGGTGCAGCGCCTCCTGCTCGTTGGAGATGTCGACCGTCGTGCCCATCATGCGCATCGCCCGCCCCTCGGCGTTGCGGGCAACCACCGCCCCGCGGGCAACGATCCATTGCCAATCGCCCTGCTTGTTGCGCACCCGGTATTCCTGCACCACGATCGGCACCTTGCCGCGCAGGCAGGCCATCGTTTCTTCCCGCACCCGTTCCCGGTCTTCCGGATGGGTAATGCCCAGCCAGTCCTCCAGCCGGCCGCCGACCTCGTCCGTACCGTAGCCGAGCATCTCGCGGCCCCGCTTCGAAAACGTGAAGCGGTCCTCGGCAATGTTCCAGTCCCAGACGCCTTCGCCGGCGGCTTCCAGCGCCAGCTGCAACCGTTGCTCGCTGGTGTGCAGGGCTTCCTGGGTGCGCACCAGCGCGGTGACGTCGTAACCTTGCGCAAGAATGCCGCTGACCTTGCCGTCTTCGGTGATGATGGGCAAGTAGGACAGGTCGAGGAAGCATTCCTCGGGGCGGGAGCCGGGTTTTGGCCGGACCAGAAGGCGGACGGCGCGACCAACGTAGGGCTGGCCCGTGCGGTGCACCTGGTCGAGCAGCTGCACATGGGCATCCAGTTCCGGTTGCGGAAACACCTCGCGGATCGGCTTCCCGATCAGGTCACGCGGACCGACCAGCCGGAAATAGCCGTCGTTGGCGAATTCGAAAACATGCTCCGGACCGCGCAGGATGCAGGCAAATCCGGGCGAGACCTGGAACAGCTTCTGCGCGACCGCACTTGCCTCCCAGTCGGGCCAGAGCGTGGCCGCCGCCGCTGGCTTCTCCGATGAGGAATGCTGTGCCTGGTCTTCGGGTGTCATTGCGATTCCCTGCCGCAAGGCGCTTTTGCCCGTCCGGGTTTGGACGGGTGTCCGTGTAGCTAGGAATGGGCGGCGGGCAGGAGGTTCCTGCCGGTTTCGGTGGCGCTTTGCGTTAGCGCATGCCTGCCCGGCACGTACTTTCCCCGTCTGCAAGGTCAACCTGTCCAGCCTCCCGGGCGCGGCTTCACATACAATAGCGCCTCCTCCCGACGTGCTTTCCCTTCCCGATAGCGCCCCATGTCCTCTGATTGCCCTGTCTCCTGGTTGCGATGAGCGAACTCCCCCTGATTCACTGGAACGAAGAGGGCGACGCCCGTCATGCCCGCTGGCGCTCCGAGGCGGGCCTGCCGCCGCCGCCGAAGGTGCAGGTGGCGGACGACACGATGAATGCCGACCTGGCGTACCGGCTCGCCTGCGAAGGGACCGCACTGCTCTGGCGCGGCGACTATCAGAATGCGCGCCAGCTGCTGCAGGCGATGGCGCGGCGCGTCGACCGCAAGCCGAAGAAGCCGCGTCCCCGTCCGTCCGACGCAAAGGAGGCCTTTCACCAGCATCGGCAGGCGCAGGCGAGGCGGGCGCGCATCCTCGGCATGCTGCTGCTGCCATTCGACGCCGGCCATCACCTGCCGTTGCGGCGCGCGCCCGACGTCGCCGATGCCTGCGAGGAAGCCTATGGACCGGCGCCGGAGCCCTACGTCGCCTCGCTGCGTGAACTGCTCGGCCTGATCGGGGCACATGAATGGCGCAAGAAGGGCGTGGAGATACCCGCCCTCGGCGCCCGTATTCATCCGCACTACGGCGTGTTCTCTCCGGTGCGGGGCGAATACATCGATCTGGTCGCCACCGCGCCCCTCCCGGCGGGCGTCGTGGCCTTCGACATCGGCACCGGCACCGGCGTGCTGGCGGCGCTGCTGGCCAAACGCGGCGTCCAGCGTGTGGTGGCGACCGACCAGGACGACCGCGCGCTGCACTGCGCCCGCGACAACCTGACGCGGCTCGGCTGCGCGCACCGGGTGGAGCTGCTGAATGCCGACCTGTTTCCGCAGGGGCAGGCATCGCTGATCGTCTGCAATCCCCCGTGGCTGCCGGCCCGCCCGAGTTCGCCGGTCGAAGCCGCGGTCTACGATCCCGACAGCCGGATGTTGCGCGGTTTCCTCGCCGGGCTGGCGTCTCACCTGTCAGCGGGGGGCGAAGGATGGCTGATCCTGTCCGACTTCGCCGAACATCTCGGCCTGCGAACCCGGGCAGAGCTGAATGCCTTGTTCGATGCGGCCGGCCTCAAGGTATTGGGACGGCTGGACGCACGTCCTCGCCATCCCAAGGCGAGCGATCCCGATGATCCGCTGCATGCCGCGCGGTCGAAGGAAGTCACGTCGCTCTGGCGGCTTGCCGTCCGGTAGGGCGATCACCGCCCGGGCAGGCGCATTCGGCGTACCGTCGGCTGCGGGGAGACCACCGCATCGACGCGATGCATGCCGAACGCCGGGACTGCGGTGCACGGCACCGCAAGCCGCTGGCAGCAAAGGGCAGCAGAGGTTGACCTTCCAGCGCACGGCGAGTTCATACCAGTCAGAAAGGCGCTAGAACGGCATCAAGCGGGATGCATTGAACGTCGCGGAACACGTCCTTTTATCAAGCGCGTGCGCTTATACTTTCTGTTCAATGCCTAGGGCCGTGCCCAATCCGCGGCTTGCCTTCCATGTCGAGTACGTTTGTCATCCTGCTGGTCGGGGCGGTGTTCTGCGTCCTGATGCTGCTGGTCCTGATTTCCCTCTTGCGCAGCAGCATCGCCGGTATTCGTGAATGGTGCGTCGCCAACGCGTTTGCCTGCGCCGCGCTGGTGCTGTATGCATTCGGGCGAGAATTGCCGCCGCTGGTCGCGTACGAGGTGGCCAACGGCGTGTATGCCGCCGCTGCGGTCGCGCTGTTCGCCGGCTTCAGGCGCTTCTTCGGCCTGCGCGTCTCGCTGCCGATCCTGGCGGGCGCCGTGCTGTCCCTGGCCGCCGCCATTGCCTTCTTCCATTACCGCGTGGATTCGTTCGTCGCGCGCACCATCGTGGTGGCCCTGTTCCAGGGCAGCTTCTGCGTCGGCATCGCCCTCACCATCCGCCGCTCGCGCAAGGCATGGCGTTCGCGTTACCCGTACTACTTCACGCAGACGATGGCGCTGGTCGTCGCGCTCGGTCATTTCATCCGCAGCGCGATCTACCTCGGCCACGCGGCGGACATGACCTCCCTGTTGCAGCCGTCGCCATGGAACCTGGTGTTTCTCTCGCTGGGCAGCTTCGTGCTGCCGGTGCTGACCTTCGGCGCCGTGATGATGGTGCATGACACCATGATGGAAAAGGCCGAGCATGCCGCCAATCGCGACTTCCTGACCGGCGCCTGGTCGCGGCGCGCATTCTTCGAAATTGCCGAGCGCGAGATGTCGCGCTCGCAGCGCACCGGCCGCCACTTGTCGCTGCTCCTGCTGGACGTCGACAACTTCAAGCAGATCAACGACAGCTACGGCCATGCCGCCGGCGATCAGGTGCTGATCGAGGTAGTGCTGCGGGCGGAAACCATCACCCGCAGCATCGACTATTTCTCCCGCGTCGGCGGCGAGGAATTCGCCGTGCTGCTGCCGGAAACCAGTCGCACGGCGGCGCTGGTGGTGGCGGAGCGGCTGCGTTCGGTGCTCGAGCGCAAGGCCGGCCTCGGCGTTGCCGCCTATACGGTCAGCATCGGCGTCGCCACGCTGCACGGCACCGAGTCGTACCATGACGTGATCAAGCGGGCCGACGCCGCGCTCTACGCGGCGAAGGCGACCGGCCGCAACCGCGTGGTGTGCGAACCGGACTGAGCGCTGCGGAAGTCCGCGCTACAGCGCGCGCACGCAGAGGCGGAAGTCGGGGTCGTCCTCGTAGCGGCGCACATCGAAGTCCAGGCTGCGCATCAGCCGCAGCATGGCCGCGTTACTCGACAGCACCAACCCTTCGATCTGCCTGAGTCCCTTGCTGCGCGCTTCGTCCATGATCGCGTACATCATGCGCGAGCCCAGCCCCTGGCCGTTGAAGTCGTCGGCCACCGCAAGGGAGAATTCGCAACTGTCGAAATCGGGGTTGGTCACATACCGGGACACGGCGATGATGCGTCCGGCGTGCACGGCGACCAGCGCCATCTCCCTGTCGTAGTCGATCAGCGTGAACCGCGCCAGCATCCGCAGCGGCAGTTCGCGCATGGTCGAGACGAAGCGGAAGTAGCGGCTTTCCGGCGACATCCGGCGCACGAACTCCTGCAGCATCTCGGCGTCGTCCGGCCGCACCGGGCGCACGGTGAAGTTGCCGCCGCCGCGCAAGGGCCACTCCTGCTCGCGTTCGGACGGGTAGGGCAGGATGGCGAGGTGCGGATAGTGGCCGCTGCCGGATGGACCCTGGTCCACCACGATCCTGGCGTCGACGGCCAGCGCGCCGGCGGCGTCGACCATCACCGGATTGATGTCCATCTCCCGCAGCTGCGGCAGCGCGCACACCATTTCCGACACGCGCAGCAGCACCTGTTCCAGCGCATTGCGGTCCGCCGGCGGCGCGCCGCGCCAGGGGCCGAGGGTTTCCGCGCAGCGGGCGCGGTCGACCAGGCGCTGTGCGAGGAACTGGTTGAGCGGAGGGAGCTCGATCGCGCGGTCGTCGATCAGTTCTATCATGGTCCCGCCCGCGCCGAAGGAAATCACCGGGCCGAACGGACGGTCGGTCGTGACGCCGATGTACAGTTCGCGGCCCTGCGGCTTGCCGGCCATCGGCTGCACCGTCACGCCGTTGATGCGGGCGTCGGGCCGGAGCCTGGACACGCTCTCCATCATGCTCTGCCAGGTGTCCCGCACCGCCGCGGCGTTGTGCAGGTTGAGCGCGACGCCGCCGACGTCGGACTTGTGCGGGATATCGGGGGAGTCGACCTTCAGTGCCACCGGATAGCCGATCTGGTTGGCCACCATGAAGGCTTCGCTCGCCGAGCGCGCCAGGATGGTCTTGGTGACCGGGATATGGAAGGCCGCCAGCAGGGCCTTCGACTCCATTTCCGTCAGTACCTTGCGCCGCTCCGCCAGCACGCTCTCAATCAGGAGGCGCGCGCCTTCGACGTCGGGTTTCGGCAGCGGCGACAGCGGCGGCGGCGTCTGGTGCAGCAGCTGCTGGTTCTGGTGGAAGGAGGCGATGTTGTAGAAGGCGTCGACCGCCGCCTCGGGCGTGCGGTAGGTCGGGATCGCCGCCGTCACCAGGATCTGGCGCGCGGCGGACGCCCGTTCGTCGCCCATCCAGCAGGTGATCAGCGGCTTGCCCACCGAGGGATGGAGATCCGCCAGCGCCTGGGCGACCGCCGCGGTGTCGAGGTCCGGCTTGGGGGAAAGGATCACCAGGATGCCGTCGATCGCGTTGCTGGCCGCGCATGCGGACACCGCGGCGCGGTAGTGGGCCGGGTCGGCATCCTCGGCCAGGTCGATCAGCGCGTCGAGCGTCGCCAGCGGCGACAGTTGCTGCGCCAGCACCGCCGCCGCGTTCGGTGTCAGCGAGGCGAGTTCGAGGCCGAGCTCGCTGGCCCAGTCGGCAGCCAGCACCCCCGGTCCGCCGCCATTGCTGACGATCGCCAGCCGCCTGCCGACCGGCAGGGTGCGCGCCGACAGGCCCTTGGCAGCAGTGAACAGCTGCACGAAGCTGCGCACGCGCACCGCCCCGGCGCGCTTGAGCGCCGCGTCGAACACGTCGTCGCTGCCGACGATGGCGCCGGAATGGGTGAGGGCAGCGCTGGAGCCGGCGGGCCGGCGGCCGGTCTTCAGCACGAACACCGGCTTGGCGTTGGCCGCGGCGCGCAACGCACTCATGAAGCGCCGGGCGTCGCGTATCCCTTCGAGGTAGACCACGATGCTCTGGGTCGCGCGGTCGTCCGCCAGGAAATCCAGCACTTCCGAAATATCGAGCGCGGTGTTGGCGCCGAGCGAAACCACGGTCGAAAATCCGACGCCGTTCTTGACCGCCCAGTCGAGGATGGCCGATGCCAGGGCGCCGGACTGCGACACCAGTGCCAGCCCGCCGGCGCGTCCCAGGGAGCCGAGCGCACTGGCGTTGAGCTGCAGGCGCGGGCGCTGGAAGCCGAGCGAGTTCGGCCCGAGCAGGTAGATGCCGTGGCGCTTCGCGGTCGCCTGCAGCGCTGCCGCCAGCTTTGCATCGACCCCGCTGGAGACGATCAGCGCGGTCTTGCTGCGCACCCGCGCCGCCAGTTCCAGCGCATGCTCCAGTTGCCCGTGCGGCAGGGCGATGATGGCCAGGTCCGACTTCGACTGCACCAGGTCGCCCAGGGTCCCGCTTACCGCCACGTCAAGGTAGCGCACCTCCCCGGCGTAGCCGCCGCTGCGCAACTGTTCGACGATGAAGCGCCCTTGCGCGATGCGGCTGTCAGGGGTGTCGTCGTCACCGGCGAAGACCACGATCGACTGCGGCGAGAAAAGCGGCGTGAGGTAGTGTTTATCCATGCGTGTGTCGTGTTCTTGTTTTTTCGGCCGCGCTGTCTCAGTCGGCGCCGATCAGGACCTGCAGGTGGGCCGCAACGCTGCGCGCCAGCGGCGACATCACGTACCCGCCCTCGAGGCAGGACACCGCCCGACCCTTCGCATAGCGACGGGCCAGGCGCATCACCTCGCGCGTGACCCATTCGTAGTCCGCCTCCGTCAGCCCGAGGTTGCCCATGTCGTCCTCGCGGTGTCCGTCGAAGCCGGCGGAGAAGAAGACCATCTGGGGCCGGAAGCGCTCCAGCGCAGGCAGCCAGAACTGGTCGACCGCCATCCGGAAACCATCGCCGCCCGCGCGTGGCGTCATTCCCACGTTGACCATGTTGCTGCCGCGCGGTTCGCTGCCGCTGAACGGGTACAGGTCGAGCTCGAAGGTGGAGCACATCAGCACCCGTGCATCGCCGCAGAGGATGTCCTCGCTGCCGTTCCCGTGGTGCACGTCGAAGTCCACCAGCGCCACCCGTTCCAGGCCGTGCACGTCCAGCGCATGGCGGATGCCGACGGCGACATTGTTGAAGAAGCAGAAGCCGCCGGCGGCAGCCCGCGCAGCATGGTGGCCCGGCGGGCGCACGTTGCAGAAGGCAACCGGCGCCTTGCCCGACAGGACCAGGTCGGTCGCCAGCACCGCCGCCCCCGCGGCGCGCAGCGCGGCCTGGTAGGTGTAGGGATTCATCCAGGTGTCGGGGTCGACCTGGGCATATCCCTCCGAGGGCGATTTCGCCGCCATCTCGTGGACGTGCAGCAGCGTGTGCGCCCGGGCAAGCTGCGCTTCGGTGGCGAGCGGGGCGTCGTAGGACTGCATGAATCCGAGCAGGCCTTTCATCAGCAGATGGTCGTGGATGGCGTCGATGCGCTCGGGGGATTCCGGGTGCATCGCGCCCATCTCATGCCTGCTGCAGTCGGAATGGGAAATATATGCGGGTAACATCGATCGGGACCTCGGGCAGAGTGGCGCCGGTGCCGGCACCGCCAACTGCTTGGACGCCACCGGACCGGAATTGGTTGTCGCTTCAACACTGCAGGCACGCGCGGGAAATTCCTTGTCCTGCATCAATTCCTTCCGGCGCCGCGCCGCATTGCCGGTTTCGCATGGCCGCGCAAAGCGTGGCACACTGCGGCAAGCGCAGGACAGCGCCAGCCGAAAGGAGCCACCATGCAATGCCCCGTTTGCAGCAACACGCAGCTCGTCATGTCGGAACGCCAGGGAATCGAGATCGACTACTGCCCGCAGTGCCGCGGCGTATGGCTGGACCGCGGCGAACTCGACAAGATCATCGAGCGGGCGGCGCCGGCAACGTCGGCGCCGCCGCCCGGCTTCGGCCGCCAGCCGGCACAGGGCGAGCCCTACCGGGCGCCGCCGCAGCCCTACCAGCCGCCGCCGCAGCAGCCACCCCAGCAGCAATACCCGCAGCACGGGCACTACCGCGACGATTATCACAAGCGCAAGAAGAAGGGATTTCTCGGCGAGCTGTTCGACTTCGACTGAGCGGCTGCCATTCTTGCAAGCATGCACGGTGCTGGACGCGCATGCAGGCAGAGGCTACGCTTATGTTTCCGTAAGTCAACAAGTGCTTTGCCATGCCCCGCCATACCGACAGCAAGGATTTTCAGACGCATGCCGCAGAGATGCATGGATTCTGGAGTGCGCGCAGCGCTTTCCCGCCGGCCCTGGAGAACGCATTCCAGGCCGAGATGGACGCCGTACGCGAACGCCGGACCCTGAAGACCGGCCTCGCCGCGGTATTGCTGTACGCCGCGTTTGCCATTTCCGACCGCAACATGGTGCCGGACATCTACCGCCAGGCCTGGGCGGTGCGCTTCCTGCTGGTGATTCCCCTGATGCTCGCCACCTCGCTGTTCGTGTACCGGATCAGGAGCGCCGTCCTGCGCGAGGCCGTGCTGTCGGCCACCATCATCCTGTCCGGCAGCAGCCTGGCCTGGATCGCCAGCATGAGCCGTCACCCGAATGCCGCGCACTATATCAGCGGCGTGACCCTGATCATCCTGTTCGGCAATATCGTGCTGAACCTGCGGCTGCGCAGCGCATTAGTCAGTTCGCTGCTGATGATGGCAATCTACGGCTGGCTGCTTTCCCAGGCGGAGACGATTGCGATGGCGGCGCGCTTCAACAACTGGCTGTTCTGCATGTCGGCCGTCGCGATCAGCCTGATCGCCAGCTACCGGATTGACCAGGACCAGCGCCGCGCCTACCTGGCCCGCGTCCGGGAAGAAGAGCGCAACAAGGAGCTCAGTCGCGCCAACGACATGCTCGAGAAGCTGTCGTCGGAAGACGGCCTGACCCAGCTGGCCAACCGGCGCGCATTCGACCGCCGCCTGTCGGCCGAGTGGAGCAGGGCGCGGCGCGAAGGGCAGCCGCTGGCGCTGGTGATGATCGACATCGACTACTTCAAGAATTTCAACGACCGCTACGGCCATCCTGCCGGCGACGACTGCCTGCAGCAGGTCGCCAGGGTACTGGAGGCACACACGCGCCGGCCCGCCGACATGGCGGCGCGCGTCGGTGGGGAGGAATTCGCCGTGCTGCTGCCGGCCACCGGTTCCGGCGCGGCCGCCCACATCGCCGAGCAGATGCGCGCGGCGATTGCCGGCCTGGGCATCGCTCACCAGCGTTCCGGCATCGCCGCGCACGTGACCGCGAGTTTCGGCGTCGCTGCAATGGTGCCCGACGGCCAGCAGGAGCCCGGCGCGCTGCTGACGGCCGCCGATGCATGCCTGTACCAGGCCAAGCAGGGCGGGCGCGACCGGGTCGCGGCATCGCCGGAAGCCGTGGCGGCCTGACCCGGACGGCGGCCGCGGCCGGGCGGGCGGCGCGGCGGAGCCGGTATAATGCTGCCGGTCTTCCTCTTTCACTGTACGGCCGGCGGCCGTCCGCATTCCTCCCATGCTCGCATCACAAAAACAGCAGATTATCGACCTGTTCCAGCGCGCGCTCGCGCCCATCGTCGCCGACACCGGCGTGCAGCCGACTATCGTCCTGGAGCGTCCGCGCGATCCCGCGCACGGCGACATCGCCTGCAATATCGCCATGCAGCTCGCCAAGCCGCTGAAGAAGAATCCGCGCGAGCTGGCACAGGCCATCGTCGCCTACCTGCTGGCGAACAAGGGCCAGCTGGTCGAGTCGGCCGAGATCGCCGGACCGGGTTTCATCAACCTGCGGGTGGCGGCGGCAGCGAAGCAGGGCGTGGTCAACGCCATCCTGCGCGAGGGCGCGCAATACGGCAAGGGCACCGCCGGCGCCGGCAAGAAGGTGATGGTGGAATTCGTCTCCGCCAACCCCACCGGCCCGCTTCATGTGGGACACGGCCGGCAGGGGGCGCTCGGCGACGCGCTGTCGGCGCTGCTGGAAGCGCAAGGCTACGATGTGACGCGCGAGTTCTACTATAACGACGCCGGTGTACAGATCGGCAATCTCGCCCTGTCGGTGCAGGCGCGCGCCAAGGGCATGAAGCCGGGCGGCGCCGGCTGGCCGGAGGCGGCCTACAACGGCGACTACATCGCCGACATCGCCGACGATTTCCTGCAGAAGAAGACCGTCGCGGCGCGTGATGGCGAGCCGGTCACCGCCAGCGGCGACGCCGACGACCTGGATTCGATCCGCCGCTTCGCGGTTGCCTACCTGCGCCACGAGCAGGATCTCGACCTGCAGGCCTTCGGCGTCCGCTTCGACAATTACTATCTCGAATCCTCGCTGTACAGCGAAGGCAAGGTCGCCGCGGCGGTCGAGGCGCTCACCAAGGCCGGCAAGACTTTCGAGCAGGACGGTGCGCTGTGGCTGCGCACCACCGACTACGGCGACGACAAGGACCGGGTGATGCGCAAGTCGGACGGCACGTTCACCTATTTCGTGCCCGACGTCGCCTACCACATCACCAAGTGGCAGCGCGGCTTCGGCAAGGTGATCAACGTCCAGGGCAGCGACCACCACGGCACCATCGCGCGCGTCCGTGCCGGCCTGCAGGCGGTGGGCCTGGGCATCCCCCAGGGATATCCCGATTACGTGCTGCACAAGATGGTGACGGTGATGAAGAACGGCGAAGAGGTGAAGATCTCGAAGCGCGCTGGTTCCTATGTCACGGTGCGCGACCTGATCGAATGGTCGGCCGGCGACGCTGCCGATGCCGACGGCGCGCGCGATCTCACCCGCGGCCGCGATGCGGTGCGCTTTTTCCTCATCTCGCGCAAGGCCGATACCGAATTCACCTTTGACGTCGACCTCGCGCTGTCGCAGTCCGACGAGAACCCGGTCTATTACGTGCAGTATGCGCATGCGCGCATCTGCTCGGTGCTGGCCCAGTGGGGCGGCGACGAAGCGACGCTGCAGCCGGATGTGGACGTTTCGCCACTTGCTTCCCCGCGCGAGGCGGCGCTGCTGACGCGCCTCGCCGAATACCCGGAGATGCTGCAAAAAGCCCTCGACGAACTCGGCCCGCATCAGGTAGCTTTCTACCTGCGCGATCTTGCCGGCGAGCTGCACAGCTACTACAACGCCGAGCGAGTGCTGGTCGACGACCAGGCGGTCAGGACCGCGCGGCTGGCGCTGATGCTGGCCACGCGCCAGGTGTTGCGCAACGGCCTGGCGCTGATCGGCGTCTCGGCGCCGGCGAGGATGTAGGCAGAACAAAGCGGCGCACAGGCAATCGAGGAAGCATGATCAAGTACAACAGGCAGCAAGGCGGCACTTTCCTGGGCATTATCATCGGGCTGGTCATCGGCCTCGGCATCGCGCTCGCGGTCGCCATGGCGATCACCAAGACCCCGATGCCCTTCACCGACAAGTCGGGACGGCAGAAGGCGACCGAGCCGACCGCGGGCCAGGCAGCCGATCCCAACCGTCCGCTCTACGGCAACCGCGCGGCCCGCGAGACCAGGGACGCGCCGAAGGAGGCGCCGAAGGAAGTCGCGCCGCCGGAGAACACCGCTGCTCCGCAGCCGGCCGACAAGTCGCGCGAGGTCCAGGTCGGCGGCAAGCTCGACCAGAAGCAGGGCGACAAGGCGCCGGTGGTCGAGCAGTCGGCCAAGGCCAAGGCTGCCGACAGCGGCGACGACAAGTGGATATACTTCCTGCAGGCGGGCGCCTTCCGCGAGCAGAACGACGCCGAGGGCATGCGCGCCAAGCTGGCGCTGCAGGGCGTCGAGGCAAAGGTCTCCGAGCGCCAGTCCGAGAGCGGCGTGCTGTATCGCGTGCGGGTCGGCCCGTTCAACGAGATCGATGCGATGAACAAGGTGCGCGGCAAGCTGTCCGACAGCGGTATCGACGCCGCGGTCGTGCGCGCCGCAAAGTAATCGTCTTTTACATGGAGCAAGGGAACATATGCGTTTTCTGAAACACGTGGTCGCCGCACTCAGCCTGAGCCTGCTCGCCGCCGGCGCCGGCGCTTCGCCGGACAAGCCGCAGGACGGCACCGACTACCGCACGCTGCAAAAGCCGCAGCAGACCGAAGCCGGCCAGAAGGTCGAGGTCATCGAGTTCTTCTGGTACTCCTGCCCGCACTGCTTCGCGCTGGAGCATGACCTGGTCGCCTGGCTCAAGAAGCAGGGCGACAACGTCGTCTTCAAGCGCATTCCGGTTGCCTTCCGCGACTCCATGGTGCCGCAGCAGAAGCTGTTCTACACGCTGGAGGCGATGGGCAAGTTCGACGAGCTGCACCAGAAGCTGTTCAACACCATCCATGTCGAGCGGAAGCGGACCGACACCGACGCCGAGATCCTCGACTTCGTGACGCGCAACGGCATCGACAAGCAGAAATTCCTCGACGTGTACAACTCCTTCGGCGTGCAGGCCAAGGCCAAGCGCGCGACGCAGCTGATGCAGGCCTACCAGGTGGACGGCGTGCCGCTGCTGGCCGTCGGCGGCCGCTACCTGACCTCGCCGGCGATCATCGCCGAGAAGCTCGGCAACCGGCCGGAGCCGGTGCTGCACCAGGCCACCTTCCAGGTGATGGATTTCCTGGTGAAGCAGAGCCGCCAGGCCAAGTAAGCCAAGGCACGCCGGCAAGACAGCCAAGCCCGGGCCGCATTACACTTGGGTCCGCCACCTGCGAGGGTGGCGGACCTTTTCATTTCCGGCGGAGCCCAAGTGGACGGACATCATCAGAAGCGCGTTTTCATCACCGGCGCCTCCAGCGGCATCGGCGCCGCCCTGGCGCAACGCTACGCGGAAGAGGGCGCGGTGCTCGGCCTGGTCGCCCGCCGCCGGCCCCAGTTGCAGCAGCTTGCCGACACCTTGCCCGGTGTCGGGCGGCACCGGATCTATGCGCTGGACGTGACCGACACCGCTTCGCTGCATGCGGCCGCCGCCGATTTCATCGCGGCCCACGGCGGCATCGACGTGGTCGTCGCCAATGCAGGCATCTCGCGCGGTACGCTCACCGAACTGGCCGAGGATCTGCCGGTGTTCGAGCGCATCCTCGCCACCAACGTCAGCGCCACGGTTGCCACCTTTTCGCCGTTCATCGCGACCATGAAGCGCCAGGCGCGGGCGGGGCACCGCGGCTGCCGGCTGGTCGGCATCGCCAGCGTCGCCGGCATCCGCGGCCTGCCCGGCGCCGGCGCCTACAGCGCATCGAAGGCGGCGGTCATCAGCTACTGCGAATCGTTGCGGGTCGAACTTGGCCGCCACGGCATCCGGGTAGTGACGATCGCCCCCGGCTACATCGATACCCCGATGACCCGGGTGAATACCTATCCGATGCCCTTCCTGATGCCGGCGCCGGCGTTCGCACGCAAGGCGGTCGATGCGATCGAGGCGGGAACCAGCTATCGCGTCATCCCCTGGCAGATGGGGGTGGTGGCCAGGCTGCTGCGCCTGCTGCCGAACAGTCTGTACGACCTGGCTTTTTCGCGCGCGCCGCACAAGACCCGGGAAGCGAAGCAATGATGGCGGCCGATGCCCTCGGCGTCGTGCACGCTCCGGCGGGTCCGGCGCCGCGCATCGTCTCGCTCGTGCCGTCGGTGACCGAGCTGCTGTGCGCGCTCGGGCTGGCACCGTTCCTGGTCGGCCGCACCGGTTTCTGCATCCATCCCCGCGAAGTCCTGCAGGCGATTCCCAAGGTCGGCGGCACGAAGGACGTCAACGTCGAGAAGGTCCGGGCGCTGCAGCCCACCCACCTGCTGGTCAACATCGACGAGAACGAGAAGCCGGTGGTGGACACGCTGGCCGCGTTCATTCCGCATGTCGTGGTCACCCATCCGCTCGGCCCGGGCGACAATCCCGCGCTGTACCAGTTGCTTGGCGGCATCTTCAACGCCGGGGACCGGGCCGCCCAGTTGTGCGCCGCGTTCGAGCGGGAATACGCGCAGTTGCAGTCGGCGCCGAAAGGCCCGCCGCAGACGGTGCTGTACTGCATCTGGAAGGACCCCTGGATGACGGTGTCGGGCGACACCTACATCGCCCGCATGCTGGAGCAGATCGGCTGGCACTGCTGGACGCCGCCCGGCAGCACGTCGCGCTATCCGGAATTTCGCTGGTCCGACCGGCTGGCGGCCGCGGTCGACATGGTGCTGCTGTCCACCGAACCCTACCGGTTCACCGAGGGGCATGTCGACGCGCTCGAGCGGCAGGTCGGCAAGCCGGTGTTGCTGGTCGACGGCGAAATGCTGTCCTGGTACGGCAGCCGGGCGATCGCCGGGCTGGGCTACCTGCGCGCGCTGGGCGCCGGCACGCAGCCTTCCTGATTGCCGGCTATTTTTCCCGGTTGAGCCGCACCAGCATGCGGATGAACTCCCGCGCCAGCGTCTGGTGATGCTCGTCGAGCCGCGACAGGTCGTTGATCAGCTTCACGTCCGAGGATTCGAAACGGGACTGGTTGCCGGCTTCGGCGCCGGGTGCCGGTTCCTCACCGCCGAAGCGCAGCCAGTCGGCCGGCACCCCGAGCCAGTGCGCGAGCGTGCGCAGTTTCTCCTGGGTCGGTATGGCTTCCCCGACCAGCCATTTGCGGGCGGCGTGCACCGTGATCGGCCGGCCTTCGAAGCGGATATTGAATTCCCGCGCCAGCTGGGTCGGACTCTCGGGCGAGTAATCCGCATTGCGCAGCGCCTGCTGCAGGCGCTCGCTGAAACTTTCTCTCTCGTTCGCTGGGTTCATGAGCGCGCACTATTCCATGTGATGTCCCGCCAGTCGCCTGGCCGCCGGGACGACTGAATCGGACGTGAAGTGTAAAGTAAATGAAACAGATGCGTGCGACGCTTGCATGACGCCGGCCGGTGGCCGCGGCCCTTGTACTTACGATAAGCGACGCCCGCCAACACGCCAGATCATTTTTTCGATAGAAAGCGCACAGGGCGCGCGGCGCACCTTGAGGGGCGCGCGAGGGCGGGTCAGCGCGGGCGTGCGCGGGCCGCAGCCGACAGCCGGTGAGGGCACGGCCCGACGCCCGGACCGCGCTCCGCGGAGAGGGGGATCAGTCGCCGCGCTGGAAGCGGATGACGCCGTCGGCGCCGACCTTGCGCCCGAGCACGCCGTCGAACCACAGCTTGTGCAGGTGGGACAGGGCCTCGCCCAGCGCAAAGGTCAACTGGTGGGCGTCGAGCGGGCGGCGGAACATGATCGGCACGATGTCGCTGGCGGACTGCGGCGTGGCGCAGGCCTCGACCACTTCCGCCAGCCGCGCCTCATGATGCTCCTGCAACTGCCGGATGCGGGTATGCAGTCCGCGGAACGGCCTCCCGTGCGCGGGCAGCACCAGGGTGTCCGCCGGCAGCCCGCCGAACTTCAGCAGCGAATCGAGATAGAGCTGGACCGGGTTGGCCTCCGGCTCGACCGCGAACACCGACACGTTGGTGGAAATGCGCGGCAGCACCATGTCGCCCGAGATCAGCAGGCCGAGCGCGGCGCAATGGAGCGACGCGTGCTCCGGCGAATGGCCGAAGCCGGTAATCACTTTCCATTCATGCTCGCCGATGCGCAATGCCTGCCCGTCCTGCATGCGGCGGTAGGCGGTGGGGACGGACGGCACCAGGCTGGGGTAGTAGCTTTTGCGGCTGCCAAGCTTTTCCAGCATCTCGGGGTCGCGCAGCCCGTGCCGTTCGAAATGCGGCAGCGCGGCCGTGCCGTCGACGCCCGGCAGGGAGGCGGCCATCATGCGGGCAAAACCGAACTCGCCCGTGGTCATCCAGACCGGCGCGTCCCAGCGCTCCGACAGCCAGCCGGCCAGGCCGACGTGGTCCGGGTGGCAATGGGTGACGATCAGGCGCCGTACCGGCAGGCCGTCGAGATGGGCGGCAAACACGCTGTCCCATCCCGCGCGGGTACTGTCGCTGGCGATGCCGCAATCGACAATGGTCCAGGCATCGCCGTCGCGCAGCAGCCAGAGGTTGATGTGGTCGAGCGCGAACGGCAGGCCCATCCGCACCCACAGTACACCGGGCGCAATCTCGCGCACGCCGCCGTGTTCCGGCAGCTGGTCGGCGAAAGGATAGTCGAGCTGGGCTTCGAGGGGATTCATGCGTGGGCTTTCCTGCGTCGGGTTGGCAAAACGGCATGTTCACATTTCCGCGGCGCGCGCCTACAATAGGCCGGCGCTTTACGTTAACGTAAACTGCAATCGCATACCCAGGATTCTAAACACAAAGTCCCATCACTGCTGACGACGTCCGTACCAGCCATGCCAACCTACACCATCACCGAACTGGCCCGCGAATTCGACGTGACGCCGCGCGCCATCCGTTTCTATGAAGACCAGGGCCTGCTCAGCCCGAAGCGGGAAGGGGCGGGCGGGCGCACGCGCGTCTACAACGCGCGCGAGCGCACCCGGCTGAAGCTGACGCTGCGCGGCAAGCGGCTGGGACTGTCGCTCTCGGAAATCAAGGCGCTGGTCGACATGTACGAGTCGCCGAAGGATACCGAGGCCCAGCTCAAGCGCTTCCTGACGGTCCTGGCCCAGCACCGGGAAACCCTGGAGCGGCAGCGCGAGGACCTGGAAGTGACGCTGGCGGAGATTGCGGCCCACGAGGAAGAATGCCGGCGCCTGATCGAGCAGGGCAAGGCGGGCAAGCCGGGCGGCGCATCCAGGCCGGCGGGACGCAAGCTCAGGGATGCCGCCTGAGCGTCGTCAAACATCGCGATTCCACCGCGTTGCTTTACGTTTACGTAAACGTAAGTTGGCGGTATCATCCGCATCACCGCCGCCCATCCAACGACATCCAGTGAGGACGACATGCTGCACCTGCCCGGCTTGACCTTTGACCATGGCGAGGACATCGCCGCGCTGCGCGAGACCGTGCAGCAATTCGCCCAGGCGGAAATCGCGCCGCGCGCCGCCGAGATCGACCGCAGCGACCAGTTTCCGATGGACCTGTGGAAGAAGATGGGCGAACTCGGCCTGCTCGGCGTGACCGTCGGCGAGGAATACGGCGGCACCGACATGGGCTATCTCGCCCACATCGTGGCGATGGAGGAGATTTCGCGCGCCTCGGCTTCGGTCGGGCTTTCCTACGGCGCGCACTCCAACCTCTGCGTCAACCAGATCAAGCGCAACGGCACCCCGGAACAGAAGGCGAAGTACCTGCCCAAGCTGATCTCCGGTGAGTACGTCGGCGCGCTGGCGATGTCCGAGCCGAACGCCGGCTCCGACGTGGTCAGCATGAAGCTGCGGGCCGACTGGAAAGGCGACCGCTGGGTGCTCAATGGCACCAAGATGTGGATCACCAACGGTCCCGATGCCGACGTGCTGGTGGTCTACGCCAAAAACGACATCGAAGCCGGCCCGCGCGGCATGACCGCGTTCCTGATCGAAAAGGGTTTCAAGGGATTCTCGGTCGCGCAGAAGCTCGACAAGCTCGGCATGCGCGGCTCCCACACCGGCGAACTGGTGTTCCAGGACTGCGAAGTGCCGGCGGAAAACGTGCTTGGCGGACTCGGGCGCGGCGTCAATGTGCTGATGTCCGGCCTCGATTTCGAACGCACCGTGCTGTCCGGCGGCCCGCTCGGCATCATGCAGGCCTGCATGGACGTGGTCGTTCCCTACATCCATGAGCGCAAGCAGTTCGGGCAGCCGATCGGCGAGTTCCAGCTGATGCAGGGCAAGATCGCCGACATGTATTCGACCATGATGGCATGCAAGGCCTATGTGTATGCGGTCGGCCAGGCCTGCGACCGTGCGACCAGTCCGGAGCAGGTGCGCGCGCTGCGCAAGGATGCCGCCGGCGCCATCCTGTATTCGGCGGAAAAGGCGACCTGGATGGCCGGCGAGGCGATCCAGACCCTGGGCGGCAACGGCTACATCAACGAGAATCCGACCGGCCGCCTGTGGCGCGACGCCAAGCTGTACGAGATCGGGGCCGGCACCAGCGAGATCCGCCGCATGCTGATCGGCCGCGAGCTGTTCGCCGAGACCAGATAAGCACAGACCAAGCAAGCAGATGCCGCGCCGTGCCACCGGCGCGGCCCCACCGGAGACCGGCATGCCACTGACTGCCCCCGATCCAGCCTATCGCGACGTCGTCACCCGCGGCTTCCGGGAAGCGGCCTTCCTGGCCGAGCTCGGGATTGCGCTCAGGGATTGCGGGCCAGGCTGGTGCGAGTCGGCGCTGACGCTGGAGGCGCGCCACCTGCAGCACACCGGCGTGGTGCATGCCGGCGTGCTGTCGACCATCGCCGACCACACGGCAGGCGGCGCGGCGATGACGGTGACGCCGGCGGACGGCTATATCCTGACGGTCGAGTTCAAGATCCACCTGCTGCGCGCCGCGCGCGGCGAGTCGTTGTTCTGCCGTGCCACGGTGCTGAAACCGGGCAGGGCCTTCCACGTGGTGGAGTCGGAAGTGTTCGCGGTCAGCGCAGGCGGCAGCACGCTCGTCAGCAAGCTGTCCGGTACCATGGCGGTCCTGCCGCGGGAGTAGTAATCCTACGGTAATGACATTTTTTCAGATCGCCTCCATATTCCAGCCATGACTTCGCTCCACATTTCCACACCGCTGCTCCGCCATGACGGACTGTCCGCCGCGCTCGGCAAGAACGTGCTGCTGAAGATGGAAAACCTCCAGCCTTCGGGTTCCTTCAAGCTGCGCGGCATCGGCCGCATGTGCCAGCGCGCGGCCGGCGGCGGCATCCGGCACTTCGTCTGTCCGTCCGGCGGCAACGCGGGATTCGCCGCCGCGGTGGCCGGCCAGGCGCTGGGCCTGCGCACCACCATCGTGGTGCCGCAAACCACCCATGAAACGGTGCGCCGGCGCATACGCGACATCGGCGCCGAGGTCCTGGTACATGGGGCGGTGTGGGACGAGGCCAATGAATACGCACTGCGGCTGTGCGAGGCGCCGGACGTGATGTACGTGCCGCCGTTCGACCATCCCGACATCTGGGACGGCAACGCGACCCTGATCGACGAGGCGGCGCGGCAGGGCGAATTCGACGTCGTTGTCTGCTCGGTCGGCGGCGGCGGCCTGATGAGCGGCATCCTCGAAGGCCTGCATCGCAACAGCCTCGCCCATGTGCCGCTGATCGCGGTCGAGACCGACGGCGCCGCCTCCCTGCATGCCGCGGTGCGGGCCGGGGAGCTGGTCAGCCTGCCGGCCATCACCTCGATCGCCGGCACCCTCGGTGCGCGCCGGGTGGCGCAGCAGGCGTTCGACTGGACCCGCCGCCACGACGTGCGCAGCGTGGTGGTCAGCGACGCGCGGGCTGTCGCTGCCTGCCGCCGCTTCGCCGACGACATGCGCACCCTGGTCGAGCCCGCCTGCGGCGCAGCGCTGGCGGTCGGCTACGACAGCTTGCCGGAACTGCAATCTTTCTCGCGGCCACTGTTCGTCGTCTGCGGCGGCATCGGCGTGGATTTGGCTAAACTGGAGGACTGGAAAGTCCAGTTCACGCTCTGACCGCCGCCATGCCCCAGACCGCCTTCCCCAAGCTCCTGTCCTCGCAGATCGCGTTCGACATCGCGCGCACCATCCTCGATGGATTCGACAAGCACTACCGGCTGTTCCGGCAGGCCAGCCAGGATGCGCGCCGCTTCTTCGAGCGCGGCGACTGGAAGGCCGCGCAGCGCAACGCGCGCGAGCGCATCGCCTTCTACGACACCCGTGTGCAGGAATGCGTGCACGTGCTGGAGGACGAGTATTCCCAGGACGAGATCGGCGACGAGGTCTGGCGCGAAGTGAAGCTGCATTACATCGGCCTGCTGGTCAACCACAAGCAGCCCGAGCTGGCGGAGACCTTCTTCAACTCGGTATGCTGCAACATCCTGCACCGCTCGTACTACCACAACGATTTCATCTTCGTGCGTCCGGCGGTCTCGACCGAGTACCTGGAAACCGACGAGCCGCAACCGACCTACCGCGTCTACTACCCGGCCACCGACGGCTTGCACTACACGCTCAGGCGCATCATCACGAACTTCCAGCTGACGCCGCCGTTCGCCGACCTCGACCGCGACGTCGGCTTCGTGGAGACGCGGATGCGCGCGATGTTCGGCACCGAAATGCTGGAGCCGAACCACCAGATCCAGGTGCTGTCCAGCCTGTTCTACCGCAACAAGGGCGCCTACATCGTCGGCAAGTGCATCAACGGCAACCGCGTGTTCCCGTTCGTCGTGCCCATCCTGTACAACCGCAAGCGGGAACTGGTGCTCGACACCGTGCTGTTCGATCCGACGCTGATCACGGTGCTGTTTTCGTTCACCCGCGCCTACTTCATGGTCGACATGGAGGTGCCGTCGGCTTATGTGCATTTCCTGCGCACGCTGATGCCGTACAAGCCGCGCAGCGAGATCTACACCATCCTCGGGCTGCAGAAGCTGGGCAAGGCGGCGTTCTACCGCGACTTCCTGCACCACCTGAAGCATTCCTCCGACTGCTTCGAGGCGGCGCCCGGCATCCGCGGGCTGGTGATGGTGGTGTTCGCGCTGCCGTCCTTCCCGTACGTATTCAAGGCGATCAAGGATTTCTTTCCGCCACCGAAGGACACCACCCGCGCCCTGGTCAAGGAAAAGTACCTGCTGGTGAAGTACCACGACCGCGTCGGCCGCATGGCGGACACGCTGGAGTACTCGAACGTCGCCTTCCCGCGCGCGCGATTCTCGTCCGAACTTCTGGCGGAGCTGAAGGAAGTCGCGCCGTCGATCGTCGAGGAAGAGGGCGACGAGATCATCGTGAAGCATGTGTACATCGAACGCCGGATGACGCCGCTCAACATCTGGCTGGCCGAGGCCGAGAAGCGCGGCGACCATGCGGCCATGGAGCACGGCATCGTCGAGTACGGCAACGCGATCAAGGACCTGGTGGGCGTGAACATCTTCCCCGGCGACATGCTGTACAAGAACTTCGGCGTCACCCGCCACGGCCGGGTCGTGTTCTACGACTATGACGAGATCGAGTACATCACCGACTGCAATTTCCGGGCGATCCCGACGCCGCGCAACGAGGAAGACGAGATGGCCAGCGAACCCTGGTATCCGGTCGCGAAGAACGACGTGTTCCCGGAGCAGTTCGGCACCTTTTTGCTCGGCAATCCGCAAGTGCGCAAGTATTTCATGAAGCACCATGCTGACCTGCTCACCCCACAGTACTGGCAGAACGCCAAACAGCGAATCCTGGATGGCCATGTTGAAGACGTATTTCCGTATCCGCAGGAATTGCGATTCAGTTACAAACCATTCAATCCCGCAGCCCAGGCTGCATGACCCTTGGAGACCCTAATGAACAACGATCCTATTGTCATCGTCGGCGCAGCCCGCACCCCGATGGGCGCCTTTCAGGGCGATTTTTCCGCGCTGACGGCAGCCGAACTGGGCGCGGTCGCGATCCGCGCCGCCGTCGAGCGCGCCAACCTGGAGCCGCAGCATGTGAACGAAGTCCTGTTCGGCAACTGCCTGATGGCCGGCCAGGGCCAGGCGCCTGCGCGGCAGGCGGCGATCAAGGCCGGCATTCCGGTGTCCGCCGGCGCCGTCACCCTGTCCAAGATGTGCGGCTCGGCGATGAAGGCCGCGATGTTCGCATTCGACTCGCTGGTGGTCGGTACCAATGACGTGGTCGTCGCCGGCGGCATGGAGTCGATGACCAATGCGCCCTACCTGATCCCGAAGGCGCGCGGCGGCTACCGCATCGGCCACGGCATGATGTACGACCACATGATGCTGGACGGACTGGAGGATGCCTACGAGCGCGGCCGTTCGATGGGCACCTTCGCCGAGGAGTGTGCGGCCAAGTACCAGTTCACCCGCGAGGAGCAGGACGCCTACGCGATCGAGTCGGTGAAGCGCGCGCAGGCCGCGACCACCAGCGGCGCGTTCAAGTGGGAAATCGCGCCGGTCACCGTGGCCGCCAAGGGCGGCGAGGTCGTCGTGGACAAGGATGAAGGCCCGCTCAAGGCCAAGCTCGACAAGATCCCGGCGCTGAAGCCGGCCTTCAAGAAGGACGGCACCATCACCGCCGCCTCCTCGTCCTCGATCAACGACGGCGCCGCCGCGCTGGTGATGATGCGCGAATCGACCGCGAAGAAGCTCGGCTGCAAGCCGATCGCCCGCGTGCTCGGCCATGCGACGCATTCGCAGGAGCCGAACTGGTTCACCACGGCGCCGGTCGGCGCGATCGAGAAGCTGTACAAGAAGCTCGGCCTCACCACCAGGGACGTGGACCTGTTCGAGATCAACGAAGCCTTCGCGGCGGTGCCGATGGCGGCGATGCGCGAGCACGGCATCGACCATGCGAAGGTCAACATCCACGGCGGCGCATGCGCGCTCGGCCATCCGATCGGCGCCTCCGGCGCGCGCATCATCGTGACCCTGATCGGCGCGCTGCAGAAGACCGGCGGCAAGATGGGCGTCGCGGCGCTGTGCATCGGCGGCGGCGAAGGCACCGCAATGGCGATCGAGCTGGTCTGATCGAGGCAGCAACGGGCGGGGCACAATGCGCCGCCCGGCACCTGACGGTACTGGAAGGAGAACGGCATGCCTACCGCACTCATCATCGGCGCCTCGCGCGGCATCGGCCATGAATTCGTTCGGCAACTCCGCGGCGACGGCTGGAAGGTGTTCGCCACGGCGCGTGACGACGCCGGGCTGCAGGCGCTGCACGACCTCGGCGCGCAGGCGCTCAAGCTGGATGTGACAAAGCCGGAATCGATGGCCGGTCTCGGCTGGCAGCTGGACGGCGAGAAGCTCGACCTGGCCGTCTACGTGGCCGGCGTGTACGGCCCGCGCAAGCAGGAACGCAACGCGCCGACAGTGCAGGACTTCGACCAGGTCATGCACACCAACGTGCTGGGCGCGATGCAGGCGATACCCATGGTCGCGCCGATGGTCGAGGCCGCGCAGGGCAAGTTCGCCTTTATCAGCAGCGGCATGGCCGGCATCACCGAGGCGTCGTCAAGCTATGGCTGGCTGTATCGGGCGTCCAAGGCGGCCCTGAACATGGTGGTGAAGACCGCCGCCTTCGACTACCCGGGTGCAGTGTGCGTCGCGCTCTGCCCCGGCTGGGTCCGTACCGACATGGGCGGGGAGAACGCCACCATTTCCGTCGAGGAGAGCGTGGGCGGCCTGCTGAAGGTGATCGGCGGGCTGGAGGCAAAAGATAGCGGCAGCTTCCGCAACTACGTCGGCAAGCACCTGGCCTGGTAAGGGCTGGCCGCAAATACAACAACAGGCGCCCGCCACAAGCGGGTGCCGACAGGGACATCCACCGGGACACGACATGGTTCTATCCGAACAGCACCAGATGATCCGCGACGCAATGCGGGAATTTTCCGAAGAACTGCTGGCGCCGAATGCCGCGCGCTGGGACAAGGAACACCACTTTCCGAAGGAGGCGCTGGAGGGCCTCGCGCAGCTCGGCGCGTTCGGCGTGGCGGTGCCGGAAGAGTTGGGCGGCGCCGGCCTCGACTATGTGTCGCTGGCGCTGGTGCTGGAGGAAATCGCGGCCGGCGACGGCGGCACCTCCACCATCATCTCGGTCAACAACTGCCCGGTCTGCAGCATTGCCATGGCCTATGCCAACGATGCGCAGAAGGAGCAATGGCTGAAGCCGCTGGCGCGCGGCGAGATGCTCGGCGCCTTCTGCCTGACCGAGCCGCATGTCGGCAGCGACGCCTCGGCGCTGCGCACGACCGCGACGCGCGACGGCGACCACTACATGCTGAACGGCGTCAAGCAATTCATCACCAGCGGCAAGCATGCGGATGTGGCGATCGTGATGGCGGTCACCGACAAGGCGGCCGGCAAGCGCGGCATCAGCGCGTTCTGGGTGCCGACCAGCACGCCCGGCTACATCGTGGCTCGGCTGGAGGACAAGCTCGGCCAGCATTCGTCCGACACCGCGCAGATCCTGTTCGAGAACTGCCGCATTCCGGCGGCCAACCTGATCGGCGAGGAAGGGCAGGGCTACAAGATCGCGCTGTCCGGACTGGAGGGCGGGCGCATCGGTATCGCCTCGCAGGCGGTCGGCATGGCGCGCGCGGCCTTCGATGCGGCGCTGGCCTACGCCAAGGAGCGCACCTCCTTCGGCAAGACCCTGTTCGAGCACCAGGCGGTGCAGTTCCGCCTGTCCGACATGGCGACGCAGATCGAGGCCGCGCGCCAGCTGATCCTGCACGCGGCGAGCCTGAAGGATGCCGGCAAGCCCTGCCTGAAGGAAGCGGCAATGGCCAAGCTGTTCGCTACCGAGATGGCGGAGCGGGTCTGCTCGGACGCGATCCAGGTCCACGGCGGCTATGGCTACGTCAGCGATTTCCCTGTGGAGCGCATCTACCGCGACGTGCGCGTCTGCCAGATCTACGAAGGCACCAGCGACATCCAGAAAATCCTGATCGGGAGGGCGCTCGCATGAAGAAGGGTTACCGGCAACTGGTCGATGAAGCGATGGCGCAGGTGAAGACCTACAGCGTCGAGGAAGCCCGCGCCAGGCTCGACGATCCGAACGTGCAGTTCGTCGACGTGCGCGACGTGCGCGAGCTGGAGCGCGAGGGCGTGATCCCCGGCGCCTTTCCCGCGCCGCGTGGCATGATCGAATTCTGGGTCGATCCCGACTCGCCTTACTTCAAGCCGGTGTTTGGCGAGAAGAAGGAATTCATTTTCTTCTGCGCCGCCGGCTGGCGCAGCGCATTGACCACCAAGACCGTGCAGGACATGGGCATGGAGAACGTTGCCCATATCGAGGGCGGCTTCGGCGCATGGAAGGCCGCCGGCGCGCCGGTGGCGGAAAAGACAAAGAAGGCGTAATGGCACGTTTCGACATGGTCGCATTCGATTGCGACGGCGTACTGGTGGACAGCGAGCTGGCGACATGCAAGGTGCTGGCCGCGATGCTGTGCGAGCTCGGCTGGAACATCACGCTGCAGGAGACCTACAGCGCATTCGTCGGCCGCCTTGTGCGGGACGAGATCCCGATGATCGAACAGCGGATAGGCCGGCCCGCGCCGCCCGATTTCTACCAGCAGTTCGTCGCGCGTCGCAATGCCGCGCTGGCCCAGGGTGTCGCGCCGGTGCGCAACGTCGCGGCGGCGGTCGAACGCCTGCATGCGGCGGGCATGAAGTTCTGCGTCGCCAGCGGCGCCGACCGGCCCAAGATGGAGCTGACGCTGGGCAAGACCGGGCTGCGGCCCTGGTTCGAGGGCAGGATGTTCAGCGGCATGGAAGTCGCGCGCACCAAGCCGGCGCCGGATGTCTACCTGCAGGCAGCGCAGGTGATGGGCGTGGCGCCGGAGCGTTGCCTGGTGGTGGAAGATACGCCGACCGGCATCACCGCCGCACGCGCGGCCGGCATGACGGTGTACGGCTATGCCGAGCTGATGGATGCGCAGTTGTTGCTGGAGGCTGGCGCCGAGCGGGTGTTCGACGACATGGCGCAGCTGCCTGCCCTGGCTCTGGCATGAAGACGACCGCAAGCGCCGCCTGCCCCTGCGGCGGCAAGGATTACGCCGCTTGCTGCGGCCGATACATTGATGACGGCGAGCTGCCGCAGACGGCGGAGCAGCTGATGCGGTCGCGCTACACCGCCTACACGCGGCGCGACGAGGCCTACCTGAAGCACACCTGGCACCCGGAGACCCGCCCTGCGGAAGATCTGACGCAGGACGACGGCGGC
Organism: Noviherbaspirillum sp.; assembly: GCF_036563305.1. GTDB lineage: Bacteria > Pseudomonadota > Gammaproteobacteria > Burkholderiales > Burkholderiaceae_D > Noviherbaspirillum. The sequence goes on along the minus strand of NZ_DATCMQ010000015.1, from coordinate 102,641 downwards.
AAGTGGCTGGGACTGGAAGTGCGCAGGCATGAGCAGGACGGCGACTCCGCCATCGTGGAGTTCGTCGCACGCTACAAGGTGGGCGGGCGCGCCCATCGCATGCATGAGGTGAGCCGCTTCCGCAGGGAAGGCGGCAAATGGTTTTACGTGGACGGCAGTTTTCCAGAAGGCAGATAACAACAGATGACTATCCTCGAATCCAAGCTCAATCCGCGCGCGGAGGACTTCCGCGCGAATGCCGCGGCAATGCAGAAACTGGTGGACGACCTGAAGGCCAAGGTGGAACAGATCGCGCTCGGCGGCGGCGAAGCCGCGCGCGCCAAGCACACTGCGCGCGGCAAGCTGCTGCCGCGCGACCGGGTGCAGATGCTGCTCGACCCGGGCACGCCTTTCCTCGAGCTGTCGCAGATGGCGGCCTACGGCATGTACGACGACGCCGCGCCGGCGGCCGGCATCATCACCGGCATCGGCCGCGTGGCCGGGCAGGAATGCGTGATCGTCTGCAATGACGCCACCGTCAAGGGCGGCACCTACTACCCGGTCACGGTCAAGAAGCACCTGCGCGCGCAGGAGATCGCCGACCAGAACAACCTGCCCTGCATCTACCTGGTCGACTCCGGCGGCGCCAACCTGCCGAACCAGGACGAGGTGTTCCCCGACCGCGATCACTTCGGCCGCATCTTCTACAACCAGGCCAACATGTCGGCCCGGGGCATACCGCAGGTTGCGGTGGTGATGGGTTCCTGCACCGCCGGCGGCGCGTATGTGCCGGCGATGAGCGACGAATCCATCATCGTCAAGGAGCAGGGCACCATCTTCCTCGGCGGCCCGCCACTGGTAAAGGCGGCGACCGGCGAGGTGGTGAGCGCGGAGGACCTGGGCGGCGGCGACGTCCACACCCGGCTGTCGGGCGTGGCCGACCACCTGGCGCAGGACGACCTGCACGCGCTGTCGCTGGCGCGCACTATCGTCGGCAACCTGAACCGCCAGAAGCCGCAGCAGGTGCTGCTGCGCGAACCGGTGCCGCCGAAGTACGACGCGCAGGAACTGTACGGCGTGATCCCGACCGACACCCGCAAGCCCTTCGACGTGCGGGAAGTGATCGCGCGGGTGGTGGACGGCAGCGCCTTCGACGAGTTCAAGGCGCGCTATGGCACCACGCTGGTGTGCGGCTTCGCACACATCTTCGGCATGCCGGTCGGGATCATCGCCAACAACGGCATCCTGTTCTCGGAGTCGGCGCTCAAGGGCGCGCACTTCATCGAGCTGTGCTGCCAGCGCAAGATCCCGCTGGTCTTCCTGCAGAACATCACCGGCTTCATGGTCGGCCGCAAGTACGAGAACGAAGGCATCGCCCGCAACGGCGCCAAGATGGTGACCGCGGTGGCGACGGCATCGGTGCCCAAGTTCACGGTGATCATTGGCGGCAGCTTCGGCGCCGGCAACTACGGTATGTGCGGCCGCGCGTATTCGCCGCGCTTCCTGTGGATGTGGCCCAACGCGCGCATCTCGGTGATGGGCGGCGAGCAGGCGGCGGGCGTGCTGGCCACCGTCAAGCGCGACGGCATCGAGGGCAAGGGAGGCAGCTGGAGCGCCGCGGAGGAAGAGGCGTTCAAGGCGCCGATCCGCGAGCAGTACGAGCTGCAGGGGCATCCGTATTACGCGACCGCGCGTCTGTGGGACGACGGCGTCATCGACCCGGCCGACACCCGCATGGTGCTCGGGCTCGGACTCAGCGCGGCGCTCAACGCGCCGATCCCGGAAACCAAGTTCGGCGTGTTCAGGATGTAATCATGGAATTCCAGACCCTCAACGTAACCACGGAAGGCCGGGTGGCGACCGTCACCCTCAACCGGCCCGACGTGCGCAACGCGTTCAACGAGACCACCATCGCCGAGATCACCGGCGCCTTCCGCGCGCTGGGCGCGTCGGCCGAACTGCGCGCGATCGTGCTGGCAGCGAACGGCCCGGCGTTCTGCGCGGGCGCCGACCTCAACTGGATGAAGAAGATGGCCGCCTATACCCGCGAGGAGAACCTGGCGGACGCGGCGCAGCTGGCGGAAATGCTGCGCACCATCTACACCTGCCCCAAGCCGGTGCTGGCGAAGGTGCAGGGCGACTGTTACGCCGGCGGCATGGGACTGGTGGCGGCATGCGACATCATTGTTGCCGCAGAGACAGCCAATTTCTGCCTGAGCGAGGTAAAACTCGGTCTTATTCCTGCGACAATCTCGCCCTACGTGATCCGCGCCATGGGCGAAAACGCCTCGCGCCGCTACTTCCTGACTGCGGAGCGTTTCTCCGCGCAGGAGGCGCACCGCATCGGCTTCGTGCACCAGCTTGCACCCGCCGCCGAACTCGATGCCGCCGTGACGGGCATCCTCAAGTCGCTAGCCGGGAACAGCCCGAACGCAGTGAAGGAAGCCAAGCGCCTGGTGCAGGACATCGCCGGTGCGCCGCTGACGGCGCACCTGATCGCCGACACGGCACAGCGGATCGCGGACATACGCAGCTCGGACGAAGGCAAGGAGGGCGTGAAGTCGTTCCTGGAGAAAGCTAAGCCGGGCTGGTTGAGCTGAACCCTCATCCTGGAGCCGCCATTGAGCCACACCGAACAATCCGCCTGGGTCGCACGCAGCCTGAAAAGCGTCTGGCATCCGTGCACGCAGATGCAGCATCACGAGCGCATGCCGCTGATCCCGGTCAGCCATGGCCGCGGCGCCTGGCTGTACGACCGCCAGGGCAAGCGCTATCTCGACGCGATCAGTTCCTGGTGGGTCAACCTGTTCGGCCATGCCAATCCGCGCATCAATGCCGCGCTGCGCGAGCAGCTCGACCTGCTCGAGCATGCGATGCTGGCCGGCTTCACCCATGAGCCGGTGGTGCGGCTGTCGGAGCAGCTGTCGGCGATGACCGGCGGCGTGCTCGGCCACGCGTTCTATGCATCCGACGGCGCCTCGGCCACCGAGATCGCACTCAAGATGAGCTTCCACTACTGGCGCAACAGCGGTCGCGCCGGCAAGCGCGAATTCGTCTGCCTGCAGGGCAGCTACCATGGCGAGACGGTGGGCGCGCTGGCGGTGACCGACGTTGCGCTGTTCCGCGACGCCTACGGCCCGCTGCTGCGGCAGGCCCATGTCGTCGCGTCGCCTGATGCGCGCCAGGCAGCCGACGGCGAAAGCCCGGCAGATGTTGCACGCCGTGCCGCCGGCGCGCTGGAGGAACTGCTGCAGCAGCGCGGCGACAGCATCGCCGCCATCATCCTCGAGCCGCTGGTGCAATGCGCGGCCGGCATGGCGATGCACGATCCGCTGTATCTGCAGTTGGTGCGCGCATTGTGCGACCGCTACCAGGTGCACCTGATCGCCGACGAGATCGCCGTCGGCTGCGGCCGCACCGGCAGCTTTTTCGCCTGCGAGCAGGCCGGCATCTGGCCCGACTTCATCTGCCTGTCCAAGGGCATCAGTGGCGGCTACCTGCCGCTGTCGCTGGTGATGACGCGCGACGCCATCTACCAGGCCTTCTACGACGAGGACATCACCCGCGGTTTCCTGCATTCGCATTCCTATACCGGCAATCCGCTCGCCTGCCGCGCCGCGCTGGCGACGCTGGCCATCTTCGAGGAAGACGACGTGCTGCGCCGGAACCGCCAACGGGCGGACAGCATGACGCGCGCGCTGGCGCCGCTGGCCGGGCATCCGCGGGTAAGCCATTTCCGCCAGCGCGGCATGATCTGGGCCTTCGACGCCGTGGACGCCGACGCCGGCTTTGCGCGCCGTTTCTTCACCGAGGCGCTGCAGCAGGAACTGTTGTTGCGGCCGATCGGCAGGACGGTCTACCTGATGCCGCCCTACATCCTCGACGAGGAGGAGACCGCGCTGCTGGCCTCCCGCACGCTCGCCGCCTTCGACAGGACGCTGGCATGAGCGCACTGATCGCCGGACTGGCGCAGTCGCTGCGCGCGCTCGACCAGCACGGCCTGCGGCGCCGGCTGCGCACCGCGGAAACCCCGTGCGCGCCGCAGATGACGGTGGACGGCCACCCGCTGCTGGCGTTCTGCAGCAACGACTACCTCGGCCTCGCCGCCCATCCGGCCGTGGTCGAGGCGCTGCGCGAGGGCGCGGCAAGGTATGGCGCGGGCAGTGGCGCCTCGCACCTGATCAGCGGGCATTCCCGCGCCCACGTCCTGCTGGAGGAAGCGCTGGCGGCATTCATGTCACCGTCGATCGCGCAGGCGCGCGCGCTCTACTTCTGCACCGGCTACATGGCCAACCTGGCACTGCTGTCGGCGCTCGGCGGCCGCGACGCCGCCTTGTTCTCCGAGTCGCTCAACCATGCGTCGCTGATCGACGGCGCCCGCCTGTCGCGCGCCGAGGTGCAGGTCTACGCGCATGGCGACGTCGCGGCGCTGGCGCGTCTGCTGCAGGCAAGTACCGCCAGCCGCAAGCTGGTGGTGACGGACAGCGTGTTCAGCATGGACGGCGACCTTGCGCCGCTCGCCGCGCTGCAGGCGCTGTGCGAGCGGTACGACGCCTGGCTGGTGATCGACGACGCGCACGGTTTCGGCGTGCTCGGCGCGCACGGTCGCGGCGCGCTCGAACACTGCGGCGTGCGCTCGCCCAATGTCGTCTACATGGGCACGCTCGGCAAGGCCGCCGGCGTGGGCGGCGCATTCGTCGCCGCCCACGAGACCGTGATCGAATGGCTGGTGCAGCGCGCCCGGCCCTACATCTACAGCACCGCGACGCCGCCGGCGCTGGCGCATGCGCTGCTGGCCAGCCTCGCCATCATTGCGGGGCACGAGGGCGCCGAGCGCCGCACCCACCTGCGCGCGCTGGTCGCCGAACTGCGCGCGTCGCTGTCGCTGCGCCGCTGGCGGCTGCTGCCGTCGGAGACACCGATACAGCCGGTGGTGATCGGAACCAACAGCGACGCGCTGGATGCGGCGGCAGCGCTGCATGCGCAGGGCCTGTGGGTACCGGCGATCCGGCCGCCCACCGTGCCGAAGGAGACGGCGCGGCTGCGCGTCACGCTGTCGGCCGCCCATCGCATGCAGGACGTCGCCCGCCTGGCGCAGGCGCTCAACACGCTGGAGGCTGCCGCATGAGCATTCCGGCCTGGTTCGTCACCGGCACCGACACCGAGATCGGCAAGACCCTGGTGACCTGCGCGCTGCTGCACGGCCTGGGCCGGCGCGGGTTGCGCGCCGCCGGCATGAAACCTTTCGCTGCCGGCATGGAATGGCGCGGCGACGGCTGGCATAACGAGGACGTCGACGCCATCGCCGCTGCCGCCAGCCTGTCGCTGCCACGGGCGCTGACGACGCCCTTCCTGCTGCGCGACGCGGCGGCGCCGCACCTGGCCGCGGCCGGCGAGGGGATCGCGCTGCGCATTGCGCCGGTGCTGGATTGCTACCGGCAAGCGGCGGCGCAGGCGGATGCCGTCGTGGTGGAAGGGGTCGGCGGCTTTTGCGTACCGCTGAATGAAGAAGAGGACACGGCCGACCTGGCGCAACAGCTGGCGCTGCCGGTGATCATGGTGGTCGGCCTGCGGCTCGGCTGCCTGAGCCACGCGCTGCTGACGGCGCAGGCGGTCGCGGCGCGCGGGCTCACGCTGGCCGGCTGGGTCGCCAATACGGTCGATGCCGGCATGCGCCATCTCGACGCCAATGTAGAATCCCTCGCCGCGCGACTGCCGGCCCCGCTGCTCGGCCGCATCCCCCGCCTGGCCGCGCCGTCGCCGGCCGAGGCCGCCGCACATCTCGATTTTGCACGCCTGCCGGGCTGGCCGCAGGGCCGCCCCGGGCATCACTGAAGAAGGAAACCCATGTCCGTTCATGCCATTCCGTTCCGCGAACTCCGCACTCCCGCCGCCGCCCGCGCCGAAGCCGAAAAAGCCTGGCCGGTGGACAAGGTGCTGGACCTGTTCAACCTGCCGTTCAACGAGCTGATGTTCCGCGCCCAGCAGGTGCATCGCCAGCATTTCGATCCGCAGGAAGTGGAGCTGGCGACGCTGCTCTCGATCAAGACCGGCGGCTGCCCGGAGGATTGCGGCTACTGCCCGCAGGCGGCGCGCTACGACACCGGCGTGCAGGCGCAGAAGCTGCTGGAACTGGAACAGGTGCTGGCCGCCGCCCGCGCCGCCAAGGAGCACGGCGCGACCCGCTTCTGCATGGGCGCGGCCTGGCGCGGCCCCAAGGATCGCGACCTCGACCATGTGGAAGCGATGGTGCGGGGCGTCAAGGAACTCGGGCTGGAAGCCTGCGCCACGCTCGGCATGCTGGAAGACGGCCAGGCGGAGCGCCTCGCCGCCGCCGGCCTCGACTACTACAACCACAACCTCGACACCGCGCCCGAGTTCTACAACAACATCATCACCACCCGCGACTACGAGAACCGGCTCGATACCCTGAACAAGGTGCGCGGCGCCGGCATCAAGGTCTGCTGCGGCGGCATCGTGGGCATGGGCGAATCGCGCCGCCAGCGCGCCGGCCTGATCGCCCAGGTCGCCAACCTTGACCCGTATCCGGAGTCGGTGCCGATCAACCACCTGGTGCAGGTGGCGGGCACGCCGCTGCACGGGCTCGATCCGCTCGATCCGCTGGAATTCGTGCGCACCATCGCGGTGGCGCGCATCACCATGCCGAAGGCGCGGGTGCGGTTGTCGGCGGGGCGCCGGGAACTTGGGGAAGCGGTGCAGGCGATGTGCTTCCAGGCGGGGGCGAATTCGATTTTTTATGGGGACAAGTTGCTGACGACCGGGAATCCGGATGCGGAGGCGGATAGGGTGTTGCTGGAGAAGTTGGGGATGCGGGTTAAGCATACTGAGGTGAGTGCGGGAATGGCGGAGTAATACGGGGCACGACGATGGTTTCTCCGCGCGCATGTCTGGAGGCTCGTCTGCCGGTCTTTCTTCGGTGCCCCGGTGCTGTTGCCACTCCGTGGGGACTAGCCGGGACTCGCCCCGGCGGGCGACCTACTTCTTTGCTTCGCCAAAGAAGTAGGCAAGAAAGGCGACCCGAATGCTTGCCCCCTTCGGGGGTGCCCGGAAAAGAGGCAGGCCGCGCGGGAAGCGGGGCAAACTCGCCTGCGGCTCACACAAGCCCCACTTCTTTATCCGCGAGACCAACCTCTTTTCCGGCTGCGCAAACGGGAACGGCAAAACCAAACCATCCCCTCCCTGACCCTCCCCTTGAAGGGGAGGGAATTGGTCAAGGTCTTGCCGGCGGCATCGGGTGCTTCAAGCAGCGCACTTCTTTGTTGTTTGCGCATCGGCGTTGGATTGTCCTTCCCTTTAAGGTAAGGGATGGTGTACGGACGTTGTGGAAGTTGCGTTTCCCCTCGGCGCAGCCGCCGAAGAACTGGGTGTCGCAGACAAAGAAGCAAGACTGCGTCAGCTAAAGTCCCGCTGCCCGCACATTCGCGACAGATTGCCCTTCCCTTCAAGGTAAGGGTCAGGGTAGGGATGGTGTGGGAGTTGAAGTCCCCCTTGGCGCAGCCGCAAAAGAGGCGGGTCACGCGGATAAAGAAGCGGGGCTTGTCTGAGCCGAAGGCGAATTTGCCCCGCTTCCCGCGGGACTCGTCTCTTTTGCGGGAACCCCGAAGGGGCAAGCCTTGGGGTCGTCTTTCTTGCCTACTTCTTTGACGAAGCAAAGAAGTAGGTGGCCCGCCGGGGCCAGTCCCGGCTAGCACCCGCGGAGTGGAAGCAGAACCGGGGCATCGAAGAGAACAATGCAGCAATACCGTACGAACGCAAAGACACGCACCGAAGCAGCGACAAGTACCTAGACACACAGCAGCAAAGAACAGCAGCAAGACCGAAAGAACCAAGACAGACCCCAAAAGGAGACCCGTTGTGTTCACAAAAATCCTGATAGCCAACCGCGGCGAAATCGCTTGCCGGGTTGCCGCCACCGCCCACCGCCTCGGCATCAAGACCGTCGCGGTGTATTCGGAAGCGGATGCCAATGCCAAACATGTTGCGGTATGCGATGAATCGGTCCTGATCGGCCCGGCGCCGGCCAAGGAAAGCTACCTGCGCGCCGACAAGATCATCGAGGTCGCGCTGGCCACTGGCGCGCAGGCCATCCATCCCGGCTACGGCTTCCTGTCCGAGAACGAGGACTTCGCCGAGGCCTGTGCGAAAGCCGGCCTGGTCTTCATCGGACCGCCGGCGTCGGCCATCCGCGCGATGGGTTCGAAGTCCGCCGCCAAGGCATTGATGGAAACTGCGGACGTGCCGCTGGTGCCCGGCTACCACGGCGACAACCAGGACGCGTCCTTCCTGCAGCAGCAGGCCGACCGCATCGGCTACCCGGTGCTGCTCAAGGCCTCCGCCGGCGGCGGCGGCAAGGGCATGCGCATCGTCGAGAAGAGCGAGGATTTCAAGGCGGCGCTGGATTCCTGCAAGCGCGAGGCAATCAACAGCTTCGGCGACGACAAGGTGCTGGTGGAGAAATACTTGACCCGGCCGCGCCATATCGAGATCCAGGTGTTCGCCGATACCCGCGGCAACTGCGTCTACCTGTTCGAGCGCGATTGCTCGGTGCAGCGACGCCACCAGAAGGTGCTGGAGGAAGCGCCGGCGCCGGGCATGACGCCGGAACGGCGCCGCGCGATGGGCGAGGCGGCGGTGGCGGCGGCCAAGGCGGTCGGCTATGTCGGCGCCGGCACCGTGGAATTCATCGCCAACCAGGACGGCAGCTTCTACTTCATGGAGATGAACACCCGCCTGCAGGTCGAGCATCCGGTCACCGAGATGATCACCGGCCTCGACCTGGTCGAATGGCAGTTGCGGGTGGCGGCCGGGGAGCCGTTGCCGAAGAAGCAGGATGCGCTGCGCATCCACGGTCATGCGCTGGAAGCGCGGATTTATGCGGAGAACCCGGAGAAGGGCTTCCTGCCGTCGATCGGCACGCTGCGCCACCTGCACACGCCGCCGGCGGTCAACTTCGAACTTGGCAAGGGCGTGGCCGAGGGCCGTCCGGCGGCGATCCGCATCGATTCCGGCGTGCGTGCCGGCGACGCCATCTCCCCGTTCTACGACCCGATGATCGCCAAGTTGATCGTCTGGGGCGAGGACCGCGCCGAAGCGCTGGCCCACATGTCGCAGGCACTGGCCGACTACCAGGTGGTCGGGCTGGCGACCAACGTCGCTTTCCTCAAGCGCCTGGTCGAAAGCGGGCCGTTCTCGCAGGCCGACCTCGACACCGGACTGATCGAGCGGAACCGCGACGCGCTGTTCCCGGCGCCGCAGGCGGCCACGCTGCCGGTGCTGGCGCTGGCGGCGGCATCGCTGCTCGCGGCCGAGCGCCACAGCGCGGCCAATGATCCCTGGGCCGACACCAGCGGCTGGCGCATGAACGGACAGCTGGTGCGCAGCCTCGACTTCGGCGACGACGCCGGCCGGCATCTGCTGCGCATCGGCTACGCGCGTGACGGCTGGCGCGCCGGCTACGACGGACGCGACGCGCTGATGACGCTGGTCGCCGAGGATGGCGGCCAGCTGGTGATCAAGCTCGACGGCGCGACCGTGCGCGGCACGGTCGTGCGCGACGGCGACAAGTTCCATGTGTTCACCGGCGGCGCGCACTACCCGCTCGACTATAACGACCCGCTCGCACACGCCGGCGAGGCCGAGGCCGAGGGCGGCCGCCTGACCGCGCCGATGCCCGGCAAGATCGTCGCGGTGCTGGCCGAGAAGGGCAGCACCGTGGAGAAGGGCACGCCGCTGCTGATCATGGAAGCGATGAAGATGGAACACACGATCGCCGCGCCCGCCAACGGCACGGTCGAGGACCTGCTGTACGCGGTCGGCGACCAGGTGGCCGAGGGCGCGCAGCTGCTGGCCTTCAAGGCCGCCTGATCGAAACAGAAAAGGAAACATCATGTCCCTGCCCACCAAGGTAAAGCTGGTCGAGGTCGGCCCGCGCGACGGCCTGCAGAACGAGAAGGAAACCATTCCCGCCGAGGTCAAGGTCGAGCTGGTCGACCGCCTCACCGACGCCGGTTTCGCCAACATCGAAGCCGCCTCCTTCGTGTCGCCCAAGTGGGTGCCGCAGATGGCGACCTCGGCCGAGGTGATGGACCGGATCCGCCGCAAGCCCGGCGTCGTCTACTCCGCCCTCACGCCCAACATGAAGGGCTTCGAGGCGGCGCTGGCGGCGAAGGCCGATGAAGTGGTGATCTTCGGCGCCGCGTCGGAAGCCTTCTCCCAGCGCAACATCAACTGCTCGATCGCGGAATCGATCGAACGCTTCCGCGACGTCGCGCAGGCGGCGAAGCAGAACCAGGTGCGGCTGCGCGGCAGCATCAGCTGTTCGTTCGGCTGCCCCTACCAGGGCGGCGTGGCGCCGGCGGCGGTGGCGGACGTGGTGCGCCGGCTGCGCGACCTCGGCTGCGACGAGATCGACATCGCCGACACCATCGGCGTGGCCACCCCGGCCGGCATCCGGGCGGTGTACGAGGCGGTGGCGAAGGAATACCCGCTGTCGCAGCTGTCCGGCCATTTCCATGACACCTATGGCCAGGCCCTGGTCAACATCTACGCGGCGCTGGACGTGGGCGTGAGCATCTTCCATTCGTCGGTGGCCGGCCTGGGCGGCTGCCCGTATGCCAAGGGCGCCACCGGCAACGTCGCGACCGAGGATGTGCTGTACATGCTGCGCGGCCTCGGCATCGAAACCGGGATCGACTTCGACAAGGTGGTCGACGCCGGGCAGTTCATCTCGCAGCACCTGGGACGCAAGGCGGCCAGCCGGGCCGGCAATGCGATCGCGGCGAAGCGGGCAGGGTAGGACGGCCGGCAGCCGCGGCGGTGCGACGCGGCCGGAACGACGGACATGACAGGCAATAAAGGAAAGCCTTTTCCCATCCTGCTGGAGGAGATCCGGCAGTGCACGCTGTGCGCGCAGCACTTGCCGCACGGGCCGCGGCCGGTGGTGCAGGCATCGCCCGCGGCGCGGCTGCTGATCGTCGGCCAGGCGCCAGGGCGGCGCGTGCACGAAACCGGCATTCCCTGGAACGACCCGTCCGGCGACCGCCTGCGCGACTGGCTGCAACTGGACCGGGACGCGTTCTATGCTCCCGAAAGGGTGGCAATCGTTCCGACCGCCTTCTGCTATCCCGGCAAGGGCGCCAGCGGCGACCTGCCGCCGCGCCCGGAATGCGCGCCCGCGTGGCATCCCCGGCTGATGTCCGGCATGCCGCAGCTGCGGCTGACGCTGCTGGTCGGCTGGCATGCGCAGAAATTCTATTTGCGTGAGAATGCGAGGGGTACGCTCACCGAGACCGTCGCGGCCTACGAACAATACCTGCCGCGCTTCCTGCCGCTGCCGCATCCCAGCCCGCGCAACCAGGCCTGGTGGAAAGCCAATCCCTGGTTCGAGCGCCTGCTGCTGCCGGTGCTGCGGGAACGCGTCGCATCGATCATGAAGGACTGACATGCAAGCTGAAGCACCACTGCCCGACACCGCGCGCCGCGTGGCCGAACTCCTGCGGGAGCTCGGCCACGACAAGCCGGTCGTGATGCTGCCCGAAACCGGCAAGACCTCGGCGGAGGCCGCCGCCGGCCTCGGCTGCAGCGTCGCCGAAATCGCCAAGTCCATCGTCTTCCGCCGGCTCGCCGACGATGCGCCGGTGATGGTGGTCGCGAGCGGCGCCAACCGTGTCGACGAGCAGAAGGTCGCCGCGCTGGTGGGGCCGCTCGGCCGTGCCGATGCCAGGTTCGTGAAGACCCGCATCGGCTACGCGATCGGCGGCGTCTGCCCGCTCGGCCACCTGGAGAAGACCGTGATGCTGATCGACGAGGACCTGCTGAAGCTGGACAGCGTGTGGGCCGCCGCCGGCCATCCGCATGCGGTGTTCAACCTGACGCCGGCACAGCTGCGTGCGCTGACCGGCGCACCGGTCGCCGACGTCGCGCTGCGCAACTGACGATGATCGATTTCGATCCGCTTCGCGATCCCGGCCCGGTGCCGTCGCCGTGCATCAGCATCTGCCGGATGCAGCCGCAGACGGGGCTGTGCGAAGGCTGCCTGCGTACCATCGACGAAATCGTGGCCTGGGGCGGCGCATCCGAGGAAACCAAGCGCGCGGTGTGGACCGAGATCCACCGGCGCCGGCAGGCGGCATTCGACTAACGGCAGGCCCACCACAGGAGCAAGCAGATGTCCGGGAAAAAGACCATCGACTGGTATTTCGACTTCATCTCCCCGTTCTCCTACCTGCAGGCGGAGCTGCTGCACACGCTGCCGGCGGACACCGAACTGCGCTACCGGCCGGTGCTGCTGGCCGGCCTGCTCGACCACTGGGACAACAAGGGCCCGGCGGAGATCGCGCCCAAGCGCACCTGGACCTTCGAGCATTGCGCCTGGCTGGCGCACAGGCAGGGCATCCCGATCACCATGCCCGGCCATCATCCGTTCAATCCCCTGCCGCTGCTGCGCCTGTTCATCGCTGCCGGCGGCAGCGCGCAGGCCATGCGCCGGATCTTTCATTTCGTCTGGCGCGAAGGCCGCCTGCCGACGGACGAAGCGCCATTCCGCGCGCTGCTGCAGGAACTGCGGGTCACGCCGGAGATGCTCGGCAGCGACGAGGTCAAGCAGGCATTGCGCCGCAACGGTGAGGCGGCGATCGCCGCCGGCGTATTTGGCGTGCCGACGGCGGTAGTGGATAATCGCTGCTTCTGGGGGCTGGACGCCACCGACATGCTGCAGGCCTGGCTGCGTGGCGACCCGTTCTTCCAGTCGTCCGCGTTCCTCGGCGCGCAGACCCTGCCACCGGGCATCCAACGTAAGAAATAGACAATGAAATTTGAATTCTACAAGCCGGAACATGCCGTCACCGGCCCCGCGTACAGCGGCTGGTTCAAGCTGCTCGCCACCTTCGTCACCATCGTGCTGGCCGGCTATGCGGCCAACATCGTGCTGCGTTTTCCGCTGCTGGAATACGGCTTCGGCGTGAAGATGCTGCTGCTGGGCGCTGCCCTGATGCTTGCCATCAGCTACTACTGGTTCCTGCGCTCGACCGTGACGGTCGACGACAAGGGCATCACCCAGCGCTGGATGTACAACCGGCAGGTCGAATGGCACGACATCCGCAGCGCCAAGCTGATCGGCGTCCCTTACATGAGCGCCATCTTCCCGCCGCGCCTGGTGGTCCGCACCGGCAACAGCTTCACCACCTTCAACGGCGGCACCCGGGACCTGCTGGTGGAGTTCGCCAAGATCTCGCTCGCCTACCAGATGAAGAAATGAAGCTGCCCGCGACCATGCGCGTGTTCGAGCGCGGCTGGCTTTCCTCGAACAACATCCTGTTCGACGGCGGCAGCGGCACCGCGCTGGTCGACACCGGCTATTCCACTCACGCCGCGCAGACGCTGGCGATGGTACGGCATGCACTGAAGGGCCGCCCGCTCGATCGCATCCTGAATACCCACCTCCATTCCGACCACTGCGGCGGCAATGCGGCGCTGCAGGCCGCGTACGGCAGCCGCACCGCGATCCCCGTCGCCGAAGCCGACAAGGTACGCGAGTGGAATGTCGAGGCGCTGAGCTACAAGGCCACCGGCCAGCAGTGCGAGCGCTTCGGCTTCGACGAGACGATCGCCCCCGGCGACCTGCTGGTGCTCGGCGACCTGCAGTGGCAGGCACTCGCGGCGCCCGGCCACGACCCGCACTCGCTGGTGTTCTGGTGCGCGGACGAGCGCATCCTGATCTCCGCCGACGCGCTGTGGGAAAACGGCTTCGGCGTCGTCTTCCCCGAACTGGAGGGCGAGTCCGGCTTCGCGGAAGTACGGGCCACGCTGGAACTGATTGCCACGCTCGGCGCGAAACTCGTGATCCCCGGCCACGGCGCACCGTTCACCGACGTGGACCGCGCGTTGCAGACCGCGTTCTCGCGCATCGACTATTACACCGCCGATCCGGCGCGCAATGCGCAGCATGCGATCAAGGTGCTGCTCAAGTTCCTGCTGCTCGAGAAGCAGGCGATTCCGTTGCCGGAGGTGGAGACCCTGCTGGGCGGCATGTTCCTGTTCCATGAAGCCAACCGGCGCTACCTGCACAAGTCCGACGCGGACCTTGCGCAATGGGCGGTGGCGCAACTGGAGAAGGCCGGGGTCGCGCAGCTGAGGGATGGCGTGCTGCTGAACCGCGATTGAGGTGATGAAAGGGGCAGGGCGTCCGCGAGTGGCGACCATTGCCGCGCGCCGGCGAGGATTTGGCGCGGATGCCGGCAACCTGACAAGCGGCCCCAAGCCGAGAAAGTAGACAATGATTCCAGTGGACGTCGCCGCCGCCTTCTTCGCCACCGCCATCCTGCTCGGCCTGGCGCCGGGCCCCGACAACATCTTCGTGCTCACCCAGTCCGCGCTGCGCGGGCCGCGTGCCGGCGTCCTGGTGACGCTAGGGTTGTGCACCGGGCTGGTGGTGCACACGCTGCTGGTCGCGTTCGGCGTGGCCGCCGTGTTCGCGGCGTCCGACCTGGCGTTCACGGTACTGAAGCTGGCGGGGGCGGCCTACCTGCTCTATCTCGCGTGGCAGGCATTCCGCGCGCCGGCCGAGTCGATCCGGCTCGGCAGCGCGGCGGGACCGGGGGGATGGGCGCTGTACCGGCGCGGCATCGTGATGAACGTCACCAACCCGAAGGTCTCGATCTTCTTCCTCGCCTTCCTGCCGCAGTTTGCCGATCCGGCGCGTGGCCCGCTCGGCGTCCAGATGATGCTGCTCGGTGCGCTGTTCATGCTGGCGACGCTGCTGGTGTTCGGCGGCGTCGCGCTGCTGGCCGGCGCCATCGGTGCGCGGCTCGGCGGTTCGGCGCGCGCGCAGCGGGTGATGAACCGGGTGGCGGGCACGGTGTTCGCGCTGCTGGCGCTGAAGCTCGCGACCACCAGCCGCTGAGATCGCCGCTGCCGGCCGCTGCCGCGGCCATGCGCTAGCCGCGTTGCGCCCGGTCCTTCTGGTTCTGCGCCTCGATGCGCTCGCGCGCTTCCTTCCACTGCTGCTCCGACCAGTTGCGCAGCTCGTAGAAATTGCCGCCGGTTGCGAGATGGCTGGCGCCGTCCATCATGATCGCCTGGCCGTTGAGCCAGTCGCAGCCGTCGCTCATCAGGAAGGTGGCGAGATTCTGCAGCTCTTCCATCTTGCCGGCGCGCCCCATCGGGTTGACCTTGGCCGAGCGCGCGCCCGGTTCCTCACCGGGGTTGAGCCGCTTGCTCATGCCCTCGGTCGGGATCTCGCCGGGGCCGATCGCGTTCAGGCGTACGCCATAGGGCGCCCACTCGGTGGCCAGCGACATGGTCATCGCATGGATCGCCGCCTTGCTCATCGCGGACGGCACCACGAAGGGACCGCCGTTCAGGACCCAGGTGACGATGATGGAAACGACGCTGCGGTAGCCGTCCTCGGGTTTCCACTGCCCGTTGCGCGCCATCTCCACCCAGCGGCGGCCCACCGCATGGGTGACGTAGAAGGTGCCATGCATCACGATGTTGGCAACGGCGTCGAATCCGCGCGGCGACAGGGCCGCCGTCGGCGAGATGAAGTTGCCGGCGGCGTTGTTGACCAGCCCGGTCAGCGGCCCGTCGGCGAAGATCTGCTCCACCATGTCGTCCACCGCCGCCGCATCCCGGATGTCGAGGCCGAAGGTCTTTACGCTGCCGCCGTGCTGCGCCATCAGCGCCGCGGCCGTCTCGTCGCAGACCTGCTTGCGGCGCCCGCAGATGTAGACGTCGGCGCCGAGCGACAGGTATTTCTCCGTCATGGCGCGGCCGAGGCCGGTGCCGCCGCCGGTCACGAGGATGCGTTTGCCCTGCATTAGTTTCGGTTGGAACATGATGGTCTCCTTCGGATGGTGGAATGCATTCTTGTCGCTCGCGCCGCGCATGCCTTGCGCGACGTCACTTGAGCCGGTAGTCGGCTTCGGCAAAGGAATGCAGCGGCGGCAGGTCGTCGAAGCGCGGCGCCCGGCCCTGCTGTTTCGCCTCGAATGCCTCCCTCAGGTTGCTTCCCTGCCAGATGCCGGATTGCAGCCAGCCCATCTGCCGCAATGCGTCGTCGGTGGCGTGGTCGCGCGCATAGTGGATCGCCTGCTTGCTGCCCCAGATCGCCACCGGCGGCTTCTCCGCGATTTCCCTCGCCATCTGCAGGGCCGCCTCCAGCATCGCGTCCTGCGTGTCGTGCACCTCGTTCACCAGTCCCACCGCCAGCGCGCGCTGCGCCGTCAGGCGGCGGCCGGTGTAGGCCAGCTCGTGCACGATGCCTTCCGGGATCAGTTTCGGCAGCCGCTGCAGCGTGCCGAGGTCGGCTGTCATGCCGATGTTGATTTCCTGGATGCAGAAGAATGCATCGCTGGTGGCAAGCCGGATATCGCAGGCGGACACCATGTCCACGCCGCCGCCGATGCAGCCGCCCTGGATGGCGGCGATCACGGGCATGCGCAGGCGCTCGATCAGGTTGAAGGCTTCCTGCATGTCCTCCAGCTGCGGGACGACGTTGGCGCGGCCGCCGGCGCTGCTGTCGTCCAGCGCGATGCCTTCGCCGCCGAACACGTCCAGCGCCATGCCCGCGGTGAAGTGCTTGCCGGTGGAGGAGATGACCAGCACCCTTGCCGGGGCTTCCCGCTGGAGGCGCTTCAGCACCTCGGTCAGTTCGCGCCATAGCACCGGGTGCATGGTGTTGAGCGCGGCCGGGCGGTTCAGGGTGAGGTGGGCGATCTTGTTTTCTATGGTGAGGCGCAGGGATTGGTATTCCATGGTGTCTCCTTTGTGATGGGTTTTGGTTTTCTTGTTCGGGTTCGTGGTCGTGTTTGTGTTTGTGTTCGTGTTCGTGTTCGTGTTCGTGTTCGTGTTCGTGTTCGTGTTCGGTTTTTCTTCGGTACCCCTGGACTGTCGTCACTCCGTGGAGGCTTGCCGGGACTCGCCCCGGCGGGCGACCTACTTCTTTGCTTCGTCAAAGAAGTAGGCAAGAAAGACGACCGCGATGGCTGCGCCCCCTTCGGGGGTGCCCGTATGCATCGCACCTGCAGCGGGAAGCGAAACAAACTCGCCTTCGGCTCAGACAAGTTTCGCTTCTTTATCCGCTGCAGGTACGATGCATTCGGCTTGCCAAAGCGGAAATCTTTCTACGGCTCGCTCGCGTTGCTCGCATTGCGTTGGGCTCGCTTCGCCTCGCCGCGCTTCTCTTCGCCTAGCTTCTCTTCCGTTCCTTGCGCTTCTCTTCTGGTCCTTGCTCTTCGCTGCCTGCGTGCCGCACGCGGGAATGCGTTGAGCGGTCCTCGGGCGCCGTCGTTCATTCCTCCGGCGTTGCCACTCGCAGCGCCGTCAGTACCGCGTTTACCGCTGCGTCGAACAGTTCGTCCGCGCGGTCCGTCTTCAGGTAGTAGCCCTTCAGTTCCAGGCTGACCGCGCCATGCATGGCGGCCCAGAGCAGGCGTGCGGCGGCGGTCGGATTCGATTTCGGCAGCGCGCCTTCTTCCATGAGGCGCGCGAAGGTATCGATCAGCGCGGCGAGGGATTCCCATGCCTGCTTGCGCGATTCGACCGGCGGCACGAAGCCGGCGATGGCGTCGCCGAACATCACCATGTAGTAGGCGGGGTTTTCCTTCGCGTAGGCATGGTAGATGCGCGCATGCATGCGCAGCGGCGCCAGCCTGTCCTTGTCGGAGTTCTTGCGTCCGGTCTGCTCGGCGGCCGCGAAGGCGCCCTTGAGCCGGGCAAATCCTTCCAGGTAGAGCTCGTTCGCCAGGCCGTCCTTGCCGCCGAAAAGCGAGTAGAGCAGGGTGGTCGAACAGTTCACCGCATCCGCCACCCGTCGCACCGTCAGGGCCGACGGTCCTTCCTCGCGCAGCAGGCGCGTGGCCGCGTCGAGCATGCCCTGGCGCAGCGCGCCGCGCAGGTCTTCCTGCGCCTGGCGGAAATCGACCACGTCGTTTTTTCTGGTTTTCATGTCGGCGATAGGCGTGCAAATAACGTTGTTTTTTCTGATAACATCATAAACAGAAAAACGGAAAACGCAATCGCCTTCGTCCGGAAAGCGCGACCGGCAACGCGGAAGCCGCCATCTGCAATCCATCGTCAACCGTCATCGCCGGTGCGCCGGCCCTGCCAGCATAGGAGTAGTCATGAGCAACAACCGTCTGCCGCCCGCCCTGCAGAATCTCAGCCTGCCGGTCATCGCTTCGCCCATGTTCATCGCCAGCGGACCGGCCCTGGTCAAGGCGCAGTGCAAGGCCGGCATCGTCGGTTCCTTCCCTGCGCTGAATGCGCGCCCCGCCGAACTGCTCGACACCTGGCTGACCGAGATCCAGGAAGACCTGGCCGCGTTCAGGGAAGCCAACCCCGGCAAGCCGGTAGGTCCAATCGCGGTGAACCAGATCGTGCACCAGTCCAACGACCGTCTTGCGCACGATGTCGAGGTCTGCGTGCGCCACCGGGTGCCGATCATCATCTCCAGCCTGCGCGCGCCGCCGAAGGAGATGCTGGATGCGGTGCACAGCTACGGCGGCATCGTGCTGCATGACGTGATCTCCATCCGCCACGCACAGAAGGCGCTGGAGGCGGGCGTCGACGGCCTGATCCTGGTCGCGGCTGGCGCGGGCGGGCATGCCGGCGCGCTGTCCCCGTTCGCGCTGGTGGGCGAGGTGCGGAAATTCTTCGACGGTCCGGTCGCGCTGTCCGGATCGATCGCCAGCGGCGACGCGGTCCTCGCCGCCCAGGCCATGGGCGCCGACTTCGCCTACATCGGCTCCCGCTGGCTGGCGACGAAGGAGTCGAACGTGGACGAGGCGTATCGCCAGGCCATTGTCGAGTCGAGCGCAGCCGACGTCATCTATACCAACCTGTTTACCGGCGTGCACGGCAACTACCTGCGCAAGTCCATCGTCGCGGCCGGCCTGGATCCGGAAAACCTGCCTACCGCCGACAAGTCGGCCATGAACTTCGGTTCCGGCGGCGGCAGCAAGGCCAAGGCGTGGCGCGACATCTGGGGGGCCGGCCAGGGTGTCGGCCTGATGGATGCGGTGCTGTCGGTGGAAGAGGTGATGGAGAAGCTGAAGGCGGAATACGCGGCGGCGCGTCGCCGGCTGGCGCTGTAGGGCACGGGCCGCCGCGCGGCGCAGGCGCAAATGAAAACGGACCCGGCGGCCTGCGCCGTCCGGGTCCGCGGAAGATCAATGTGCGACTCAGCCCGGGGTCTTGATCGCCCAGATCTCCGGCAGGTTGCGCCAGTAGCCGTAGGCATCCATCCCGTAGCCGACCACGAAACGATCCGGCAGCGTCAGCCCGATGTAGTCGGCGGTAACCGGCTTGGTGCGACCGATGTCCTTGTCCGAAAACACCGCCAGCACGACTTCCTTTGCCCCCATCTCGAGCAGGCGCTCCTTCACGTGCGCCAGGGTCTCGCCTTCGTCGAGTATGTCGTCGAGCACGATCACCGTCCGGCCCTCGACATTGGAGCGCGGGATCACCTTCCATTCGATCTTGCCGCCCTGGTCCTTGGTCCCGTAGCGGGTCACGTGCATGTAGTCGAATTCGAGCGGGAAGCTGAGCCGGGTCAGGATCTGGCCGCAGAACACCACGGCGCCGCCCATGACGCCGAGCACCAGCGGGAAAGCCGGGGCGTCGTCGTTGTCGAAGCGCGCATTGAGATGCGCCGCCACCTTGTCGACCGCCTGCTGGACGGCGGCGGCGTCGAAAAGGCGTTCGGCATCCTTCATCAAAGCGCGCGCCTTGTCGCGGTGAAAGTCGGAGTCGATGAACGGCATGGAGGCAACCTCGGAGGACGATGGGTGGAAGACGGAAACCGGCGGGCGGATGCTATCCTGCCCGGTATTCCAGAAGGCGGCCATGATATGCCGTCACGCCCCCGCCTGCAACCCGGGGTGACCCGACCAACGAAACGGAGGATCCATGAAGAAGGCCTATGTTGTCGCCGAAGTAAGCGTCCAGAATCCGGGCCCGTACGAGGGCTACCGGGCGCTGGCGACCGAAAGCGTCGCGCAGTTCGGCGGCCGCTTCCTGGTGCGCGGCGGCGCGCGCGAGCAGAAGGAAGGGGAGGACGCGCAGCACAACGGCAGCCTGCGCACCGTAATCGTCGAATTCCCGTCGCTGGCACAGGCGCAGGCCTGGTATGCATCGCCCGAGTACCGGAAGGCGAAGGATATCCGCGTCGCCCATTCCACCGGGCGTCTGTTCATCGTGGAAGGCGCCGAATAACCGGGCATGACGGGCGCCGGTGCCCGACAGCCATCAATCGCGGGAATCTTTCCACCAGTGCGGCCTCGAACCCTTGTCAACCCAACAAAGGGAGAGCGTCATGCAGGATCGTACCCTGAAGCAGCACCAGATCAGCACCCAGCGGCCGTACAAGGAAGGCTCGACGCCGCGCATGCCGCACGAGCGCGACGAGTCCAACGACGAATACGATGGCGAAGTGCGCGACGACATCAAGCAGGCCTACAAGGACCTGGAAGCCGGGCAGGTCGACACCGACCTGCGCGAGACCGGCGGCGTCGACGAAGCGGTCAATGACCGGCCGGGCACGTCGCCGGACAAGGTGGTGAAGAAGTCGTTCTAGCGGACCCGGGGGCCGGCCGTCATCGATGCCGGCCCGGCCTGTCCTGCGAGCCTACTCGTATTTGCGGGCATCCTCGATCACCCGGCCGTCGTTCGGCAGGGTGCCCGGCGCCAGCAGCTTCACCTCGCCGCGCAGCTTGGTGACCTCGCGGATCGATTCCACCAGCGCCGGCACATCGACAGCGGACGGCGTGTCCACCTCGCACAGCAGCGTCATCACGTCGTTTCCCATTTCGCCGCTGACCACCAGGCGCGCCTTCCGCAGCTGCGGATGGCGCCGGGCGATTTCGGCCACTTGCGACGGGTGGACGAACATCGCGCGCACCTTGGTGGTCTGGTCGGCCCGACCCATCCAGCCGCGGATGCGGGTGTTGGTGCGGCCGCAGGGCGATACGCCGGGCAGGATCGCCGACAGGTCGCCGGTGCCGAAGCGCACCAGCGGATAGTCGGGATTGAAGGAAGTCACGACCACTTCTCCCACCTCGCCTTCCGCCACCGGGTCGCCGGTTCCCGGGCGCACGATCTCGAGGACCAGCTCCTCGTCCAGCACCATGCCCGGATGCACCTCGCCGTCGCTGGCGGTCTCGTAGGCGATGTTGCCGATGTCGGCCGAGCCGTACATCTGCAGTACATGGGGCACGCCGTTGTCCTGCAGCCAGTTGCGCAGCGAGGGCGGCAGGGCCTCGGCGCCGACCAGCGCGCGCCGCATGCTGGAAATGTCGGCGCCGAGTTCGTTCGCCTTCTCGATGATGATCTTGAGGAAGGAAGGCGTGCCGACATAGGCGTCCGGCCGCAAACCGGCGATCGCCTGCACCTGCATTTCGGTCTGGCCGATGCCGGCCGGGATCACCGCGCATCCCAGCCGGGCGGCGCCGCCCTCCGCCATGAAGGCGGCCGGCGTGAAATGATAGGAAAAGCAGTTCTGCACCAGGTGGCCTTCGCGCAGGCCGAGCGCCGCCATCGGGCGGGCGAAGCGCCACCAGTCGGCGCCATGGCCTTCCGGGTCGAAGATCGGACCGGGCGACATGAACACCCGGCGCAGGTGACGGGCGTCGGTGGTCGTCAGCCCGCCGAAGGGTGGGTCCTGCTGCTGCAGTTGCTTCAGGTCGGACTTGCGGGTAACGGGCAGCTGCGCCAGCGCCGCGCGGCTGTCGACCGCGCGTGCCTCCACGCCCTGCAGTATGCGGGCCCAGCCGCGCGCGCACTGCGCATCGGCAATCAGCTGCGGCAGCGCCTGCATCAGTGCGCGTTCACGCTGCTGCGGGTCGCGGGTTTCCAGTGCGTCGAGATGCTTGCTCATGTCGGTTCGTCCCTATGGCTCAGGCCAGCCAGCGTTTGCGGCGGCGATAGAACTTCATGTCGCGGAAGCTCTTGCGCCCGGCGCCGGAAACGCCGAGGTAGAACTCCTTGACGTCCTCGTTCGCCGCCAGGTCCCGCGCGTCGCCCTCCATCACCACCCGGCCGTTCTCCAGGATGTAGCCGAAGTCGGCGTAGCGCAGGGCCACCATCGTGTTCTGCTCGGCGACCAGGAAGGACACGCCTTCCTTGCCGTTCAGGTCCTTCACGATCTCGAAGATCTCCTCGACGATCTGCGGCGCCAGTCCCATCGACGGCTCGTCGAGCAGGATCATCGATGGCCGCGCCATCAGCGAGCGGCCGATCGCGCACATCTGCTGCTCGCCGCCGGAGGTGTAGCCGGCCTGCGAACCGCGCCGCTGCTTCAGGCGCGGGAAATAGTGATAGACCATCTCCAGCTGCTCCTTCAGTTCGGAACGGGACAGCTTGCGGGTGTAGGCGCCGGTCAGCAGGTTCTCTTCAATCGTCAGGTGGGCGAAGCAATGGCGGCCTTCCATCACCTGCGACAGGCCGCGCTTCACCAGCTCGTTCGGGGTGAGCTGGTCGATGCGCTGGCCCATGAATTCGATGCTGCCCTTGGTGACATCGCCGCGCTCGCCGCGCAGCAAAGTGGAAATCGACTTCATGGTGGTCGACTTGCCGGCGCCGTTGGCGCCGAGCAGCGCGACGATGCGGCCCTTGGGCACCTGCAGCGAAACGCCCTTCAGGACCAGGATCACGTGGTCGTAGATGACCTCGATGTTGTTGACGGACAGGCAGGGCGTCGCAGGCCCGGGGGCGATCGGCGAGGCAGTCAGGCTCATGGCATTCCCGTATCGTTGTGGCGGCCGGCCTCCCCGACGGGGAGGCCGGTTCGTGGCGGCTTCCGGTCAGTTCAGGCAGGCCGGCTTGATGTTCTTCTCCGCCGCATACTTGTTGGACGATTCCTCCAGCAGCTTGCGGGTCAGGGCCTTGTCGCCGACCACCCAGTTGGCGGTGATCGGCACCCACTTGCTGCCGTTCCATTGCTGCACCTTGACCGCCCCGGAGCCCTCGTGGTCGTCGCAGGAGGTCTTCACCGGCGGGAACATGCCAAACGCGCCGAGCTGCTTCTGGCGCGCCTCGTCGACGTTCAGGTTCTCGAAGCCCCAGCGCACCTGCTCGCCGGTCAGGGTCTTGCCCTTGCCGTACTTCTCCTGCGCCTTGCGGATCGCCTCCACCCACAGGATGCCGGCCGTCACGCCGCGCATGTGATAGACCGAGCCGACGCGCGACTTGTCGTCGAGGTTGCCGCGGCCCGCCTCGTACACCTTCTTGCGGATCTCATCCAGCACCGGATAGTTGCCCGGCGTGTTGAAGGTCATCGTGGTGTAGCCCTTGGCGGCGTCGCCGGCGGGTATGGTGTCCTCCTCCGAACCGGCCCACCAGACGCCGAGGATCTTCTCGCGCGGGAAGCCGTTTCGCTGCGCGGTCTTGATCGCCACCGCATTCATCACGCCCCAGCCCCACAGGATCACGTAGTCGGGCCGCGCCTGGCGGATCTGCAGCCATTGCGACTGCTGCTCGTTGCCGGGATGGGCGACCGGAATCTTGATCAGCTCGAAGCCGTACTGCTGCGCCTGCGCCTCCAGCACCGGCAACGGCTCCTTGCCGAAGGCCGAGTCGTGGTACAGGTGAACGATCTTCTTGCCCTTCAGTTTTTCCATGCCGCCTTCCTTGCTGCCGAGGTAGGCGGTCATCGCGGCCGCCTGGTTCCAGTAGCTGGTGATCAGCGGGAAGACATAGGGAAATACCTTGCCGTTGGCGGCATCGGAGCGGCCGTAGCCCAGCGTCGTCATCGGCACCTTGTCGACCGCGACCCGGTCGAGGATGCCGTAGGCGATGCCGGTCGCCAGCGGCTCGACCAGCGAGGCGCCGCCGCTGTTCGACTTCAGGCGCTCGTAACACTCGACGCCGCGGGAGGCGTTGTATTCGGTCTCGCACTCCTCCCATTTCAGCTTGACGCCGTTGATCCCGCCGTTGGCGTTGACCAGGTTCATGTAGTCGATCGCCCCCCCGAAGAAGCCGGAGCCGCCGGCGGCATACGGGCCGACGCGATAGGACAGGATGGGGATGTACTGTTCCTGGGCGGCCGCCACCGTGACGGTGCCGGCCAGGGCTGCGCCGAGCAGCGCGGTTTTGATCAGCTTCATGTCTTCCTCCTAGTTATAGTCAACAGCAACGGACTCAGTGCGGGAAAGGCCAGAGACGCAGCTTTTCCTTCGCGATTTGCCACAAGCGTGCAAGCCCATGGGGCTCCACGATCAGGAAAAAAATGATCAGCGCGCCGAACACCATCAGCTCCAGGTTGGAGGCGACCGAGGTCGGCAGCCCCAGCGCGTGGGCGATGATGTTGAGCAGGATCGGCAGCAGCACGATGAAGGCGGCGCCGAAGAAGGCGCCCGCCACCGAGCCGACGCCGCCGATGATGATCATGAACAGGATGCGGAACGACAGGTCGAGGCTGTAGGCTTCCGGCTCCACGGTGCCGAGATAGGCGTAGGCATACAGCGCGCCGGCGATGCCGCAGTAGAAGGAGCTCACGGCGAACGCCAGCAGCTTGGTGCGCATCAGGCGGAAGCCGATCACCTCCGCCGCCATGTCCATGTCGCGCACCGCCATCCAGGAACGGCCGACATTGCTGCGCACCATGTTCTTCATCAGCAGCGCCATCACGCAGACGATGGACAGCGTCAGCAGGTACTTGCTGGCCGGCGTGTCGAATGTGTAGCCGAAAATCTGCATCTGCTGCGCGGTGATCACGCCGGAGGAACTGTAGTTGGTGAACCAGCCGATCTTGGTCAGGCACCAGACCACGAAGAACTGCGTCGCCAGCGTCGCCGCCGCCAGGTAGAAGCCGCGGATGCGCAGCGAGGGCAGGCCGAAGGCGACGCCGACCAGCGCCGCGCAGATGCCGCCGAGGATGAAGGCGACCAGCAGCGGAATGCCGGGAATGCGCAGGATGAAGTTGTACGAGGCGAAGGCGCCGACCGCCATGAACGCGGCGCTGCCGAGGGAAAGCTGGCCGGCGTAGCCGGTCAGGATGTTGAGCCCGAGCGCCGCCAGCGAGAAGATCAGGAACGGGATCAGGATGGCGGAGAAGGTGTATGGCGAGGCGGTGAAGGGCACCACGCAGAATGCGACGAGCAGCAGCGCCAGGATGGCGTTGCGGTCCTGCCGGATGGGGAAGACCTGGCTGTCGGCCTGGTAGGTGATCTTGAACTGCCCTGCTTCGCGGTAAAACATCGGTCGTCCTCCCTAAATCCTGCGGATGATCTTTTCGCCGAACAGCCCTTCCGGCCGCACCAGCAGGAACAGCAGCGCCAGCACGTAGGGGAACCAGCCCTCGATGCCGCCGCCGACCAGCGGTCCGAGGTAAACCTCGGCCAGCTTTTCCGAGGCGCCGACGATCAGGCCGCCGACGATGGCGCCGGGGATCGAGGTGAAGCCGCCGAGGATCAGCACCGGCAGCGCCTTGAGCGCGACGAAGGTGAGCGCGAACTGCACGCCGTTGCGGGCGCCCCAGAGCAGGCCGGCGACGAGCGCGACGAATCCGGCCACGGCCCAGACGATGCCCCAGATCTGCTGCAGCGGAATGCCGACGGCCAGCGCCGCCTGGTGGTCGTCGGCCACCGCGCGCAGCGCGCGGCCGACCTTGGTGCGGGAAAAGAACAGCGCGAGGGCGGTGACCAGGGCGGCGCAGATCAGCGCGGCGATGACGTCGAACTGCGACACCATCACGTTGTAGTTGGCCATCAGGTATTCGATCGGCACGTCCTGGATGCCGATGTCGAGGCGGCGCACCTGGGAGCCCCAGATCAGCTGGGCAAGCCCTTCGACGAAGAAGGTCAGGCCGATGGTGGCCATGAACAGGGTGATCTCGTGCTGGTTGACCAGCGGGCGCAGGACGATGCGTTCGGTGGCGAGGCCCAGCAGGACCATGGCGGCCATGGTCAGCGGGATGGCGATCCAGAGGGACAGGTCGAAGGTCTGGACCAGGCCGACGCAGGTGAGGGCGGCGAAGAAGACCATGGCGCCCTGGGCGAAGTTGAAGACGCCGGAGGCCTTGTAGATCAGGACGAAGCCGAGGGCTACCAGGGCGTACATGACGCCTGCCAGCAGGCCGCCTATCAGGACTTCCAGGAAGAAGCTTAGTGCCATTTGTTGCCTGCCTTGTCTCTTTGGTTTTTGTTTTTTGCTGGTTCTGGGTCTGGTGCTGCGCTCTCGGGTTGTTGTTCTTGTGGCTGTTGTTCTTGTGGCTGTTGTTCTCGTTGCTGTGTTTTTCTTCGGTGCCCCTGGGCTGTCGTCTCTCCGCGGAGCATTGCCGGGACCCGCCCCGGCGGGCGACCTACTTCTTTGCTTCGCCAAAGAAGTAGGCAAGAAAGGCGACCGCGATGGCTGCGCCCCCTTCGGAGGTGCCCGAAATTCACCGGACCCGCAGCGGGAAGCGAAAGAAACTCGCCTTCGGCTCAGACAAGTTTCGCTTCTTTATCCGCTGCGGGTCCGGTGCATTCGGCTTGCCAAAGCGGAGTGCTCTTTACGGCTCGCTCGCGTTGCTCGCATTGCCTTGGGCTTGCTTCGCATCGCCGGTTCTTGCTTGCCTTGCTGCTTCTCTGCTTGCTTTTCTGCTGCTGCCAGGCCGCCTGCGCTCAGTGCGCCACGCCGAGGTAGGCGTTGATCACGTCCTGGTTGCTTCTCACTTCCTCCGGCGTGCCGTCGCCGATCTTCCTGCCGTAATCCAGCACGACCACCCGGTCCGATATATCCATCACCACGCCCATGTCATGCTCGATCAGCACGATGGTCGTACCGAACTGGTCGTTGACGTCCAGGATGAAGCGGCACATGTCCTGCTTCTCTTCGACGTTCATGCCGGCCATCGGCTCGTCCAGCAGCAGGATCTGCGGTTCCGCGGCGAGCGCGCGGCCGAGTTCGACGCGCTTTTGCAGGCCGTAGGGCAGGCGGCTGACGGGGGTTTTGCGGATGTGCTGGATCTCGAGGAAGTCGATGATCTCTTCGACCTTCTTGCGGTGCGCGATCTCCTCGCGTTGCGCCGGGCCCCAGTACAGGGCCTGCAGCAGGAAGTTGGTCTGCATCTTCAGGTTGCGGCCCGTCATGATGTTGTCGAGCACGCTCATGCCCTTGAACAGGGCGATGTTCTGGAAGGTGCGGGCGATGCCGCTCTTGGCCGCGGCGTAGGTGTTCATGTCGCGGCGGGTTTCGCCGCGGTAGATGATTTCGCCCTGCTGCGGGCGGTAGACGCCGTTGATCACGTTGAGCATCGAGCTCTTGCCGGCGCCGTTGGGGCCGATGATCGCGCGGATTTCGTGTTCGCGGACATCGAAGGAGATGTCGGTGAGGGCCTTGACGCCGCCGAAGGACAGCGAGATGTTTTTCAGGGCGAGGATGACGTCGCCGGTCTTGCGCCGCATGTCCATGTCAGGCCGCCTTCTTCAGTTCGTCCCAGGTCCGGACGTCGACGATGCGCAGGTCGGCCGCGACCATGCCCTGGCGCCCGTCCTCGAACTTGACCTGCGTCTCGATGTACTGGCTGGTCCTGCCGCCGTACAGCGCATCGATCAGCACCTTGTACTTTTCCGCGACGAAGCGCCGTCGCACCTTGCGGGTGCGGGTCAGCTCGTCGTCGTCGGGGTCGAGCTCCTTGTGCAGCACCAGGAAGCGGTGTATCTGGGTACCGGACATCAGGCTTTCGGAGGCGAGGTCGGCGTTCACCTTCTCCACGCACTCGGCGATCAGGTCGTAGGTCTCGCGCTTGCCGGCGAGGTCGGTGTAGCCGGAATAGGCAATGCCGCGGCGTTCCGCCCAGTTGCCGACCGCTTCCATGTCGATGTTGATGAACGCGCAGACCTTGTCGCGCTGGTTGCCGAAGGCGACCGCCTCCTTGATGAAGGGGAAGAACTTCAGCTTGTTCTCGATGTAGTTGGGCGCGAACATCTGGCCGCTGGTCATGCGGCCGACATCCGCCGCCCGGTCGATGATCTTCAGGTGGCCCTGCTCGTCGAAGACGCCGGCGTCGCCGGTGTGGAAATAGCCGTCGTCGTCGAGCACCTCGGCGGTGGCGTCGGGACGCTTGTAGTAACCCTTGAGCATCGCGCTGGAGCGCACCAGCACCTCGCCGTTCGGCGCCAGCTTCACTTCCACGCCCGGCGCCGGCACGCCCACGCTGTCGAACTTGATCTGGCCATCGGGCTGCAGGCAGACGTAGGCGCAGGTCTCGGTTGCGCCGTACAGCTGCTTCAGGTTGACGCCGATGGAGCGGTAGAAGCGGAACAGGTCGGGGCCGATGGCCGCGCCGGCGGTGTAGGCGACGCGCACCCGCGACAGTCCGAGCACGTTCTTCAGCGGTCCGTAGACGAAGAAGCTGCCGAGGGTGTAGCGCAGGCGGTCGAGCAGGCCGACCTTGCGGCCGTCGAGGATGTCCGACCCGACCCGGCGCGCGACTTCCATGTAATGGTGGAACATGGCGCGCTTGAGGCGGCCGGCATCCTCCATCCGGATCATCACCGTGGTCAGCATGTTCTCGAATACGCGCGGCGGAGCGAAGTAGTAGGTGGGGCCGATCTCGCGCATGTCGGTCATCACGGTCTCGCCCGACTCCGGGCAATTGACGGTGAAGCCGGCCACCAGTTGCTGGGCGAAGGAGAACAGGTGGTCGCCGACCCAGGCCATCGGCAGGTAGGACAGGATGTCCTCGTCGGCGCCGAGCTTGTCGAAGGCCACCCCGCCGCGCGCTGCCGCGACAAAGGAATGGTGGGTCTGGCACACGCCCTTGGGCTTGCCGGTGGTGCCGGAGGTGTACAGCATAACCGCGGTATCGTCGTCGGTGCCGGCGTTGACCTGGTGGGTGAAGAAGCCCGGGTGTTCCTTCTCGAAGGCGCGGCCGCGCTGCTGCACCTGCTCGAACGACGCCAGCTCCGGCTGATGGTAGTGACGCAGCCCGCGCGGATCGTCGTAGATGATGTGGGTGATGCGGTCGCCGTCCATGCCTTGCTTGATCTCGAACAGCTTGTCGACCTGTTCCTGGTCCTCGACCACCGCGAAATCGATCTCCGCATCGTCGAGCACGTAGGCCATGTCGGCTGCCGGCGCATCCTGGTACAGCGGCACCGCGACGCCGCCCAGGCACTGCGCAGCGAGCATCGCCCAGTACAGCCGGGGACGGTTGTCGCCGATGATGGCAAGGTTCATCCCCCGGCGGAAGCCGAGCGCCGCCAGGCCGCAGGCAAACAGGCGCACCTCGTCCGCAACCTGGGACCAGGTCCACGTCTGCCAGATGCCGAGGTCTTTTTCGCGGAAGGCCGGCGCGTCCGGACGGATGCGCGCGTGCTGGAGCAGCAGGCGGGGAAAGGTCTGCCCGCCGAGGTCGTTCATCTCTACCATCGTCCCACTCTCTTTCAACAGTCGTACCGTCATCAAGGAGCGGAGGGCGCAAGCCCACGCCGGCGGTGATGTCCGCGGCGGTCGTATGGGCTTACAATGTCTCCGTGCTTTTTGTTTGCTCAGGATACTAGACAGAACCCGTCGCGCGTTCTGTCATCCTGCTGACAATCCTCATTAAAACAAGAACTATCGTTGATGCAACGCACAAAGACACCCACGAAAAAGCCGCTGAACGAAGTGCTGCGCGAGGCGATCTGGGCGCGCGGACTGACCGCCGAGCAGATGATGCGGGTCGAGGCGGATACCATCGAGCAGTTCGTGCCGCGCGGCGCCTACGTGTGCCGCAAGGGAGAGAAGGTCGACGCCTGGATCGGCATCGTCGACGGGCTGGTGAAGATGAACAACCTGTCGGCGGAAGGCAAGTCGGTGACTTTCATCGGACTGTCCTCGGGTGCCTGGTTCGGCGAGGGCACGATACTCAAGGACGAGCTGCGCAAATACGACGTGACGGCATTGCGCGATACCCGCATCGTCCGCATGCCGGTGCGCACCTTCAACTGGTTGCTCGACAACAGCCTGCCCTTCACCCGGTTCCTGTTGATGCAGCTCAACGAGCGCCTCGGCCAGTTCATCGGCATGGTCGAATTCGACAGGATGCTGGACGTCGATGCCCGTGTCGCCCGCTGCCTGGCCGCGATGTTCAACGCCCACCTGTACCCCGGCGCCGACACCCTGCTGCAGATCTCGCAGGAGGAGATCGGCTACCTGTCCGGCGCGTCCCGGCAGCGCGCCAACCAGGCGCTGCAGGTGCTGGAGAAGGAGGGCTTGCTGAAGGTGGACTACGGCGGCATCCAGATCCTCGACCTGGACGGCCTGCGCCGTTTCCGGGCCTGACGAACCGCTGCCCCGTCCGCCGCCACCCAGGTATGCCAATGCCCGATTTCCTCGTCGACTTGCCTTCCTTCGAATCCCTCGCCGCGTTCTGGTCGCACGACGTGATCGCGGCCAACCTGATCGTCTTCTACAGCCTCTTCGGCGCGCTGCTGCTCGGGCTGCTGGTCGGCTACGAGCGCTCCTACCGCGGCCGGGCGGCCGGCATGCGGACCTACGGCCTGGTCTGCATGGCGTCCGCGGCGCTGACGGTGATCGCCGGCTATCCGGCCGACTGGTACGGCGGCAATGCGCTGCCCGCCATGGGGGCCGATCCCACCCGCATCATCCAGGGCATCGTGACCGGCATCGGCTTCCTCGGCGCCGGCGTGATCATGAAGGAGGGCTACAACATCAGCGGCCTCACCACCGCCGCCTCGATCTGGGCGACATCGGTCATCGGCGTGCTGGTGGGCGTGGGCTTTTATCTGTCGGCAATGCTGCTGGCGCTGATGTCGGCGTTCTGCATGATCTGGATTCCGAAGATGAGCGTATGGCTGCCCTCCCGGCAGGCGATCAAGATCGTCATGCGGTTCAGGCCCGGCATGGGCCCGGCGGAGTCGGTGCTGCGGGAGGCGGCGGTCAAGCGCGGCTACGAGATCGCGCCGGGATCGATCGCCATTTCAGGAACCGAAGGCAGGGTCGAATGGCAGTTCGTGGCGGTCGCCTTCAGCAAGTCGAGCGGCACGTCGATCAGTGAACTGGCCCGCGAGATGGGCCAGTTCGAGGGGCTGGAGAGCTTCAACCTGTCGCACGCGCGCAACTAGCGCAGGATGACGCCAGGGAGCCGGCCGGAGCCGGTGTGGGGTTCAGCTGCTGGCGATACCGACCGCGTTCTCGTCCGCGGTGCCGCGCAGGTTGGCCCGCATGCGTTCGGCGATGACTTCCACCATCTTGCTGTTGAAGGCGGGGATGTCCTCGGGCGTGCGGCTGCTGATCATGTTGCCGTCCACCACGACTTCCTCGTCCACCCAGTTGCCGCCGGCATTGCGGATGTCCTGCTCCAGCGCCGGCACGCTCGTCATCGTGCGCCCCTCCACCAGGCCGGCGGATACCAGCAGCCAGCCGCCATGGCAGATCACCGCGATCGGCTTGCCGTCTTCCTGTATGGTCTGCACGAAGCCCTGCGCTTCGGGAATGTCGCGCAGTTTGGCCGCATTCACCTTCCCGCCGGGGAGCAGCACCGCGTCGAAAGCATGGGCGTCCGCTTCCCGCAGCAGCAGTTCGACCGGGAAACGGTCGCCCGGCTTGTCATGATGCATGCCCTGGACCTCGTCGTACCTGTCCGACACCAGCGTCGTCACGGCGCCTTCCTGTTCCAGCATACGCTTCGGTTCCGTCAGTTCCACCTGCTCGAAACCGTCGGTGACGAGGATCGCAACGCGCATCCCGTTGAGTTCCGGATTCATGGCTGTCCTCCTGTCTGAAAACTGGTTGAGTAAACGGCATCGAAAAAGTTCGGGTGCTGCCTGGCCCGGCGGGTTTGTTCCCGCTCACTCCGGCGACAAATAGGCGCAGCGCGGCCGGAACGGCGCTGCAAGCGTCCCTGTCCAAACTCGCAGACGATGGGCGCGGCACCCGTGCGCGCTCGCGCAACTTCAAGGACAACGACATGAACAGGGCCGAACAGGCGGCTTTGCTGGAGAGCGTGCTGGCCGGGGAAGGCGCAGGCACGATTTCGGAAAGCCGCGACGACAAGGCCAGGGCCGGCCTGCCCGGCCTGCCGGACGATGCGATCGTGATCATCCCGCTGCGCTGCATCGTGCTTTTCCCCGGGATGGTGCTGCCCATCAGCGTGGGCCGCGACGCCTCGATCGCGGCGGCCCAGGAGGCGGTGCGGCACGGGGCCGAGGTCGGCCTGCTGCTGCAGCACGACGCGGAGGTCGACACGCCGGAGCCGGACCAGCTGCATACGGTGGGCACCGCCGCCAGCATCCTGCGCTATGTGCAGTCCGACGACGACAATCACTACATGGTATGCCAGGGCGAGCAGCGCTTCCGTGTGCTCGAGTTCATCGACGGCTTCCCGTTTCACGTGGCCCGCGTGGAGCGGCTGGTCGATGACGAGGAGCAGCGCGCCGGCATCGAGGCCCGGCTGCTGCAGCTGAAGGAGCGCACCGCGGAGGCGATCGAACTGCTGCCGCAGGCGCCGCTGGAGCTGGTCAGCGCGACCGAGGGCGTGACTTCCGCCGCGGCGCTGGCCGATTTCGTCGCCGGGCTGATCGACTTCCCGCTCCAGCAGAAGCAGGAGATGCTGGCGACCAGTGAACTGCAATTGCGCCTCGACAAGGTGCTCGATTACCTCGCCGAGCGCATCGAAGTGCTGCGCCTGTCGCGCGAGATCAACGCGCAGACCAAGGAGCGGATCGACGACCGGCAGCGCGAATACCTGCTGCGCGAGCAATTGCAGACCATACGCGAGGAGCTGGGCGAGGCGGGCCCCGGGGACGACGAGGTGGCACGGCTGGCGGAAGCGCTCGACCGCGCCGGCCTGCCGCCCGACGCCGATGCGCACGCGCGCAAGGAACTGCAGCGGCTGGAGCGCATGCCCGAGGCCGCCGCCGAATATCCGACGCTGGTCACCTACCTGGAATGGCTGTCCGAGCTGCCCTGGGCGGCCACGCCGGAAGCGGCGATCGACATCGCCGCGGCCCGGTGCGTGCTGGACGAGGAGCATTTCGGCCTGCAGAAGGTGAAGCGCCGCATCCTCGAATACCTCGCTGTGCGCAAGCTCAATCCCAACGGGAAAAGCCCGATCCTCTGCTTCGTCGGTCCACCCGGCGTCGGCAAGACCTCGCTCGGCGAGAGCATTGCACGCGCCACCGGCCGCAAGTTTGCCCGGGTCAGCCTCGGCGGCGTGCACGACGAGGCGGAGGTGCGGGGCCATCGCCGCACCTACGTCGGCGCGCTGCCCGGCAACATCCTGCAGGCGCTGCGCAAGGCCGGCAGCCGCAACTGCGTGCTGATGCTGGACGAAATCGACAAGCTCGGCAGCGGGCCGCAGGGCGATCCGGCGGCCGCGCTGCTGGAAGTGCTCGACCCCGAGCAGAACGCGAGCTTCCGCGACAACTACCTGGCGCTGCCGTTCGACCTGTCGCGCGTGATGTTCATCTGCACGGCAAACATGCTCGACACCATCCCCGGGCCGCTGCTCGACCGCATGGAAGTGATCCAGCTGCCGGGCTACACGGAGGAAGAGAAACACCAGATCGCGCGCCGCTACCTGGTCGGCCGCCAGCTCGAGGCGGACGGGCTGAAGCCGGAGCAGTGCAGCCTGAGCGACGATGCGCTGCATGCCATCATCCGCGACTACACCCGCGAGGCAGGCGTGCGCAACCTCGAGCGCGAAATCGGCAACGTGTTCCGCTACGTGGCGATGCAGATTGCCGAAGGCGCCGCCGAAAGCGTGCATGTGGATGCCGGCGGGCTCGCGGACATCCTCGGGCCGTGCAAGTTCGAGAGCGAGCTCGCGATGCGCACCAGCCTCCCGGGCGTGGCGACCGGCCTGGCATGGACGCCGGCCGGCGGCGACATCCTGTTCATCGAGGCCAGCCGCATGCCGGGCAGCGGCAAGCTGATCCTGACCGGGCAGCTGGGCGAGGTCATGAAGGAAAGCGCGCAGGCGGCGCTGACGCTGGTGAAGGCGCATTGCGCTGAACTGATGATCGACGCCGACACCTTCGACCGGCATGACGTGCATGTGCATGTGCCGGCCGGCGCGATGCCGAAGGACGGACCAAGCGCGGGGGTCGCCATTTACGTGGCGCTCGCATCGCTGGTCCGCAACAAGCCGGTGCGCTACGACTGCGCGATGACCGGCGAGATCAGCCTGCGCGGCCTGGTGCTGCCGGTCGGCGGCGTCAAGGAAAAGGTGCTGGCGGCGCTGCAGGCCGGCATCAGGGTGGTGCTGCTGCCGGCCCGGAATCGCAAGGACATCGACGAGATCCCGGCGCAGGCGCTGCGGGAGCTGCAGTTCGTCTGGCTGGAGACGGTGGACGACGCGATGAGCGTTGCCATCGGCAACCTGCTCATCGGGGATGCGTCGTGATCGGCGGGCGCGCCTGCGGGCGGCCGTGCCGCCCGTGATGCACAGGATCAGGATGGCGCACGCGATACGCGCGCCGCGGCATCCCGTTTTCCCTAGCCCAGCCGCAGGCGCAGCTGCAGCGGCAGGCGGGCGTTGACCAGCGGCGCATGCGCCACCTTCGCCGTCAGCAGCCGCACCGGGCCTCGCTCGAACAGCAGCTGCAGCGTCCCGGCCGCCAGCACGGTGGCGAATTCGCGCGCGATGCAGGCATGCGCGCCGGCGCCGAAGCCGAGATGGGCCGTATTGTTCGGACGATGCACGTCGAAGCGCTCGGGGTGCGCGAATACGCCGGGATCGCGGTTGGCGGCGGCCAGCACCACCAGCACCGTCTCGCCTTCCCGCATGCTTGCCGCGCCGATGTCCAGGTCGCGGACCAGGCGCCGCCGGGTGTTGTGTATCGGCGGATCGAACCGCAGGGTCTCGACCGCCAGCAGCCGCCATGCTTCCGGGCTGCGTGGCCGCTGCGGCTGCGGCAGCGCCAGCGCCTGCAACAGCGCGTTGCAGAGCAGGCCGTGTCCCGCGTCCAGCCCCTGGATCAGCATGCCGGCGAGGTTGGCCGTCGCGCGCTCGTCCGCCTCGCCCCACAGCCGCGCCGCCTCGGCCTCGAGCACCGGCCAGGCTTCCGCCGCGGCACGGTGCACCGCTTCCGCCACCGCGGGTGACTTGGCCGGCTGCATCAGCGCGGCGAGCCCCTCCACGCGCGGCAGCAGGAAGGCGGTCGCGTCCGCGCCGAATCCGAACCCCTTCATCAGCGCCATTGCCGGCAGTCGCTTCGCCACCGCATCGACCCAGTCGGGATCGTCGCCGGCGGCGTCGAGCAGCGACGCCAGCAGTGCCGCGAGCGGCGGCGCGTGCAGGCTGTCGAACAGGCGCATCGCGATCTGCCGCAGGGGCGCGTGGGCGGGCGGGTTCGCCAGCCGGACGAGATGCCTGCCGAGACGCGCCGCCGTGCCTTCCAGCCCGTCCAGCGCGGCGCCGGGGATTTCCGCGGCGCTGGCTTCCAGCACCGCCCGGCATCCGGCATGGGAATACACGGCCCAGGTCCGCGTGGATGCATCGTAGTGCGCGGCGCCGGCGGAAAGATTGCGCGCGTATCGCGCAAACGGATCGGCGACCGCCGACTGCAGGAAGAGCGGGCTGTCCATGTCATCCCCTCCGCGCCGGCGGCGCCAACGGAAAATGCTGCGGCGCCTGCGCCCGCGCGCGCATGCCATAGTCGCGGATCACCGTGCCCCAGCGGATGTCGCTGCCCAATCGCGAATCTCCCGTCAGCACGCCGTCGTCCAGAAGGTCGATCCGGCGTCCCGCATCGGCCAGGCTGGCGAAGCGGCGGCGGAATCCGCCGGCCGCTTCACCGCCGTGCTCGCGCAAACCGAGGCGCGGCGCACCGGCAACCGGCAGTTCCTCGAAGCGCACGACGCGGATGCGGTAGTCGTCGAAGACCGCCGCGCGGCCCTCGGCCTGGGCGGCGTGGTGTTCGCCATGCTGGCGCCAGCGCACCAGGGCGGACTCGTCGCGCCACTGCGACAGCGACAGGATCCATCCTGCTTCGCTGGTGCAGCGGAAGCGTTCGATCGAGATGAACCCGTCGATCCCGTCAAGTTGCGGGCGCAGCGCCGCCGCGATGTCGAGATAGCGCTGATAGCCCTGTGCCGTGGGCAATACTTCAAAGACGACTGCGTACATGCTTTCCTCCTGTGGATGGCAGGATGCTACGATGCGCGTTCGCGGGATAGTTCATCGGGAGGTGAAACATGGAATCAGGACAGGGGGTGGCCAGTACGGCGGCGCTGCTGGGCGAGCCGGCGCGGGCCACGATGCTGTGGACGCTGCTGGACGGAAGGGCGCGGCCGGCCGGCGAGCTCGCGTTTGCCGCCAACATCTCCGCCCAGTCCGCCAGCAATCATTTGGCGCGCCTGCTGGAGGCCGGGCTGCTGTCGGTGGAGACGCAGGGCCGGCACCGCTACTACCGGCTGGCCGGTCCGCATGTTGCCAGTGCACTGGAATCGCTGGCGGCGCTCGCGCCGCGCCCGGCGCCGCGGCGACTGCCCGCCTCGCGCGGGACGCCCGAAAGCCTGCGCCAGGCGCGCACCTGTTACGACCACCTCGCCGGCGAGCTCTCGGTGGCGCTGCTGCGCGCGCTGCAGGAGCAGGGCCTGCTGCGCCTGCGCGACAAGGACTATCTGCTGACGGCGGAAGGCGAGGCAGCCTTCGCCCGTTTCGGCCTCGACCTGGCCGCACTGCGCGCCACCCGGCGCCGTTTCGCCTGCGCCTGCCTCGACTGGAGCGAGCGGGAGTTCCATCTAGGCGGGGCGCTCGGCGCCGGCCTGCTGCAGGAGCTGCTGCGGCGGCGCTGGCTGCTGCGCAACCCGGGATCGCGCGTGCTGCAGCTGACGCCGGCGGGCCGCGCCGGACTGCGCGACGGCTTCCGCCTCGCCGTCTAGCCGCCCCGGCGCCGCAGCACGCCGTACCAGATACAGAGCGCGGCCGGCACGCCGAGGGCCGCCGCCGACAGCCAGTCCCAGACATCATCGCCGAGCAGGGCGGCCACCAGCCCGACCGCCGTCAGCGCGCCGGTCAGCACCGGCGCCAGCCAGACCTTCCTGAATACCGGCGTCATTGCCGCGCCTCGGCGCCGGCCATGATTTCGACCGTGTCGTCGGCGGTACGCCTGCGCCGCAGCCAGAGGTAGAGCCCGCTGCCGAGCACCGCGATGGTCGCGATGTCGAGCACCGCCCACAGGATCTGCATCGGCATGCCGCCGTAGTCGCCGAAATGCAGCGGCTGCGACACCAGCAATCCGGTGACGTACCAGGGCAGGTCCCGGCTGTCGGTGACCTGGGTCGTGCGCGCATCGACCAGCACCGGTTTCACCAGGCGCGAGGTCAGCGGGCGGTCGCCGCGCAGGAACACGCCGTAGTGATGCGGGCTGGAGAAGGTGGTGCCGGGAAAGGCGATGAAACGGACCGCCATTCCCGGCTCGACCGCGAGCGCGGCATCGACCGAGCGCTGCAGCGATGCGAGGCGTTCCGGCGGGGGCAGCCCCTGGTAGGGCGCGGTCATGTCGGCCACCTCGTCGAAGCGCCAGAGGTCGATGATCGGGTCGGCGAGGGTGTTGATGACACCGGTCAGCCCGACCACCAGCGCCCACACCAGGGTGACGATGCCGAGCAGGTTGTGCAGGTCCAGCCAGCGGGTGCGGGGAGAGGACTGCCGGCGCACGGTGCCGAAATCCAGCTTGCGCATGAAGGGGCCGTACAGCACGACCCCGGACAGGATGGCCACCAGCAGCAGCACGCCCATCGCACCGAGGAAGAGCGTGCCGGGCAGCCCGGCGAACAGGTCGACGTGCAACTGGTACATCAGGTGGATGAAGCCGGAGTCGAGGCTGGGCTCGCCCAGCGCCTCGGCGGTACGGGCGTCGACCGCCACCTGCTTCAGCCCGGTATCGGCGCGCGGCGTGTCGGACAGCGTGACGTACCAGATCCGGTCGTCGTCCGGCTCTTGCGAGACGAACATGCCCTGCTTGCCGGGATGGCGCGCCACCGCGACTTCCAGCACGCGATCCAGGCTGGCGCGCGGCGCATCCCGCGCCATCTCGGGCGCCTCGATCTCGGTCCCGAGCAGATGCCCGATCTCGTGATGGAAGATCAGCGGCAACCCGGTCAGGCACAGGAGCAGCATGAAGACGGTGCACACCAGGCTGCTCCATTTATGGATCCAGGCCCAGCGGCGAAGTGTGGTGGTGCGCATTGTCATCCTCGCAGTTCGCATTGCCGTTCTGAGATTCCACAATTATAATGAGAATCGTTATCATTTGCATTCAATTGCTCTCGGTCGCTCTCTATCGCGCCATTCCGCGTTCGTCCGCTTCCGATGGCATTCCTTGACCCAAAAGAAAGGCAGGTACTGGCAATGCGCACACCCGACCTCCATCGCACCGCCATCGCGGCCGCCGTGCTCTTCCTCTGCACCGGTTTCCACGGTGCGGTTCAGGCACAGTCCGCCGCCGGCGCCGCGGGCGGCAACGAGACCGTACTGCAGACGGTCACCGTCAACGCCTCCGCCGACGCCTCGGCGGAAGGCCTGCCGGCACCTTATGCGGGGGGGCAGGTGGCGCGCGGCGGACGGCTCGGGATCCTTGGCAACGTGGACGTGATGAGCACGCCCTTCAGCAGCACCGCCTATACCCAGGCGCTGATCCAGAACCAGCAGGCACGCAGCGTCGCCGACGTCCTGCTGAACGATCCGACGGTGCGGGTCGCCCGCGGCTTCGGCAACTACCAGGAGCTGTACGTGATCCGGGGCTTCCCGGTGCAGTCCG
This sequence comes from Noviherbaspirillum sp., assembly GCF_036563305.1. GTDB lineage: Bacteria > Pseudomonadota > Gammaproteobacteria > Burkholderiales > Burkholderiaceae_D > Noviherbaspirillum. The sequence continues at coordinate 63,954 of NZ_DATCMQ010000015.1, read as the reverse complement.
ACGACATGGCCTACAACGGTCTGTACGGCCTGCTGCCGCGCCAGTTCGTCGCGACCGAGCTGCTCGAGCGGGTTGAGGTGCTGCGCGGCGCGAACACCTTCGTGAATGGGGCCGCTCCCGGCAACGGCGGCATCGGCGGCGCGATCAACCTGGTGCCCAAGCGCGCGCCGGAAGAAGCGCTGACGCAGGCCACCGCCGGGCTGGAGAGTGGCGGACAGCGCTATCTCGCCGCGGACATTGCCCGTCGTTTCGGCCCCGACCAGCGTTCCGGCATCCGGCTGAACGTGGCGCGACGCGACGGCGGCACCGCCATCGACGACGAAGAGCGCGAGCTGAACCTGCTCTCGGTGGGGCTGGACCACCGCGGCAGCAATTTCCGCCTGTCCGCCGATCTCGGCTACCAGCAGCACAAGCTGGACCGGGCGCGTCCCAGCGTGGACATCGGACCGGGCTTCGACGTGCCGCGCGCACCGGATGCCTCGTCCAACTACGCGCAACCCTGGTCGTATTCCTACGAGCGCGATGTGTTCGGCACCCTGCGCGGGGAAATCGACCTGTCGCAGGACGTCACCGCGTGGGCCGCCGCCGGCATGCGCCGGGGCGTCGAGGACAACGCCCTGGCGAACCCCCGGATCGTCGGCAGCGGCGGCGCAACCAGCACCTACCGCTTCGACAATGCGCGCAGGGACAACATCCGCACCGGCGAAGCAGGCATCCGCGCGAAGCTGAAGACCGGCGCCGTCGGCCATACCCTGGTGGCCTCGGTCTCGGCGTTCGACGGCAGGGAGCGCAACGCCTACGCGCTGAGCGACATGGCCGGCTTCCCCTCCAGCCTTTACGCACCGGTGGAGGTTGCCGCGCCGCCTGCCACCGCCCTCGTCGGCGGTTCGCTGCGCGACCCCAACCTGACCAATCGCAACCGGCTCACCAGCATTGCCATCGCCGACACGCTGTCCTTCGCGCAGGACAGCGTCCTGCTGACGCTCGGCGCGCGGCACCAGAAGATCCGCCAGACCAGCTACGACTTCAACACCGGGCTGTCCACCGCGTCCTACAACAAGGGCAGCGTGACGCCGGTGGCGGGCCTGGTCGTGCGGCCGGCGGAGAACCTGTCGGTGTATGCAAACTATGCGGAGGCGCTGAGCCGGGCGCCGACGCCGCCGGCGACGGCGGTCAATCCCGGCGAAATCTTCTCGCCTGCGCGATCGAAGCAGAAGGAAATCGGAATCAAGTACGACGCCGGCAGCTTCGGAGCCGGCCTGGCGCTGTTCACCACCTCGCAGCCGCAGGGACTTGTCGATGCCGCCAACCGTTTTTCCGTCGGCGGCGAGCAGCGCAACCGCGGCGCCGAGATGACCGTCTACGGCACGCCGGCGCGCGGGGTACGCGTGCTGGGCGGACTGACCTTCCTCGACGCCGAGCAGAAGCGCACCGGCACCGCGAATGACGGCCGCGACGTGATCGGCGCCCCGGAATACCAGGCCAACCTCGGCGCCGAATGGGACATTCCGGGTGTGCGCGGGCTGACGCTGAGCGGCCGCGTGCTGCACACCGCTGCACAGTACGCGGATGCCGCCAACACGCAGAAGCTGCCGTCCTGGACCCGTTTCGACGCCGGGCTGCGCTATGTGACGACGGTGGGCAACCAGCTGGTGACGCTGCGCGGGCAGATCGAGAACCTGGCGGACCGCGATTACTGGGCTTCGGCCGGCGGCTACCCGGGTGCCGGCTACCTCGTACTGGGCGCGCCACGCACGTTCGTGGTGTCGGCGTCGGTGGATTTCTGAGGCCCGCGCGGCAGCGGCGGCCCCCAGGCGCGACCCGTCCTACAGCGCGACGTCGCCGGCGGCGGCCGAGCGGCTGCCAGGCAGCGGCAGGTTGTCCGCCGCACGGTAGGCGAACACCGCCGAATACTTCACCGCGTCGCTGTCGTTGCGTCCCGCCGCATGGAACAGTCCGCTGTGGAACAGCAGCACATCGCCCGGATCGAGCTCGACCACCCGGCCCTGCGCGAACAGCGCCCGGTTTTCCTCCAGGTCGGGCCGCAGGAAGTCCAGCGCGTCCATCCGGTGGGCCTGCACATCCAGCCGGTGCGAGCCCGGTATCACCTTGAGCGCGCCGTTCTCCTCCCGCTCGCTGCCCAGCGCCAGCCATACCGACACCAGGTCATTGCGCATGAACGACCAGTACCGGATGTCCCGGTGCCAGCCGGTGGCCGTCCCGTACCCCGGATGCTTGGTCATCACGCAGTTGTGATGGGCCAGCGTCAGGCAGATCCGGTCGCCCATCAGCTGGCGCAGGCGGGCCAGCAGCGCCGGATCGGCGGCCCAGGAACGGAACGCCTCGTCGCGCTGCCAGGCCGCGCGCAGCCGGCGGACAGTGCGTCCGCCCGGGGCGTCGAGCGAGGCCGGCGCGCCCGGGTAGCCGAGTTCGGCCTCGTATTCCACCGGCGGCAGCGCGCGGCCGAGATGATCGCGCGTCACCGCGAGCATGGCCTCGCGCGCCTCGGGCGCGGCAAAACCGGGCAGGACCAGGTAGCCGTCGCGATGGAAATCGTCGATCCGGGCGGCGGGCAGGAGCGTGGCGTCAGCGTTCATTCTGGTATACGTCGGGCATGCCCGGCGGACGGGTCTTGAAACGGCGGTGCGCCCAGAAGTATTCGGCCGGCGCCTCCAGCACGCGTTCCTCGATGAAGACATTCATGCGGCGTGTCGCTTCGGTGATGTCGCCGCCAGGATAGTCTTCCCAGGCAGGATAGAACTTTACCTTCCAGCCGCGGTAGCCGGGAAGGTAGGTCGCGATCACCGGCACCACGCGCGCGCCGGTCGCCGCCGCGATACGGGCGGGCGCACTCAGGGTGGCGGCGGGGATGCCGAAGAAAGGCACGAATTCGGCGTCGCGCGGACCGAAGTCCATGTCCGGGAGCATGAAGAAAGGCAGGCGCTCGCGCATCGCCCGGATGATCGGCTTCACGCCCTCGCTGCGGGTGAACAGGCGGACCGGACGGAAGCGGGCGCGGCCCCGGCGCAGCGCGGCGTCGAACACCTTGTTCTTCTGCGGCACGTACATCGAGCAGGCCGAGATGCGCTGCGCAATCGCCGCGCCGGCCACGTCGAGGCAGACGAAATGGGGGCACAGCAGGATCGTCGGGCCGGCCTCGATGACGTCCATCGGCAGGCCCGGTTCCATCACCACCAGCCGCCGCAGCCTTGCCTCCGAGCCCCACCACAGCACGCTGCGCTCCAGGATGCTGCGGGCGTAGTAGCGGAAGTGCTGGTGGGCGATGCGGCGCCGCTCGCGGCCGGACAGGGAGGGCAGGCACAGGCGCAGGTTGGCCAGGGTGATCGCGCGACGCGAGCGCATCGCGAAGAACAGCAGGCTGCCGACGGCCTCGCCCAGGCGGCCGATCACCGGCAGGGGCAGCCAATGCAGCAGCCACATCAGGCCAAGCAGTAACCTCATTGACAATATCCGGAAAAAATTGGGAACAACGGAAAGCCGGGGCGGCAGCACGAACTCTGCAGGGGTCCCGGACACGAATTCCAGGGCACAGGATCAGGACCGAGCGCCAGGCAACCCGGCGCCACGCAGTCCGGCACGCGATGATGCCACAGGTCGCCGCCCGGCGTGCGACGCCCGGCCTGCTTTCACGGGCGGCCGAACAGCTTGCGCACGACGCCGCCGATGCCTTCGGCTGCGCCACCGACGCCGCGCGTCAGTCCTTCGAGGCTGATACCGAGGGTTTCGGCCACGGCGGAGCCGATGCGCGCGGCAAAACTTTCATTGAGCGAGAAGCGCGGGTCATCGAGTTTGCCTTCCAGCGTGAAATCGACCGTGATCTGGCCCTTGCGGTTCTTCAGCGCCGCCAGCACCGCGCTCCGCGGCACTCCCATGAATGTGGCGAACGGCCCCTCGCCGGGCGCCAGCTCCAGTCCGCTGATTGTCGCGCTGCCCGGCGCATGAAGACGGTTGTTGCGCACCACCGACTTCAGCCGCAGGTCGAGGCTGCCCGCGCGCACGCCGGTTTCCGACGCCTTGATGAGATAGGGCTGCAGCGCCAGCAGGTCGACGCCCTGCAGCTTGGTCGTGATGTCGGAATTCCGCTTCGCCATCTCGGCCCAGCCGTCGATCAGCAGCCGGCCGTCCCGCCGCACGCCTTTCACCGCCCCGTCCAGCTTGACCGTGGTGCGTCCGGCGAGGTCGGGCAGGTGCAGGTCTTCGACCGTCGCATGCAGCTGTTCCAGCCGGGTACGGTGCGCCGGCCGGCGCACGGTGCTGTCGAAGAATTCGAGCGCGCCGTGCCGCAGTTCGATCCTGCCTATGCTGATTTCCGGCCCGGCGCCGGCCGCCTGGTCCGCGCCGTGCGTCTTGCGCTCCAGCAGGCTGGGCAGCAGCCGCAGCCGGCCGTCCGCGCCGCGCCACACCGAGACGTAGGCCTTCTCGATCGTGATCCTCGGCACATGCACCCTTGCCGATACCAGCGCGAACAGGTCGGGCGCGATCACCACCTTCTCCGCGCGCAGCGCATGCGCCGTCGGCCAGCCCTTGGGCGCCTTTATCGTGATGCCGCGCACTTCGATCGCCGACCAGCCGACCACGATGTCGTCGACCGTGCTCTCCGGGCCAAGCGCCGCTTCGACCTGGCGCTTGAGCGCCTGGCTGCCGAAATGCAGGGCGGCGACCGCGATTGCCGCCAGTGCCGCGGCAATGAAGATGACGATGACGGCCGCGCGCCTGTATCCCTTGTTACCCATGCTGTCGAATCCTGGATCTCGTGTTTCCTTGCCCGCACATCTTAACGCCGCGGATGTCCGTCGGGGGAGGCGGCACTCATCGTCCGTGCCGGAAATCCGTCCCGCCCGGCCGGCCGGGCAGCGCCAGCGCCGCATGCGGCGCCGGCGAGCGGCTCACCACCCGCCCCCGTCGCAGCACGTAGCGGCGCGCCGCCCGCAGCCGGATTGCCTCGATCGTGCTGCCCGCATCGAGGACCACCAGGTCGGCATGGCAGCCGGGTCGCAGACCGTAGCCTTCCAGGCCGAGTATCCGCGCCGGCGTTTCGGTGACCGCAAGGAAGCAGGCGTGCATCGCGTCCTGCGCGGTCATCTGCGCGACATGCAGCCCCATGTGGGCGACCTCCAGCATGTCGCCCGAGCCGAGGCCGTACCAGGGGTCGAGCACGCAGTCGTGGCCGAAGGCGACGTCGATGCCCGCCGCCATCAGCTCCGGTACCCGGGTCATCCCGCGCCGCCGCGGGTAGCCGTCGTGGCGGCCCTGCAGCGTGATGTTGATGAGCGGGTTCGCAATCGCGGCGACACCGGACTCGCGCATCAGCGGCAGCAGCTTGCTGACGTAGTAGTTGTCCATCGAATGCATCGACGTCAGGTGCGAACCGGTGACGCGTCCCTGCATGCCGAGGCGGTGCGCATGGAATGCCAGCGTCTCGATGTGGCGCGACAGCGGGTCGTCCGACTCGTCGCAATGCATGTCGACCCGCAGACCCTGTGCGGCCGCGAACTCGCACAGCAGCCGTACCGACTCCGCCCCTTCCGCCATGGTCCTTTCGAAATGCGGTATGCCGCCGACCACGTCGACCCCCATGGCGATGGCGCGCTTCAGGTTGTCGAACGCGCCCGCGCTGCGCAGCAGCCCGTCCTGCGGAAACGCCACCAGCTGCAGGTCGAGGTAGGAGGCCACCTGCCGCTTCACCTGCAGCAGCGCCTCCACCGCCAGCAGCCGGTCGTCGCAGATGTCGACATGGGTGCGGATCGCCAGCAGGCCCCGCGCCACCGCCCAGTCGCAGTACTGCAGGGCCCTTTCCACCAGCGCTCCCTGCGCCAGCGACGGCTTGAGTTCGCCCCACAGCGCGATGCCTTCCAGCAGCGTGCCGCTGCGGTTCACCCGCGGCAGTCCGTAGCTGAGGGTGGAATCCATGTGGAAGTGGGCATCGACGAAGGGCGGCGTCACCAGGTCGCCGCCGACGTCGATCTCCTCGACTGCCGTCGCCGCCAGTTGCGGCCCCAGCGCCGCAATGCGGCCGCCTTCGATGGCGATGTCGACGCCAGTGCTGCCGTCGGGGAGGGTGGCGTTGCGAAGGATCAGGTCCATGGAAGCCTTCCGTGGTGTCGAGGGGGGCAGGTGCAGCGGCAGCCTCAATAGAATACCGCCAGCCAGACCGTCGGGCGGTCCGGCGCGGTCCAGTCCACCCGGTGCCGTTCGTGGGCGGCAATCAGCAGATGGTCGCCGGGACGCAACCGGACCTTGCGACCGTCGCGCTCGAACTGCAGCACCGCCTCGCCCGCCAGCACCGCCACCCATTCCTGCTCGTCCTGGTCGTACCAGAAGCCGGGCGGCGAGCTGTGGCCGGCGAGACGATGCGTTCGACGCGCGCGGAGGCGTTGCCGGCGAGCGTCTGAAAATACTCGCCGCCGCCCGCCGCAAGGGGAAGGGCGGCGAAGAGGTTGCCGGGAAGCCCGGCGGTGTCGTCCGGTGTCATGGAATTGCCCGTTTTGTCGGCATCTGCCGAATTAAATTCAGAAAATGAAGAAACCCACGCGAAATTTGAAGGAAACCCCGGTTTTGGGGCTAAACAACGCAAGATAATTTTCCCGCAACTTGGCCATAATCCAGACCCGTGAAATACCCACTTCACAACGGCCGGCGCCCGGCACGAGCGGATGCGCCGTTTACAAGAACGAGTGTAAATCGAGGAAACCAGATGCAAACGAACAAAATAATGGCTGCGCTCGCGCTGGTCGGGATGGTCGGCGCCGTGCATGCACAGGAAACCGTGGTCAAGATCGGCCACAGCGGGCCCCTGTCCGGCTCGCAGTCCTTCGCCGGCAAGGACAATGAAAACGGCGTGCGCCTCGCGATCGAGGAACTGAATGCCAAGCAGATCACCGTTGGCGGCAAGAAGGTCCGTTTCGAGCTGCAGAGCGAAGACGACCAGGGTGATCCGAAGGCCGGCGTCAACGTCGCGCAGAAGCTGGTCGACGCCGGCGTGCGCTTCGTCGTCGGTCCCTACAACTCCGGCGTTGCGATTCCCGCCTCGCGCGTCTACAACAGCGCCGGCGCGATCGTCGCCACCGTCGGCTCCAATCCGAAGATCACCGAACAGGGTTACAAGACCCTGTACCGCATCAACGCCAGCGACACGCAGCTGGGCTCCAAGATGGCGCTGTACGCCGCCAAGGAACTCAAGCTCAAGACCGTGGGCGTGATCGACGACCGCACCGCCTTCGGCCAGGGCGTCGCCGAGGAATTCAAGAAGCAGGCGCGTGCCTCCGGCATGACGGTGGCAGGCCATGAGTTCACCAACGACAAGGCCTCCGACTTCAACACCATCCTGACCACCCTCAAGGCCAAGAAGGTCGAAGCGGTCTTCCTCGGCGGTTATGCGCCGCAGGGCGGCCCGATGGCGCGCCAGATGAAGCAGCTCGGCATGAACGCCCGTCTGCTCGGCGGCGACACCATCTGCGCAGCCGAAATGGGCAAGCTCGGCGGCGACGCGGTCGGCGAAAACGTGCTGTGCGCGCAGGGCGGCGCCATCCTTGACCGGGCCGCCAACGGCGCCGAGTTCAAGGCGAAGTACAAGAAGCGCTTCAACCAGGACCCGGACGTCTACGCCGCCTCGTTCTACGACGGCATGATGATGTACGCCGAGGCCATGCAGAAGGCCAATTCGGTCGAGCCGGCCAAGGTCAACGCCGAGATCGCCAAGGGCGAGTTCAAGGGCGTTGCCGGCACCTACGCGTTCGACGACAAGGGCAACATGAAGTCCTCGCCGGTGACGATCTTCACCTTCAAGGGCGGCCAGCCGGTGCCTGTCACCAGCTACTGATCCTCTCCGCCACCGGAGAAACGGCACGCGGCGGCGTGCCGTTTTTTTTTGGCCGGTCTGCCCTGCTAGAATCTTGCTTTTCCTACAATCGGCGGCGCCGGGAGGCGGCATGATCATCCTGTACAAGTTCGGCTGCGGCGAACCGCTCGGCCTGCCCGACATGAGCCCGTTCGTCATGAAGGCGGAGATGCTGCTCAAGCTCGCCGGCCTGCCGTATACCGGCAACACCGACGGCTTCTTCCGTTCGCCACGGGGCAAGTTGCCCTACATCGACGACGGCGGGACCGTGGTCTCGGACTCCACCCTGATCCGCTGGCACATCGAGCAGCGCTACGGGTTCGATTTCGATGCCGGACTGACGCCGCAGGAGCAGGCCCAGGCATGGACGCTGGAGAAGATGCTGGAGGACCATCTTTACTGGATCCTGCTCGACGCGCGGTGGAACGACGACCGGAATTTCAGCCGCGGCCCGGCGTGCATCTTCGACGCCATTCCCGCGCCGCTGCGCCCCCTGGTGAAAGTTCTTGCACGGCGCAAGATGGCATCGAACCTGCGCGCGCATGGCATGGGCAGGTACACCGGTGCCGAGCGTACCGCCTTCGCCGCGCGGGGATTCGCCTCGCTCTCGGCCATCCTCGGGGAGAAGGAATATCTGTTCGGCCGGCGCCCCTGCGGCGCCGACGCCACGGCGTTCGCGTTCGTCGCCCATGCGCTCTGTCCGCTGTTCGAAACGCCTTCCCGCGACGCCGCAACCGGATTCGCCAATCTGGTGGCTTATCGCGATCGCATGCTCGGCCGGTATTTTCCGGAATTGGCCGGGCAGCAGATCCGCAAGCTGGAAACGGTGGCGTGAGGCAATGCCAGATTTCTGATTACCATTCAGTTATCATTTGTAACCACGGCGCGATTTCCACGACGCACGCCAGCGCAGAGCCAGCCTGAAGAAAGGAGTTAACGTGGCCGCCAATCCGATCGAATTCCTTTCCGCGCTCAACCTGATGCCGATGCTGCAACCCGCCGACGATGCCGCCGGCCTTCACCTTGTCTACGCGCTGTCGTCGCTGGTCACCGCGGCCGCCTTGTTCTCGGTGGGCACGGCGCTCGCCTGGTTCCTGCGCCGCCGGGTCAGCAAGACCTACAACGCCGTCTTCACGCTGTTCGTCCTGATGGTGTTCATCGCGGCGATCACCTGTGCCGTCACGCCGTGGAGCGGCTGGGCCAAGGTCAGCGTGGCCGGCGCCGTGATGCGCACGTTGCTGGCGGCCAGCGCCACTTTCTTCGCCGTCGTGCTATGGCCGCTGCTGCGACGCATGGCGCCCCTGCCGGGGCGGCTGCAGCTGCAGCAGGAAATCGAGCGCCATGAACACGAACTCGCCGAGCGCCGCAACATCGAGGAGGCGCTGCGCCGCTCGCAGGCCACCCTGCGCGAACTGGCCGCCTACCAGGAAAAGATCCGGGAGGACGAGCGCAAGCGGATCGCGCGCGAGATCCATGATGAGCTGGGACAGAACCTGCTGGCGCTGCGCCTGGATATCGCGGCCCTGCACGAGCGCGCCGGCGAACGCCACCCGCTGCTGCGCGAGCGCGCCGGCACGGCGCTCGAATACCTGGACATGACGCTCAAGTCGATCCGCACGATCATGAACAACCTGCGCCCGTCGGTGCTCGACCTCGGTCTGCCTGCCGCCATCGAATGGCAGGTCGGGCAGTTCGAGCGGCGCAGCGGCGTGCGCTGCGAACTCCTGATGAACGACGAGGTGGAGGCCGATGCAGTGCCGGATGAACAGGCGATCGCGGTCTTCCGCATCCTGCAGGAATCGCTGAACAACATCTCCCGCCATGCGCGGGCCAGTCTGGTCCGGGTGGAGATGCGCATCGATGCCCAGCGCCTCAGCATGGCGATCATGGACAACGGTGTCGGCATGTACCCCGGCGACCGGCGCAAGGTCCGCCGTTTCGGCCTGGTCGGGATAGAGGAGCGGGTAACCATCCTCGGTGGCGAGCTGGCGATCGACAGCACTCCCGGGCAGGGCACGGTGGTGCGCCTGTCGATCCCGATGCGGCGTCGTCCCGACCTGCATCCCCTGCCCGGCACCGACAAGCAGGCGGAGCGCGATCCGTCCCTGAGTGCATGAGCGCCACGCAGGAAAGCGTCGGGTCCATCCTGGCATTCTGGTTCGGTCCGGGGGACGACGCGACGGTCGCGGCGGCGCGTTCACGTCTCTGGTGGGGCAAGGACGACGCCACCGACCGCGCGATGGCGACGCGCTTTGCCGGCTGCATTGACGCGGCGGCCACCGGGGCGCTGGATGCCTGGGCCGCGACACCTGCCGGCCGGCTCGCGCTGATCCTGTTGACCGACCAGTTCCCGCGCAACATCCACCGCGGCACGCCGCGCGCTTTCGCCCTGGATGCCCGGGCGCGACGTTTCTGCATGGAAGGGCTGACGCAGGGCGTTGATCGCCTGCTGCGGCCGATCGAGCGGGTGTTCTTCTACCTGCCGCTCGAGCATTCGGAATCGATGCCCGACCAGGAAAGGGCGGTGGCGCTGTTTGCGCAGCTGCTGGCGGATGTGCCGGCCGACCAGCGCGCGGCCTTCGCCGGCTACCACGACTTCGCGCTGCGCCACCGGGAAGTGGTGGAACGCTTCGGCCGTTTCCCGCACCGCAACGCGATCCTCGGCAGGACCTCTACCCCCGCCGAAATCGCCTTCCTGCAGCAGAAGGGCTCGTCCTTCTGAATCCGGCGGCGGGCGTCCGGCATTGACCGGCGTCACCGCGGGCAACCACCGGCGCGACCGGGAGTCAAAGCCAGTATTTACGCGACTACCACATCCCCATGTCATCCCTTCCCGCGGCTGCCGCCGATGCACGCGCTACTGCCAGGCAGGTCGGCCTGCGCTATGTCGGGGACGGCGTTGCCGGCATCACCCGGGAGCCGGAAAAGGAAGGCTTCCGCTACAGCGGCCCGGACGGCAAGCCGATCCGCGACGAGGCGGTGCTTGCCCGCATCAAGGCGCTTGCGATTCCCCCGGCCTGGACCGAGGTCTGGATATGTCCCTGGGAAAACGGGCACCTGCAGGCCACCGGCCGCGATGCCAGGGGGCGCAAGCAGTACCGCTACCATTCCCACTGGCGCCGGGTCCGGGATGAGGTCAAGTACGGCCGGATGATCAATTTCGGCAAGGCGCTTCCAATGATCCGGCAACGCGTCGACGAGGCATTGAAGCTCCCCGGCCTGCCGCGCGAGAAGGTCCTCGCCACCATCGTCTACCTGCTGCAGGCGACGATGATGCGCATCGGGAACCAGGAGTACGCCCGCCAGAACAAGTCATTCGGCCTCACCACGCTGCGCGACCGCCACGTCCGGATCGACGGCAAGGAGGTCGAGTTCCGCTTCCGCGGCAAGAGCGGGGTCCAGCATGCGATCCGGGTCGACGACCCGCGGCTGGCAAAGATCATCCGGCGCACCCGCGATCTTCCCGGCCAGGAGCTGTTCCAGTACATCGACGACGATGGCGAGCAGCGCTCGGTCGACTCCAGCGACGTCAACGAATACCTGCGCAGCATCACCGGGGAGGACTACACGGCGAAGGATTTCCGGACCTGGTCGGGCACCCTGCTGGCCGCGCTGGCCCTGCAGGAGTACGAGAAATTCGACTCCGCCGCGCAGGCCAAGAAGAACGTGGTGCGGGCGATCGAGTCGGTGGCCGAGCGGCTGGGCAACACCCCCAGCATTTGCCGCAAGTGCTACGTGCACCCGGCCGTGATCGAGTCCTACCTCGATGGCACCATGCTGCAGGCGCTGCAGCAGCGGACGCGGGAAGAGATGGAAAACGAACTGCATGCGCTCGGCCCCGAGGAAGCCGCAGTCGTCGCATTGCTGCAGGAACGCCTGCGCAGTCATGCCGACAGCACGCCGCCGGAAAAACCGGCGACCAGGCGCCCGCGCGCGCCGCGCCGCGGCAGGACCGAACGCGCCGCGGCATGAGGGTTGTCATAGGCAACAGTGGCACTCCGGTGCGATAATGCTGTGCAGCAATATCGATGGCAACCACTCCTGGGAAGAGGAACATGATTCTTGAACTGGCAGACATCCGCATCCAGGCCGGCAAGCAGGCGGAATTCGACGAGGCGATACAGCGTGGCCTGCGCGAGGTGATTTCGCACGCGCAAGGCTTCCGCGGCTACAAGGTGCAGAAGGGCATCGAGTCGCCGGAGCGCTACGTGCTGATGATCTTCTGGGAAACGCTGGAGAACCATACGGTGGACTTCCGCCAGTCGCCCGCTTTCCAGGAATGGCGCGCCATCGTCGGGCCGTACTTTGCCGCGCCGCCCACGGTCGAGCATTTCACGCTGCTGGGCGAGTCGGCCTGAGCACGGCCGGCAATACCGGCCGAAGCGGCGGAAACCCGGTGATATGATAGGCCGGCCCGCTACCTACAGATACGCCCGAGAGGTCGAACAACAATGCCCTTCAATGCCGACGCAGTCACCCTGGCGCTGATCGCGCTGCTTGCCGCGCTCATCATCGGCATCATCGCCTTCGCCGTCACGGCGCGGGCAAAGGCGAGCCGGCGCGCACGCCAGGCCGATACCATCCGCGCCGCCATCATCGACTACTTCCGCCGCAGCGGCGTGCAGGTGGCGGCCGAGTGCACCAGCCTCGGCGACAGCAAGCGCTTCATCGCGGTGCTCGAGTCGGAGCCGATGAAGCGCTTCCGGCTGTCGCACATCATCGAGATGACCGTGCGCGAGCATGTGCGCAAGACCTGCGGCCTGGAGGTCGACAAGATGTACTGGCGCTTCCCGATCAAGGAGGCCGCGCAGGGCGCCGGCGCGCCCGCCGAGCAGGCGCAGGAGAAAAAGCAGGAAGGCGCGTCCGACGAGTACATCAACGAGGGCCTGGAGCATTACCGGCACATTCCCAAGCCCGAGGTCACCGAGGTGCCCTGGGAGAGCTTCGAGCAGGTCTCCAGCACCGGCCGCGGCAAGGACGGCCAGGACCCCGCCGCCTGAAATGCGGGGCGCCGGACTTTCCGCCACTCACGTTTCCTCGCTTCCTCCTCGCTCCTTCCGACCTGTTCCCCCGCTTCTGCCGGCGGGAACTCCGCCGGCCCCCCCCTGACTAACTGACAACCTGGGCGCAGCCGGCATCCCGCCGTGCCCCATCCCTTCCACCGCCCGGCTTCCCGCGCAGCACCAGCGGAATGCATGGCGCGCAGCGAACACGGAGGTCAGATCATGCAAGAAATGGCAGTAGAGCCGGCCCGCCCGGCTCACGTCGGGCATTTGCCCGGCATTGGCGAACCCCCCTCGAGTCCATACCAGCAGGGCGCCACCGGCTTCGACACCTACTACCGCGCACCCGATGCCGGCCGCGCCGAGCGACTGGCAAATGCCCTTGGCTGGTTCAGCATCGGCCTCGGCCTGGCGCAGGTGCTGGCGCCTTCGCGCGTGTCGCGCGCGATCGGTGTCGCCGACAATCCCGCGCTAATGCGCGCGGTCGGCGTGCGCGAACTGACCGCGGGCGTCGGCATCCTCACGCAGCGCCGCCCGGCGAACTGGCTCTGGTCCCGGGTAGCAGGCGACATGATGGACCTGGCGATGCTCGCCAATGCCGCCCGTTCCCCGTATGCGCGGCGCGACCGCATCGGCCTCGCGGCGGTGGCGGTGGCCGGCATCACCGCGCTCGATCTGCTGTCCAGCATGGAAAACCAGCAGCGCAAGCTGCACGGACAGGGACCGACGGCGACCGGAGAGATCCGCGTCGAGAAAGCGATCACGATCAACCGTCCGGCGGCCGACTGCTATCGCATGTGGCGCGACTTCGAGAACTTCCCCCGCTTCATGAAGCACCTGGAGTCGGTCCAGGCCACTGGCGACGACCGCCAGCACTGGGTCGCGAAAGGGCCGGCCGGCAGCACCGTGGAATGGGACGCCGAAGTTACCGCCGACGATCCGGACCGGTACCTTGCCTGGCGCTCGCTGGAAGGATCGCAGGTCGACAACCAGGGCACGGTTCGCTTCGAACCCGCGCCGGGCGGCCGCGGCACCATCGTGCGCGTCGTGATGAGCTACCGGCCGCCCGGCGGCGTGGCCGGCGCGCTGGCGGCAAAGCTGTTTGGCGAGGAGCCGTCGATGCAAATGGATGAAGACCTGCGCCGCTTCAAGTGGCTGATCGAGACCGGCGAAATCCCGACCACGGTCGGCCAGCCGGCGGGTCCGCGAGGCGCATGGAACCGGTTTGTGATCAGGAAAGGAGCGGCAGGATGAGAGCAAACGTCTGGCATGGCAAGCGGGATGTGCGGATCGACAATGTGCCCGATCCCGAGATCCTCAACCCGCGCGACGCGATCGTGAAGATCACGTCCACCGCGATCTGCGGATCCGACCTGCACCTCTACAACGGCTTCGTGCCGACCATGGAGAAGGGCGACATCATCGGCCACGAATTCATGGGCGAGATCGTCGAGCTCGGCGCGGGGGTGAAGAACCTGAAGGTCGGCGACCGCGTCGTGATTCCCTTTCCGATCGCCTGCGGCAGCTGCTTCTTCTGCCAGGAGAAGCTGTACTCGGTGTGCGAGAACTCCAACCCCAATGCCCATCTCGCGGAAAAGATGTGGGGCCATTCCCCGTCCGGCATCTTCGGCTATTCGCATCTCACCGGCGGTTACGCCGGGGGCCAGGCGGAATATGCGCGGGTGCCGTATGCCGACGTCGGCGCCTTCAAGGTGCCGGAGGACCTGACCGACGAACAGGTGCTGTTCCTGTCCGACATCCTGCCCACCGGTTACATGGCGGCAGAAGCCTGCGACATCCGGCCCGGTGCGGTGGTTGCAGTCTGGGGCTGCGGCCCGGTCGGCCAGTTCGCGATGCAGAGCGCCTGGCTGCTCGGCGCGGAACGCGTGATCGGCATTGACCGTTTCCCCGAGCGCCTGCGCATGGCGCGCGAAAAATCCAAGGCGGAAGTGATCAATTACGAGGAAGTCGACGTCTTCACCGCGCTCAAGGAAATGACCGGCGGGCGCGGACCGGATGCCTGCATCGACGCGGTCGGCATGGAAGCCCACGGCATGGGCCTGATGGGCGCCTATGACCGGGTCAAGCAGGCGCTCGGCGCCGAGACCGACCGTCCCGTCGCCTTGCGGCAGGCGCTGATGTCCTGCCGTAACGGCGGCGTGGTCTCGATTCCCGGCGTCTACGGCGGCTTCCTCGACAAGATCCCGTTCGGCTCGGTGATGAACCGTTCGCTGACGATCCGCACCGGCCAGACCCACGTGCACCGCTACATGCAGCCGCTGCTGGAACGCATCCGTAACGGCGAGATCGACCCGACGGTCGTCATCACGCACCGGATGTCCCTGGACGAGGCGCCGCGCGGCTTCGAGATCTTTGCGGAGAAGCAGGACGAGTGCATCAAGATCGTGCTCACGCCCTGACCTGGCATGCCTGCCTCGCCTGTGTCACATCACCTCGATGTGATACAGGCCCCAGGGGCAAAGCGCGAAACGTTCGGCCAGCGGCTTTGCTGCCAGCTGCGCAATGCGGTCGGCGTCGTGCACTGCCCAGAGCGGACCGAGTCCGCCCAGGGACATCGGCCTGCCGTCGAGTTCGGTGGCAACGATGAAGCGCAGGCTCTCCAGTTCGGCGGCGCCCACCACGGGCGCGTAGCCGTCGATTGCACGCAGCACTGCCCGCTGCGGCGCTTTCGCGCCCGCCGCCTTCAGTACCTCGGCGAGCAGCGGCCCGCGCAGCGCGTGCGGCCGGCCGTCGTACTCCAGCGTCGGCCGTATCGTCTGCGCCGGAAGCCGGCGCAGCGCCGCGAAATCGAAGGCATGCGCGCGCTCGAATTTCACGCCCTGTTTCTTCATCATCTGGTCCAGCGCCGGGTCGAGCGGCCCGCGGTTGCCCGCGCCGATGGCGCCGCTCACCGTCAGCAGCACCGGACCGGGCACGCCGGCCGCCGCCCGCGCGGGAAGTGCCGGCAGGGCGGCCGCAGCGCCTGCTGCCGCCAAAAATTCACGCTTGTTCACATGCAGTCTCCATGTTGCGATCGCTGCCGATTGTAGCCCGCGCCGCCATCGGCGCGCTTCCTGCGCCATCCGCTTGAGGCCGCAGGCATGCTGTGCGATGATCGGATGCCGAAAATGGTATTTCAACAACAATCACCGGAAGGAGAATCACATGCGCCTCTTGACCCCGCTGCTGCTCGGCAGCGCCGTACTCGCCGGCTGCGCCACCACCTCGGAGCCGACTCCGATCGCCATCGCCAGCCTCAGCCCGACCCAGGGCAACACCACCAATGGCACCGTCAGCTTCGTGCAGAAGGGCAACCAGATTCTGGTCGATGCGCGCGTGGACGGCCTGACGCCCGGTCCCCACGGCTTCCATGTGCATGAAAAAGGCGATTGCAGCGCACCGGACGCCACCAGCGCCGGCGGCCATTTCAATCCCGGCAACCGTCCCCACGGCGGCCCTTCCCACGCCGAGCACCACGCCGGCGATTTCGGCAACCTGGTCGCCGATGCATCGGGCAAGGCCAGCCTGCAGCTGTCGGTGCCGGCCAGCGAGATCTCGTTGGCGCAGGGTGCGCCGAACAGCATCATCGGCAAGGGACTCATCGTCCATGCCGATCCGGACGACTACAAGACCCAGCCGACCGGAAATGCCGGCAAGCGCCTTGCCTGCGCAGTGATCCGCCTCCGCTGAGCTCCTCTCCCCGGGGCGGGCTTCAAGCCAGGACGACCAGGGCCAGCGCGGCCACGATCAGCGCCGCCTTGGTCGCCCGGTAGGCATGCCGGTTCCATGCCTTGAAGCGGCGCCGGTATTGCCCTGCGAGCCAGGCATAGCGGAACACCCGGTTCACGCCGCCGAGCTGGTCGCCGGTCTCGTTCGGCGAGCTCGCCGCCGTCATCATCCACTTTCCCAGCCAGCGGTTTACCGCCTGCGCCCAGCCAAACCGCATCGGCCGCTCGACGTCGCAGAACAGGATGATGCGGCCGCGGTCGCTGTCGTTGCGCGCCCAGTGCAGGTAGGTCTCGTCGAACAGCACGCCCTCGCCGTCGCGCCAGCTGTAGCGCTCGCCGTCGACCTCGATGAAGCAGCGGTCGCTGTTGGGCGTGACCAGCCCGAGGTGGTAGCGCAGCGAGCCGGCGAACGGATCGCGGTGGCGGTTGAGCTGCGCGCCGGGTGGCAGCTCGGCGAACATGGCCGCCTTCACGCACGGCATCGCGCGCAGCAGGGCGACGGTCTGCGGGCAGAAGCGCGCGGCCGACGGATGCGCCGCGTCGTACCACTTCAGGTAGAAGCGTTTCCAGCCGCTCTTGAAGAAGGAGTTGAAGCCGGCGTCGTCATTGCTGGCGGCCGCCCGGATCCGCTGCTGCTCCTGCACCGCCAGCGCCTCGGCGCGGATCACCTGCCAGTGGTCTTGCAAGGTCGCGAGCTCGGGAAAATCCTGCAGCGACAGGTAGGGCCTTGCCGGCACCGCCGAGAACGCATGCATGAACAGGTTGACCGGCGCCATGAAGGAAGAATGGTCGAATGCCTGCCGCATCACCGGCAGCCGCACCCGGCCACGAAAGTGGATATGGCAGACGGCAAGCAGGTAAAGCGAAAGGAGCGCCCATTTCATCCCCAATCAATACCGCCGGTCGAGCCGCCGGCTGTTGATCAGGCGCAACCGGTCGTTCAGGGATCGAGGAAGGCCTGGTACTTGCGCGTGATGGCGGCGTAGATGCCGTTGCGACGGATGGTCCTGAGTCCGGCGTTGAAGGCGTTGCGCACGTCTTCGTCGCGGAAGACCGCCATCCGCGGGCTGGGCGGAAAGATCGGATGGAATACGACGGCCTGCCCGTTGGCCAGCGGCTTGTCGAGCTGCCGCGTCAGGTAATGGAAGATCAGGCGGTCGCCGATCACCACGTCCACCCGCCCGCTGTAGAGCAGCCGGTTCTGCGTGACCTGCTGCGGATACTCGCGATAGTTCTTGTGACGCATCGCCATCGACCTGAACTCGCTGCCGAGGATCAGGTGGGCGTTCTGGAAGGCGGCGACCGAAAGCGGCAGCAGGTCTTCCAGCCCGGCCACCCGGAAGCGCCGGGCGGCGAGCGACACCGCCACGTTCTGGTACTGCAGGTAGGATTCCGAGAAGTAGTCGTCGCCGCCGATGCCTTCGGTGACCGACAGCATGCCGTCGAGGTGCCCCGCGCGCAGCAGGGCCAGCGCCCGTGCCGGCGGCAGCTGTTCCGCCTGCATCAGGTAGCCAGAGGCGGCCAGCGCCCGCTCGGCGATCTCGTACTCGATGCCCGGCAGGACGCCGTCAGGCTCCATGATGTAGGGCGGCTTCGCCAGCCCGATGCCGATGCGCAGCACGGTCTTCTGCGCGCCGGCCTGTGTCTGCAGCGGCGCCGCCTGCAGCAGTCCGGTCGCGACGACCGCCAGCGCGATGGCGACGCGCCGCAGCAGGGGGAGAACGGGAGGGAAGACGGCGGGCAGGATTGGATGCATGGCGACTGGCGAAGTGCGGCAAGGGAGGTCCGGTGCCGCGCACGGCTGGCTGGAGCGATTATAAGGTGCCGGTCGCACCGGGGGCCAATCCTCTTGCGCCACCGTGGCGCGGCATCGACGGCAGGCGCGCGAAAAGGCGCTGCACCGGGGGCGGACAGTGTTATGGCAGCGGGCTCGTCGGTCGTTCGCCGTCCGGCCGTGTGAGCGGCCACTTTCTTCCGGCGCACGCGCTTTCGTCCGGACCGTGCTGCGCCACGCCAGGATTGCGCGACGTCAGTGTGGTTGCGCCGCCCCAGTCCGCGGCGGCTTGTGCTGGCACAACCGGAAGCCACGCAACGCATTGAATAATGTGCGATCGACAACGATCTTTGCTTGCGGGGAGAGATTTCATGAAAAACGCAATGGACGCGGCGATGGACGGGGCACCCGCCGGCGGCTGGCTGGAGCGGATGGTGACATCCCAGCGCCGCAAGCTGTACGACGCATTTGCGGCGTTCAGCGGGGATGCGGCGGGCGAGCGGGTGCTCAGCGTCGGCATGGCGCCGACCAGCCTTTTCGACAAGCCCGACTACCTGGTCGGCTGGTCGGCGCCGGCGCAGCGCGCGCGCATCACCGCGCACCAGGTCGAGGCGCCCAAGCCCGGCCGCCAGGCCCATCCCGCCGAGGCGGCCAGGGAAGTGCGGCTGCCGTTTGCCGACGGCGAATTCGACTGGGTGTTCTGCAACGAGGTGATCGAGCATGCCGGGCCGTTCGAACGCCAGCTGGCCCTCGTGAAGGAGTTGTACCGGGTCGCGCGCAAGGGGGTGTTCCTGACCACGCCGAACCGCCGGCATCCGCTGGAATTCCATACCGGCCTGCCGCTCCTGCACCTGCTGCCCGAGCGCGCGTGGCGGCGCCTGCTGCGCCTGTCCGGCAAGGGCGCGTGGGCTGACGAGGCGGTCCTGAACCCGCTCGATTCCCAGGCGTTGTATCGCATTGCCAGCCTGATGCCCGGCAAGCCGGTCCATGACGTCGGCCACAAGCGGATCTGGGGCGTCAAGGCGCATTTCTTCCTGATGCTGCAGAAGCCGGCGCGCGCTCCTTCGCCGTCCTCCTGAATGGTGAACGCCGTCCGCGCCACGCTGCCCCTGCGCCGCCTGCTGCTGGCAGCGGCGCTTGCTACTGCCGGCAGCGCGGCGGCCGACGAGGTCTGGCTGTCGGCCCGGCCTTTCTCGCCGGCCGCCGGCGCCCCCGTCGAGATCAGCCTGCAGGCCGGCGCGCAGTTCAACGGCCGGCGCCGGCCGCTTGCGGCGGAGACCACGGCGGCGCTGCAGCTCTACTCCACATTCTCGGTGCGCGACCTTGGCGCACAGCTCGGTGCCGGCCAGGATGCGGGCGCCCTGCGCCTGACCCTGGCCAATCCCGGCACCCACATGCTGGTCTACGACAGCACGCCGGCATACGCCGTCCTTCCGCCAGGCGCCTTCGATGCCTGGCTGCGCGAGCCGGGACTGGAGGCCCTGGCGCAGGAGCGGGAACAGACCGGCACCGCCGGCGAACCGGGGCGGGAGCGCGTGCGCCGCCATGCGAAGATCCTGCTGCGGGTCGGCGGCAAGTCGGACGGCACCTACGGGCTGCTGACCGGCCAGCGGCTGGAGATCGTCCCGACCGCCGATCCGCTCGTGCGCAGGGCCGGCGAGACCCTGGTATTCAGCCTCCTGTTCGACAGCAAGCCGCTGGAAAACGCCCTCGTCAGGGCATGGCACACCCATGACGGACAGACGCTGGCGATCCGCGCCCGCACCGGCGCCGGCGGCAAGGTGTCGCTGTCGCTGCCGTACGGCGGGACGTGGATGATCGACGCCGCGCACCTGGTGCCGGCGGCGGATGCCGCCGAGGCCGAGTGGGACAGTTTTCGCAGCAGCCTCAGTTTCGAGCTGCCGGCCGGGCCGTCCCGCTGAACGCGGCGCCGCTCAGGCGGCCAACGCCGGGTAGTCGGTGTAGCCTTGCGCCGTCGGATGGTAGAAGGTGCCGCTGTCGGGCTCGTTGAGGGTGGCGCCAAGCTGGAAGCGGCGCGGCAGGTCCGGGTTGGCGATGAACAGCTTGCCGAAAGCGACGGCATCCGCCTCGCCGTCCGCCAGCAGTTGCTGGCCGCTTTCCCTGGTCATTTTCTCGTTGGCCACGTACACGCCGCCAAATGCCTGCTTCAGCTGCGGGCCGAGCCGGTTGTCGCCGAGCGACTCGCGGGCGCAGATGAAGGCGATGCGCCGTTTGCCAAGCTCGCGCGCCACATAGCCGAAGGTCGCGGCGGGATCGGCGTCGCCCATGCTGTGCGAGTCGCCGCGCGGCGCCAGGTGCATGCCGACCCGGTCCGGACCCCACACCGAAATGCAGGCGTCGGTCACTTCCAGCATCAGCCGCGCGCGGTTCTCGATCGAGCCGCCGTAGGCGTCGTCGCGCCGGTTGGTGCTGTCCTGCAGGAACTGGTCGAGCAGGTAGCCGTTGGCGCCGTGAATCTCGACGCCGTCGAAGCCGGCAAGCTTCGCATTCTGCGCGCCCTTGCGGTAGGCCTCGACGATGCCGGGGATTTCATCCAGGGCCAGCGCGCGCGGCGTCACGTACTCGCGCTTCGGTCGCACCAGGCTGACATGGCCTTGCGCGGCGATCGCACTCGGCGCGACGGGCAGCTGGCCGTCGAGGAAGACCGGGTCGGAGATGCGGCCCACGTGCCAGAGCTGCAGGAAGATGTGGCCGCCTGCCGCATGCACGGCGTCCGTGATCTGCTTCCAGCCGGCCACCTGCTCGTCGGACCAGATGCCCGGCGTGTCGGCATAGCCGACGCCCTGCGGCGTCACCGCCGTCGCCTCGCTCAGGATCAGGCCGGCCGAGGCGCGCTGCACATAGTATTCGCGCATCAGCGCATTCGGCACGCGGCCTTCGCCGGTCGCGCGCGCGCGGGTCAGCGGCGCCATGAAGATGCGGTTGGGAAGCTGGAGATCACCGACGGTGATCGGGTCGAACAAGGTGGTCATTGGCTGTTCCTGTCGTTCCTGGGGGTGGGATGGGCGGTCACAGGCCTTCCTGCATCTGCTGCAGGAAGGCCTGTATCGTCGTTTCGTTGCGCTTGAAGAAGATCCACTGGCCGATCCGGCGCGAGGTCACCAGGCCGGCCCGCTGCAGCGTTGCCAGGTGGGCCGAGACGGTGGACTGCGACAGGCCGGCGCGCCGGTCGATCAGTCCGGCGCAGACGCCGAAGTCGAGCGGGTGTTCCTGGTCCGAAAAATGCCGTTCCGGCTCCCGCAGCCATGCGAGGATCTCGCGCCGCAGCGGGTTGGCGAGTGCCTTGTGGACGAGATCGATGTCGACGGAAGAAGCGGTCTTCGGCATGGCAGCGGCAGGGCAATGGACCTGGTGGATTGGAAAAATCCGAACTATATATCGGTATCTTACGATATATCAGGCCGCGCTGCAGGAAGCGCGCACGTCCGCCGCCGCACCTGTTCAGGCCGGTTGCGCTTCGTGGAAGGCGATGAAGGTATCGAGCAGCGTGCGGGCCCGGAAGGGCTTCAGGATCACGCGGGTGACTGCGCGCTGCCGCAGCGCCTGCAGCAACTGCACGTCGCAGTAGTCGACCAGCACCGCCACGGGGATATCGCGGCAGCCTTCGTTCTCGCGGATGGCGTCGATCACGCCGAGGTCGTACTCGGCGATTTTCCGCTCGCCGAAGTCGAGGGCGATCACCGCGCCGCTGAAGGCATGCTCCCTGAGCAGGCGGCGTGCGATCGCAGGACTGCCGGTCTCATGCACCTCGCCGATGCCGAGCGAGCGGGCGGTGAGCACCACCGTGCGCCGCAGCAGCGGGTCGTTCTCCAGCAGCAGCATCGGCATGCGAACGCGCCCCGGCGAGACAGGCATCATGCTGTTCATCGCATCAGCCTTCGAGGGCGCCGCCCGGCGTCTGCAATTCCTTCACCGCCATGTCGCGCAGCGCGGACAGGATCGACAGGTCGAGCTTGTCGAGCTGCCGGGGCCGGCGATCGATCACGCACAGCGTGCCGACCGCGTGACCGTCGGGCATGGTGAGCGGGGCGCCCGCATAGAAGCGGACGAAGGGTTCGCCGGTGACCAGGGGATTGTCGATGAAGCGCAGGTCCACACGGGCATCCTCGACGACCAGGATGTCGTCGTGCAGGATCGCGTGGCCGCAGAACGACACGTCGCGCGCCGTCTCGCACAGCGTCATGCCGAAACGCGACTTGAACCACTGTCGGCGCTGGTCGACCAGGGTAAGCAGTGCGATCGGCACGTCGAACTCGGCCGCGGCGAATTCGACGATGCGGTCGAAGCGCGCTTCCGGCGGCGTGTCGAGGATCAGCAGCGCATGCAGCGCGGCGAGCCGTTCATCATCGTTGTCGGGGACAGGGGCGGGGAGCATCGTCAAAGTGCGGCAGTGGTGCGGTCAGACCGGTAACGGCCGCGCACCGCCGAACTTTAGGCGATGGCCGCGCGGACGCAAGCCCGGCGGCCGTCACTGGCGCGCCGTCCTTACTGGCGCATCATGACGCTCTGGTCCCCGTTCATGATGACGCCCACCGGATCGCCCACCTTGAACGTGGTCTTGTTCTGCGTGACCGCGTAGCGGCTCTGCTCGCCGTTCGCATACTGCACGGTGACCACCGCCGACGGGCTGCCGGCTGCCGATGCGCCGGTCATGGAAGCGCCGGAAGTGGCCGAGGAGGATGCGCCCGCGGGCGCCGACATGGAGGAGCCCGCAGCGGCGATCGGCTCGACCGCGACTACCCTGCCTTTCTGGATACCGGCCGCGCTCGCCGATGCCTGGGTCGACGAGGAGGGCGATGCGCAACCGGCGAGGAAGGCGGCGCCGAGCAGACAGGCGAGCAAGGACTTGATGGGTTGACGATGCATGGTGTTCTCCTTGTGAATGAATGGCGTTGCTGACAACTACGCATGGAAGTGCGGCAGCACCGGCACGTTGCAGGATGCTCTCGGCCGCTGGTCGCCTGCCTGCATGGTCAGGTGCCGATACGGACGGGGAAGCAGCACCTCGTGCCTCCCCGGCAAGCCACATCGTGGATGGGATGCCGGGGTACCGCTTCCGCCACTGTGGACCCGCGAAGCGCTGCCGGCCTTGATCTTGGGCAGGGATGTATTGAAGCCTGTTTCCCGCAGTACCTGAACCGGAGGCGCGAGCGCCAAAGGTTTCAACGCTGCATTAACAGCGGGAAATTGGTCGGTATCAGGCGGTTTCGCGACGGCATTGATCACCGGGCGCCGACACACGGGGTCACGCGCCAGGGAAGGCCGCAAGCCGAAGGACGGCAATGCACTGCAGCGGAAGCGGGAGGTCAGCGCGGCGGACGATCGGGCGGCGCGCCGTCGTCGCACTTCTTGCAGCGCAGGGTCTTGCCGATGGTGGCGGCCCGGCCTTCGGGAGTGGTGACCCAAGGGCGGTTGATCCACGGTGGATCATGGCGGGTGTGCTGGTTGTGGCCGCAGTCGAGTTCCGCGACCCAGTGATGCTCTCCGTCCTGGTGAAAACCGACGATGCTGCGTTCCATGTGGTGTGCGTGGGATTGGGGATATCGACGGGAGTAGCCGGGGCGCCTGCACTTCGGGCATGAGGCGCGCCAGTCCGGCAAGGCAGCCAGTCCCGAACAGGCCGGCGCGGGGGCAGGCCTGTTCAGGCTGGCTTGGCTGTGCGCCTAGCGCGTCACCGGTTTGTAGCGGATGCGCTTCGGCTTGGCGCCCTCTTCGCCGAGGCGCTTCTTCTTGTCCGCTTCGTATTCCTGGTAGTTCCCGTCGAAGAACACCACCTTGGAATCGCCTTCGAAGGCCAGGATGTGCGTCGCGATCCGGTCGAGGAACCAGCGGTCGTGCGAGATCACCATCACGCTCCCGGCGAACTCGAGCAGCGCATCCTCCAGCGCCCGCAGGGTTTCCACGTCGAGGTCGTTGGACGGTTCGTCGAGCAGCAGCACGTTGCCGCCCATGAGCAGGGTCTTGGCAAGGTGCAGGCGCCCGCGCTCGCCGCCGGACAGGTTGCCCACGACCTTCTGCTGGTCGCTGCCCTTGAAGTTGAAGCGGCCGAGGTAGGCGCGCGACGGCATCTCGAAGCGGCCGACGGTCAGGAGGTCGGCGCCGTTCGACACGTCTTCCCAGACCGTCTTCTTGTTGTTCAGGTCTTCCCGCGACTGGTCGACCAGGGAGAGCCGCACCGTCGGCCCGATGACGACCTCGCCGCTGTCCGGCTGCTCGCGGCCGGCGATCATGCGAAACAGCGTCGACTTGCCGGCGCCGTTGGGACCGATGATGCCGACGATCGCGCCTGCGGGGATCTTGAAGCTGAGGTCGTCGATCAGCAGCCGGTCGCCGAAGGACTTGCTCACGTTCTTGAACTCGATCACTTCATTGCCGAGGCGCTCCGCGACCGGGATGAAGATTTCCTGGGTCTCGTTGCGCTTCTGGTATTCGTGCTCGCTCAGCTCGTTGAACCGGGCCAGGCGCGCCTTGCTCTTGGCCTGCCTGCCCTTCGGGTTCTGGCGCACCCATTCCAGCTCCTTCTGGATGGTCTTCTGGCGCGCCGACTCGGTCGCCTCTTCCTGCTTCAGCCGGGCTTCCTTCTGCTCCAGCCAGGAGCTGTAGTTGCCCTTCCAGGGGATGCCGTGCCCGCGGTCGAGCTCCAGGATCCACTCGGCGGCATTGTCGAGGAAGTAGCGGTCGTGGGTGATACCGACCACGGTGCCCGGGAAGCGCTGCAGGAATTGCTCGAGCCAGTCGACGGACTCGGCGTCCAGGTGGTTGGTCGGTTCGTCGAGCAGCAGCATGTCGGGCTTGGACAGCAGCAGCTTGCACAGCGCGACGCGGCGCTTCTCGCCGCCGGACAGCACGCCGATCTTGGCGTCCCATGGCGGCAGGCGCAGGGCGTCCGCCGCGATCTCCAGCTGCTGGTCGAGGTTGCCGCCGCCGGCCGTGGCGATCAGCGCCTCCAGCCGCGCCTGTTCCGCTGCCAGCGCGTCGAAGTCGGCGTCAGGCTCCGCATAGGCTGCGTAGACCGCGTCCAGCTTGGACTGTGCCTCGGCCACTTCGCCGAGGCCGGACTCGACCGCCTGGCGCACCGTTTGCTCAGGGTCGAGCTGCGGTTCCTGCGGCAGGTAGCCGATGTTCAGGCCCGGCATCGGGACGGCTTCGCCCTCGATGTCCTTGTCGACGCCCGCCATGATCTTCAGCAGGGTCGACTTGCCCGAGCCGTTCAGGCCGAGCACGCCGATCTTCGCGCCGGGGAAAAACGAGAGCGAGATGTCCTTCAGGATCTGGCGCTTGGGCGGGACGATCTTGCCCACGCGGTTCATGGTGTAGACGTATTGAGCCATAGGAATATCGGGTGTGGTTCTGCAAAAGGGAGAGAGGTGCAAGGATAACCGATGCCGTCGCCGCAGGCGGCCCGGCGCGGTAAATTCCCCCCTCGCGGCATGGCCTGCCGCAGCGCCAACGGTGCGAGGCGGGCTTCTGACTGGGCGCAACCCGGCAGACGACGGCCCGGCGACAATGGAGCGCGGCCTCCCGACGGGGGCCGCATTTTTGTCCGGTGGCAGGTTCGTGCCGGAAAGGCCTTGCAATCCGGCGCGTCCAGGAATATTGTGCGGTGCAATATAACAACTTATGGTCGACCCTTGTCTACAGCGCAACCGAAAAGCAGCATCGCGACCCTGACGCTCGCCGCCATCGGCATCGTCTACGGCGATATCGGCACCAGCCCGCTCTATGCCATGAAGGAGGCTTTCGCCGAAGAGCACGGGCTCGCCCTCAACGCTCCCAACGTCCTCGGCGTGGTCTCCCTGATCGTCTGGGGGCTGATCATCGTGGTCTCCCTGAAGTACGTGACCCTGGTGCTGCGCGCGAACAACCGCGGCGAGGGCGGCATCATGGCGCTGACCGCGCTCGTCATGTCCTCGGTCAGCAAGTCCTCCCGCATTCACTATCCGCTGATGCTGCTCGGCCTGTTCGGCGCCACGCTGTTCTATGGCGACAGCGTGATCACGCCCGCGATCTCGGTCCTGTCGGCCGTCGAGGGCCTGCAGGTGGCCGCCCCCGCGCTGCAGCCGTACGTGGTCCCGGTCGCCGTCGTGGTGCTGGTGGCGCTCTTCACGCTGCAGGCGCGCGGCACCGCCGGCCTCGGCAAGTTCTTCGGCCCGATCATGCTGCTGTGGTTCGTGGTGCTGGCCTCGATGGGCCTGGTGAACATCATCGAAGAACCGCGCGTCCTGGCCGCGCTCAATCCGATCCATGCTTTCCGCTTCCTCGAGGGGAACCGGCTGATCGCCTTCATCGCGCTGGGTGCCGTCGTGCTTGCCTTCACCGGTTCCGAGGCGCTCTACGCGGACATGGGCCATTTCGGCGCGCGCCCGATGCGCATGGCCTGGTTCCTGGTCGCCTTTCCGGCGCTGGCGCTGAACTACCTCGGCCAGGGCGCGCTGCTGCTGCACAATCCCGCCGCCGCGGACAATCCGTTCTTTCAACAGCTCGGCGCCTGGAGCGTCTTTCCGCTGGTGATCCTGTCGACAATGGCGGCGTTTATCGCCTCGCAGGCAACGATCTCCGGTACCTTCTCGATGACCAAACAGGCGATCGCCTTGGGTTTCCTGCCGCGCATGCGGATCGAGCATACGTCCGAAAGCGAGTATGGCCAGATCTACATCCCCACCGTCAACTGGCTGCTGCTGACCGTGGTGCTGTCGGCGGTGATCGGTTTCGGCTCGTCGACCCATCTCGCCGCCGCCTACGGCATCGCCAATACCGGCACCATGCTGGTCACCACCATCCTGACCTTCTTCGTGATCCGCTACCGCTGGCACCTGCCGCTGGCGCTGTGCCTGTTCGCCACCGGCTTCTTCCTCGTGATCGACGTCGCACTGTTCTCCGCCAACGTGCTGAAGCTGCTGCACGGCGGCTGGTTTCCGATCCTGCTGGGACTGGTGCTGTTCGTCGTGATGCTCACCTGGAAGCGCGGCCGCGCGCTGGTGTTCGACAATCTGCAAAAGCACACCATCCCGCTCGAGGACTTCCTGCAGTCGCTGTTCGTCGCGCCGCCGGCGCGGGTGCCGGGCACCGCCATCTACCTGCGCGGCGAGACCGACGGCGTGCCGCACGCGATGCTGCACAACCTGGCGCACAACAAGGTGCTGCACGAGCGGGTGGTATTCCTGACGGTGCACATCCACGAAGTGCCCTTCGTGCCGGCGGCGGAACGGATCCGCATCCATCCGCTCGGCCACAACTGCTTCCAGCTGAACGTGCACTACGGATTCAAGGACGAGGCCAACCTGCCGCTGGCGCTGGAGCTGGCCGAGGAGCAGGACATGGTCTTCGAGGGGCTGGACACCTCCTGGTTCATCGCCCGCCAGAACGTCATCCACGGGCCGCAGCGCGGCATGGCGCCGTGGCGCGAGCACCTGTTCGTCGCCATGCAGCGCAACGCGCGCGGCGCCGCCGACTACTACAAGGTACCGAGCAACCGGGTGATCGAGCTCGGCACGCAGATCATGATCTGACGCCGCGGCCTCATGCGCGCGCGGCCGGCGCCGACCACGCCCGCCACACGCTTTCCAGCGAATACACCGCGAGCGCGCCCCAGATCAGCGCGAAGCCCGCCATGCGGGCGCCGCCGAAAGGCTCGTGGTACAGCCATACGCCGAGCAGGAGCTGCAGCGTCGGTCCGATGTACTGCAGCAGCCCGAGCAGCGACAGCGGAATGCGGCGCGCGCCCGAGGCGAACAGCAGCAGCGGGATTGCCGTAATCGGGCCGGCCGCCGCCAGCAGCAGCTGGGTCGTGGTGGAGGCGTGCACGAAGCTGTTCTGCCCGTGCAGCGCCAGCCAGCCGAGGTAGGCGGCGGCGAGCGGGAACAGCAGCAGGGTTTCCAGCGTCAGGCCTTCCAGCGCGCCGAGCGATGCCGTCTTGCGCAGCAGGCCGTAGAGGCCGAAGGTGGCGGCCAGCAGCAGCGCGATCCAGGGCAGGCTGCCCGCCTGCCAGGTCAGCCATCCCACGCCGCATGCCGCCAGCGCCACCGCGGCCCACTGCACCGGTCGCAGCCGCTCGCGCAGCACCAGTGCGCCCAGCAGCACGTTGAACAGCGGGTTGATGAAATACCCGAGGCTGGAGTCGACGACGTGGCCGTTGTTGACCGCCCAGATATAGATGAACCAGTTCGCCGACAGGAGCAGGGCGCTGAGGGCGAAGCCGGCCAGCACCTTCGGCTTCGACAGCACCTCCCGCAGCCAGCCCCACTGACGCCGCCAGCCCAGCACGACGGCGACGAACACCAGCGACCACAACATCCGGTGCAGCAGTATCTCGATGGAGGGCACATGCTGCAAGGCCTTGAAATAAAGCGGGAACACGCCCCACATGGCGTAGGCGCTGGCGGCGTAGACGACTCCTGGATTCATGGCGGATGCAAGGGTGAAGGTGCGCCGATTATCCCAGCATTCAAATGCCGGCGTGGCGCCGCCCGGGAAAATGCGCAAGAATTGGCAAGGAGCCGCCCGGCACAGGGCGCGCACAAGAAGAATCCGGAGAAACATGACAGTATCTGCACCTGCATCAGCACTTCCACTGGCCGACATGTTGCGCGGCGCGGCCTGGGCCGGCGCGCTGACCGACGCGCAACTGGCGCACGTCGAGGCCACCGCGCTCGAGCGCTTCGTTCCCGCCGGCGGCTATGTCTGCCGCAAGGGCGAGCGCGTCGACTACTGGTACGGCACGATGGACGGCCTGCTGAAGATGAGCAGCGAATCGCCGGAAGGGAAGACCATCACGTTCACCGGGGTGCTCAGCGGCGCCTGGTTCGGGGAAGGCTCGCTGCTGAAGGAGACGCCGCGCCAGTATGACGTCGTTGCGCTGCGCGACAGCCGGCTGGCGCTGATGCCGAAGGCCACTTTCCTCAACCTGCTGGACACCAGCATCGGTTTCAACCGCTTCGTGATGCAACTGCTCAACGAACGGCTCGGCATGTTCATCTCGCTGGTCGAGTACGACCGCATGCTCGACACCACCGCGCGCCTGGCGCGCTGCCTGGCGGCGCTGTTCAACCCGCACCTGAACCCCGGCATCAGCCCGCAGCTGCGCATCTCGCAGGAGGAGATCGGCTATCTCGCCGGCGCCTCCCGCCAGCGCGTCAACGGTGCGCTGAAGGTGCTGCACGAGGCGGGCCTGGTGCGGGTCGAGTACGGCGGCATCACCGTGCTCGACCTCGAAGGACTGCGTCGCTTCACCTCCTGATCACATGTTCCGCCGGTACTGCCCGCCGACCTCGAACAGCGCATTGCTGATCTGGCCGAGCGAGCAGACCCGCACCGCGTCCATCAGGACCGCGAACACGTTCTCGTTGTCGATCACCGCCTGCTGCAGCCGCTGCAGCATGGCCGGCGCGCCGTCGGCGTTGCGCGCCTGGAAGCCCTCCAGGCGCTTCAGCTGCGACTGCTTCTCGTCGTCGGTCGAGCGGGCCAGTTCCAGCTGCTGCGGAATCGTGTCGCCCTTCGGGTTGCGGAAGGTGTTGACGCCGATGATCGGCAGCGTGCCGTCATGCTTGAGGTGCTCGTAGAGCATCGACTCTTCCTGGATCTTGCCGCGCTGGTAGCCGGTCTCCATCGCGCCGAGCACGCCGCCGCGCTCGGCGATGCGCTCGAACTCCTGCAGCACCGCCTCCTCCACCAGGTCGGTCAGCTCCTCGATGATGAAGCTGCCCTGGTTCGGGTTCTCGTTCTTCGCCAGTCCCCACTCGCGGTTGATGATCAGCTGGATCGCCAGCGCGCGGCGTACCGACTCGTCGGTCGGGGTGGTGATCGCCTCGTCGTAGGCGTTGGTGTGCAGCGAGTTGCAGTTGTCGTAGATCGCGATCAGCGCCTGCAGCGTGGTGCGGATGTCGTTGAAGTCGATTTCCTGGGCATGCAGCGAACGGCCCGAGGTCTGGATGTGATACTTGAGCTTCTGCGAGCGCTCGTTGGCGCCGTACTTGTCGCGCATCGCCACGGCCCAGATGCGGCGCGCCACCCGGCCCAGCACCGTGTACTCCGGATCCATGCCATTGGAAAAGAAGAACGACAGGTTGGGGGCGAAGTCGTCGATGTGCATGCCGCGCGCCAGGTAGGCCTCGACGAAGGTGAAGCCGTTGGACAGCGTGAATGCCAGCTGCGAGATCGGGTTCGCGCCCGCTTCGGCGATGTGGTACCCGGAGATCGACACCGAGTAGAAGTTGCGCACCTGGTTGTGGACGAAGAATTCCTGGATGTCGCCCATGACCTTCAGCGAGAACTCGGTCGAGAAGATGCAGGTGTTCTGTCCCTGGTCTTCCTTCAGGATGTCGGCCTGCACCGTGCCGCGCACGTTCTGCAGCACCCAGGCGCGGATCTTCTGCGCTTCGTCGGCGGTCGGCTCGCGCTTGTTGTCGGCGCGGAACTTGTCCATCTGCTGGTCGATGGCGGTGTTCATGAACATCGCCAGGATGGTCGGCGCCGGGCCGTTGATGGTCATCGAGACCGAGGTCGCCGGATCGCACAGGTCGAAGCCGTCGTACAGCACTTTCATGTCGTCCAGCGTCGCGATCGACACGCCTGAGTTGCCGATCTTGCCGTAGATGTCCGGCCGCGGCGCCGGATCCGCGCCGTACAGGGTGACCGAGTCGAACGCGGTCGACAGGCGCTTGGCCGGCATGCCCTCGGACACCAGCTTGAAACGACGGTTGGTGCGGAATGCGTCGCCCTCGCCGGCGAACATCCGGGTCGGGTCCTCGTTCTCGCGCTTGAAGGCGAACACGCCGGCGGTGTACGGGAAGGAGCCCGGCACGTTCTCCAGCATCAGCCAGCGCAGGATCTCGCCATGGTCCGCGAACTTCGGCAGCGACACCTTGCGGATGGTGGTGCCGGACAGGGTTTTCTGCACGAGCCGCGTGCGGATTTCCTTGTCGCGGATCTTCACCACGTAGTCGTCGCCGGCATACGCCGCCTGCATGTCCGGCCACATCGCCAGCAGCTTGCGGGCGCCGGCGTCGAGCTGGCTGTCGCGCTCCGCGACCAGGTCGTCGATCTGCACCGGCCTGCCGGCGGCGGCGAGCATGCGCCCTGCCTCCTGCAGTTGCTGGCGCTCGCGCGCCAGCTTCACCTGCTTCGCGGTGCTGGCGTGATAGTTGCGCACGGTGTCGGCGATCTCGGCCAGGTAGCGGCTGCGCGCCGGCGGCACGATGGCATTCTTGCCGGAGGAGAAACGCACGCCCACCGGCGCCAGCTTGCCGGGCTGCGTCTTCAGCCCCAGTTCCGCCAGTTTCGGCAGCAGGCCCTGGTACAGGGCGGTCACGCCGTCGTCGTTAAAGCGCGACGCCTGGGTGCCGTAGACCGGCATCTCGTCCGGCTTCTTCATCCACAGCTCACGGTTGCGCTGGTACTGCTTGGCGACGTCGCGCAACGCATCCTGCGCACCCTTGCGGTCGAACTTGTTGATCGCGACGAAATCCGCGAAATCCAGCATGTCGATCTTTTCCAGCTGCGACGCCGCGCCGAACTCCGGCGTCATCACATACATGGACACGTCGACATGCGGCACGATGGCGGCGTCGCCCTGGCCGATGCCGGAGGTCTCGACGATCACCAGATCGAAGCCCGCGACCTTGCAGGCGGCGATCACGTCGGGCAGCGCCTGCGAGATTTCCGAGCCTGCCTCGCGGGTGGCGAGGGAACGCATGAAGACGCGCGGCTGGCCGTTCCAGGGGTTGATGGCGTTCATGCGGATGCGGTCGCCGAGCAGTGCGCCGCCGGACTTGCGGCGCGACGGGTCGATCGAGATCACCGCGATGTTGAGCGCGTCCTCCTGGTCGAGCCGGATGCGCCGGATCAGTTCGTCGGTCAGCGACGACTTGCCTGCGCCGCCGGTGCCGGTGATGCCCAGCACCGGAGTGGTGATGGTGTCGGCGCGCTTGTGCAGCGCCGCCTGCAGCCCGGGCGCCGCCTTGCCGTTCTCCAGCGCGGTGATGAGCTGGGCCAGCGGGCGGTGGCGCGCGGCGATGTCGCCGGCCGCGAGCGCTTCCACCGTCGTCGGCGCATGGGGGGAGAGGTCGCTGTCGCAGGCCTCGATCATCGACAGGATCATGCCCGCCAGGCCCAGGCGCTGGCCGTCCTCCGGACTGAAGATGCGGCTCACGCCGTAGGCGTGCAGGTCGGCGATCTCGGCCGGCACGATCACGCCGCCGCCGCCGCCGAACACCTTGATGTGCGCGCCGCCGCGCTGGCGCAGCAGGTCGATCATGTACTTGAAATACTCGACATGGCCGCCCTGGTAGCTGGAAATGGCAATGCCCTGCGCATCCTCCTGCAGCGCCGCCGTCACGATCTCGTCGACCGAGCGGTTGTGGCCGAGGTGGATCACCTCCGCGCCATTGGCCATCAGGATGCGGCGCATGATGTTGATCGAGGCGTCGTGGCCGTCGAACAGCGAGGCGGCGGTGACGAAACGGACCTTGTTGGCCGGCTTGTATTCGGTGAGTTTCCTGGATTCGGAAAGATCGGTCATGGCTTGTCTCTTTGTCTGTCGTGGCGCCGGGCGGCGGTGAGGGTCAAGAAACCGGCAGTTGCGGCAATGATGACGTTTACGTTAACGTCAATCTAACATGCCGTCAAACCGGAATGCCGTCGTCCGGCCGACAATTCCGGCGCTATTCGCGTCCGGGGCGTCGACGGGGACGACGGGGACGACGGGCGTCCGGGGAGCCGCCGTGCCGCCTCGGCCGCTCCCCGATGGTCACGCGGCGTGCGGCAGGCCGGCTTGCGGCGCCGCAAACTGCTTCAGCAGCGCTTCCCTTTCCTGCTGGTAGCGGGTGACCGCCTGTTCCTTCACGTGGCCGAATCCGCGCACCTGTTCCGGCAGCGCGGCGATCTTCAGCGCCAGCGCATGGTTGTCGGGACGCAGCCCGACGAGCAGGTCCAGCACGGTCTGCCGGTACGCGTCGGCCAGTTGTCTTTCCATGCGCCGCTCGGCGGTATAGCCGAAGGGATCGAGACGGGTGCCGCGCAGCTTCCTCAGTCTTGCCAGCAGGCGGAACAACGGCAATACCCAGGCGCCGTACTCCGCCTTCTGCAACCGGCCCTTGCTGTCCTTCTTCGCCAGCAGCGGCGGCGCCAGGTTGAATGTGAGCCGGAAGTCGCCATCGAACTGCTGCTTCAGCTGTTCCACGAAGCGGCCATCGGTGTAGAGCCGGGCGACTTCATATTCGTCCTTGTACGCCAGCAGCCTGAAGTAGGACCGGGCAACGGCCTGCGCCAGCTTGTCGCCGAGGCCCAGCGCGCTTTCCCGTTCGCGCACCATCGTCACCAGATCTTCGTATCGGGCCGCATACGCCGCGTCCTGGTAGTCGGTCAGGAAGGCCACGCGGCGCTTGAGCAGTGTGTTCAGGCTTTGCGGCATCTGCAGCGTGACCGGCTGGGCAGGCAGGGCAATACGCTCCACGCGGGCCAGGTCGACCGCCGCCCGGCGGCCCCAGGCAAAGCTCTGCTTGTTGGCCTCGACCGCCACGCCGTTGAGCTCGATGGCGCGCAGCAGCGCCTGCTCGGACAGCGGCAGCCCGCCCTTCTGCCAGGCAAAGCCCAGCATGAACAGGTTGGTCGCGATCGCGTCCCCCATCAGCGCCGTGGCTAGCCGGGTGGCGTCGATATAGTCGGCGCGCCCGGCGACCGACTCGTCGATCAGCGCCTGCACGTCCGCGAACGGGAACTGCCAGTCGCGGTCCTGCGCGAAATGCCCGGTCGGCTGCTGGTGGATGTTGATCACGGCGCGGGTGCGGCCCGCGCGCATCTTGGCGATCGCATCCTGCGCGCCCGCGGTCAGCATGTCGCAGCCGAGCACCAGGTCGGCCTCGCCGGTGGCGATGCGCTGCGCCCGGATCGCGCCCGGCACGCGCGTGATGCGGATGTGCGAGGTGACCGACCCGTTTTTCTGCGACATGCCGGTCATGTCGAGCACCGACACGCCCTTGCCTTCCAGGTGGGCGGCCATGCCGATCAACGCGCCGATGGTGATCACCCCGGTGCCGCCGATGCCGTTGAGCAGGATGTTGTACGGCGCGTCGCAGCCGGGCAGCGCCGGCGCAGGCAGTGCGCCGAAGCCGGCGTCGCCGGCGGCATCCTTCGATTTGCCGGTCTTGCTCTTGCGCAGGGTGCCGCCTTCCACCGTGACGAAGCTGGGGCAGAAGCCCTTGACGCAGGAATAGTCCTTGTTGCACGAGGACTGGTCGATTGCCCGCTTGCGGCCAAACTCGGTCTCCAGCGGCAGCAGGGACGTGCAGTTCGACTGCACGCCGCAGTCGCCGCAGCCTTCGCACACCATCTCGTTGATGAACAGCCGCTTCGCCGGATCGGGGTACTCGCCCTTCTTGCGGCGGCGGCGCTTCTCCGCGGCGCAGGTCTGGTCATAGATCAGCACCGACACCCCCGGCACTTCGCGCAACGCGCGCTGCACCGCGTCCAGGTCCTTGCGGTCATGCAGGGTGACGATGGGCGGCAGTCCGGCCCGGTCGGCGTGGCGCGTCATGTCCTCGGTCACCAGCGCGATCCGGCGCACGCCTTCGGCCGCCATCTGCTGCGCGATCATCGGCACCGAGGTGACGCCGTCCACCGGCTGCCCGCCGGTCATCGCCACCGCATCGTTGTAGAGGATCTTGTAGGTGATGTTGACGTTGGCGGCGACCGCCGCGCGGATCGCCAGGTAGCCGGAGTGGAAATAGGTGCCGTCGCCCAGGTTCTGGAATACGTGCGGCAGCTGCGAGAACGCCGCCTGGCCGATCCACGGCGCCCCCTCGCCGCCCATGTGGGTGGTCAGCTTGTTGTGCTCCGGGTAGATCGCGGTCGCCATCACATGGCAACCGATGCCGGCCAGCGCCAGCGAACCGTCGGGCACTTTGGTCGAGGTGTTGTGCGGGCAGCCGGAGCAGTAGTAGGCGGGGCGGGGCGGCGTCTTCACCGCCTTGCCCAGCACCTGGTCCTTGGCCTCGAGGAACGCGAGACGCGCCTTGATCATGTCGCTGGTGTGGAAGCGGGCGATGCGCTGCGCGATCACGCGCGCGATCTGCGCGATCGAGAAATCGGCCTTGGACGACAGCAGCCATTCGCCGCGCGGATGCACCCACTCGCCTTTCTCGTCGAACTTGCCGATCACCCTCGGGCGCACGTCGTCGCGCCAGTTGTACAGCTGTTCCTTCAGCTGGTACTCGACGATCTGCCGCTTCTCCTCCACCACCAGGATCTCGTCCAGGCCCTGCGCGAATTCACGTACGCTGTCCGGCTCGAGGGGCCAGGGCATCGCCACCTTGAACAGCCGGACGCCGATGGATGCCGCCATGGCCTCGTCGATGCCCAGCTCCTCCATCGCCTCCAGCACGTCGAGGTAGGACTTGCCGGATGCGATGATGCCCAGCCGCGCCTTCGGGCTGTCGATGGTGGTGTGGTTGAGGCGGTTGGCGCGGGCGTAGGCGAGCGCCGCGTAGATCTTGTAGTCCTGCATCAGCGCTTCCTGCTTGCGCGCCTGCACCCCTAGCGTGTCGGTGGAGAGCCGGGTGTTGAGCCCGCCTTCGGGCATCACGAAATCGGTCGGGTAGGCGATCTGCAGCCGGAACGGGTCGGCATCGACCGACGCCGAGGACTCGACCGTGTCGGCCAGCGCCTTGAAGCCGACCGCGCAGCCGGAATAGCGCGACATCGCCCAGGCGTGCAGCCCCAGGTCCAGGTATTCCTGCACGTTGCAGGGATACAGCATCGGGATCATGCAGGCCGAGAAGATATGGTCTGACTGGTGCGGCAGCGTCGAGGAATAGGCGCCGTGGTCGTCGCCGGCAACCAGCAGCACCCCGCCGTGTCTTGCCGTGCCCGCATGGTTCATGTGCTTGAAGACGTCGCCGCAGCGGTCCACCCCGGGGCCCTTGCCGTACCACATCGCAAATACGCCGTCGTATTTTGCCGGGCCGATCAGATCCACCGTCTGGGTACCCCATACCGCGGTCGCCGCCAGGTCCTCGTTGACGCCGGGCACGAAGCGCACATGGTTCTCTTCGAGCAGCTTCTGCGCCTTCCAGAGGTTCTCGTCCAGTCCGCCCAGCGGCGAGCCGCGATAGCCGGAAATGAATCCGGCGGTATTGAGCCCGGCCGCCAGGTCACGCTGGCGCTGCATCAGCGGCAGTCGCACCAGCGCCTGTATGCCGGAGAGAAAAATCTTGCCGGAGGTGGAAGTGTATTTGTCGTCGAGCTTGACGGGGGCGAGGGCAGGGGCGCCGGTGTCGGCGGGCGCCTGCCCAGCAGTGGCCACTGCTGTATCGGCTTGCATTGCTTGTCTCCAAAATTGATGATTTCAGATGGCGCCTGTCGGTAGTCGCCGGGTAAGGCGAGGCAAGGACAGGCTGCCGGACCGCGGTAGCGGATGACGATCCGCCATGGTCGGAATGTCATGAAGCGAGTGTAGGCGGATTGGCCGGAGGCGGCAAATAGGGAATGAGGATGGGGGTATAAGCTTGGCTTATGGTGCGCCAGGAGCGGCCGCGTGCCGCTGCCCGCTGCCTGGCGCAGCCCGGCGATGCCACCACCGCGGGCGTCCTTGCGCAGCTCGCGCGAGCGCATGCAACGGAGACTGGGCCTCAACGCTCAGTCGGGGATCCGCCCATGCGTCAACGGCATCCTCTTCAACTCGCCAGGCGGACACTGCTGAAGCCCCCCGTCGTCGAGACGGCGCTTGATCGGCCTCAACGCCGCGACGATCTGGCTGTCATCCTCGGTCGCATATCGAAAAAGATGTCCGTGGTATTTCTTGAATGCGCGGAGCGCTGCGTTCCTTTCATTGGGGGACTTGCCCGGGTCATCCCACACCCCCAGCAATTTTTCGATGTTTCGCAGCAGCGTCGGCATTGCATTCTTTTCTACCTCGTTCGTCAGTCGCTGGGCATGGCGCTCCACCCTGTTCGCATCCTGGCCGGCTTCCAAAGGCACCTTCGTGGCCGGCGACTGGCGAATGCGGACAGCATGGAACAGCGAATGCGCTTTCCATCTGCATAGCCATTTCTCCGCAAACTTGCGGGCGACGGAGGATGCCTCCGCACCGCGCCCCTGGGCAGCAGCGCCGCCGGGTGCCGCGTGCAGCAGGGCAGTTGACGACGATGCTGATGACGCGGTACCCGCGTCCGCGGAATGCGGCCGGGCAGCACGGTCGGGGTCGGCCGTGGACGGCCCGGCAGCGGCGCCGTGAGTGAACGGCGGTCTGACTCTATCCATCGTTGATCCTCTTTTGGCAATCGTCGTCTTCCGGCCGGCTTCGGCACGGTGCGCTGGCGTAGCGCGACGACCGATTCGTCATCGTCGCCGTGCATCCATCCGTCGGTGGCATTCGATGCCTGTTTGGTTCCGGCAGCACGTTTTCCAGGAGCGGTGCGGGCCGAACGAGTGAGTGGGTGCGCCGCATGCGCGGTGGAAGGCCGGCCGGCGGACAACAATGGGACCGACAACGCCTGCCGCGGGAACTAAGCGCAGAGCGAACGCGCCCCCGGCCACTGGCCGTCGCCGCAGAGCCCATTCGTCACTTCCAGCACCAGCTTCTGCACCGCCTCCGCTCCGGTTGTCAGCGGGATGTTTCGCGACGAGCAAAGCGAGATCGTGCGCGAGACTTCCGCGCCGCTGATGCGCAGGCTCGTCAGCTGTCCCTGCCCGATCTCCGGCAGCAGCGGCGCCGGCGGCAGGATGGTGGCGCCGAGGTCGGCCAGCAGCGCCGACTTCAGGATGGCGACGGAATTGATGTCGATGACACTGGCGAGCGCCAGTCCTTGTGCCTGCACCAGCTTCTCGATGCGCGGGCGCACGCCGTGCTGGAGCCCGGGAAGGATCAGCGGAATGCGCGCCGCCTTCGCCAGCGAAATCGTCTTGCCGGCGGGCGCGAACTGGGAATCGGCGCGGGTGATGAAGCGCATCTCTTCCTCGACCAGCGGCACGGTGGCGAAGGCATTGAGCTGCCCGTCGTCGAACAGCACCGCCAGGTTGATGCGGCCCGACTTCAGCTGGTCGATCAGGGTGCCCGACAGTTCCTCGGTCAGCTGCAGGGTGATTTCCGGGTAGCGCTTGCGCACCGCCGTCAGCAGCGGCAGGGCGAGCGCCGCGGAGACGCTTTGCGGGATGCCCAGCGCGACGGTGCCGGCCGGTCTGCCCGCCACCTGCGCCACGGCGGAGCGGGCGTCGCCGACCTGCTTCAGGATGGCCTGCGCATGTTCATAGAAGGTCTTGCCGGCATCGGTCGCCAGCACGCCCTGCGCCGACCGGTGCAGCAGGCGCGCGCCGAGCTCGTCCTCCAGCTGCTGCACCTGCTGGGTGAGCGCCGGCTGGGCAACGTGCAGCACGCGCGCGGCGCGCGACAGCGAGCCGTGGTCCACGATGGCGACGAAATAGCGGAGCTGGCGCAGTTCCATGATCAGGCAGCGGGCCGGATCGCCTTGCGGGCAATCGAGGAGGACAGGATCAGGGATGTCGAGGTCACGCCGCAGCGGGTCAGCTCGGCGATCACCTTTTCCAGTTCGCCGACCGAGGACGCGACCACCTTGACGATGCTGCAGTCGTCGCCGGTGATGGAATGACATTCGACCACCTGCGGCAGCTGCGCCGCGACTATTTCCACCGGCGTGTCGTGACTGCGGCGCGAGACGCGGATGAAGGCAGTGATGCCGTACCCGAGCGCGGCCGGGTTGACTGCCGCATGGTAGCCGGCGATCACGCCCGTCGCCTCCATGCGGCGGACCCGCTCGGCCACCGCAGGCTGGCTCATGTGGATACGCCGGCCGATTTCCGCCAGCGTGGTCCGGGCGTCCGCCTGCAGCACCTCCAGGATCCTGGCGTCCATCGCGTCGAATTCCATCTTCATCGCAAATCCTCAAAATTTAAATGAAAGACAAGGAGAACCGGCTCTTTTGCCTTTGATTATCCATTCAAAGCCGGGTTTTTGGCTAATAGACTATTCCGGCAAACATCAACCGCAACAACAGGGGAGAAGCACATGCAGTGGGAAACCTATCTGGTATTCATCGTCACGACCGGCGTGGTCTGCCTCACGCCGGGGCCGGCCGCGTTGCTGGTCGTCGCACAGGGCATCAGCAACGGCTGGCGACGTTCCTACTGGGCGGTGGCCGGCATCGCCGTTGCCAACGCCATTTACTTCGCCCTGTCCGCCACCGGCGTCGCGGCGCTGATCGTCGCCAGCGGCACCCTGTTCTCGGTGATCAAATGGGCGGGCGTCGCCTACCTGTTCTGGCTGGGCCTCGGCGCGCTACGCAGCAAGGCGAGCGCGATGACGGTGACCGCGGACCCCGCCAGGGCGGTGACCGGCCTGCGCGCATTCTGGCAGGGACTGGTGGTGGAACTGTCGAATCCCAAGGCGCTGCTGTACTTCGTCGCGCTGCTGCCGCAGTTCGTCGATACCGCACGGCCGGTGGCAATGCAGATGCTGGTGTTCGGCGCCACCTGCATCCTGCTCGACATCGGCGCCTACGGCCTGTACGGGTGGCTGGGCAGCAAGACGCAGCGGTTCACGGCAAACGCGGGATTTGTCCGCAGCAGCAACCGCGTGGCCGGCGGCCTGCTGATGCTGGCGGGGGCGATGATGGCGACGCTCAGGCGAGCCGGCTGATCAGAAGAATTCGACGGTGTCGTTCGACACCTCGGAACGCAGCTCGCCGCGCTGCACGAGCTCGTCGTAGAAACAGACCCGGTTGCGGCCGGTCGCCTTCGCGTAGTACAGCGCCTGGTCCGCGTGCCCGAGGATCACCACCGGCGACTCGTTCGAGATGCTGGCGAAGCCGACACTGACGGTGACCCTGCCGACCTGGGGGAACACATGCTGTTCGACGTTGCGGCGGAAACGCTCGAAGATCTTGCGGGCGTCGTCCAGGCAGGTGGCGCGCAGCAGTACGACGAATTCCTCGCCGCCGAAGCGGAACACGCGGTCCTGCGCCCGGAACGAGGAGCGCAGCAGGTTGGCCACCAGGATCAGCACTTCGTCGCCGTACAGGTGGCCGAACTGGTCGTTGACGCGCTTGAAATGGTCGATGTCGACCACGGCGAGCCAGTGGCCGATCTGGCCGTTCGGGCTGTGGCGGCGTTCCGGCTGGTCCTGCGGCGATTCGGGCTGCGCCGAGGACAGCATGCGGGAGAATTTCTCGTCGAAGGTCTTGCGGTTCAGCAGCCCGGTGAGGGAGTCCCGTTCGCTGTAGTCGAGGATGTTCTGGAAATTGCGGTAGACGCTGAGGATGCCCTCGATCATGTGCAGGGTCTCACCCGGGAAAGGCCCCGACGCGGTGACCTGCAGGCAGGTGTTGACCTTGTCGTTCAGCCACACCGGCAGCCAGAGCGTGTGGCGGCCGGCAGCGTCGACTTCGACCGCGCTCGCCGCGCGCTCCCGGATGCATTCCACCAGCACGGGCAGCTTGCTGACCGGCTCGCCGCTGTTTTCTCCGGCAGCGTTGTCCTCCGCTGTCGCCACCTTGCCGTCGCGGATCCACACCCGCGGGCGGATGAAGGTCTCGTCCCTGAAGCGGAACAGTTCGTGCACCCGGACCTGTTCGGCGCCGACCAGTTCGTGCAGCGCCGACACGACGGAACTGTCGAGCAGCGAATGGTCGCGCTGACGCGTGATGTCGACCATGTGCTTCAGGAGCGCTTCCATGATCAGCGCGCCCGTCCGACGCGGACAACAGCTTGGTGCAACCGGGAGAAAGCGTGAGATGCGATCAGCATGAGGAGCAAAAGTGTTGTCCGTCGTACCCGCTCGCGCGGGGCGAACCGGCGTCCTGTCGTGCAGGATGTTTCCTGCACTCAACAGCACGGGCTGTGCCTATTCTATCCCGAATTGACGGCGTTGTTACACCTCCCGTCAATTCCTTTCGAGCAATGTAGCGTCTTGATGCACAAGGGTTTTCTCACCACTGCGGCGCCCCGCGCCCATTGCATCGCTGCGTCGCAACACGGCGCCGGCAGGCGCGTGGCGCCGGGTCTTTTGCCTTCCGTTAGAATCAGTCATCGCTCCGCGCCGGCGGAGGAGGAGAACCGAATGATGCCCCCGATGCCCGCCCGACGGCGCCTGCTGCTCGTCGACGATGACCCGATGCTGCTCGCACTTCTTTCCACCGTGCTCCAGCACGCGGGCTATGACACGCTGCAGGCGGCCTCCGCCGAGGAGGCCCTTCCGATCGCCCGCCAGGAAGATCCGGATCTTGCCCTGCTCGACGTCAACCTGCCCGGCATGTCGGGACTCGACCTGGCCGCGCGCCTGACGGCGGAAACCGCCGTGCCGTTCATGTTCCTGTCCGTGCAGGACGCGATGGAGACGGTGAAGAAAGCCACCGCGCATGGTGCGGTCGGCTATCTGGTCAAGCCGATCGACGCCGTCCAGGTCGCGCCGGCGGTGGAGGCCGCGCTGGCCAGGGCCGACGACATCCGGCGTTTGCGTCGGAGTGAAGCGAACCTGACGGCGGCGCTCGCAGCCGGTCGCGAAACCAGCATGGCGGTGGGCATGCTGATGACCCGTTTCAAGACCGATCGCGACACCGCCTTTGAAGTCCTGCGCGAATACGCGCGGGCGCGCCGCTGCAAGATCAACGAAATTTCCACCCGGCTGCTCGACGCCGAAGAATTTCTCAACAGCCTGCACCAGGCCTTCCGCCAGCACGGCCAGCGCTGACTTCGATGGCGCCGCACCGGGGCCGGCTGGCGTGGCGCTGATCGCGCACCGCGCTGTCTCATCCTCCCTTGCCGTGCGGGACGTTGCCCGGCGACATGGCTTGTCAGGCTTGCGTCCTTGCCCTGCACAGACCGCCGGGAAGAAACCCCGGCGCGGACCCAGTGTCACACAGGCGATGCCAGACAGCCAGCCAACGATGAAACGCTTGTTCCCGGACACGCCACCGCCAGACGACCTGTACCGCATGCTTGTCGACAACGCAAGGGATGCGCTGGTTGCAATCGACGCCGATGGCAGGATTGTCGAATGGAACGCCGAGGCGGAACGCGCCTTCGGCTGGAGCCGGGTCGAAATACTGGGCGTGCCGCTCGGCGACACGATTGCCGCGCCGGTTTCCGTCGCGATGAACGCTTCCTCCCTCAGCCTCGACCTGCTGTCGGGCAAGACCGCAATGCCCGGCGCCAGCAGTGCGCCCGATCTCGTCATCCGCCGTCGTGACGGTAGCTGGCTCACGGTCGCCCTGGTGGTGGTGCCGGTGGAGATGGCCGGCACGACGGTCCACTTCGCCTTGCTGCGGACGCCTTCGGACAGGGCCGTGCCGGCGGAGACAGCCTCGGGGACGACGGCGCTTGCTTCGATGGTGCTCGACAACATGAGCGCGGCGGTGGTGCTGACCGATGCCGCGGGAAACGTAATCCTGGCCAATCCCGCCGCCCGCGGGTTGCTGGGCAGCGTCACCGCGGGCGAGGCGCTGTCCGCGCTGCCCCTGCTGCAGGCGGACCGGCGTACCGCCTATCCGGAGCAGGAACGACCGCTGCGCCGCGCGCTGGACGGGCATGTGGTGAACGGCATGCTGGGCTATATGCCCGGCAGCGGCGACGGCGAGGGCACCTGGCTCCGGATCGACGCGCTGCCGCTGCGCGACGAAGCGGCAAACCTGACGGGCGCCATCGTCGTTCTTCACGACGTCTCCCGGTCGGTGCGCGCCGAACGCGCGTTGCGGCACGGCCTGGACGAGGCGCAGCTGATGCTGGAAGGGATCACCGACTACGGCATCATGATGCTCGATGCGGAAGGCTTCATCATCAGCTGGAACCCCGGCGCGGAGCGCATCTTCGCGCGGGACGCGGCCAGTGTCATCGGTACCCACAGCGCCGAGCTGTTCACCGACGAGGACCGCGGCGTCGGCGAACCGGTGCGGGAGCTGCGGGAGGCGCGTGAGCGCGGACGCTCGGAAAACAACCGATGGCATGTCCGTGCGGATGGCTCCCGCTTCTGGGCGACCGGCACCGTCATGCCGCTGTGGCGCGACGACGGCAGCCTGCACGGCTTCGCAAAAGTCCTGCGCGATCAGACCGCCGAGCGTCTTGCCGACGAGCAGACGCGCTTCCTCGCCAGCCATGACGCCCTTACCGGGCTGGCGAACCGGGTCAGCTTCAGCAACCAGCTGCACAATGCCATGGCGCAGACGCAGCGCACCGGCGTGCCATTCGCGCTGCTGTTGCTCGACCTGGACCGGTTCAAGTACGTCA
Organism: Noviherbaspirillum sp.; assembly: GCF_036563305.1. Lineage (GTDB taxonomy): Bacteria > Pseudomonadota > Gammaproteobacteria > Burkholderiales > Burkholderiaceae_D > Noviherbaspirillum. Next base: position 20,346 of record NZ_DATCMQ010000015.1, on the reverse strand, counting down.
ACGACACCTTCGGCCATCATGCGGGCGACCTGCTGCTGAAAGAAGTCGCGCTGCGCATCGTGTCGTCGATCCGCGAAACCGACTTCGTGGCCCGCCTGGGCGGCGACGAGTTCGTCGTGATCCAGGCCGACGCGTCGCAGCCGCAGTCGGCGGAGACGCTGGCGCGCAAGCTGGTCCTCGAGCTCGGCCGTCCGTTCCAGCTGGAGGGGCAGGAGGTGCAGAGCGGTGCCAGCATCGGCATCAGCACGTATCCGGCGGATGCCGGCAGCTCCGTCGAGCTGCTCAAGCGCGCAGACCTCGCGCTGTACCGGGCCAAGCATGCCGGGCGCCACACCTACCAGCTCTACAACGGCATGACCAGGGCGGAGCAGGGCTGGAAGCGGGACCGCGAGGCGGCGCTGCGGGCGGCGCTGAAGAATCAGCAGTTCGAGCTGTACTACCAGCCGCAGGTCGACCTCGGCAACTGGCGGGTCGCCACGGTCGAGGCCCTGCTGCGCTGGAATGCGAGCGAACTCGAGACCGTGCTGCCGGCCGACTTCCTGTCCATCGCCGAACAGACCGGGATGATCGTCGAGATCGGCGAATGGGCGCTGCGGGAGGCGGCGCACCAGGTCCGCCGCTGGCAGTCGCAGGGCTTGTCCGAGCTGCGGCTCTCGGTCAATTGCTCGGCCCGGCAGTTCAGCGACGCGCGCTTCGTGGCGATGATTCCCGCCATTCTCGCCGACGCCGGAATGGCGCCGTCGAGCCTGGCGCTGGAGGTGCCGGAATCGATGCTGGCCCGCCATCCCGCAATCAAGGAGCAGCTGGCCGCGCTGCGCGCGCTCGGCATCCGCCTGATGATCGACAATTTCGGCACCGGCGCCACGGCCCTCCGCGACTTCCAGGATTTCGCCATTGATGCGCTCAAGATCGACAAGGCCTTCGTCGAGCACCTGCCGCACCGTCGCGAGGACTCGGCCATCACCTCCGCCATCATCAGCCTTGCGCACAACCTTGGGATCGAGGTCGTCGCCGGCGGCGTCGAGACAGCGGAGCAGCTTGCCTACCTCAAGTCGCGCGCCTGCGACGGCGCCCAGGGATTCATCTTCAGCCCGCCGGTCCCGGCGGAGCGTTTCGAGCAGCTCGTGAAGAGCGGCCACTGGTCACGCATCAATCCGACCACCGGCGTGCCCGACGCGGGATTCAACAAACTGCATTGAGACCGCCGGCGCCCGCACCGCGCGACTTGCAAGCCTATTCATTCCCTTCCTGGCGGCCGCGGTCAAATGCGAACCCGGGCCCAAACCGGCGTGTGTTCCGGGAACGAATTTGCAGCCCGGTAGACGAAGGAACGGTATTTTCCGGCAGTCTCGACAGAGACGATGCATGGATTTCAAGTTTCGGATGCCGCGTGACCCGCCCTGTTCCGTCCGTACGGAGGGCTGGAACCGCAGGCCCGACGGCGATCCCTGCATCGAAGGTGGCGTCGCGGTATGCTGCCGGCTCGGTCTTCCGGTGCGGACGAAAGCGGAGTGATGGCAGTCAGTCTTTTCAAATTCAACAGCCTGCGCAGCCGGCTGATGCTGCTGGTGGCGCTGGCAATCGCTCCCACCGCGGCGATGACGGTTTTTAACGGCTGGAAGGACCGCACGGATGCGGTGCGCGTCGCCGAGGAAAACCTGCAGCGGCTGACACGTCTGGCCGCCGCCAACGAGGCGCAGTCCCTGGCCGCCACCCGGCAGATCCTGCGCGACCTCGCCAGCGTTCCCGACCTGGTGACCGACAACCGCAAGTGCGAGGCCCTGCTGGACGACATCCTCGCCAAGAACAGCCATTACGCCAATTTCGGCCTGATCGGCCTCGACGGCACAGTCAGGTGCAGCGCGGTGCCGTCGCCGCGACCGGTGAACCTGCGCGACCGTCCGCACTTCCGCAGGGCGATCGAAGAACGCCGCTTCATCGCCAGCAGCTATGTGCTGGGACGCGTGATCGGGAAGCACACCATCAACCTGACTTATCCGGTCATCGACCGCGACAACAGGGTGACCGCGGTGGTATTCGCCGCCATGGACCTGACCGAGCTGGACCGCTTCGTCAGCGATATCAGCCTGCCGCCCGGATCGATCCTGATTACCACCGACGCCGATGGCAGCATCATCTCCAGGCGTCCCTATCCCGAGCAATGGTTCGGCAGGAAGGTCGGGGATGCGATGCTGGCCGCGATGCGCAGCGGCGACAAGCGGCCGCAGCAGCTTGCCGGACCGGACGGGGTGCAGCGGTTGCACGCGTTCGCGCGGGTCGGCGGAAAGGACATTTCGGAATACACGCTGACCATTGGCATCCCGAGCGACGACATCGTTGCGTCCGCGCGCCGCGACCAGATGATGTCGCTGTTCGGCCTTGCCGCAACCATTCTTCTGGCATTGGCCGCGGCATGGTTCGTCGGCGACATCCTGATCGTGCGCCGCGTGCGCAAGCTCATGCGGACTGCGGACCGCATCGCCGCCGGCGCGCTCGACGCGCGCACCGGCATCCGTTACGGCCGCGAGGAAATCAGCCATCTGGCGCGCTCCCTCGACCGCATGGCCGATGCGCTCCAGCACAAGGAAGCCGAGCACCACCGCGCCGAGCAGGAGCTGCGGGACGCCGACAAGCGCAAGGACGAATTCCTGGCGATGCTCGCGCATGAGCTGCGCAACCCGCTGGCGCCGATCAGCGCCGGCGCCCAGCTGCTCAGGCTCGGTCATTTCAGCGGTGAGCAGGTACGCAGCACTTCCGACATCATCGCGCGACAGGTTGACCACATGACCGGCCTCATCGACGACCTGCTCGACGTTTCGCGGGTCACGCGTGGCCTGGTCACGCTGTCCGCCGACGTGCTGGACATGCGGGCGATCGTCGACGACGCGGTCGAACAGGTTACGCCGCTGATGCAGGCCCGCGGCCATCGGCTCGAGGTGCGCAAGCCGGCCGGCGTCGCCTGCGTCAAGGGCGACCGCAAGCGGCTGATACAGGTCGTGGCCAACCTGCTCAACAACGCCGCCAAGTACACGCCGGACGACGGCCGCATCAGCCTGACCCTGGACCTGCGCGAGGCGGATGTGCGGCTGACGGTCAGCGACAATGGCATCGGCATGGCGCCCGACCTCGTGGCGCGCGTCTTCGAATTGTTCGCGCAGGCCGAGCGCACCTCGGACCGGTCGCAGGGCGGGCTGGGCCTCGGGCTGGCGCTGGTCAGGACGCTGGTCGAACTGCATGGAGGAAGCGTGCATGCGGAGAGCGACGGACCGGGCAGGGGCAGCCGCTTCGCGGTTCGCCTGCCGCAGCATGCGGGCGTCCTGCTCGAGACAGCCTCGCCGCCTGTTGCAGCCGCATACGCCACGGACACGCCGTTGCGCATCCTCCTGGTGGACGACAACCAGGACGCGGCCCGTACGCTGAAGCTGTTTCTCGAGACGGCAGGCCATCAGGTGGAGGTCGCCGCCAGCGCCGCGCAGGCGATGCAGCTGGCGCCGGCCTTGCAGCCGGAAGTCTGCATCCTCGACATTGGCCTGCCCGACGTCGACGGCAATACGCTGGCCGGCCGCCTTCGCGCGCTGCCGGCGACCAGGGCGTCGATGCTGGTGGCCCTGACCGGCTACGGACAGGAGCGCGACAGGATGCAGTCGCTGGCCGCCGGCTTCGACGACTACTTCGTCAAGCCGATGGACACCATGCGGCTGCGCACCTTGCTCGGGCAGGCGGCCAGGCAGGCCGCCGTCCGCCGCGCCGGCAACCGGCAGTCCTGCGCCTCCGCGGCGGAATAACGCCCCCCCTCAGGCGGGCGCGTCCACGCCGTCGAAGAAATCCACCACGCCGGTCTCGAGCGAATACTCGGCGCCGACGATCATCAACTGGCGCTGCGCGATCCGTTGCTCGAGGATTTCCGAGCCGTGCCGGAGATGGTCGGCCGAGATGCGCACGTTGGCGCGGATGGCGGCGCACACCAGGGCATCCGGGTCGTTCCGCAGTTCCGTCTCCAGCAGCGGCTCGACCGCCGGGCGCACGCGTTCCACGATCGAATGCAGGTGCACCGACTGGTTCTGCGTCGGCTGCGTGATCTGTTCCAGCGTTGCCGCTACCGCCCCGCAGCGCGAATGGCCCAGCACCACCACCAGTGGCGTGCCGAAACGTTCGGCCGCGAATTCCACGCTGGCGATCTGCGACGGGGCAACGATATTGCCGGCGATGCGGATCACGAACAGGGCTCCGAGCCCCTGGTCGAACACCAGCTCCGCCGGCACCCGGCTGTCCGAGCAGCCAAGAATGATCGCGAACGGCGCCTGGCCCTCCACCAGTTCGTTGCGCAGCGTCTGGCTGCGGAGGGTATGGTCGCGTCCGCTCCCGGAGATGAAGCGCCGGTTGCCTTCCTGCAGGCGGGCGAGTGCGGCGTGGGCTGTAATCATCTGCTTTCCTTTCAATTCATGACGGTCGGCCGGGCGCATGCGTTACTTTTGCGGCCATTCTTGCATCGGGCCCGGCGGTCGGGGGCGCATGTTACACCATCGCCCGCTCCTGCCGGGTGCGGGCCGGTTGACTATTTCATAAGGGAAATGAACTGTGCGATCATTCGGAACGATATAACTAGACAGAGAATCGCAATGCTCAACAATCTTGCAATCAAGTGGAAGCTGGCCGCGCTCACCGCGATCCTGCTGCTTTCCCTGGCGGCCGTCGGTCTTGCCGGTTACGTCGGCGTGACGCGCGTCGGCGCCAACATGGACGAAATCGGCGAGGTACGCCTGCCGTCGGTGGAAGGCCTGCTGGCACTGGGCGAGGCCCATGCGCGGATACAGGCGGCAACCATCGGGACCGCAATCCACCAGAACAACTACGAGGCGAAGGCGCTGTTCAGTGAAGTCGCCCAGCAGAGGAAGGCGGCCTGGGCGGCTGCCGACGCAGGATGGAAGCGTTACGAGCCGCTGCCGCAAACCCCGGAGGAGACGGTAATGTGGAAGGCCTTCCTGACGGACTGGGATGCATGGAAGCGGGCGGACAAGGATCTCGGCGCCACCATCGACGCCCTCGTGCTGAGCGACAGCGTACAGACGCAGACGGAACTCTTCGAACAGTTCTACAAGCAGCATGCGGCCGCCGTCCCGCTGGCCGCCAGCGCCGAGAAATCGCTGGAGAAGATCGTCCGGCTCAACAAGGACATTGCCGCGCAAAGCGTCAATCACGGGCATCGCGCCCTGTCGCGGGCGATCGCGCTGATGCTTGGCGTCGGGGTCGCCGCACTCCTGGTGTCGGTCCTTTGCTCGGCCTACATCGCGCGCAGCATCACCGTCCCCGTCGGCGAGGCCGTGCGGATCGCGCAGACCGTCGCGGCGGGGGACCTCGGCAGCCGGATCGAGGTCCGGACCACGGAAGAGACCGGGCAGCTCCTCCTGGCACTGAAGACCATGAACGACAGCCTGGTGAAGATCGTCGGGGAAGTCCGCGCCGGCACCGATCTCATCGCCACTGCCTCCAGGCAGATCGCAAGCGGCAACCAGGACTTGTCCTCGCGTACCGAGGAGCAGGCCGGCTCGCTGGAGGAAACCGCGTCGTCCATGGAGGAGCTCGCCTCGACGGTCAGGCAGAATGCGGAAAATGCGCGGCAGGCCAACGCGCTGGCGGTGGCTGCATCCGGCATCGCGGAGAAAGGCGGCAGCGTTGTCTCGCAGGTGGTCGACACCATGGACGAGATCAACGCCTCCTCGGGCAAGATCGCCGCCATCATCAGCGTCATCGATGGCATCGCTTTCCAGACCAATATCCTCGCGCTGAACGCTGCGGTCGAGGCGGCCCGCGCCGGCGAGCAGGGGCGGGGGTTCGCCGTGGTCGCGACCGAGGTGCGCAGCCTCGCCCAGCGTTCCGCCAGCGCAGCCAGGGAGATCAAGGCGCTGATCGGCGACTCGGTGGAAAAGGTCGAGAACGGCAGCAGGCTGGTCAAGGATGCCGGCGCAACCATGCACGACATCGTCGCGAGCGTGCGCCGTGTCACCGACATCATGGCCGAGATTGCCGCCGCCAGCCAGGAACAGACCGCCGGCATCGAGCAGATCAACCGCGCGGTATCCGCAATGGACCAGGCCACGCAGCAGAATGCCTCGCTGGTGGAGGAAGCGGCGGCGGCATCCGGAGCCATGCAGGACCAGGCGGCAAACCTTGCCAGGACGGTCAGCGTGTTCAGACTTGAATCGGTGCGCGTATAGCCGGGTTCGGGCCGTGTGCGGTTACGGGCTTGTGCGCACCGGGAAAACGGCCGTGCGGTAGCCCTGCATTGCCGGGACAGACGAACAGCCGGGGGGCGCGGGCAGGGCATCGACGGATTTCCAAATAACATGGGCCGACCCGTGACAGGCCGGCCCATGCTTTCGGGCTGGTTGTCCAGCCGGCATTCCACCGGCAGGGAGGGGATTACTCCACCGTCACCGACTTCGCCAGGTTGCGCGGCTTGTCCACGTCGGTGCCGCGCGCCAGCGCGGTGTGATAGGCAAGCAGCTGCAGCGGCACCACGTGCAGGATGGGCGAGAGTGCGCCGTAATGTTCCGGCAGGCGGATGACGTGCACGCCCTCGCTTGACGTGATGCGGGAGTCGGCATCGGCGAACACGTAGAGCTGGCCGCCGCGCGCCCGCACTTCCTGCATGTTCGATTTCAGCTTTTCGATCAGCGCATCGTTCGGCGCCACCGTCACCACCGGCATCTCCTGCGTGACCAGGGCCAGCGGACCGTGCTTCAGTTCCCCGGCGGGATAGGCTTCCGCGTGGATGTACGAGATTTCCTTGAGCTTGAGCGCGCCTTCCAGCGCGATCGGGTAGTGCAGGCCGCGGCCGAGGAAGAGTGCGTTCTCCTTGCGCGAGAATTCCTCCGCCCAGGCGATGATCTGCGGCTCCAGCGCCAGCACGGCGCTCACCGCTGCCGGCAGGTGGCGCATCGCCTTCAGGTGTGCCGCCTCCTGCTCCTCGCTCAGGTGGCCGCGCACCTGCGCCAGCGACAGGGCCAGCAGGAACAGCGCGGTCAGCTGGGTGGTGAAGGCCTTGGTCGACGCGACCCCGACCTCGACCCCGGCGTGCGTGATGTAGGACAGCGCGCACTCGCGCACCATCGCGCTGGTGGCGACGTTGCAGATGGTGAGCGTGTTGACCATGTCCTGCGACCGCGCATGCTTGAGCGCGGCCAGCGTGTCGGCGGTCTCGCCGCTCTGCGAAATCGTGACGACCAGCGCATTCGGGTTGGGGACGCTGTCGCGGTAGCGGTACTCGCTCGCGATCTCCACGCTGACGGGGATATGGGCAATCGACTCGATCCAGTACTTGGCGGTGACGCCGGCATAGAAGCTGGTGCCGCAGGCCAGGATCAGCACCGAGTCGATCTTCTTGAACGTGTTGTACGCCTTGTCGCCGAACAGCTCCGGCATGATCGCGGTGACGCCGTCCAGGGTGTCGGCGATGGCGCGCGGCTGCTCGAAGATCTCCTTCTGCATGTAATGGCGATACGGGCCCAGCTCGGCGGCGCCGGTATGGGCATGCACGGTACGCACTTCGCGCTCAGCCGGGCGGCCGCTGGCGTCGACCACCCAGTAGCGTTGCAGTTGCAGGTCGACGACGTCGCCTTCCTCGAGGTAGATGATCTGGTCGGTGGTGCCGGCCAGCGCCATCGCGTCGGATGCGAGGAAATTCTCTCCCTTGCCGACGCCGACGATCAGCGGCGAACCCTGGCGCGCGCCCACCACGCGATGCGGTTCGTCGCGGCTGAAGACCGCGATCGCATATGCGCCGTGCAGCCGCTTGACCGCCTGCTGCACGGTCTCGAACAGGTCGCCGGTGTACATGCTGTCCACCAGGTGGGCAATGACCTCGGTGTCGGTCTGGCTTTCGAACTGGTAGCCGGCTGCCGTCAGCTCGGCGCGCAACTCGTCATGGTTCTCGATGATGCCGTTGTGGACCAGCGCAATGCGCTCGCGCGAGAAATGCGGGTGGGCATTGTGGGACGCCGGGGCGCCGTGGGTCGCCCAGCGGGTGTGCGCGATGCCCGTGAAGCCGCTCAGGCCGGCTTTCTCGACCTGGGTCTCCAGGTCCGCCACCCGGGAGGTGCTGCGGGAGCGCTTCAATGCGCCGTCGATATGCAGCGCGACGCCGCAGGAGTCATAGCCGCGGTACTCGAGCCGCTTGAGGCCCTGCAAGAGAATGGGGGTGATATTGCGTTGCGCGACGGCGCCGACGATGCCACACATGGTGAACTCCCTGAACGGTCGGTGAAGATGGCGTCATCGTAGAAGAGAGGAAATGAAATAAGCTTGCGAAATTTCAGGAAAACTGAACTAATATTTCTTACCTTCGTCACATTGAAATATAATTTCAAACAGAAGAATCATTCTTTTGGAGAATTTCGTTTTGGCCGAGGATACCCTCCTTCTTGATGATCTGGATCGAAGAATTCTGCAGGTGCTGCAGGAGGACGCGTCGCTGACCAACAACGACCTGGCCGCCGCCGTCCATGCGTCGCCGCCAACCTGCCTGCGCCGGGTGAAGCGCCTGACCGACAGCGGTGTCATCGCCCGGCAGGTGGTGCTGGTCGACCCGGGAAGGCTTGGGCCGGCGTTGACCGCGATCGTCGAGGTGACCCTGGATCACCAGGGCGCGGAGCGCCTGGCCGAATTCGAGGCGGTGGTTGCCGGAGAACCATTCGTGCTGCAGTGTTACCGGGTCTCGCCGGGGCCCGACTTCGTCCTGGTGGTGCAGGTGGCCGACATGCCGGCATATCACGCCTTTGCGCACCGGGTCCTGGCGGCCCATGCAAACGTGCGCAACGTGCGCACGTTCTTCTCGGTCCATCGCAGCAAGTTCGAAACCCGGATTGCCATCTGAGCCTCGATCCCCGGCCGGATCCTGGTCGCGTCCCGGCTACTTCTTCTGCTTTACAGGGCGCGTCCAGTTCTCGATCGTGACCTGACGAGGCCGCGAGACGGTCAGCTTGCCGTCCGGTGCATCCTTGGTCAGCGTCGTCCCGGCGCCCAGGGTGGCGCCCTTGCCCACGCGTACCGGCGCGACCAGCTGGGTGTCGCTGCCGATGAAGGCGTCGTCCTCGATCACGGTGCGCGCCTTGTTGGCGCCGTCGTAATTGCAGGTAATGGTGCCCGCACCGATGTTGACGCGCGATCCGACGGTGGTGTCGCCAAGATAGGCGAGATGATTGGCCTTGCTGTGCGCCGCCACCTGGCTGTTCTTTACCTCGACGAAATTGCCGATATGGACATCCTCGCCCAACTCGGTGCCGGGGCGCAAGCGGGCGTAGGGGCCGATCACCGATTTCGGTCCGACGACCGCGTCCTCGATATGGCAGAAAGGCTTGATGATCGCCCCGGCGGCAATGCGGGCGTTGCGGATCACGCAATGGGCGCCGATGCTGGCGCCGTCTTCGATCTCGACCCTGCCTTCGAAGACGCAGTTGACGTCGATGCTGACGTCGCGTCCGGCGTTCAGCGTGCCGCGGACGTCGATTCGGGCGGGGTCGGCCAGGGTGACGCCGCGCTCCAGCAGCGCCGCCGCAATGTTGTTCTGGTGGATGCGTTCCAGTTCGGCCAGCTGCACCTTGCTGTTGACGCCGAGGGTTTCCCAGATCGCCGCCGGTTGAGCCGAGACGACCGGGACGCCGTCTTCCACCGCGCGCGCGACGATGTCGGTCAGATAATATTCCTTCTGCGCGTTGTCGTTCGAGAGGCTGCCCAGCCACTTCTTCAATAACGGCGTGGGGGCGACGATGATACCGGTGTTGACCTCGCGGATCGCACGCTGCTCTTCATTCGCGTCCTTCTGCTCGACGATGCCGACGATGTTGCCGGCCTTGCGCAGGATGCGGCCGTAGCCGGTGGGATCCTGCAGCGCGACAGTGAGGATCGCCAACTTATTACTGCCGGCACTGTCCAACAGTTGCTGAAGCGAATTGCGGCTCGTCAGCGGCACGTCGCCGTACAGGATCAGGGTGGGTACCTCGTCGCGCAGATGGGGCACGGCCTGCATCACTGCATGGCCGGTGCCGAGTTGCGGTTCCTGTTTTGCAAATACCAGGTCGGCTGCCTGCATCGCCTGCGGCACCGCATCCCCGCCGTGACCATAGATCACGCAAAGCGTGGAGGGGGAAAGCGCGCGGGCGGTATCGATGACGTGCGAAAGCAGCGGTTTGCCGGCAAGGGGATGAAGGACTTTGGGCAGCGCGGACTGCATCCGCTTGCCCATGCCGGCGGCAAGGATGACAACGTTCATAGGACACCAGTTGAAGTAATGCAAAATCTTATCATGCGGCCCCTGCACACTCGCCTCGCCAGGCTGACCCTGTTGCTGCTGTTCGTCCTGCTTGCCGGGTGCAGCGCGCTCCGGTTGGGCTACGCCAATGGCGACACCTTCCTGTACTGGTGGCTCGATGGTTATGTCGATTTTAACGACGACCAGAAGCCCTGGGTGAAGCGCGACATCGAACAATTCGTTGCCTGGCACCGAAGGACGCAGCTCGAGGATTACGCACAGCTCCTGGGTCGCGTCCAGCAGCGCCTCCGCACCCGGGTTTCCGCTGCGGACGTGCTGGCCGACTATGCGGAGGTCAGGAAACGCGTGGATGTCGTCGTCGAAAAATCCCTGCCCCAGCTGACCGTGCTCGCCATGTCGATCGAGCCGGAGCAGATCGCGCACCTGGAAAGGAAGTTTGCTTCCAACAACGAGAGCTATCGTAAAGACTACCTCCGGGGCAGCGTTGAGGACCGTCAACGCTTTCGTTTCAAGAAGGTAATGAAGCAGGCGGAATACTGGTTCGGCAATTTCTCGGACGAGCAGGAAGCGAAGATCCGCGCGGCGTCCGACGCGCGGCCGCTCGACAATGAGATCTGGATGGCGGAACGGCAGCGCCGGCAGCAGGAGATGCTGAAGATGCTCCATCGCATCCGGGCCGAGCGGCCGTCACGCGTGGCGGCGGCGGCGATGCTGCGGGAGTATGCGCGCGCCAGTGTCGACAACTTCACCTACGCGGAGCACCGGGCCTTCTTTGACGACACGCGGGAGGGGATGGCGCAGATGGTCGCGACCATCATCAACATCGCGACGCCGGAGCAACGCGACCATGCGTCGCGTCGCCTCCAGAAATGGATCGAAGACAGCCGGGAGCTGGCGGCACGGTAAGGGGCGAACTCCCCTAGTCGTCCAGCCCGGCGAACCTGACGACGCCACTGGCGGCCGGCGGCGCACAGGGTTCGTCGTCGAACGCGATGTCGCCATCCACCGTCGCGACGCCGTCCGCCTTCAGGCCGGCGAAATCAAACAGCCTTGCATCCATCAGGTGCGACGGCGCCACCGTGGCCAGCGATGCAAAGATGTTCTCGACGCGCCCCGGATGCTTCTTTTCCCATTCCCGCAGCATCGCCTTGATCTGCTTGCGCTGCAGGTTCTCCTGGCTGCCGCACAGGTCGCAGGGAATGATCGGGAACTGCCGCACCTCGGCATAGCGTTCCATGTCCGCCTCCTTCACGTAGGCGAGGGGCCGGATCACGATGTGCTTGCCGTCGTCGGACTGCAGCTTCGGCGGCATGCCTTTCAGCTTGGCGCCGAAGAACATGTTGAGGAAGAAGGTCTCCATGATGTCGTCGCGGTGATGGCCGAGCGCGATCTTGGTCGCACCGAGCTCGCCGGCGACCCGGTACAGGATGCCACGCCGCAACCGCGAGCACAGCGAGCAGGTGGTCTTCCCCTCGGGGATCACGCGCTTGACGATGCTGTACGTGTCCTGGTTCTCGATGTGGAAGGGTACGCCGAGCCGGGTCAGGTACTCGGGCAGCACGTGCGCCGGAAAATTCGGCTGCTTCTGGTCGAGGTTGACGGCGACGATGTCGAAATGGATCGGCGCCCGCTCGCGCAGCGTCAGCAGGATGTCCAGCAGCCCGTAGCTGTCCTTGCCGCCCGACAGGCAGACCATCACCTTGTCGCCGTCCTCGATCATGTTGAAGTCGCCGATCGCCTGGCCGACCAGGCGGCACAGCCGCTTGTGCAGCTTGTTGTTCTCGTACGCGATCTTTTCCGCCTTCTTCGCCCCGGTGTGTACGTCCGCGTTTGCGCCTTCGCGCGCAGGGATGTGGATTGCCTGTTCCATCAGCCTCGCCTCGCTCACGGTTTCACCTGGATGACTTCGACGCCGACGCTGTCGCAGTCGGGATAGACGTCCGGCTTCTCGGTCGAGACGCGGACCGCGCGCACCTTGGGATGAGCCAGCATGGCGCGCGCGACGTCGTCGCACAGCGTCTCCTGCAGATGGATGTGGCCCTGCGCCATGCGGCGCGCGATCGTGTCCCGCATGAAGTCGTAGTCGACCACTTCCTGCAGGTGATCGTCCTTCGGAGTCGAGTCGGCGAGCGGAATGAACAGGTCGACGTTGACCAGCACCCGCTGCTCGCCCTTCTTCTCGAATTCATGGACGCCGATATTGATCATCACCTCGTAGTTGCGGAGGAACAGGCGCCGGCAATCGGCGAGGCGGGGATGGGAGAGGGAAGAAAGCATGATCTCTTTGGTTATTGAGCAACGAACATGACGTCGCGTTGCAGGGGTATCAGGTGCTGGCCGCCGTCGACCAGCAGTGTCGTGCCGGTGATGGCGGGCGCCTCCGCCACGAAGCACACCGCGGATGCGACGTCCTCCGGCGTGCTCGAGCGCTGCAGCGGCGTGAGCTTGTGGGCCTTGCGGAACCCGTCCTCGCTCTGGTCGCCGGAGACCAGGGTGATGCCGGGAGCGACGCCCACCACCCGCAGCCTGGGCGCGAGCGCCTGCGCCAGCATCACGGTGGCCGTCTGCAGCGCTGACTTGGACAAGGTGTAGGAAAGGAAATCCGGGTTCAAATTGAACAGTTTCTGGTCGAGCAGGTTGACCGCCACCGCCTGCCCGCCTTCCGGGGTCGCTTCATGCAGCGCCTGCGCCAGCAGCACTGGCGCGGCGAGGTTGGCATGCATGTGCCGGTCCAGCGCGGCGGCCGAGAAGTTCGAGGCATCGTCCTGCTCGAACAGCGATGCGTTATTGACCAGGCAAGTCACCGGGCCGAGGACGTCCGTCACCGCCGGCAGCAGTGCCGCGACCGCGTCGGCGTCGGCCAGGTCGCACTGGAAGGCTGCGGCACGACGGCCGAGGGCTTCGATCTCGCCGACGGTCTGCCGCGCTTCATCGGCGGAGCGTCCGTAGTGGACCGCCACGTCCCAGCCGCGCTGCGCCATCGCGAGCGCGATCACGCGTCCGATGCGCCTTGCAGCGCCGGTTACCAGTGCAACTTTCCTTGCCTGCGTGGTCATATCCCTCCTGATTTCACCTTGATCGCCGCGACGCCGTTCCCTGGCCGGGCCGGCGTACAATGCCTGCCGCCGCCGCTCACCATCTTAGTGAATATGCAACTTCAACTACCCAAACCCTCGCCGGACGCGCTGGACGCCTCGGCCGCGCTGCATGCCGTCATTGCCGATACCATCCGGCGCGCGGGCGGCTGGATCACGTTTGCGCAGTACATGGAACAGGTGCTGTACGCACCCGGGCTCGGCTACTACAGTGGCGGGGCGGCAAAACTCGGTAAAGACGGTGATTTTACAACCGCGCCGGAGATCACGCCGCTTTTTGGCGCCACCCTGGGCCGCCTCGCCGGTGCGCTGTTTGCACAGACCGGACCGCGGCTGCTCGAGTTCGGCGCCGGTACCGGCAAGCTTGCGCGCGACATCCTGACCGAGCTGCGGCAAGCCGGGGTTCCGGTCGAAAGCTACGCCATCGTCGAGCTTTCCGGCGAACTGCGGGCGCGGCAGGAAGACACCCTGCGCGACTTCCCCGAGGTGCGCTGGCTGGATGTCCTTCCCGACGCATTTTCCGGCGTCGTCATCGGCAATGAAGTGCTCGACGCCATGCCGGTGAACCTGGTCGTTCGGGCCGGGAATGGCTGGCTGGAGCGCGGCGTTGCATTGCGCGACGAGGGATTCGCGTTCGAGGACCGTCCTTGCGATCCCGCCTTGGCGGCCCAGGTGCCCGAGGCGGAATCGCTCCCGCCCGGCTACCTGACCGAGGTGCACCTGCAGGCCGCCGCCTTCATGCGCTCGCTCGCGGCCATGCTGCTGGCCGGTCGTGCGAGAGACGGCGCCGGCAGCGTCGCCTTGCTGCTCGATTACGGCTTTCCCGCGCGCGAGTACTACCACCCGCAGCGGGGCCAGGGCACCCTGATGTGCCATTACCGCCATCACGCGCACCCCGATCCCTTCTACCTGCCCGGCCTGCAGGACGTCACCGCGCACGTCGATTTCAGCGCCATGGCTGGCTCGGCGGTCGAGGCCGGCCTGGATTTGCTCGGGTACACCAGTCAGGCGGCATTCCTGCTCGGCGCCGGGATCGGCGAGCTCCTGCTGCGCACCCCTCCCGAGGACGCCGCCCGTTACCTGCCGCAGGCAAACGCGATGCAGAAGCTGATTTCGCCCGCCGAAATGGGGGAGTTGTTCAAGGTGCTGGCCGTCGGCACGCAGGCGGCGCTCCCGGATGCGCTGCTGCGCGGCGATCGCAGCCACCGGTTATGATGGAAGCCGTGCCGCGCCTGCCGCTGCGGCCCCGATGCTGAAGGCCGCCCATGTTACGCTGGACTCTCACGATCTTTATCGCACTGGTGGTGTTCTCCGCCGCCTTGCCGTGGCTGGAGAAGCTCGGCGTCGGCCGGCTCCCGGGCGATATCCGCTTTACCCTGTTCGGCAGGAAGTTCTTCCTGCCCTTCGCTTCCACCCTGCTGCTGTCGATGGTGGTCCTGCTCGTCGGCCGCCTCCTGCGCTGAGCGCCCACCGACGGAGCCATCGATGATTCGCTGGGTATTCGCCATATTTCTCGCGCTGCTGGTGTTCTATCCGTTGCTGCCCTTCCTGGCCCGGGCCGGGGTTGGCCGCCTTCCGGGAGACATCCGGTTCAGGCTGCTGGGCCTGGTGATGTGCCTGCCCTTCGGCTCGACCGTGCTGTGGTCGGCGATCGCCTTCCTGGTGGCCGAGCTCCTCAGTCAGGCCGGATTTATTTCGCGCTAGGGACGCCGCGCCGCCTTACGCCGCGACAACACCTCGCGGCCGCAAGTCCTGTACGCTGGGCGTCTGCCGCTGCTCACCCTCCCGACCCGCATGGCCCACACCCTGGAAGAACTCCGCGACCGCCACGGCGCGCGCTACAAATGGCTGGTGCTGATGACCGTGATGATCGGCACCATGGCGTCCATCCTTTCCTCCACCATCGTCAACGTTGCGGTGCCCGACCTCAGCCGGCATTTCACGCTGGGGCAGGAGCGCGCGCAGTGGGTGTCCGCCTCCTTCATGCTGGCGATGACGCTCTCGATGCTGACCACGCCCTGGCTGCTGCTGCGCTTTGGTCTGCGGCGCACCTACACCGGCGCGATCCTGCTGCTGCTGGCAGGCGGCGTGGTCGGCGGCGTCAGCATCAACTACCCGATGCTGATCTCGATGCGCGTGGCCGAGGGACTCGCCGCCGGCGTGCTGCAGCCGATTCCCTCGATCGTGATCCTGCGCGCCTTCGACCGGGGCGAGCAGGGCAGGGCGATGGGAATTTTCGGCTTCGGCGTGGTGCTGGCCCCGGCGCTGGGTCCCAGCGTCGGCGGCGTGCTGGTCGAGCATTTCGGCTGGCGCTCGATCTTCTTCGTGGTCATTCCGTTCTGTCTTGCCGTGCTGGCCATGGTGCACAAGCTGCTTCCCGTGAACTCGTCGATGTCCGGCGACGCCCGCGCGCTCGACTGGAAAGGCCTGCTGCTGGCCGGCGTCGGCATCACCTGCCTGCTCAACGGCCTGGTGCATCTCCATGACGGGCTCGTCGAGGCGGCCTCCCTGCTGCTGCCCGGCATCGCCGCCATCGGCATCTTCATCGCCTACCAGTTGCGCAATGACGCCGGCCTGATGAACATGCAGCTGTTCCGGTACCGCCAGTTCGCGATGGGGGCGCTGGTTGCCTTCATCTATGGCGCCGGCCTGTTCGGCTCTACCTACCTGCTGCCGGTTTACATGCAGATGGCCCTGCACTATTCCCCGTCGGAGGCCGGCGTGGTGCTGCTGCCTGCAGGCATCGTGCTCGGATTCACGATCATTGCCGCCGGTCGCCTGACCGACCGTTTTGCGCCCAACGTCCTGGTCTCGATCGGCCTGACGCTGCTGGCGGCCTCGTTTGCGATGATGGCGGTCGGGTCGCGCGGGACCGGCTATCTCGCCTTGCTGCTGATCGCCGTCGTCGGCCGCATCGGCCTCGGTTTCGTACTGCCTGCCCTGAGCCTGGGGGCGATGCGTGGACTCGGCGCAGACCTGGTTGCCCAGGGCGCCAGCACCATCAACTTCATGCGGCAGCTCGGCGGCGCGATCGGCGTCAGCGGCGTCGGTATCCTGCTTGAATGGCGCCTCGCGGCAACTGCCGGCGGGCGTCCGTTGCAGGCGTTCAGCGAAACCTTCCTGCTGGTCGCGGCCTTGTGCATGGTCGCGATCCTGGCCGCGTGGCGCATGACGCCGGGACCGGAAGCGCCGTCCGACACCTGAAACGCCGGGGTTGTATTTCTTGCCAGTAATGGTATGTTGGCAGCCTCAACGGCACTCGCCGGCCTGCGCGGACTCCGCGGCACCCCGGATACAGGACATGTCATCACTCCGAAGCTTGACTGCACTGATCATCGAACCGCACTCGGGCATGCGCGCCAACCTGCACAACATGCTGAACCTGTGCGGCATCACGAAGATCGACCACGCGGTCAGTTCCGGCACCGCCATTCGTCCGCTGAAGAATCGCTCCTACGATCTCATCGTCTGCGAATACGATCTCGGGGACGGCCAGGACGGGCAACAGCTCCTCGAGGACCTGCGGCACAACAAGCTGATTCCGCTGTGGACCATCTTCATCATCGTCACCGCCGAGCGTGTGTACGAAAAAGTGGTCAGCGCCGCGGAACTGGCGCCGACCGACTACATCCTCAAGCCGTTCACCGCCGACATGCTGCTGGACCGGATCGCCCGCGCGATCGAGAAGCGCAGCGTCTTCCTCCCGGTTTATCACCTGATGGAACACGGCAACCTGCAGGAGGCCATCGTGCTGTGCAGGCAAGGCGAGGAAACGCACCGCCGCTATGCCACCGACTTCATGCGGCTGCGGGCCGAACTGCATGTGATCCTCGGTGAAGCCGCCACCGCCGAGGCGATTTACCAGGAACTGGTCGCCACCAAGGCCGTGGCATGGGGCCGCCTCGGCCTTGCCAAGACCCTGTTCATGCAGGAGAAATTCAGCGAGGCGCAATTGCTGCTCAGCGCCTTGGTGGAAGAGAGCAGCAAGTACATGGACGCCTACGACTGGCTGGCCAGGGCCAAGGAGGCGACCGGCCAGCTTGACGAGGCCAGGGAGACCTTGTCGGCGGCGGTGGCGATCTCGCCGCACGCGGTGCGCCGGCTGCGCAAGCTGGGCGAGGTCGCGCTCGAGACCGGCGACCTCGAGCTCGCGGAGCAATCGTTCCAAAAAGTCGTCGCCAAGGCCAGGTATTCGGAATTTCGCGACCCCGAGGATCATGTCCGCCTGGTCCGTACCCTGGTGAGGAAGGGCGATACGCAGCAGGCTTCCAGCGTCATCCGCGACTTGGACAGGACCCTCGGTCACATCGGCAAGACGCCGGCCTGCCGGGCGCTGTCGTCGGCGCTCCTGCAGGATCGTCTCGGCAACCAGGAGCAGGCCGTCCAGGAGTTCGGCAGCGCGGTCGCTGCCTGCCGCAGCAGTCACGGCATCTCGAATGACCTGAAGATGGAGCTTGCCAGGCACTGTCTTCAGCACGGGCTGGATGACGGCGCCGCCGAAGTGATGCGCGACGTCATGAGCAACGCGCCCGACGAGGCGGCGCAGGCGAAGGCGATGGAAGTGTTCGAGCAGGCCGGGCGCCGGGACCTCGCGGAGGTCGTGGCCAGGGAAAGCCGGCGGCAGGTGGTCGAGATGGTCGCCGGCGGCGTGGACAAGGCGAAGCAGGGGGACTACGAGGGCGCGGTCGAGCTGATGACGGCGGCCGCGCGCAAGTTGCCGGAAAACCCGCAGGTCGCCTTCAACGCCGCGGTGGCGGTACTCAAATACCTGGAGAACCAGGGCTGGGACCAGAAACTGGGCGAGCTCGGCCGGGGCTATATCGATTCTGCGCGGCGCCTCGATCCCGGCAATCCGCGTCTTGCGCCACTGGCGGACCTCTACCAGTCGATACTCAGAAAATACGGCATCGGCTCGGGCCGCGGTTGATCAGGCCTGCAGGAATTCCTCGAGCAGTTCCGGCGGACGGGCAATGATGGCGCGACCGCGATAGACGACGAGCGGCCGTTGCAGGAGTTCGGGATGTCGGGCCAGCGCCGACAGCAGGGTCGCGTCATCCGCGTCTTCAAGCTTCAGGTCCGCGTATTTCGCCTCGCCGTCGCGCACCATCGCGCGTGCGTCGATACGCAGCATGCGTTGCAATTCCTGCAAGTCGGCTTCCGTCGGTGGCTGCTTCAGGTATTCGATGACATCGACCGGAATGCCCTGCTGTCGCCCGAATTGTTCGACCAGGGCGAGGGCGCCGCGCGATTTAGAGCAGCGAGGGTTGTGGTAGATTTTCAGCATGGTTTCGAGCAAAAGGTCCGCATCTTGAGCGATGCGCGGATGCATTCTAACGGCACCCCTGCCGCCCGTCGATTGAACCTGCACGCAGGAAAGTCAGTCTGAGTCGGAGCGGCGCAAAACGCAGCGCCAGAACACCTCATTTATGCCCGACGACAAAGACTCCCTCACTAACCCGGCCAATCCGTCCGCCCCGGCCACCGCAACCCCGGCGGACACGCATGCTGCACGCACCGGCGAGACGCCGTGGGGCCAGACACAGCGCATCCTCTCGGCACGCATGCGCGCGCTGTCCGACCGGGTGCTGCGCCGGATCACCCAGCGCACCCTGAAGATCGGCATTTCGGCCCGCATATTCCACCCCGAACCAGGTGCGAAAGGCCTGCGCAGCAAGACTCTGCAATATCTCGAAGAGTCGATCGCACAGTGGATCATGTCGCGCGACGTGCTCGTCTTCATGATCCCGACGGTCAATGCAAGCGGCCTGCTCCATCCCAGCAATATCCGCCTGCGCGATTATGCGAAGCATCTCGATGGCCTGGTGCTGCAGGGTGGCGCCGACGTATCGCCTCAGACCTATTCGGAAGCCGCAACCCGTCCCGAATGGAGCGGCGACCGTGCGCGCGACGTCTACGAACTCGAACTCCTGCACGAGTTCGTCGAGGCAGGCAAACCGGTGCTCGGCGTATGCCGTGGTTGCCAACTGATCAACGTCGCTTTCGGCGGCACCTTGTACCAGGACATTGCCTCCGACGTTCCGGCGGCCATCGAGCACGTCAACGATCTGTACGACAGCCATTATCATCTTGTCCACTTCCCCCAGGGATCCAGCCTCAGCCGCCTGTTTCCGGCAAAGCCCGAAGCCCTGGTGAACTCCATCCACCATCAGGCAGTCAAGGAGCTTGGCCGCGACCTGGTGGTGGAAGCGGTGTCGGGGAAGGACAACATCATCGAGGCAATCCGCTACCGCAAGTCACGCTTCGTGATGGGCCTGCAGTGGCACCCGGAATTCCACCGCGGCGGCAGCGCCGAACTGCTCGATTGCACTCCCATCCTGGACGATTTCCTGGCGGCCGCGAGAGAAACCCGTTTCTGACCGGTGGCGCTTCAAAAAGTATCGGCAGAACACTTTTTGCTGTTGACAAGGACTCCGTGCTTAATCTATAGTCTGGGGTTCCCTGCGGAGGGGTGGCCGAGTGGTTAATGGCAGCAGACTGTAAATCTGCCCTCTTACGAGTACGCTGGTTCGAATCCAGCCCCCTCCACCAGCAGAGAGATGTGCGCGGCTGAAGTAAGAGTTCCTTGCGGGTGTAGCTCAATGGTAGAGCTGAAGCCTTCCAAGCTTATGACGAGGGTTCGATTCCCTTCACCCGCTCCAGTTTTAAGGTCGGACGCATTTCAAGTGCGGACACCAGATGCCCTTGTAGCTCAGTGGTAGAGCACTCCCTTGGTAAGGGAGAGGCCACGTGTTCAATCCACGTCAAGGGCACCAGTTTTCTTGGGTCATCCATACGCAAGACAGTCGGGCGCGTGCCTGGACATTCTCATCAAATCGTTAGGAGTCGAAAATGGCAAAAGGCAAGTTTGAGCGGACCAAACCGCACGTGAATGTGGGCACGATCGGTCACGTTGACCATGGCAAGACCACGCTGACTGCTGCAATCGCAACCGTTCTGTCGGCCAAGTTCGGCGGCGAGGCGAAG
>NZ_DATCMQ010000012.1:0-207215 GCF_036563305.1 Noviherbaspirillum sp. | reverse complement strand
CCTGAAGCTGGAGGAGGGCGAGAACGTGGCGCTGATCGCCAAACTGCAGAAGGAGGCCAGCTTTCCGGGCGCGGAACAGATCGTGACGATCGACGGCCTGCGGGTCGAGTATGCGGACGGCTTCGGCCTGGCCCGCTCGTCGAATACCACGCCGGTGGTGGTGATGCGCTTCGAGGGCGAGACCGAACAGGCGCTGGCGCGGATACAACAGGCCTTCCGCAATGCGCTGGACAAGGTCTGCCCAGGCCTTGCCATGCCGTTCTGAGGCGACGATGGCGCGACTCCTGTATTCCCTTGCCTGGTGGCTGGCCCTGCCGCTGGTCCTGGCGCGCCTGTGGTGGCGCGGGCGCCGCGAACCAGGCTATCGCCGGCACCTGGGCGAGCGGCTCGGCTTCTATCGCGATCGCATCGCCGGACGGGTGATCTGGGTGCACGCCGTGTCGGTCGGCGAGACGCGCGCGGCGGAGCCGCTGGTCGATGCGCTGCTGGCCGAGTGGCCGGACTGCACCATCCTTCTTAGCCACATGACGCCTACCGGGCGGGCCACCGGGGCTGCCGTGTTCGGCAGGCACGGGCAGCGCGTGGTCCAGTGCTACCTGCCTTACGACACCGGCTTCATGGTCGCCCGCTTCCTGCGCCATTTCCGGCCACGCATCGCCATCCTGATGGAGACGGAGGTCTGGCCGAACGTGATGGCGCAATGCGCCCGGGCCGCGGTGCCGGTGGCCCTGGTCAACGCCCGCCTGTCGGCACGGTCGCTGGCCAAGGCGCAGCGGCTGCCGGCGCTGATGCGTGAGGCGGCGCGGTCAATGTCCTGCGTCGCTGCGCAGACCGAAGCCGATGCCGAACGCCTGCGCCGCTTCGGCACGCCGCACGTGCATGTTACCGGCAGCGTCAAGTTCGACGTGACGCCGCCGCCGGCAATGCTGGCAGCCGGCGCCGCGCTGCGGGAGCGTATCGGCAGGCGCCCGGTCTGGCTTTGCGCCAGCACCCGGGAAGGCGAGGAGGCCATGCTGCTGGATGCGCTGCTGCGCGATGCCTGGGGCGATACCCTGGTGCTGCTCGTGCCGCGCCATCCACAGCGGTTCGACCAGGTCGCGCAGGAGGTTGCCGCGCGCGGTTTGCGTCTGCAGCGCCGCTCCACGCTGGGTGATACATCGTTGGCGCCTGATGTACAGGTGCTGCTCGGCGACACGATGGGCGAGATGTTCGCTTACTACGCCGCCTGCGACCTGGCCTTGATCGGCGGCAGCCTGCTGCCGCTCGGTGGCCAGAACCTGATCGAGGCGTGCGCGGTTGGCAAACCGGTGCTGCTCGGTCCGCATACCTTCAATTTCGCGGCTGCCAGCGACGACGCGATTGCTGCGGGCGCCGCGCTGCGGGTCACCGATGCCGAGGACGCCGTCGCCCAGGCGCGACGCCTGCTGCAAGCGAATCCGGAACGGCAGGCGATGGGCAGCCGCGCTGCCGCGTTCGCGCAGCAGCACCGCGGTGCGACGCTGCGGACGATGGCGTTGCTGCGCGCATTGATCCGCTAGTCTTGTTCGGCGCGCATCGCCGTTGCAGTCTCGCAAAAATGTTGCCAATGATCACTTTTTGGTCCTTTGCCGGGCTAGAATGGCGGCATATTCATGCCGCCGTGCTCCCAGTGTTCGCCAACGAGGGCGTCCCGTGGAGTCCGACCGCGCGAACGGCGACGGCGGCGCAGCAAGATGGGACTGGGGATGATCAGGTTTTCGCGCAGCGCCGGGCTGCGGCGTGCAGTACGCCTTTCCGTTGCGGCTGCAGGTGCGGTTGCATGCGCCGGCAACGTAGCCGCGCAGGCGGGCGCCACGCTGGCTGACCTGCCGATCGAGCAGCTGCTCGAGATGGAGGTGACCACCGCCTCGCGCTTTGCACAGAAGCTCAGCGAAGCGCCTTCGAACGTCTCGGTGGTAACGGCGGCCGACATCAAGGCGTTCGGCTGGCGCACCCTCGCCGATATCCTTGGCAGCATGCGCGGTCTGCATACCAGCTACGACCGCAACTACAGCTATCTCGGCGCCCGCGGCTTCCTGCGTCCGGGCGACTACAACACGCGCTTCCTGCTGCTGGTCGACGGCAACCGGAACAATGACGGCGTGTACGACCAGGCCTCCATCGGCAGCGATTTCGGCATCGACGTCGACCTGATCGAGCGGGTCGAATTCGTGCCCGGCCCCGGCTCTTCCGTCTACGGCGCCAATGCCTTTTTCGGCGTCATCAATGTCATCACGAAGAACGGCGGCAGCATGGCCGGGCCGTCGGTTGCGCTGGAAGGCGGCAGCTTCGGCAGGCGCAAGGCGCGGGCGAGCTACGGCATGCGCGGATCGGGCGGAAATGAACTGCTGCTGTCCGTCACCGGCTTCCGCGAGCGCGGTCGGGACCTGTACTACCCGCAATTCGCATCGCCCGACAGCGACGGCGTCGCCCGCGGCCTTGACCATGACCGCGGACACCAGGTCCTGCTCAAGGGCAGCACCGGTCCGTTCAGCATGTCGCTGGCGCATGCGGAACGGGGCAAGGGCGTGCCCACCGCATCGTACGAGCAGACGTTCAACGACCCGCGTTCGCGTACGGTCGACGTGCACAGCGCTTTCGACGTCGGCTACCGCGACCGTCTTTCCGCCGATGCCGACCTGACCGCCCGTGTCTACTGGGGACGCCATGACTACCAGGGCGACTACGCTTACACGCCGGCGCCGCTGGGCGTCAACCGCGACCGCTCGCGTTCGCGCTGGTGGGGCGCCGAGTCCAAGCTGGTCAGCGCCGCATTCGATGGCCACAAGGTGGTGGTCGGGGCCGAGTACCAGCGCGATTACCGCCGCGACCAGGCCAATGTCGACACGGCACCGTATGCGGTTCGCCTGGACGACCACCGGCAGGGCTACCGTGCCGGATTGTATGCGCAGGACGAGATCACGCTGCGCGACAACCTCCTGCTGAACGCGGGGGTGCGGATGGACCGCAACGATACGACCGGGAACGAAACCAGTCCGCGCGTCGCGCTCATCCACCGCCCGGCGCAGGCCACCACGATGAAGCTGATCCACGGCCGCGCCTTCCGGGCGCCGAATGCCTACGAAAGCTACTACAACGTGGCCGGCGACGGCGGGCAGAAGGCGAACCCGGCGCTGGAGGCGGAACGCATCCGCAGTACCGAAGCGAGCATCGAGCAGTACCTCAATACCAATAGCCGGGTGCTGCTCTCGGTATTCCGCAACGAGGTCTCGGGCCTGATCACGCAAGTCGTCGATCCCGTCGACGGCATGCTCGTCTACGCCAACCTGGAGCGGGCGGATGCGCGTGGCATCGAGCTTGAGCTGGAACAGGTGTGGACCGGCGGCGGCAAGCTGCGGGCGAGCTACAGCTGGCAGGACACGCGGGACCGCGCGACCGGCCGCACGCCGCCGAATTCGCCGCGCCACCTGGCGAAGCTGAACCTGTCCGCGCCGATACCCGGCCGGCCGTGGCTGGGTGGCCTCGAATTGCGCTATACCGGTCGCCGCAACACGCTGGCCGGCAGCACCGGGGGGTATTTGCTGACCAACCTGACGCTGTCCGCCGTGCGGCTGGCGCCCGGGCTCTCCCTGTCGGCCAGCCTCTACAACCTGTTCGACACCCGGTACGCGGATCCGGGCGGTGAGGAGCATCTGCAGGACGTGCTGCGCCAGGACGGACGCAGCCTCGGCATCAGGATGGAGTACGAATTCTAGTGCGCACCCCATTCGACGCCCGCGCCCATTTCGTCGCGCGTTGCCTCGCGGCGGCCGCCTTCATGCTGCCACCCGGCGCCGCATCGGCGCAACCCGTGCCGGAGTACGAGCTGAAGGTCGCCTTCGTCTACAACTTCGCATTGTTTACGGAATGGCCCGCCCACACCCTGTACGAGGGCGGCACCCTGAACGTCTGCGTCAACCCTGCGAGCCCGATGCGCCAGCCGCTATCCGTTCTCGCCGACAGGGTGGTGCGGGGCCGCAAGGTCGCCCTGCGCGCAGCGGCCGGCGCCGACAGCCTGCGCCCCTGCCACCTGCTGGTGCTTGACGGCATTGACCGCGACCGCTGGATGCAGATACGCAAGACGCTCGGCTCCGCGAGCGTGCTCACCGTGACCGACGACGACGGGATCGGACGCGACGGCGCCATGATCACCCTCGCGATGGACGGGAAGAGGGTGGTGTTCGACGTCGATCTGAGCGCAGCGCGCCAGGCCGGCCTCGTGCTGAGTTCGAAACTGCTGCGCGTGGCGCGGGCGGTGCAATGAGCGTGGCCAATCCCCTTCGCGACGCGCGCCGCATACGGCTTGGACGCTGGCTCGACCTCGCCAACCTGGTGACCGCCGGCGCCGCGCTGCTGGTCGCCAGCGTCCTGCTGATCGCCTTTCAGTTTCTGTCGCTGCGCGATGCCATGCTGGAGGACGTAGAGGTGCAGGCGCGGATCGTGAGCGAAAACAGCGTGGCCGCGCTGCTTTTCCACGATGTCCGCGCCAGCAACGAAACCCTCTCGGCGCTGTTTGCGGCGCCGGCGGTCGAGGCGGCGGCGATCTTCGACGCCGATGGCAGCACGCTGGCGGCGTTTCGCCGCAACGGCGCGCCGGAAGGACCGCCGCTGGCGGCGTCGCTGCTGCGCAAAGGACACCATTTCAGCGCCACGCACCTGGAACTCGCCCGCGCGATCGAGGCGGACGGCCAACCGATCGGCGTGGTCGCGATCCGCGCCAGCCTTGAACAGCTGTACTCCCGCCTGCTTGCCTACGGCGCCCTGACGCTGGCGGTGGCGCTCGGCTCGCTGGCGGTGGCCTTCCTGCTGGTGAGCCGCATGCGCAATCTGGTCAAGAGGACCGAGGCCCACCTTGCCTGGCTGGCCCATGTCGATTCCGTCACTGGCCTGCCGAACCGCCATGCATTCAATGACCAGCTATCGACAGTGCTGGAAAAGATCGACCGCTTCGGCGGCCGCGCCGGCCTGCTGCTGCTCGACCTCGACAACTTCAAGATGGTCAACGACACGCTTGGTCACCACCATGGCGACCTGCTGCTCAAGCTGGTCGCGCAACGCCTGCTGGACTGCCTGCGCAGCGGCGACGTGCTGTGCCGCATCGGCGGCGACGAGTTCGCGGTGATCCTCGAGTCGCCGACCACGGTGCGCACCGAGGACGTGGCGGAAAAGCTCCTGGCGGCGCTGGCGGCGCCGTTCGACGTCGATGTGCACGAGATCTACATCACCGCCAGCGCCGGCCTGAGCATTTATCCGGACGACGCGCGGGACGCGGAAACCCTGATCCGCAATGCCGACACTGCGATGTACCAGGCCAAGGGCAAGGGCAAGAATGGGTATGAAAGCTTCCATCCCGAGCTGGACTACCGGGTGCAGAAGCGGCTGTCCCTGGAGACCAACCTGCGCAAGGCGCTGGACCGGGGCGAGCTGACGCTGCACTACCAGCCGAAGGTCAGCCTGCGCGACGGCCGCCTGGTCGGCGTCGAGGCGCTGCTGCGCTGGCACCATCCTGAACTCGGTCCGGTCAGTCCCGCCGAATTCATCCCGGTGGCGGAGGACAGCGGCCTGATCGTGCCGATCGGGCGCTGGGTGTTGCGGCAGGCCTGCCAGCAGGTGGCGGCGTGGCGTAACGCGGGCCTGGGCATGGTCAACATGGCGGTCAACCTGTCCGCCCGGCAGACGCGCGATCCCTACCTGGTGCGCGATATCGTCCAGGCGGTGCGCGAAGCCGGGATCGAACCCGGACAGCTGGAGCTGGAGATCACCGAGACCGTCCTGATGGACAACGTGCATGTCAACGTCGACCTGCTGCACAGGCTGCAGTCGGAAGGCATACGGCTGGCGATCGACGACTTTGGGACCGGCTATTCGTCGATGGCCTACCTCAAGCGCTTCCCCATCGACCAGGTGAAGATCGACCGCACCTTCGTACGCGACATTCCCGGAGACGGCGACGACGAGGCGATCTGCGTGGCCATCATCGCGATGGCGCACAGTCTCGGCCTGTCGGTGACCGCCGAGGGCGTCGAGACCGCGCAGCAGCTCGATTTCCTGCGCAATGCGGGCTGCGACGTGATGCAGGGCTTCCATCTTGCCGAGCCGCGCCCGCCGGAGCAGCTTGCCGGTTTCCTGAAAAGCCGCCACGCGCTGCTGCCGCCGCAGAAATGAAAATGGCGGGCCATGTCCGCCATCCGTCACCGCATGCTCCAGCTTCGCGCCGCTTGCCGCGCCTACTGCTGGAGCAGCGCGTTCACCTGCATCAGGTCATCTTCCTTCAGCACGCCCGCCGCCGCCTTCAGGCGCAAGCCGTTGACGATGGTGTC
Organism: Noviherbaspirillum sp.; assembly: GCF_036563305.1. Lineage (GTDB taxonomy): Bacteria > Pseudomonadota > Gammaproteobacteria > Burkholderiales > Burkholderiaceae_D > Noviherbaspirillum. Next base: position 200,877 of record NZ_DATCMQ010000012.1, on the reverse strand, counting down.
GTAGCGCGCCCGTGCGAGGTCGCGCCGGGTGGAATACAGCTGCTGCTGCGCGTTGAGCACGTCGATGTTGATGCGCACCCCGACCTGGTAGCCGAGGCGGTTCGACTCCAGCGCCGATTGGCTCGAGACTTCCGCTGCTTCCAGTGCGCGCACCTGCGCCAGCCCCGAGTTGACGCCGAGGAAGGCCTGCCGCGCACCCTGCGCGGCTACGCGGCGGGCATTCTCCAGGTCGGCGCGGGTCCGCTGCTCGAGCGCGATCGATTCGCGCACCCGGCTGGTCACCGCATAGCCGGAGAAGAGCGGAATGTTCCACTGTACGCCGATGCTGTTGCTGTCGGTGACGCTGCCGGTCGGCGTGGTCAGGCTGCCCGTCTGGTTGGTATGGTTGCGGCTTGCGACCAGGTCCACGGTCGGGTAGTGGCCGGCGCGGTTGCGCTTGATATCGCGGCGCGCGATTTCAAGCGAGAGCTGCTGGCCGATGACGCCGAAGTTCTGCTGCTCCGCGCTCTGCACCCAGCTCTCGATGACCGCCGGTTCCGGCGGGTTGAGCTTCAGGCCGGGGCGCAGCGAGGCCAGCGCGCCGGCCGGCTTGCCGATGATCTGCTGCAGCGCGCTGCGCTTGATCTCGAGATCGTTCTGTCCGGCGAATTCCTGCGCCAGCACCAGGTCGTAGCGCGCCTGCGCCTCGTGGGTGTCGGTGATGGTCGCGGTGCCGACCTCGAAGTTGCGCTTGGCGGACGCCAGCTGCTCGGTAATCGCGGTCTTCTGCGCCTGCACCGACGCCAGCGCGTCCTGGGATGCGAGCACGTCGAAATACGCCTGCGCGACGCGCACGATCAGGTCCTGGCGTGCCTGCGCGAACTGCGCCTCGCTGGCGGCAGCCGACAGCTTGCCCTGCTGGTACTGTTCCCAGTTGGCGAGGCGGAACAGCGGCTGCGACAGCGAGATCGTGTAGCCGCGCGAACTGAAGTCGCGCCCGGGCAGGCCGACGCCTGCGACTTCGGCATCGAGATCGGTACGGTTGTAGCTGCCGCCGATCCCGACCACCGGCAGCAGGCCGGCCCGTCCCTGCGTTTCCCGCTCCTGCCCGGCTGCCAGCGTTGCGCGGGCGGCGGCGAACACGGCGTCGCTGACCTGCGCCTCCTGGTACACCTGCAGCAAGTCGAGCGCATGCGCATTCAGCGACAGCAGGGCGCCAGCGAGCAGCGTGGCGATAAGGGACTTGCGCATTGGATTCCTCCCAGGGACGTCGTGTTGTTGGTGTTGTCAGTAGGTCGGCATGCTGCCGTCGACCTGCAGCGCCCATGCATGGACGCCCCCGGTCAGGTTCGTCACCCGGGTGAAGCCGTTGCGTTCAAGGAAGGCGGCCACCGACATGCTGCGCGCCCCATGGTGGCAGATGCACACGACCGGCGCGTCGTCGTCCAGCTCCTGCATCCGCTCCGGCACCGAGTTCATCGGCATCGGCACCGCACCCGCGATATGGCAGGTGGCGAACTCCCAGGGTTCGCGTACGTCCAGCAGGAGCGGGGCGGGGCGGGAATCGTCCGCCAGCCATGCGGCCAGTTCGGGGGCGGTGATGTGGTCCATGACGGGTGTCCTCAGAAGCTGAAATGCGAGGGCTGCGCAATGCCGCGCAGCGGCTTGACGTTGGTCTCGAATACCTTCTTCGTGTCGTAGCCGCCATCGGCGCGCCGCGTCGTCACCTGCGCCGACATCACGGGCGCCTCGCCGAGGATCGCGAACAGGCGGCCGCCGGGCTTGAGTTGTTTCAGGAAGATCTCGGGCAGCGCATGCAAGGCGCCGGAGATCACGATCACATCGTAGAGCGCCTCGGCACGCCCGGCCGGCCAGCCGTCGGCGCCATTGCCCTGCACCACTTCGACATTGCCGATGCCGTTGGCCGTCAGATTCGCACGCGCCATCTCCGCCAGCGCCGGATCGATCTCCACCGTCGTCACATGGCGCGCCTTGTGCGCCAGCAAGGCCGCCTGGTAGCCGGAGCCCGCGCCGATCTCGAGCACCGATTCATGCTTCTTCACGCCCAGCTCCTGCAGGATGCGCGCTTCCAGCTTGGGCGAGAACATGGCCTCGGTCGCAGACAACGGGATCTCGGTGTCCATGAAGGCCAGGCTGCGGTGGGCCGGCGGCACGTAGTCTTCGCGCTTGACCACCAGCAGCAGGTCGAGCACGTCAGGCGCCAGCACGTCCCACGGGCGGATCTGCTGCTCGATCATGTTGAAACGGGCTTTTTCGATATTCATTTTGGAGACTCGGCGAAGTGGGTGAACAAACACGCTATTTTATCAAAGCAGTTCCTGGTTTTTACTCTGCGGCACCGGCTCGGCGGGCCCGCCGCGCAAGGCGGACGTGTCGGCCGGACGACGCCTGCGCCGCGCCCAGGCGGCGAAGTCGTCGAGGTAGGTATAGATGACCGGCACCACCACCAGCGTCAGCAATGACGAAGTGATAATCCCGCCGATGACCGCCTGTCCCATCGGCGCCCGCTGTTCGGAGCCTTCGCTCATGCCGAAGGCCAGCGGCAGCATGCCGAACACCATCGCCAGCGTGGTCATGAGGATGGGACGCAGGCGCACATGGGCGGCTTCCAGCAGCGCCGCGGCGCGCTCCGCGCCGGCCTTGCGCGCCTGGTTGGCGAAGTCGACCAGCAGGATCGCATTCTTGGTGACCAGGCCCATCAGCATGATGAAGCCGATGATGGAGAACATGTTCAGCGTCGAGCGGAAGAACATCAGCGCCAGGAACACGCCGATCAGCGTCAGCGGCAGTGCCGACATGATGGCCACCGGCTGCAGGAAGCTGGCGAATTGCGACGCCAGGATCATGTAGATGAAGATGATCGCCAATGCCAGCGCCGACAGGGCGTAGCCGAAGGATTCCTGCATGTTCTTGGTCGAGCCGCCCAGCTGGTAGCGGTAGCCCGGCTGCCAGTGCATGCCGTCCAGCGCGCGGCGCACGTCGGCGCTGACCTCGCCGGCGGACCGGCCGACCACGTTGGCCGACAGTTCGACCTCCCGGCTGAGGTCGCGCCGGTTGATCTGATTGGCGCCGGTGGACGGCGTGATGCTCGCCACCTGACGCAGCGCCACCATCCGCGGCGTGCCGTCGCTGTTGGTCTGGGAACTGGCCAGCATCAGCCGCGACAGGTCTTCCGCGTCGTTGCGGTCGGACGGCGCCAGCCGCACTTTGACGTTGTAGTTCTCGTCGTCCGGGCCGCGCCAGGTGGTGGTTTCGTCACCGGCCAGCAGCGGGCGCAGCGCATTGCCGATCTGACCGACGCCGATGCCGAGGTCGGCGCCGATGTCGCGCTTCGGCGCGATCGCGATCGTCGGCTTTTCCGCCTTCAGGCTCGAGTCGAGGTCGACCACGCCGGGAATGGTGCGGATGCGGCGCATCGCCTCGTCGGTCAGGCGCGCCAGTTCCTTCAGGTCGCTGCCCTGCAGGCTCAGTCGCAGTTGCTTGTTGTCGCCGCCGACCCCGTCGAGCGAGCCGATGTGGGTAATGGTGATGCCGGCGACCTGCTGCAGGCGATTGCGCAGCGGCCCGCTGAGCTGTCCGGTGCTGCGTTCCCTTTCCTTGCGCGGCACCAGCCGCACGAACGTGGTTGCATAATTCCTTCCCTGCGCCGAGCCGGTGTTGACCGTGCTGTACAGGTCGCGCACCTCGGGGAATTCGCGCAGGATGGCCTCGACCTGGCGCACCTTGGACTCGGTCAGTTCCAGCGAGGAGCCGACCGGGGTGTAGTAGGTGATGCCGGTTTCCGAGTAGTCGGCCTGCGGCACGAACTCGGAACCGATCAGGCCGCCGGCGGGAATGGCCAGCCCGCCGAAGAAGCTGGCCGCTGCCAGCGCCAGCGTCGCCTTGCGATGGTTCAGCGACCAGGCCAGCAGCGACTGGTAGGCGCGCGACATCCACTGCACCATGCGCTCGAACTGCGCCAGCACGCGGCCAATGGTGCGGTCGTAAAGGGGTTTGGATTTGCCGTGTCCGCCATGCGCGTCGGGATCGGGCCAGACAGAGGACAGCATCGGGTCCAGCGTGAACGAGACGAACATCGAGATCAGCACGGCCGCCACCACCGTCACGCCGAACTGGTGGAAGAAGCGGCCGATGATGCCGCCCATGAAACCCACCGGCAGGAACACGGCGACGATCGAAAAGGTGGTCGCCAGCACTGCCAGGCCGATTTCCGCCGTGCCTTCCAGCGCTGCCGTCCTGTGATCCTTGTATCGTCCGTTGATCCGCATTCCCGCATGGCGGACGATGTTCTCGCGCACCACGATCGCATCGTCGATCAGCAGGCCGACGCACAGCGACAGCGCCATCAGCGTGATCATGTTGATCGTAAAGCCGAAGATGTACATGAACAGGAAGGTGCCGATGATGGCCACCGGGAGCGTCAGGCCGGTGATCACCGTCGAGCGCCAGGAGTTCAGGAACAGAAACACGATCAGGATGGTGAGGATCGCGCCTTCGATCACGGTCTGCCGCACATTGTCGACGCCGGTGCGGATCTGGCGCGAGCTGTCCTGTATCACCTCGGTCTTGACGCCGGGATAGAGCGCGTCCAGCCGCGGCTGCAATTCCTGCAGCGCGGCCTTGATGCCGTCGGCCACGTCGATGGTGTTCTGGTCCTGCGCCTTGAGCACCGACAGCGCAAGCGTGCGCTGCCCGTTGTACAGCGCAAGGTTTTCCTGCTCTTCCTGCCCGTCGACGATCGTCGCCACCTGCGCCAGCGTGACCGGCTGTCCGCCGCGGCGCGCCACGATGATGCGGCCGAAGTCCTGCGGATTGACCACCTTGCCGCGGATCTGCACCACCTTCTCGTCGCTGCCGGAGCGGATCGCGCCGGTCGGCAGCTCCTGGTTCTCGCTGCGCAGGGCGGCGATCACCTGGTCGATGCCGATGCCGAGCGCTTCCAGTTCACCCGGTTTCACGTACACCTGGATCTCGCGGCGCACGCCGCCGACCAGCGACACCGAGCCGACGCCGCGCACGTTCTCCAGGCGCTTCTTCACCACCTGGTCGGCAATCGTGGTCAGCTCGCGCATGTCGCGCGGCTGCTTCCCGGCGTCGCTGGTGACGGCGATCGCGAGGATGGGACGGTCGGCGGGGTCGAAGCGCATTACGCGCGGTTCCTTCACCTCGTCGCGGAAGGCTGCCTTCACCAGCGCCACCTTCTCGCGCACGTCCTGCGCCGCGCGCGCCGGGTCGATGGTGAGGTCGAACTCGATAATCACCACCGACGAGCCCTCGTAGGACCGGGAGTAGAGATTCTTGATGCCGTTGACGGTATTGACCGTCTCCTCGACCTTGCGCGTGATGTCGGACTCGACCGACTCGGGGGACGCGCCAGGATAGTCGGTCTGCACGACCACGATGGGGAAGGTCACGTCGGGAAACTGGTCGACGCGCAGCCGCTGGTAGGAGAACAGGCCGAGCACCACGAACGCGAGCATCATCATGGTCGCGAGTACCGGGTTGCCGATGCTGATCCGGGTAAACCACATGGGGTATTTTCCTTGGCGCCGGGCGCCGGTTCATGCGGGGATCTGCCGCCCCGCGTCTCGTGTCATGCGTCCTGGCCGCGTCTCACGGCGCCGACGCCGGCGCCAGCTTCACCTCGGTGCCGGGGCGCAGGGTGCCGAGGTTGACCCGGACCACCTTCGCGCCCGGCGCCAGGCCGTCGACGATCTCGACGGCGTCGCGCGCGCCGTCGCTTCCGGCCATGCCCGTCTTGACCGGCTTGCGCGCCAGCCTGCCGTTCTCGATCGCGTAGACATAATTCGCGCCGCCATCCGTCTGGACTGCCGATTGCGGCAGCACCAGCACGCCCTCCTTGCGCGCCAGGGTCAGGTGCGCTTCGGCGAACATGCCGGCGCGCAGCACCCGGTCCGGGTTGTCGACCTGCACATAGACCAGGATCGAGCGCGAACCGGGCTGGGTCGCCGGGTTGATGCGGGCGACCTTGCCCGTCAGCGGCTGCGCCAGTCCTTCCACCCGCAGCCGCACTTCCTGGCCGGGAGTCACATGCAGGATGTCCGCGGCCGGTACTGCCGCTTCCATTTCCAGTCGCGCCAGGTCGACCACGTCGAGCAGGCGGTTGTCGGCCGACACCTTCTCGCCCGGCTGCACGCTGCGGCTGCTGACGATGCCCGCGAACGGGGCCTTCACCACCGTGTCTCCCAGCGCCTTCTGCGCGACGTCGAGCGCGGCGCGGGCGCTGTCCACGTTGGCTTGCGCGATACGGAACTGGCTGTCGGCGTTGTCGAAGGCATTCTTGGAGATGAATCCCTTCTCCAGTAGCGCCCGGTTGTTTTCCCGCGCCTTGGCGGCGATCTCGAGCTGGCCGCGTGCCGCCAGCAGCGCGCCCCTGGCCTGCTCCAGCCGCGCCTGGTAATCGGCCGCATCCATGCGCACCAGCACCTGGCCGGGCTGCACCGTCTCGCCCTCGCGCACCAGCACCTCGCGCACTTCGCCCGGCACCCGCGCCTTCAGGCCAGCCTGCTGCAACGCCCGCAGCGAGCCGGACAGGGGCAGCAGGCGGCGCAGCTCACCGGGCCGCGCCTCCACCAGGTCGCCAGCGAGGAATTCGAGCACCGGCGTGACCTGCCCCTGCGGCGGGACTTGTGCCGACTGGAGACGCGCGGGCCGCTTCAGGATCGCGGCTGTCACGCCGGCGGCGAGCAGGCAGGCCAACACGAAGATCCAGAAGGAGCGTCGCTTGCGCAGGAGAGGACGGTTCATTTGTCGGGGCCGGCAAGCACGCCGTGCAGGAAGAGATCGATGAAGCTTTCGAGATATTCGGCCGGCGTGACCGCGTGCACCTGGCAGTTGGCATGCTGCGACAGCATCAGCATCATCATCGGCGCGCACAGTACGCTCGTCGCCTGGCGGACGTCGACCGGCCGGAACTCGCCGCGGCGGATGCCGCGTTCGAGCAGGCTGGCGACCATTGCGTCGGCGCGGGAAATCACCTCGTCGCGGTAGAACTGGGCGACTTCCGGAAAATTGTTCGATTCGGCGATCATCAGCTTGCTGATCCCGGACACCCGGGTGCTGCCGAGCCGCTCCCACCAGCCCATCACGATGTCGCGGAACAGGTCCTTGCTGGCGCCTTCGTAGTTGCCGACCATGCCTTCCGCCTCGCCGAGTGCGGGAATCAGGTTTTCCCTGACCACCGCCTTGAACAGTTCTTCCTTGTTCTCGAAATACAGATAAAGCGTGCCCTTGGAGACACCGGCCCGCGCCGCCACGTCATCCAGACGCGTGGCCGCATAGCCGCGCTCAACGAACAGGTCGAGTGCGGCCGCCAGCAGTTCCTGCGGCCGGGCGTCCTTGCGGCGTTCCCAGCGCGGTTTCTTGAGGGGGCATTTGATCATCAGGGGAGGCATGAAATAACTTACTTACGGGTCAGTAATATAAGGGCGGGGGGTGCCGGCGTCAAGCGCAAGGCGAGTAGAATGGCCGCCTTCAAGGAAAGCCTATGGAATGCCGTTCCCGATGCGGTGCATGCTGCATCGCCCCGTCGATCACCTCGCCCTTGCCCGGCATGCCGCACGGAAAGCCGGCCGGGGTCCCCTGCGCCCAGCTCCTGCCGGACATGTCCTGCGCGGTGTTCGGCCGTCCCGAGCGGCCATCCTTCTGCGGCGGCCTGCAGCCGTCATCCGATATGTGCGGCGGTTCGCGCGACCATGCCGTGGCTTGGCTCACGCGACTGGAGCGGGCCACCGCCCCCGGCTGACAGTGCCCCCGCGCATGATCTGGGGCAAAGCCGGAATGCGGCGCTTGTGCGACAGTCTGACCCGATGAAATCGACTCCCCCGAATACGCTCCGGAGCGGCGGACCGCGCGTCGCTTTCCTGCTGCCGGCGGTGCTTGCGCTGATGCTGGCCGCCTGCGCGACCCTGCTCGGCCCGCGCGAAGTCGAGGTGCCGCTGGCGCGCATCCAGGAATCCCTGGCGCAGCGTTTTCCTTTCAACAACCGTTTCCTGGAACTGCTCGACATCCGCGTAACCAATCCGCAGGTGTCGCTGCAACCCGCATCCAACCGCATCCTCACCAGCATGGATACGGCAATCGCGCCGCCCTTTCTGCAGCGTAGCTGGAACGGCAAGCTGGCGATATCCGGCCAGTTGCAGATCGATCCGTCCCGCAACGCGGTAGTGCTGGCCGACCCGCGCGTGGAGTCCTTCGACGTCGACGGACTCGACCCGCTGTATGCGAACCAGGTGACGCGCATCGGCCGCCTGCTGGCGGAGCAGATGCTTGAGGATTTTCCGCTGTATACCTTCCGTCCGGAGGAGCTGCGCTTTGCCGGCGCCAGCTACACGCCGACTAAAATCACGACGCGCAGCAGTGGCCTCGTGGTAAGCTTCGAGCCCGTGCGCTAGTCGCGCCGGCCCATGCGCAAACCCGTCTGCAGGCGGGTTTTTTATTGACCAAATCTTGCATAACATTTCGACTACATGGATCTGACGCTCGCGCTCAAGGCCCTCATCATGGGCATCGTCGAAGGCCTGACGGAATTCCTGCCGATATCCTCCACCGGGCACCTGATCCTCACTGCCAGCCTGCTCGATTTCACCGGCGCCAAGGTCAAGGTCTTCGAGATCGCCATCCAGGGCGGGGCGATGCTGGCCGTCGTCTGGGAGTACCGCGCGCGCATCGCGGCGGTGCTCGGCGGGCTGGGCAGCGACCGCAAGGCGCAGCGCTTCGCAATGAACGTCGTGATCGGATTCCTGCCGGCCGCCATCCTCGGCCTGCTGTTCAACAAGACCATCACCGCGCTGCTGTTTGCGCCGGTGCCGGTGGCGACGGCCTTCATCCTCGGCGGCTTCGTCATCCTGTGGGTGGAGCGCGCCAACCGCAACCGCCAGGGACGCGCGCGGATCGAGTCGGTGGACGACATGACGCCGCTGGACGCGCTCAAGGTCGGACTGGCGCAGGCGTTCGCCCTGATCCCCGGCACCAGCCGCTCCGGCGCCACGATCATCGGCGGCATGATGCTTGGGCTGTCGCGCAAGGCGGCCACCGAATTCTCGTTCTTCCTGGCCATCCCGACGCTGTTCGGCGCAGGCATCTATTCCGTCTACAAGGAAAGGGCGCTGCTGTCGGCGGCCGACCTGCCGATGTTCGGCATCGGCGCCGCTTCCGCCTTCGTTTCGGCCTTCCTGTGCGTGCGCTGGCTGCTGCGCTACATCAGCACCCACGATTTCACCATCTTCGCCTGGTACCGCATCGTGTTCGGCATCATCGTCCTTGCGACTGCCTGGGGCGGCTGGGTCGACTGGGTGCATTAGAATAGCGGGATGCCTCCACAGACAGATAGTGAAGACAGGGCGCTGCACGTACTCCAGACGGTATTCGGTTATCCCTCGTTCCGCGGCCAGCAGGCCGACATCGTTCATCACGTGGCGAGCGGCGGCGACGCCCTCGTCCTGATGCCTACCGGCGGCGGCAAGTCCTTGTGCTACCAGATTCCCGCGCTGCTCCGCGAAGGCGTCGGCGTGGTGGTGTCGCCGCTGATTGCCCTGATGCAGGATCAGGTGGACGCGCTGGCCGAAGTCGGCGTGCGCGCCGCCTTCCTCAATTCCACCCAAACCTTCGACGAAGCGATGCGCACCGAACGCGCAGTGCGCAACGGCGAGCTCGACCTGATTTATGTTGCGCCGGAACGCCTGATGACGCAGCGCTGCCTCGACCTGCTCGACGCTTCGCGGCTGGCGCTGTTTGCAATCGACGAAGCCCACTGCGTGAGTCAGTGGGGACACGACTTCCGCCCGGAATACATCCGCCTGTCGATCCTGCACGAGCGTTTTCCGCAGGTGCCGCGCATTGCGCTGACGGCGACCGCCGACCCGCAGACGCGGGCGGAAATCGCGCACCGGCTGCAGCTCGACGATGCGCGCCAGTTCGTGTCCTCGTTCGACCGCCCCAACATCCGCTACCAGATCGTCGAGAAGAACAACGGCCGCAAGCAGGTGCTCGACTTCATCCAGGAGGAGCATGCGGGCGATGCCGGCGTCGTGTATTGCCTGTCCCGCAAGAAGGTCGAGGAGACGGCGGAATTCCTTTGCGCCCACGGCGTCAACGCCTTGCCCTACCATGCGGGCATGGACATCGCGAAACGGACCGCCAACCAGGCGCGATTCCTGCGCGAGGACGGCATCGTGATGGTCGCGACCATTGCCTTCGGCATGGGCATCGACAAGCCGGATGTGCGTTTCGTCGCCCATCTCGACCTGCCCAAGAGCATCGAGGGCTATTACCAGGAGACCGGGCGCGGCGGACGGGACGGCCTGCCGGCCGATGCCTGGATGGCATACGGCCTGCAGGATGTCGTGCAGCAGCGGCGCATGATCGAGGAGTCGGAGGCGGACGAGAATTTCAAGCGGGTGCAGGGCGCCAAGCTGGACGCGATGCTCGGCCTGTGCGAGACGCTGCATTGCCGGCGGGTGCGCCTGCTCGACTATTTCGGCCAGGCTTCCGGCCCGTGCGGAAACTGCGATATCTGCCTGGCGCCGCCGGTGTCCTACGACGGCAGCGTGCAGATGCAAAAGCTGCTGTCCACCGTGTACCGCACCGAGCAGCGCTTCGGCGCCGGCCATGTGATCGACGTGCTGCGTGGCACCGAGTCCGACAAGATCCGGCAGTGGCGGCATGACAAGCTGTCCACCTTCGGCATCGGCGCCGACACCGGGGAGCAGGAATGGCGCGCCATCCTGCGACAGGCGATCGCGCTCGGGCTGCTGGTGGTGGACCACGACGCCTATGGCTCGCTGAAGCTGACCGATGCGGCGAGGCCCGTGCTGCGCGGCGAGCAGAAGATCCTGCTCAGGCAGTATCAGAAACCGGCGAAGAAGCGGCGCGAGGCCGGGCGCGCCAAGGGATATGTGGAGAGCGAGCTGTCGCAGGCAGAACAGGCGGTATTCGAGAAGCTTCGCTGGTGGCGCTTCGAGACCGCGCGCAAGCACAACGTCCCTGCCTACGTCATCTTCCACGATGCGACGATGCGCGAAATCGCCAAGGCACGGCCGTCATCCCTCGATGATTTGCGCAACATCTCCGGGGTAGGGGAGAAGAAGCTCGAAACCTACGGTGAAGAGATCGTCGCGCTGATCGCCGAATTCGCCTGATGCCCCGGCGGCGGCGCGGTCAGCGTTTCTCGAACACCAGATCCCAGACGCCGTGGCCGAGCTTCAGCCCGCGGTTCTCGAACTTCGTCACCGGCCGGTAGTCCGGGCGCGGCGCGTAACCGTCCGCCGTGTTGCGGAGCGCGGCTTCCCCGCCAAGCACCTCGAGCATCTGTTCCGCGTATTCCTGCCAGTCGGTCGCGCAGTGCAGGTAGCCTCCGGCGGCAATCCGGGAGGCCAGCAGCTGGACAAAGGCGGGCTGGATCAGCCGCCGCTTGTTGTGGCGTGCCTTGTGCCAGGGATCCGGGAAGAAGACATGCACGCCGCCCAGCGATTCCGGTGCCAGCATGTGGGTGACCACTTCCACTGCGTCATGCTGGATGATGCGCAGGTTCTTCAGCTGCCGCTCGCCGATCAGCTTCAGCAGGCTGCCGACGCCCGGCGTATGCACTTCCACCCCGACGAAGTCCTTGTCCGGCATCCCGGCGGCGATGGCCGCCGTCGTATCGCCCATGCCAAAGCCGATCTCCAGCACGAGCGGCGCACGGCGCCCGAATGCGGCGTGCAGATCGACCTGCTGCCTGGCGTAGGGGATGCAAAAGGATGGGCCCAGCTCCTCGATCGCCCGCGCCTGCGCAGTCGACAGCCTGCCGGCGCGCGTCACGAAGCTGCGGATGCGGCGCTCTGTCGGGTCATACAGCATCTGCCTGCCGGCAGCTTGCTCGGGAGTGTGGTCGGACATGGGATGAGTTGCTACTGCAGCAAATAAAAAAGGCACCGACAGGTGCCCGGCACTGGAGCGGGTGAAGGGAATCGAACCCTCGTCGTAAGCTTGGGAAGCTTCTGCTCTACCATTGAGCTACACCCGCGGACAGGAGGGAATTATACGACGGATGCCCGGCAAGGTCGATGCGCAGGGCCGCGCGGGGCGCGTTATGCCATCGCCATTTCCACCCGGTTCCTGCCGTCTTCTTTCGCCCGGTACAGCGCGCGGTCGGCGCGCATCAGCAACTCGTCCACGCCGGGTTCGCCGTCGGCGCAGGCGGCGACGCCGATGCTCACCGTATAGCGTGGCAGGCCGTCGGGCGACGCGGTGGCGATTTCGGCGCAGAGGCGTTCGGCGATCTGCTGGGCCTGCTTCGTGGTGGTTTCCGGCAGCAGGATGATGAACTCCTCGCCGCCGTAGCGGCCGATGGAATCCATGTTGCGCAGGAGCGTGCGGGTACGCCGCACGAAGTCGACGATCACCCGGTCGCCCATGGTGTGCCCGTGACGGTCGTTGATCGACTTGAAGTTGTCGAGGTCGCACATGAGCAGCGCCAGCGGACGCAGGCTGCGGGCGCTGCGCGCCAGTTCCTTGTGCAGCAGCTCGAGGAAGGCGCGGCGGGTATAGGCATCCGTCAGCTGGTCGTGCGAGGCGATGAACTCCAGCGCCGCGCGCAGGCGGTCATTGGCCATCATCATGGCGCCCAGCGTGATCGCGAGCACCGCGAAGGCCATCGCGGCCAGGTAGAGGCGCTGCGTCGCGGTCGGATCGAGCAGGTCGGGCGGGGTGTCGAACTGGAGCGCCAGCATTGCCGCCCGCAGGGCCGAGACTGCGCCGATCCCACCCAGCACCATGCAAGTGAAACGGCCGGACAGACCGCTTCCGCCCGTCCTGCGCACCAGCAGGGCGGAGGCGAGGAACAGCGTGGCGTTGACGGCGGTGACGCCGAATGCGCGCGCTGGATAGTGGCTGTCGACGTAGGTGAACCACAGCACATGGATGGTGGCCCCCGCCGTCACGGCGACGAACAGCATGCGGCTGAGCGGCAGTCGCGCGAAATCGCGAAAGCCGGCATACAGCTGCAATATGCCGGCGACCAGGACCACGTTCGCCACCACGACGCACAGAAAAACGGGAAGGCGCCCGGTCATGCCGAACAGGGCGCTCGAGAGCACCAGGCAGAACACGCCGCGGCTCCAGTAGACGAGGCCGCCGACGGTCGGGGGGAAACTGCGGCGCAGAATGAAGAGTATGGCCGAGCAAAGCAGGCCAAGCAGGCCGGCGACAACGATCAGCGAACGTGGGTCAAGCTCAGACAAGACATATCTCCCTCCAGCGAATATAGCATTTTCTTGCTGTCAAGAAATAAATCTTTTTCATGCATGTACGTCGCCGCGATACGCCGCCGGCCTCAGGCGGCGTATCGCGAACGCGGTTGCCTGCGGCGCGACAGCGGTCGCGGCCGCCGCCTCAGCTCAGATGCCGCCCATGCAGAGGTACTTCATTTCCAGGTATTCATCGATGCCGTACTTGGAGCCTTCGCGGCCGAGGCCCGACTGCTTGACGCCGCCGAACGGGGCGACTTCATTGGAGATGATGCCGGTGTTGATGCCGACCATGCCGTATTCCAGTTTTTCAGCCACACGCCAGACCCGGCCGATGTCGCGCGAATAGAAATAGCTGGCGAGGCCGAAGTCGGTGTCGTTCGCCGCGGCGATCGCTTCCTCCTCGGTATGGAAGCGGGTGACCGCCGCCACCGGCCCGAAGGTCTCCTCACGCATCACCAGCATGTCGGGCGTGGTGTTGGCGAGTACGGTCGGCTCGTAGAAGCGGCCGCCGAGCGCATGCGCCTTGCCACCGGCAAGCACCTTCGCGCCCTTGGCCACCGCGTCGGAGACGTGCTCTGCCACCTTCGCCACCGCCTGCTCGTCGATCAGCGGTCCCTGGGCGACGCCCGCCTCGAAGCCATTGCCGACCTTGATCTTGCGCGCGCCCTCGGCCAGGCGTTCGACGAAAGCGTCGTAGATCGAGTCGTGGGCGTAGATGCGGTTGGTGCAGACGCAGGTCTGGCCGGCATTGCGGTATTTCGAGATCAGGGCGCCTTCCACTGCGGCGTCGAGGTCGGCATCGTCGAACACGATGAAGGGTGCGTGCCCGCCGAGCTCCAGCGCCAGTTTCTTGATCGTCGGCGCGCTCTGGCGCATCAGGATGCGGCCGACCGGGGTGGAACCGGTAAACGACAGGTGGCGTACCACCGTGCTGTCGCACAGCACCTTGCCGACTTCGACCGAACGTTCGGCGTCGGCGGTGATGATGTTGATGACACCCGGCGGCACACCCGCGCGCTCGGCGAGCTCGGCCAGCGCCAGCGCCGACAGCGGCGTCTGCTCGGCCGGCTTGATGACGATCGTGCAGCCGGCGGCCATGGCCGGCGCAACCTTGCGGGTGATCATCGCGATCGGGAAGTTCCACGGCGTGATCGCCGCGCAGACGCCGATCGGCTGGCGCAGCACTACCATGCGCTTGTCGGACCAGGTAGTGGACATGACGTCGCCGGAGACGCGCTTGGCTTCTTCCGCAAACCATTCGATGAAGCTCGCGCCGTAGGCGACCTCGCCCTTGGCCTCCGCCAGCGGCTTGCCCTGTTCGGCCGTCATCAGGGTCGCAAGGTCGCCGGTATGTTGGATCATCAGGTCGAACCATTTGCGCATGATCGCGGCACGCTCCTTGCCGGTCTTCGCCGCCCAGGCGGGAAAGGCTGCCTGCGCCGCATCGATCGCCTGCTGCGCCTCGACCGCGCCCATGTTCGGCACGCTGCCGATGCTGCCGCCGTCAGCCGGATTGCGGACCGGGAAGCTGGATTCCCCGCCGATCCAGGCGCCGTTGACATAGGCCTGGTTGCGGAGCAGGGATGCGTCATTCAGTGCGGGGATGCTGCTGGCCATGCTCGTCTCCTGTGTATGTTTCCTGGCCCGCGGGCCGGGTGGAAAGCAAAGAGAATAGCGCAAGCCTTGCGGTTTTGCTCACGGGCAGACTGCCGGGGCTTCAGGGCACGACGCCGCGCGCCTCCAGCTCGGTCAGCAGGCGCAGCCTGTCCTCGCGGGCCACCAGGCGCCAGTCCCGGCCGGACAGCGCGCCTTCGAGCGCCCATAGCAGGTTCAGGCTGGCGGGCAGGCCGCTGCGCCTGACCGCGATCCATGCGTCGACCGCGCCGCAGTCCGCCAGCGCCGCGGCATCGCGTATGCCGGCAGCCGCCAGCATGCGGGCAGACGCCGGCCCGAGGTTGGGCAGGGCCGCCAGCGATCCGGGCGGCGTCATTGCGGCTTCGGCTTCGCTTCCTCGCGCCGGTTGAAACCGGCGACCATGTCGAAGCGGAACAGCCGGCATTCGAGTGCTCCGTTGAAGAACGGGGTCTTGCGCGATTCCTTCAGGCGCAGCATTTTCGGCAGCCCGAGGTCGGCGGTGAACAGGAATACCTGCCAGCCGGCGAAGCGCTGCTTGAGCGTGCTGCTGAAGGCGCTGTAGAAAGCGGTGGCCAGCTCGTCCGGCGCCTGCGAGCGGTCGCCGCGGACCCCGATGCGTTCGCCGTAGGGCGGATTGGCGAGAATGATGCCGGGTACCGGCGAGGGCGGACGGACTTCCTGGGCATCGACCTGCTTCAGCGGGATGTCGAATGGAATCCCGGCATTCTTCAGGTTGTTCCGCGTCATGACGATCATGTCGCCGGAGATGTCGCTGCCGAACAGCGTCGGCTCGGCGGGCAGCGGGCGCGGCCTGACCTCGCCCTTGATGGCGCGCCATGCGGCGGCGTCGAAATCCTGGAATTTCTCGAAGGCGAAAGCGCGGTTCGCGCCGGGCGGTATGCCGGCCAGGATCTGCGCCGCCTCGATCAGGATGGTGCCCGAACCGCACATCGGGTCGAACAGGACGGTGCCGGGCTTCCATCCCGCCGCCCGCAGCAGGCCCGCCGCCAGGTTCTCGCGCAGCGGCGCGTCGCCGGTCTCCTGGCGCCAGCCGCGCTTGAACAGCGCCTCGCCGGAGGTATCCAGGTAGATCGTGTAGTTGTGGGCGTCGAGGAAGCCGGCGATCCGGATGTCGGGCGTGCGGGTGTTGACGGAGGGCCGCTTGCCGTAGAGGTCGCGGAAGCGGTCGCACACCGCGTCCTTGATCTTCAGCGTCGTGAACTCCAGGCTCTTCAGCGGCGACTTGATGGCGTTCAGGTCGATGCGGATCGTCCGGTCCACGTCGAACCATTCCTCCCAGGGCTGCGCCAGCGTGAGGTCGTAGATGGCGTTCTCGTTCGTGTAGCCACCCTGCGCAATGCGCAGCAGGATGCGCGAGGCGATGCGCGAGTGCAGGTTGAGCCGGTAACTGTCCTCCAGCGTCCCGGAACAGTGCACGCCGCCCGGCACCTGGTTGTGCACCTTGAGCGTGCGGCTGTGCTGCGCGATCTCGCCGATCTCCTCCGCGAGTGCGGCTTCGAGCCCGCGAGGGCAGGGGCAGAAATAGGAATATGCCATGGGGAACCCTTTATCCGTTGATTGACCGGCCAGGCCGGTGTTGTCCTTCGTGTCCTGCTAACGCGACAGCGCGCGCTCCAGGAAATCCAGTCGGTCCTGCCCCCAGTACGGCTCGCCGTCGAGCACATACCAGGGCGAACCGAACACGTTGGCGGCAACCGCCTCGGTGGTATTGCGTTCGTATGTCGTACCGGCGGCCGGCGAGCCCGCCTCGTCGAGCAGGCGCTGGCCGTCCAGTCCCTGGTTGCCGGCGATCGCCGCGAGCGTCGCCGCGTCCGCGATATTGCGCTCTTCCGCCCACAGCGCGCGCATCACCGCGCCTGCCAGTTCGAAGGCGGCGTCATGCCCGTATGCGGCCTCTGCCGCGATAATCAGGCGGGCGGCCGGTTCTCCCGCCACCGGAAAATACTTCGGCTGCAGCGTCAGCGGAATGTCGAGGAATTCGCTCCAGCGCCGGAGTTCGACCAGGCGGTAGGCCTGGCGCTGCGGCGGCCGCTTGGCCAGCGGCACGCCGCCGGACACATCGAATACCTTGCCGAGGTCACAGGGTTTCATCTCGATCCGGGCACCGTGCTGCCGCGCGATCGCGCCCAGGCGGGCGTGGCCGAGATAGGTCCACGGCGACTGCGGGGAAAAGAAATACTGGCAGAGCTTGCCCATGCGATTCTCCAGCTATCAGAACGGCTTGACGATGACCAGGATGACGATGGCCAGCAGCACCAGGGCCGGGACTTCATTGAACCAGCGGAACCAGGTGTGGCCGCGCGTGTTTGCCCCGCGTTCGAACTTCTTCAGCAGCGCGCCGCAGGCATGGTGGTAGCCGATCAGGAGCACCACCAGCGCCAGCTTGGCATGCAGCCAGCCGTTGCCCGGCCCCTTGCCGACGCCGTAGCCCAGCCACAACCAAAGGCCAAGCACCAGCGCCGGCAACGCCAGCATGCCCATGAAACGGTAGAGCTTGCGCGCCATCAGCAGCAGGCGGGCATGCGCCGCCGGCTCGGTCTCCATGGCCAGGTTGACGAAGATGCGCGGCAGGTAGAACAGGCCGGCGAACCAGGAGGCGACGAAGAACAGGTGCAGCGCCTTGACCCAGAGGTATCCCATGAGCGCCGCGCCTATTGCCGGACTTCGCCGTGGCCGAACACCACGTATTTCAGCGACGTCAGGCCTTCCAGCCCGACCGGTCCGCGCGCATGCAGCTTGTCGTTGGAGATGCCGATCTCCGCGCCGAGGCCGTACTCGAAACCATCGGCGAAACGCGTGGAAGCGTTCACCATCACCGACGCGGAATCGACCTCGCGCAGGAAACGCATGGCGCGGGTGTAATCCTCGGTGACAATCGCGTCGGTATGCTGGGAGGAGTAGGTGTTGATATGCTCGATCGCCTCGCCCGCGTCCTCGACGATCCTTATCGCGAGGACGGGGGCGAGGTATTCGGTGCGCCAGTCCTCTTCGCTCGCCGCGGCCAGGCGCGGATAGCCCGACAGTATTTTCATGGCCGCCGGATCGGCGCGCAGTTCCACTTCCTTGCTGCCGTACAGCTCGGCCAGTTTCGGCAGGACGTCGGGCGCGATGGCGCGCGCCACCAGCAGGGTTTCCATCGTGTTGCAGGTGCCGTAGCGATGGCACTTGGCGTTGAAGGCGATCTTCAGCGCCTTGTCGATGTCGGCCTTGTCGTCGATGTACACATGGCAGATGCCGTCCAGGTGCTTGATCATCGGCACCTTGGATTCCTTCATCAGGCGCTCGATGAGCCCCTTGCCGCCGCGCGGCACGATCACGTCCACGAACTGCGGCATGGTGATCAGCTCGCCGACCGCCGCCCGGTCGGTGGTCTCGATGATCTGGACCGCGTCCTGCGGCAGGCCGGCGCCCGCCAGGCCTTCCTTCACCAGGGCGGCAAGCGCCTGGTTGCAGTGGATGGCTTCCGAGCCGCCGCGCAGGATGGTCGCATTGCCGCTCTTGATGCAGAGGCCGGCGGCATCGACCGTGACGTTCGGCCGGGCTTCATAGATGATGCCGATGACGCCGAGCGGTACCCGCATCTGTCCGACCTGTATGCCGGTCGGCCGGTATTTCATGTTGGAGATCTCGCCGATAGGATCGGGCAACGACGCGATCTGCTCGAGGCCCTCGGCCATCGTGGCGATCGCCTTGTCGGACAGCGTCAGCCGGTCCAGCATCGCCTCGGCCAGCCCGTTCGCCCGGGCCGCGTCGAGGTCGCGCCGGTTGGCGGCGCGCAAGGCATCGGTTTCGCGCCGGATCGCCGCTGCGATGCGCGCGAGCGCCTGGTTCCTGGCATTGGTATCGGCCTTGGCCATCGCCCGCGACGCGGCACGCGCCCGCTGCCCGACTTCCGTCATGTAGTGCTTGATATCCATGCTTCCGCCCCGTTATCTCCGTTCGTATCAGGCCCGTGCGACTTTCAGGCCAAGCTGCAGCAAGGCGTCCCAGGCATCGCCCGCGAACGCCTTCGCCCGCAGGCCCTTGACCATCTTATCGATTTGCGCCGCTTCCTGCAGTGCCGCCTCCAGCAGCGGCAGCCTCAGCCGGCGCAGCGCCGGCTCCATCAGTTTCTCGCGCGGGCCCCAGATCCGGTACTCCTTCAACAGCACGCCGACCGGCTTGCCCTGCGCCGCGCCGGCCTTCAGCTTGAGCAGGGTGCGGATCTCCTCCGCCATCGCCCACAGCACCAGCGGCAGCGCTTCCCCTTCGCCCTTCAGCCCCTCGATCATGCGGACCAGTCGCGCGCAATCGCCTGCCAGCATCGCTTCGTTCAGCTTGAAGACATCGTAGCGCGCGACGTTCAGCACCGCGTCCTGGACCTGTTCGAAATCGAGGTTGCCCTCGGGATAAAGCAGCGCCAGCTTCTGTATCTCCTGGTGCGCGGCCAGCAGGTTGCCTTCCACGCGATCCGCAATGAAGTCGATGCTCTGGCGGTCGGCGCGCTGCTTCTGGGCCGCGAGCCGGGCGCCGATCCAGTTAGGCAGGTGCGCCCGCTCCACCAGCGGAATGTCGATGTAGACCGCGGCGCGCTGCAGCGCCGCCACCCAGGCGCTCTTGGCGGTCTGCCAGTCGAGCCTGGGCAGCGTGACCAGGGTCAGGTTGTCGGGGTTGAGCGCGGCGGCGTAGTCCTGCAGCGCCTGGCCGCCATCCTTGCCCGGCTTGCCGGTCGGGATGCGCAGTTCGATCAGCTTGCGGTCGCCGAACAGCGACTGCGACTGGTTGGCGGCGAGCAGCTCGCCCCACTTGAAGCTGCGGTCGACGACGAGCACTTCACGCTCGGTGAAGCCTTGCGCGCGCGCGGCCTTGCGGATCTTGTCAGCGGCCTCCAGTGCAAGCAGGTGCTCATCGCTGCTGATCACGTACAGCGGCGACAGCGTCTTCGACAATTGCGCATCCAGCGCATCCAGCCGCAGTTGCATGAATGTTCCGTCAGGCCGGTTTCAGCGCCGCCATCCGGCGCAGGATCTGCTGCACGACGTCGGACTGCATGTCGCGGTAGAGCATTTCTTCCTCCTTCTCCTTCGCGATCACCTGCGACTCGTTGAAGGTGATGTCGCGCTTGAGCGTCATGTCCGCCGGCGCCAGCACCTCGGCGCCCTTGGCGTCGATCATCCTGAAGCGCACCGTGTAGTAGATCGAATAGTCGCGCACGCGGCCCTGGGAGTTCAGCGACAGGGTCGCGCGATCGCGCCGTTCCGACAGGATTTCCAGCGTCACCTCCGCGCTTTTGGGGTCGGGCGCAAGCTCGACGTCGTTGGCGCGGATGTAGCGCCGCAGTTCCACTCCCAGGCTGCCAGTGGTGCCGGCGCCGAGATGAACCGACTTGAACGGCAGCACGCCGCGTCCGCCGGTGCCCCGCAGCTGGAAGCCGCAGGCGGAGAGGGTGAGGGCGCTGAACGACAGCAGGAAGCGACGGCGTTTCATGGGCAACTCCTGCTCAGGCCACGATGTTGACGAGCTTGCCAGGCACCACGATCACCTTCTTCGGCGTGCCCTCGACAAATTTCTTCACGTTCTCGTTCGCCAGCGCGGCCGCTTCAATGGCCGCCTTGTCGGCAGCCTTGGCCACCTTCACGCTGCCGCGCAGCTTGCCGTTGACCTGCACCATCAGCTCGATCTCGGCCTGTTCCAGCGCGGCCGCATCGACCTGCGGCCAGGCCGCGTCGAGGATGTCGCCGAAGCGCTGCGCGTAGCCGAGCTGCCGCCACAGCACATGGGTGATGTGCGGCGCCACCGGATTCAGCACCCGCAGGAAGATCGAGAAGCCCTCGGCGATCACCGCATCCGTCGCGGGCCCGTCTTCCAGTTTTGCCGCTTCCAGGGTGTTCAGCATCTTCATGCAGGCAGACACCACGGTGTTGTACTGGATGCGCTTGAAGTCGTGTTCGGCCTGCTGCAGGATCTTGTGGATCTCGCGCCGCAATGTCTTGTGCGGCTCCGGCAGTTCCGCCGGCAGCTGGCCCGCTGTAGCGATGCGTTCCGCCTGCGTGGCGCCGAACGCCCAGACGCGGCGCAGGAAGCGGTTCGCCCCTTCGACGCCGGCGCCCGACCACTCCAGCGTCTGTTCCGGCGGTGACGCGAACATCGTGAAAAGGCGTGCGGTATCGGCGCCGTACTGGTCGATCTGTGCCTGCGGATCGATGCCGTTGTTCTTCGATTTCGACATCTTCTCGGTACCGCCGATCTCTACCGGCCGGCCGTCCGCCTTGAGCATCGCGGAGACCGGACGGCCCTTGTCGTCGAAGCTGAGTTCGACGTCGGCCGGGTTGAACCAGGTCTTCTTGCCCGATGCGTCCTCACGGTAGTAGGTCTCGTTGAGCACCATGCCCTGGGTGAGCAGGTTGACGAAGGGCTCGTCGAACTTCAGCAGGCCGAAATCGCGCATGACCTTGGTCCAGAAGCGTGCGTACAGCAGGTGCAGCACCGCATGCTCGATGCCGCCGATGTACTGGTCCATCGGCATCCAGTAGTCGTTGCGCGCATCGACCATCGCCTCGTTACTGCCAGGCGAGCAGTAGCGCATGTAGTACCAGGACGAATCGACGAAGGTGTCCATCGTGTCCGTCTCGCGCCGCGCCGGCCTGCCGCATTGCGGGCAGTCGACGTGCAGGAATTTCTCGTGCTTGTTGAGCGGGTTGCCGCTGCCGTCCGGCACGCAGTCTTCCGGCAGCACCACCGGCAGGTCTTTCTCCGGCACCGGCACGTCGCCGCAGGTGCCGCAGTGAATCATCGGGATCGGCGTGCCCCAGTAGCGCTGGCGCGAGATGCCCCAGTCGCGCAGCCGGTAGGTCACCTTCTTTTCGCCGATGCCCTTGGCCTCGAGGTCCGCGGCAACCGCATCGACCGCCGCCTGGTAGTCCAGTCCGTCGTACTTGCCGGAATTGATGCTGCGGCCATTCTCCTTGTCCGCATACCACTCCTGCCAGGCCTGCGTCGAGTAGGTCTTGCCCTCGACCGCCACCACCTGCTTGATCGGCAAATCGTATTTCAGCGCGAACGCGAAGTCGCGTTCGTCGTGCGCGGGCACGCCCATGACGGCGCCGTCACCGTAGGTGATCAGCACGTAGTTGCCGACCCAGACCTCGACCTGCTCGCCGGTCAGCGGATGGGTGACGAACAGGCCGGTGGGCATGCCCTTCTTTTCCATCGTCGCCATGTCGGCCTCGATCACGCTGCCCTTCTTGCATTCCGCGATGAAGTCGGCAAGGGCGGGGTTCGACTGCGCGGCGTGGGTGGCGAGCGCATGTTCGGGCGCGACCGCGCAGAACGTCACGCCCATGATCGTGTCGGCCCGCGTGGTGAAGACCCAGAGCTTGCCGTCGCTGATCGGTCCGCCGTCGGCGCCCTTGATCTGGTGGGTGAATGCGAAGCGCACGCCGGTCGACTTGCCGATCCAGTTCGCCTGCATGATGCGCACGCGCTCGGGCCAGCCCGGGAGCCTGCTTTCGACGTGCTCCAGCAGCTCTTCGGCGTAGGCGGTGATGCGGGCGTAGTACATCGGGATCTCGCGCTTCTCGATCAGCGCGCCCGAGCGCCAGCCGCGCCCGTCGATGACCTGCTCGTTGGCCAGCACGGTCTGGTCGACCGGATCCCAGTTCACGGTACCGGTCTTCTTGTAGATGACGCCCTTCTCGAGCATCTTCAGGAACATCCACTGGTTCCACTTGTAGTAGTCCGGCTTGCAGGCGGTCATCTCGCGCGACCAGTCGATCGCCAGGCCCATCGCCTGCATCTGCTTCTTCATGTACTCGATGTTCGAGTAGGTCCACTGCGCCGGCGGCACGCCGTTGGCCATCGCCGCGTTCTCCGCCGGCATGCCGAACGCATCCCACCCCATCGGCATCAGCACGTTGTAGCCGTTCATCCGCAGGTAGCGGTACATCACGTCGTTGATGGTGTAGTTGCGCACATGGCCCATGTGCAGCTTGCCCGACGGGTAGGGAAGCATCGAGCAGGCGTAGAACTTCGGCTTGTCCTTGCCGTTCCGGTCCTTCGCGTGCTCGACGGTGCGGTAGGCGTCGATCGCCTGCCAATGGTCTTGCGCCGCCTTTTCGACTTCGCCGGGAATGTATTTCTCTTGCATGACGGGGCTTGCTGAAAGTGGAATTGAACCCGTGATTATACTGGTTCAAATCGCGTCGTTGCGCTCCGGGCAACTGCGAATTTCAGTGCAAGATCAGCGCAGAACGAGCAGCAAAGCGGGTTTTTCGCCGTGTTCGGCGCAAAGGGTGTTGACTTCGTCCACGCAGTCCTGCAAGGCCTGGAGAATGTGCGGGGCGCGCCGGCGCAGCGTGTCGGCGGCGCCCACCTCGATCTCGAGCATCTCGTCGGCCGCGAGCACAAAACTTGTCATGTCGTCATCGTCGCGCAGGCCGCTCATGCAGTCGACCCACGCGTCCATGTTGCGGCCGTAGTAATCGGGGAAGCCGAACGCGGTCCGGCATGCGTCGTGGAATGCGGCCCAGCCGTCGATGCGCCCGCCGTCGAGGAATGCATGCGCCATCCCTATTTCTCCCGGCTCTCGGTGACGAAACCGATCTTCGTCATGCCGCTGCGTTGCGCGGCGGCCATCACCTGCGCGATCGTCTCATAGCGGGTGTCACGGTCCGCGCGCAGCAGCAGTTCGGGCTGCGGCTCCCTCTTCGCCGCTTCCGCCAGGCGCGCCCCGAGCATGTCCATTGCCACCGCCTCATTGTTCCAGTAGGGCTGGCCGGCGGCGTCGACCGACAACGCAATCGCATCCGGCTGCTGGGGCGCGGGCGCGGCCTGCGCGGCCGGCAGTTCCAGTTTTACCGCATGGGTGAACAAGGGTGCCGCGATGATGAAGATGACCAGCAGCACCAGCATCACGTCGACCATGGGCGTGACATTGATCTCCGCCATGGGAGCCGGTTGCCGGTTGTCGTTGAATCCGCCGAATGCCATTGTGTTTCCCTATTTGCCGACGCGGGCGCCGGTGGTCAGGTATGCATGCAGGTCGTGCGCGAAACCGTCCAGTTCGGCCAGTGTAAGCCGGTTCACACGGGTGAAGGCGTTATAGGCAAGCACCGCCGGAATCGCGACCACCAGCCCGAGCGCGGTCATGACCAGCGCTTCGCCGACCGGTCCGGCGACCTTGTCGATCTGGATCGTGCCGCTGGAGGAGACCGCGCCCAGCGCATGATAGATCCCCCAGACCGTGCCGAACAGGCCGACGAACGGGGCCGTGGACCCGACCGAGGCCAGCAGCGTCAGGCCACTTTCCAACCGGGCCGACACCCGATTGATCTCCTGCCGCAATGTGCGCGTGATCAGCTCGCCGGGATCGCTGGTCGCATCAAGGGACCCCGCCTGCCGCCGCATGTTCGCGGCCTCCACGCCCTGCGCGGCGAGCGGCGCATATACCTGCTCGCGGTCGGCGTCGCGCATGATGGCGACGGCGTCCTGCAGCGTGGGCGCCTTCCAGAAGCGTTCCAGCGCGCCCGCGCTGCGGCGGATGCGCCAGGAACTCCAGGACTTGGAGAAGATGTAGTACCAGCTTGCGACCGACATCAGCAGCAGCAGGTAGGCCACGGCGTGGCTTACCGCGTCTCCCTGGGCCCAGTAATGCGCGAATCCGGTGGTGTCGTTCATGGCGTCGTCAGGTGATGGATCGATCCAGAGTGTAAACGCAATGCAGGGCCGGTACCACCGGTCAAAGGTTGACGCGCCGTTTGAGGCCGGAGCGGACGAAAGAGAGGGGGCAGGGCCGCCGGACAGAAGGGGAAGCGCGGCCTGCGGCCTCGTGGCGGGCGTTGTCGGCCCGCCCCGGCTGGCGCGGCATGCTGCTAGCGCAGGTTCAGCACGTCCTGCATGTCGAACAGGCCATGCGGCTTGTCCGCGAGGAAGCGGGCGGCGCGCAGGCTGCCATGGGCATAACTGAGACGGCTGGAAGACTTGTGGCTGATCTCGATGCGCTCGCCGATGCCGGCGAAAAGTACCGTGTGGTCGCCGACGATGTCCCCGCCGCGGATGGTGGCGAAGCCGATCGACGACGGATCGCGTTCCCCGGTCACGCCTTCGCGCGCATAGACGGCGCAGTCCTTCAGGTCGCGTCCGAGGGCGTCGGCGATTACTTCGCCCATCTTCAGTGCGGTGCCGGACGGCGCATCGACCTTGTGCCGGTGATGCGCTTCGATGATCTCGATGTCATAGCCCTGTGAAAAGCGCTTTGCCGCCATCTCGAGCAGCTTCAGCGTGACATTGACGCCGACGCTCATGTTCGGCGCGAAGACGATGGCGGTCCTCTTTGCGGCCGCGGCGATCGCGGCCTTGCCCGCCTCATCGAAGCCGGTGGTGCCGATGATCATCTTGATCCCGTGCGCCGCGCAGTATTCCAGGTGCTGCAACGTGCCTTCCGGCCGGGTGAAGTCGATCAGGAAGCCGGCGTGCGCAAGGCCCTTGGCCAGGTCGCTCTCGATCGCCACGCCGGCGGGCTTGCCGAGGAAGGCGGCGGCATCGCTGCCGATCCCCGGCGCGGCGGCGACGTCAAGGGCCCCGGCCAGCCGGGCGTCTTCCGCCGCAACGATGGTTTCGATCAGCATGCGGCCCATGCGACCGGACGCGCCGGCCACCGCGATATTCATTGTCGTCATGGAGATTCCGCCCTTATTTTCTGTCGGCGATGTATGAAAGGTATTCCTGCTCGGTCGGCAGCGAGTCGCCGCCGTCGATGGCGGCCAGGCGATTGTCCTTGAAGTGGACCGTGACCCGGCTGGAGATCACCTCGCCGTTCCGCTTCTTCAGGCGGAAGACGTAGTCCCAGCGCTCGTCGTGGAAGATGTCGGTGACCAGCGGCGTCCCGAGGGCAAAACGTACCTGCTCGGGTGTCACCCCTCCCGGCCGCTGTATGCCTTCCTTCAACTGCGCGATCATTTCGCGCGATACGAAGTTGCCCTGCTGGATGTCGATCTTGTAGGGAGACAGGAAACCGAGGAAGCGCTGGATGCCGGTCGGTCCGGTCGTCACCACGCCATTGTTGCCGTTGTTGCTGCTTGCGGGCGGTTCCGCGCGGCTGGCGGTTGCGGGCGCGGCAGGCGCAGAATCGGTGGCGGTGGCGGTGGCGGTGGCGGTGGCGGCGACGGGCGCGGCCGTCGCCGGTGCCGGCGCAGACGGTGCCTTTGCAGCCGGAGCCGGTTCGTCGATCAGCGGGTTCTTCGATGCGCACCCGGCGAGGGCGGCGGCAACGGCAAGCAGGACCACGCCGGCGGCGGTCTTGCGATCAGAGCGGACGAACGGCATTTGCATGTTGAATTCTCAATTCGTTGAGCAATTGGGGCAAAACGCTATATGATAAAGCAGATAACCGCGTTCCGACCAACAACATGCCCAGCAATTCCTCCGATCTGAAGGCCAGCGGCCTCAAGGCTACCCTGCCGCGACTGAAGATCCTCGACATATTCCAGAACAGCCCCGTGCGGCATCTCAGCGCCGAGGACGTCTACAAGATCCTGCTTACCGAGAACCTGGACGTGGGCCTGGCGACGGTGTACCGGGTGCTGACCCAGTTCGAGCAGGCAGGGCTGTTGCATCGCAATCATTTCGAAACCGGCAAGGCCGTGTTCGAGCTGAACCAGGGGTCGCACCATGACCATCTGGTCTGCCTGGATTGCGGCAGGGTGGAGGAATTCTTCGACGAGGAAATCGAGAAGCGCCAGCAGACCATTGCCGCAGACCGTGGCTTTTCGATTGCCGAACATGCGCTTGCCCTTTACGGGCACTGCACGAAAACCGACTGTCCGCATCGCAACCGCTGACCGCCGGCGCGCGCTCCTCAGGAGTGACTGAATGCGTTCGACAGCAGCTTGGCGGTGATGTCGACGATCGGGATTACCCGTTCGTAGGCCATGCGCGTCGGGCCAATCACGCCCAACGTGCCGACCACCTTGCCATTGGCGCCATAGGGCGCGGTCACCAGGCTCATTTCCTCTACCGGCATCAGGTGGGATTCCCCGCCGATGAAGATCTGCACGCCGGTCGCCTTGCTCGACACGTCCAGCAACTGCATCAGTCCGGTCTTCTGCTCGAACAGATCGAACAGCTTGCGCAGCGACGTCATGTTTGATGCAAGATCGGTGACGCTGAGGAGGTTGCGTTCGCCGGAGATCACGACGCCGTCATCCTCGGCCATCGCGTCGCTGCCGGCCTCGACCGCCGCCTGCATCAGGGCGGTCATGTCGTCGCGCAGCTGGCGCAACTCGCCCTGCAATCGGTTGCGGACCTGGTCGAAGCTCTGGCCGGAATAATGCTGATTGATGTAGTTGGCGGCCTGGACCAGCTGTGACGGGGAGTAGTCGGCATCCGTCAGCAGCAACCGGTTCTGCACGTCGCCGCTTGGCGACACGATCACCAGCAGGATGCGTTTCTCGGACAGCCGCAGGAATTCAACCTGCTGGAACGTCAGGTCATGCTTGGGCGTCATCACCACGCCGGCGAATTGCGATAGCGAGGACAGCACCTGGGCGGCGTTGGCGATGATTTTCTGGGGGGTCTTGCTTTGCAACTGCAGGCGGGATTCCAACGCGCTTTCGTCAATCGGCTGCACGGTCAGCAGGGTGTCGACGAAGAGGCGGTAGCCGCGCGGCGTCGGCACGCGTCCGGCAGAGGTATGCGGGCTGGCGACGAAACCCATTTCCTCCAGATCCGCCATGATGTTGCGGATGGTGGCGGGCGACAGGTCGAGTCCCGAGATTTTCGACAGTGCGCGAGACCCCACCGGCTGACCGTCGGCGATGTATCTTTCGACAAGTGCCTTCAGCAATGTCTGGGCGCGGGTATCGAGTTGCATGTCGGTATTCTAGCGAGGCCTTTCCATGGCCGCCACCTCCTGTTGCACAGAGGTTGCGACGTCCGCTTGAGCGTTGTCAGTTTCCTACCTTTCCGCTGCAAGCCATTGATCCAGTTCATCCAGGGTATTGCACACCAGGTCGGCCTGCAGTCCTTCCGGCGGCGCCTCGACCGTGCCTCGTCCGGGCCGCCGTATCCACGCCGCACGCAGTCCTGCCTGCTGCGCGCCCCGGACATCGAGCATGGGGTCGTCCCCCACGTAGATGGCTTCTGCCGGCGCCACCTTCAGGCTGTTGCAGGCGGCAAGGAAGATGGCCGGATCCGGTTTGGCGCGCCCGAACTGCCATGCCGCGATCGACACTTCAAAGAAATGTGCCAGGCCGATCGCGTCGAGATCGGCAACGCCATTCGAGATCGTCCCCAGCAGATGGCGACGGCCGAGGCGCTCCAGTGCCGGACGCACATCGTGATACGGCTCCACCTCGTTCCGGGCCCGCGAAAAGACTTCCATCGCCTTTCCCGCCAGCGCCGGATCTTCGCCGGCGTCGGCGAAGGCCTCGGTCAGCACCGCGTGGCGCAGGGCGCGAAGGTCGAGCTGGTACACCGGGTCGCTGTGCATCAACTGCTGCCGCCGCTCCCGCATGGCGTCAATCGACACCCGGGCCGCGACGCGCGGTGCGTGCTGGCACAGCCAGTCGTACATCAGGCTTTCGGCGCGCTTGATGACCGGCAGGATCGGCCACAGGGTATCGTCGAGGTCGAACAGGACTGCCTTGATTTTCATATGCGGATGCGCGTGGGCGCTTCAATGGGTGTTCTGTAACGGATGTCCAAATTATGTTCTAATCTCCGCCATGTTGCCTTCCCAGCCACTTCCCGATGCCACGCAGTTCAAGACGGTCGCCATTGTCGGCAAGTACATGGCCGCCGGTATCCAGGATTCGCTTTCCGAAATAGCTGCCTTCCTGGCGGGGGCCGGGTATCGCGTTGCGCTGGAAGCCGAAACCGCCCGCAATGTTTCCCTTCCGGGAGCCACGGCCATGACCCCGGCGGAGATCGGCGCCCATGCCGATGTCGCGATCGTCGTCGGCGGCGACGGTACGATGCTCGGCATCGCCCGCCAGCTCGCCCCTTACCGGATACCGCTGATCGGTATCAACCAGGGCCGCCTCGGCTTCATGACCGATATTTCCCAGGAAGGAATGATTCCCGTCCTGGCCGATATGCTTGCGGGAAAACGCGAGTCCGAACAGCGTTCGCTACTGGAAGGCACGGTCATGCGGGAGGGGCAGCAGATATTCCATGCGCTGGCCTTCAACGATGTGGTGGTGTCCCGCGGGCCGACGACCGGCATGGCGGAACTGAAGGTCGAAGTCGATGGACACTTCATGTACAACCAGCGTTCCGACGGCCTGATCGTGTCGACGCCCACCGGCTCGACCGCCTATGCATTGTCGGCCGGCGGTCCGTTGCTCCATCCCAGCCTGTCCGGCATCGTGCTCGTACCGATTGCGCCGCATGCGCTTTCCAACCGGCCGATCGTGGTGCCGGATGCCAGCACCATCGTGATCGAGATCATGGGCGGACGGGACATCAGCGTCAATTTCGACATGCAATCGCTCGCCAGCCTGCGCCACCACGACAGGATTTTCGTGCGCCGCTCCGCGCACGCGATCACCTTTCTCCATCCTCAGGGCTGGAGCTACTACGACACGTTGCGCGAGAAGTTGCACTGGCACGAATATCCGTCGGTCGCCGGGCAGTTAAAATAGCCGGCTTGCCGTTGCCCAGGACTAGATCGCCAACATGCTTCGCACCCTTTCCATCCGCGACTTCGTCATCGTCGATGCCATCGAACTCGAGTTCGCTCCGGGCTTTACTGTCTTCACCGGCGAAACCGGCGCCGGCAAGTCGATCCTGATCGATGCCCTGGCCCTTGCGCTCGGCGGCCGCGGCGACGCCAGCGTGGTGCGGGAAGGGGCGCAGCGCACCGACATCACCGCCGAGTTCGCCGCCGGCGCCGCGGCCGACGCCTGGCTGGAGGAACATGCTTTTGTCAACGACGACGGCGGGGTGCTGCTGCGGCGGGTGATCGACAATGCCGGCCGCTCCCGGGCCTACATCAACGGCATCAGCGCCACCGCCTCGCAGTTGCGGGAGCTGGGTGAAATGCTGGTCGACATCCACGGGCAGCATGCGCATCAGTCGCTGCTCAAGACCGACGCGCAGCGCGTGCTGCTGGACAGCCAGGCCGGCTTGCAGGAAGAAGCGCGGGCGGTGGCCGCGGCTTACAAGGCATGGCGCGCCCTGGCGCGGCAACTGGACGAATTCGAGGCGAACGCCAAGAACGTGCTGCTCGAGCGCGAGCGGCTCGAGTGGCAGGTGGGCGAGCTGGAGAAGCTGGCCGTCAAGCCGGGCGAGTGGGGCGAAGTCAGCAACGAACACAGCCGGCTTGCCCACGCGGCCAGCCTGATCGAAGGTGCTCAGGAAGCGCTGGACGCCCTGTCCGAGTCCGACGCCGGCCCGATGCTTTCGCAACTCACGGCGATGACCCTCAAGCTGGGCAAGCTGGCCGACATCGACGCTGCGCTGAAGCCGGTGGTCGAGGCGCTCGAGCCGGCCCGCATCCAGCTGCAGGAGGCGGTCTACTCGCTCAACGACTACCTTGGCCGTGTCGAGCTGGATCCCGATCGGCTGCACGAGGTGGAAGCGCGCATGGACGCGATCCATTCCACCGCACGCAAGTTCCATGTCGCCCCCGAAGACCTGCACCTGGAGTACGAAAGCCTGTCTGCGCAGCTGCGGCAGCTGGCCGACGCCACCGATCTCGACGCGTTGCGCGGGCAGGAGCAGAAGCTGAAAGCGGCCTATCTTGCCGCGGCGGGCAAGCTGTCGAAGGCGCGCGCGGCAGCCGCGAAGGCGCTGGGTACGGCGGTCACGGACGCGATGCAGGAACTGAGCATGTCGGGCGGCCGTTTCGAGGTGGCCCTGCATCCCTGCGAGCCGGCCAGCTACGGTGTCGAGCAGGTCGAATTCCTGGTTGCCGCTCATGCGGGCACATCGCCGCGGCCGCTGGCAAAGGTGGCGTCCGGCGGCGAGCTCGCGCGGATCTCCCTGGCGATTTCCGTCATCACGTCGAGCTCGACGGCGACGCCGACTCTGATCTTCGATGAGGTAGACAGCGGAATCGGCGGCGGCGTCGCGGAAGTGGTCGGACGTCTGCTGAAGCGTCTCGGCCAGGCCAGCCAGGTGCTGTGCGTCACGCACCTGCCGCAGGTGGCAAGCCAGGCCAACCAGCATTTCCAGGTGAGCAAGCGCAGCGACGGCGGCAAGACCGTTTCCAGCATCGATGCGCTCGACACCAAGGCGCGCGTCGAAGAGATCGCACGGATGCTCGGCGGAATCGAGATCACGGCCACTACCCGCAAACACGCGCGCGAACTGCTCGCCTCCTGATCCACTCGACAAGAAGCCTGATGGCACCCAGACAAGAAGCGCCGTATACCCATGGCACGATCCCCGGCACCGCGGTGGTGCTGGTCAACCTTGGCACGCCCGAGGCGCCGACGGCTGCCGCCGTCCGGCCTTACTTGAAGCAATTCCTTTCCGATCCAAGGGTCGTGGAAATTCCGAAGCTCGCCTGGTGGCCGATCCTGCACGGACTGGTCCTGCCGTTCCGGTCGAGCCGTTCCGCGGCCAAATATGCGTCGATCTGGAGCAAGGAAGGGTCGCCGCTGAAGGTGCACACCGAAAGGCAGGCTGCGTTGCTGCAGGACGCGCTCGGGAAGCGCGGCCACGGCATTGAGGTCGTTCATGCGATGCGATACGGCAAACCTTCCGTACCCGAGGTGCTGGACCGGCTTCGCGCCAAGGGCTGCGACCGCATCCTGGTCCTGCCGGCCTATCCCCAGTACTCGGGCACGACGACCGCCTCGGTGTTCGATGCGGTCTTTGCGCATTTTGCGCGGGTCCGCAATGTGCCTGAACTGCGGATGGTCAAGCATTATCACGACGATGACGGTTATATCCACGCACTGAAGCAGTCGGTCCTTGGGCATTGGGAACAGCATGGGCGTCCTGACCGGCTGGTGCTCAGTTTTCACGGCGTGCCGCGCCGGACCCTGACGCTTGGCGACCCGTACCACTGCGAATGCCACAAGACGGCGCGCCTCCTGGCTGAGCAGCTGCGACTGTCGGCCGACCAGTGCCTCGTGACCTTCCAGTCCCGCTTCGGCAAGGCGGAATGGCTGCAACCGTATACGGCGCCGACCCTGCAGCAACTGGCCAGGGACGGGGTTTCGCGCGTCGACGTCATGTGTCCTGGCTTTATTGGCGACTGCCTCGAAACATTGGAGGAGATCGGGATCGAGGCGCGACACGACTTCCTTGCCGCCGGTGGCAAGGAATTCCACTACATCCCCTGTCTCAACGAGTCGGCGGACTGGATCGGCGCGCTCGCGGAAATCGCCGAGCAGCATCTCGTGGGTTGGCCAACCCTTTCCACTCCCCATTCCCGGGAAGACGCGCAACGTGAGGCGGAAAACGCCCGCCAGCGGGCGCTGCAGTTGGGCGCCGACAAATAAGCAGTCGATAGTACGGCGACGCCGACTTGATTTTCTAATACAGCGCTACCAGTTCTGCGTAACAGATGGTGGCGGCTGCAAGCAGCGAGTACGCCACCACCGACAGGGAAATCAAAGGCAGTTTCATGATGTTCCGGATCCAGGCGCGAGGGCCGGTCCTGTTGTGCAATTACTATCATGGTAGTACGCGTGGGCGCGATTGACAGGGATGCGCGGACGAGAAAATGTAACAAGACGAGACACTTTTTGGCAGGCAACGGCAAGTGCCGAAAATTCCCCTTGAAAAACTACGGCTTAGCCCCACTTACAGGCGCAGTAACCGCTAAGTCATTGATTGCTGGAGACTTTTTGTGATGCAAGATCAAGAGAAAATGCAAGAGCAGGCTGAACAGATGACCCAGCCCCAGGAAACCCTGGCCACTGAGCAGCAGCCGTCCGCGGAAGCACCCGGCGCTCATGCCGGCGGCGATGTTGCGAACGAGAAGCTGGCCGCCGCCGAGGCAAAGGCCGCCGAGATGCACGATGCATTCCTGCGTGCCAAGGCGGATGCCGAGAACATCCGCCGCCGTGCCCAGGAGGATATCGCCAAGGCACACAAGTTCGCGATCGAGAGCTTCGCTGAAGCCCTTGTGCCGGTGAAGGACAGCCTGGAAATGGCGCTCAAGGTCGAGACCCCCTCGGTCGACTCGCTCAAGGAAGGCGTCGAGATGACCCTCAAGCAGTTGTCGGCGGCATTCGAGCGCAACCGCTTGGCCGAGATCAATCCGCTTCCCGGCGAGAAGCTCGACCCGATGAAGCATCAGGCCATCTCCATGGTCCCCGCAGAACAGGAAGCCAACACGATCGTGACGGTCTTGCAAAAAGGCTACATGATCGCCGATCGCCTGCTGCGGCCCGCCCTGGTGACGGTAGCTCAGTAAAAAACGCGGGCAGGGCGCTTGAAACGGGCGCGCTGTTCTACATATACAACACATTAAAAATCCAGCTTTTTTAAAGGAACGAAATCATGGGCAAGATTATTGGTATCGACCTCGGCACGACCAATTCCTGCGTCGCCATCATGGAGGGTGGCCAGCCGAAGGTGATTGAAAACTCCGAGGGCTCGCGTACCACGCCTTCCGTCATCGCCTACCAGGAAGACGGCGAGATCCTCGTCGGCGCGCCGGCCAAGCGCCAGGCCGTGACCAATCCGAAGAACACCCTGTACGCGGTCAAGCGGCTGATTGGCCGCAAGTTCGGCGAGAAGGAAGTTCAGAAGGACATCAACCTGATGCCGTACCAGATCGCGAAGGCCGACAACGGCGACGCCTGGGTCGGTGTGCGCGACAAGAAGCTGGCGCCGCCGCAGGTGTCCGCGGAAGTGCTGCGCAAGATGAAGAAGACCGCCGAGGATTACCTGGGCGAGGAAGTGACCGAGGCCGTGATCACCGTGCCGGCCTACTTCAACGACGCGCAGCGCCAGGCAACCAAGGACGCCGGCCGCATCGCCGGTCTCGACGTCAAGCGCATCATCAACGAGCCGACCGCTGCGGCACTCGCTTTCGGCCTCGACAAGAGCGGCAAGGGCGACCGCAAGATCGCCGTGTACGACCTCGGCGGCGGCACCTTCGACATTTCGATCATCGAGATCGCGGACGTCGACGGCGAAATGCAGTTCGAAGTGCTGTCGACCAACGGCGACACCTTCCTCGGCGGCGAGGACTTCGACCAGCGCATGATCGACTACATCATCGACGAGTTCAAGAAGGTCAACGGCCTCGACCTGTCGAAGGACGCCATTGCGCTGCAGCGGATCAAGGCATCCGCCGAGCGCGCGAAGATCGAACTGTCGTCGTCGCAGCAGACCGAGATCAACGAGCCCTACATCGCCATGGCCAACGGCGCCCCGGTGCACCTGACCATGAAGATCACCCGCGCCAAGCTGGAATCGCTGGTTGAGGAACTGATCGAGCGCACCATCGAGCCGTGCCGCACCGCGATCAAGGACGCAGGTGTCAAGGTTTCCGACATCCAGGACGTGATCCTGGTCGGCGGCATGACCCGCATGCCTAAGGTGCAGGACAAGGTCAAGGAATTCTTCGGCAAGGAGCCGCGCAAGGACGTCAATCCCGACGAGGCAGTGGCCGTTGGTGCCGCGATCCAGGGCTCGGTGCTGTCCGGCGAGCGCAAGGACCTGCTGCTGCTGGACGTGACCCCGCTGTCGCTCGGTATCGAGACGCTCGGCGGCGTGATGACCAAGATGATCCAGAAGAACACCACGATTCCGACCAAGTTCAGCCAGGTGTTCTCGACCGCCGACGACAACCAGCCGGCAGTCACCATCAAGGTCTATCAGGGCGAGCGTGAGATGGCTTCCGGCAACAAGCTGCTGGGCGAGTTCAACCTCGAGGGCATTCCGCCGTCCCCGCGCGGCGTACCGCAGATCGAGGTCACGTTCGACATCGATGCCAACGGCATCCTGCATGTGAGTGCCAAGGACAAGGCCTCCGGCAAGGAGAACAAGATCACCATCAAGGCCAACTCCGGTCTCTCCGAGGAGGAAATCCAGAAGATGGTGAAGGACGCCGAGCTGTACGCGGATGAGGACAAGAAGCTGAAGGAGCTGGCCGACGCCCGCAACCAGGGCGACGCGCTGGTACACTCGTCCCGCAAGGCGCTCGGCGAGTACGGCGACAAGCTCGACGGCGGCGAGAAGGAGAAGATCGAAGCGGCGATCAAGGACCTCGAAGAAGCCCTCAAGGGCAACGACAAGGACGAGATCGACGCCAAGGTGGCCGCGCTGTCGACCTCCGCGCAAAAGCTCGGCGAGAAGATGTACGCCGACGCCCAGGCGCAGCAGGCAGGCGCCGCCGGTGCGGCCGGGGCCGCGGGCGGCGAGTCGAAGCCGGCGGAAGAGGACGTGGTCGACGCCGACTTCAAGGAAGTCAAAGACAAGTAAATCCAACATCGCGGCGCGGCCGCGATGCACCGCCGAGTCGTAGCGATCGTATTGCGATCCTCGGCTCGGCGTTTTCGTGTCAACAGAAGGTGCCGACAATATGGCAAAGCGTGATTACTACGAAGTGCTGGGTGTAGCGAAGAACGCCTCCGATGAAGAGATCAAGAAGGCGTACCGTAAGCTCGCGATGAAATACCATCCGGACCGCAATCCGGACAGCAAGGCGGCCGAGGAGAGCTTCAAGGAAGCCAAGGAGGCTTACGAGATGCTGTCCGATCCGGGCAAGCGTGACGCCTACGACCGCTACGGCCATGCCGGGGTGGACCCGAACATGGGCGCGGGCGCCGGCGGCCCCGGATTCGGCGGCTTTGGCGACGCCTTCGGCGATATCTTCGGCGACATCTTCGGCCAGGGCGGCCGCGGCCGCAGCGGCGGCCCGCAGGTGTACCGCGGCGCCGACTTGCGCTACAACCTCGAGATCTCGCTGGAACAGGCAGCGCACGGATACGACACCACGATCCGCGTCCCGTCCTGGGACGAGTGCGATACCTGCCATGGCTCGGGCGCGAAGCCGGGGACATCGCCGACCACCTGCCCGACTTGCGCGGGCCAGGGCCAGGTGCGCATGCAGCAGGGTTTCTTCAGCATCCAGCAGACCTGCCCGAAATGCCACGGGACAGGGAAGATCATTCCGACCCCGTGCTCGACCTGCAGCGGTGCGGGTCGCCTCAAGCGCAACAAGACGCTGGAAGTGAAGATCCCGGCCGGCATCGACGACGGCATGCGCATCCGCTCCTCCGGCAATGGCGAACCCGGCATGAATGGCGGTCCCCCCGGCGACCTTTATGTCGAGATCCGGATCAAGCCGCATCCGGTATTCCAGCGCGATGGCGACGACCTGCACTGTGAAATCCCGGTGTCCTTCGCCAAGGCCGCCCTTGGCGGTGAAGTCGAAGTGCCGACCCTGAACGGCAAGGCGTCCTTCACGCTGCCGGAAGGGACACAGTCCGGCAAGACCTTCCGCCTGCGTGGCAAGGGGATCAAGGGCGTGCGCTCCGGTTATGCCGGGGACCTGTTCTGCCACGTACTCGTCGAGACGCCGGTCAAGCTGACCGAGCGGCAGAAGGAGCTGCTGCAGGAATTCGAACAGCTCACCACCGCCGGTGGCTCCAAGCACAGCCCACAGAGCAAGTCATGGCGCGACAAGGTGAAGGAATTCTTCGAGTAAGCGGATTCGCCTGGACATGAAAGCCGCCGGTCGTCAGCCGGCGGCTTTTTTATTGCGACGCGGCATCGCGTTTAGACTTGTCGCTCTAGCTTTTTTGTCGATAATTCAACGCTCGTTTTTACTATTCCAATAACAACATCGGGAGGAGACATGGGCATGAGAACGACCGTTCCTGGATACCGCCGCATCGCCGGGATTGCTGCTGCTTTCGCCCTGGTTTGCGGCCACGCGCAGGCAGCCGAAGTGGCCGGCGTCAAGCTCGACGACAGCGTGCGCGTTGCCAACCAGGAGCTCAGGCTGAATGGCGCAGGCATCCGCTACAAGGCGATTTTCAAGGTGTATGTCGCGGGACTCTACCTGGCGGAAAAGAAGACCACGGTGCCGGCCGTACTGTCCGCGCCGGGCGCGAAGAGAGTGACCATCGTGATGCTGCGCGACGTCAGCAACGAGGAGTTCGGGCGTGGCTTCATGAGCGGCATCACCCAGAACAGCGACCGCGCGGATACCGTGAAGCTGGTCGCCCAGTTGCAGAAGTTCGGGGAAATCTTCGCTTCCATTCCGGAGCTGAAGAAGGGCGATGTCCTGACAACGGACTGGGTACCGGGCTCCGGCACCGTGATCCACCTGAATGGCAAGAGGGTGGCCGATGTCCTTCCCGACGCGGCGTTCTACAATGCCATCCTGAAGATCTGGCTGGGCGAGAAGCCGGTCGACAGCAAGCTCAAGCCGGCCATGCTAGGCGAACCCGTGGAAGACGCGCGGGCCAGGAACAACTCCTGAACCTGCTGCCGCACGTGGAGCGGCGTTCTTGGCAACGGTATAATCCGGGTTGCCCGGCACCCGCCGGCGCCGCTCCCCGCGCGTGGCCGACGGCTGCGCCGGGGCGTGACGACCTCACAGCAAATCCCCGAGAATGAACAACGCCAGCAACGATAGCCGCGAACTGGAACACCTGTTTTTGAAAAACCGCAACTGGGCAGAAGCCCGGGTCTCGCAGGACGCCGACTTCTTCAAGCGCCTCGCGGGACAGCAGTCACCCGAATACCTGTGGATAGGATGCGCCGACAGCCGCGTGCCGGCAAACGAGATTGTCGGTCTGCAGCCAGGCGAGCTGTTCGTCCACCGGAATATCGCCAACGTCGTGGTGCATACCGACCTGAACTGCCTGTCCGTGCTGCAGTTCGCCATTGATGTCCTGGGCGTCAAGCATGTCATCGTCTGCGGTCACTACGGCTGCTCGGGCGTCCATGCGGCGATGGCCCGGCGCCGTGTCGGCCTCGCCGACAACTGGCTGCGCCATGTGCAGGACGTCCACCAGAAGCATGAACGCTACCTCGGCGAGGCCTTGCCGACCGCCGAAAGGCAGGATCGGCTGTGCGAACTCAATGTGCTGGAACAGGTGGGGAATGTGTGCCAGACGACGATCGTGCAGGATGCCTGGGAGCGGGGACAATCGCTGACGATTCATAGCTGGATCTACGGTTTGAAGGACGGGCACCTGCGGGATCTCGGCCTCACCGTCGGCAGTCAGCAGGAACTGGCCGAGAAGCTGCCGCTAAGCCTCGCCGCCTACGAATGAAAAGGGGCGCCGATGCGCCCCTTTTTTCTTCCTGCCCGCGAGATCAGAAGCAGTGTTCCGCCGCCGGGAAGGACTTGTCCTTCACCGCCCCGATGTAGGCGCGCACTGCGGCTTCGATGCTCGTCTGGCCTTCCATGAAGTTCTTCACGAAACGCGCCTTCCTGCCGGGGAAAACGCCGAGCATGTCGTGCATGACCAGCACCTGGCCGGAGCAGTCGGGGCCGGCGCCGATGCCGATGGTCGGGATGGCGAGCAAGTCGGTGACTTCCTTGCCGAGCGCACTGGGGATGGCTTCCAGGACCAGGATGGCCGCGCCGGCGGCCTGCAGCGCCAGTGCATCGGCCTTGAGGCGGTCTGCCGCTTCGGTGGTCTTGCCCTGGACCTTGAAACCGCCCAGCTGGTGCACCGACTGCGGCGTCAGGCCGAGGTGAGCGCACACCGGGACCGCGCGCTCGGTGAGGAAGCGGACCGTGTCGGCCAGCCATGCCCCGCCCTCGATCTTGACCATTTGCGCCCCGGCCTGCATCAGCTTCACGCCGTTGTCGAAGGCTGACTCCGGCGTCGCGTAGGTGCCGAAGGGCATGTCCGCCACCAGCAGGGCGGTCTGGTTGCCCCGCGCCACGCAGGCGGTGTGATAGGCGATGTCGGCCAGGGTGACGGGCAGCGTCGAGCTATGACCCTGGCAGACATTGCCGAGGGAGTCGCCGACCAGCAGGACGTCCACGCCGCAGCGATCCATCAATGCGGCGAAACTGGAGTCGTAGGCGGTCAGCATCGCGATCTTCTCGCCGTTCGTGCGCATTGCCTGCAGCGCGGGCACGGTCACCGCCTTGCTGCGGACCGGCGACTCGGCATCCTGCAAATATCCCGCCATGTTCATTCCCCCAGATTGAAATATTCCCGCTTGCCGCGCATGTTCTCGATGTGCTTGAGCAGCAGTTGGAAATCCTCGTCGCGGTCGACCGGATTCAGGTGTTCGGTATTCACCGTCAGCAGCGGCGCGGCGTCGTAATGATAAAAGAAACGGCTGTAACTTTCAGACAGCCGGTAGAGGTACTGCTCCGAGATGCCGGCTTCCATCGCGATGCCGCGCTTCCGGACGCGGTCCACCAGCGTCTCCGGCTGCGCCTGCAGGTAGATCACGAGATCCGGTGCCGGCGCCTGCGGGCGCAGGTGGTCGTACAACTGCTGGTACAACTTGAATTCCTCGTCTCCCAGCGTGACCCGGGCGAAGATCGGATCCTTCTCCATCAGGAAATCCGACACGACGCGGGTGTTGAACATGTCCGTCTGCGCCATGTCGCGCAACTGTCCCATGCGCTGGAACAGGAAGAACATCTGGGTCTGCAGTGCGTAGCGCGATGGGTCCCGGTAGAACTTTTCGAGGAAGGGATTCTCCTGCGGAAGCTCGAACAGCGGACTGGCCTGCAGGCTCTCCGACAGCCGCCGGGCGAGGGTGGTCTTGCCCGCCCCGATCGGCCCTTCCACCACGACGTAACGGAAACGGTGCAGGTTCATGCGCGGAAGATGAAGTAGACGGCGCCCACGAGGCACAGGGCGGCCCAGACGTAATCCAGCTTGAACGGCTGGTCCATGTACAGCATGGCAAACGGAACGAAGACCGTCAGCGTGATCGCCTCCTGCAGGATCTTCAGCTGGGCCAGGCTGAGCTGGGTGTAGCCGATGCGGTTGGCGGGCACCTGCAGCAGGTATTCGAAGAGCGCGATGCTCCAGCTGATGAACGCGGCGATCCACCAGGGCTTCGAGGCGAGGTTCTTCAGGTGGCCGTACCAGGCGATGGTCATGAATACGTTCGACATGACCAGCAGGCCGACGGTCTGCGCAATGACGGGTATCTGCATGGATTACAACTTGTGGATGGCCTGGCCGGCGACGCCGGGGGCGAAGGCATGGGCCGGGCCGCGCCCGGGAATGTCGATGAACGGATCCAGTTGCAGCAGCGGAATCAGCACGAAGGCCCGCTCGTGCATGCGCGGATGCGGCACGGTGAGGTCGGCGTCCGCCAGCTTCTGCCCGCCGTACAGCAGGATGTCGAGATCGAGCGTGCGGGGCGCGTTGCGGAAGCTGCGTTCACGCCCGAAATCCCGTTCGATCTGCTGCAGCGATGCGAGCAGGGCGGCGGGCGCAAGGCCGGTCTCGATCCTTGCCACCGCATTGACGTAGTCACCGCCGCCGGCATCGACGGGCGCGGTGCGGAACAGGCTGGAGCTGGCAGACAGGGTGGTATCGGGCAGGATGGCGAGACGTTCGACAGCCTGCTTCACCGTTACCGCTGGGTTGCCCAGGTTCGCGCCGACGCCGATATGGCATGTCACCCGCGCGCCGGTCATGTCGGGTTCTCGGTCGGCGCGCCTTCCTCGGCCGGCCCCTTGCGCTTGTTGCGGCCGGCACGGCGCCGGCGCTTCTTCGCCGGCGCGGCATCGCCGTCGCCCTTGGGTTTGCGCGCCAGCAGCACTTCGCGTTCCGGGCCATCGGCGGCGATGAAATCGGTCCACCAGTCACCCAGTTCCTGGTCCAGTTCTCCCGAGGCGCAGCGCAGCATCAGGAAGTCGTAGCCGGCGCGCATCCGTGGATGCTCGATCAGCTTGTACGGGGATTTGCCGCTGCGGCGTTCGAAGCGCGGCTGCATGGCCCAGATGTCGCGCATGTCGGTGGTGATCTTGCGCTGCAGGGCAAGCTTCTCGGTCTGCGTATTGAGCACGTCGTCGGCGGCCAGGTGCAGGGCGGGGATCGGGAATTCGCCCGCAGCCTGGTACGCATGCCATTTTTCCAGTACCTGGTGCCAGAGCAGGGCGGCGAACAGGAAGCCGGGCGACACGCCCTTGCCTTCGCGCACGCGCTGATCGGTGCCGGCAAGCGCCAGCGTGACGAACTTCTCGCCCAGCGGTTGCTCCAGCACGACGTCGAGCAGGGGCAGCAGGCCGTGGTGCAGTCCCTCCTTGCGCAACTGCTGCAGGCAGGCCAGTGCATGGCCGCTCATCAGCAGCTTGAGCATCTCGTCGAATACGCGGGCGGCCGGCACGTTGTTGATCAGGGGCGCCATGACCTGGATCGGTTCGCGCGTGGCCGGGTCGATGCTGAAGCCGAGCTTTGCCGCGAAGCGCACCACGCGCAACAGGCGGACCGGGTCTTCACGGTAGCGTGCTTCCGGCACGCCGATGACGCGCAAGGTCTTGTTGCGGATGTCGGCGATGCCGTCGTGGTAGTCGAGCACCACTTGCGAGGCAGGATCGTAGTACATCGCGTTGATGGTGAAGTCGCGGCGTACCGCATCCTCGTGCTGCTCGCCGAAGGTGTTGTCGCGCAGGACACGGCCGTGCTCATCCTTGGGGGCGCTCTCGGCCGAGGCGCCGCGAAAGGTGGTCACTTCGATGATCTCCTGGCCGAACACGACGTGCACGATCTGGAAGCGGCGGCCGATGATGAAGGCGCGGCGGAACAGGCGTTTCACCTGCTCGGGCGTGGCATTGGTGGCGACGTCGAAATCCTTGGGCTTTACGCCGAGCAGCAGGTCGCGCACCGCGCCGCCGACGACGAAGGCCTTGAATCCCGCATCCTGCAGCGTCTGCGTCACGCGCACCGCGTTCGGCGACACCAGTTGCGGGTTGATGCGATGTTCTTGCGGACCGAGCGTGACTGGTCCGACGGGGATGGTTTCGGCTTCTTTGCCGCCGAAGATGCGCTTGATGAATTTCTTGATCATTCGAACAGGTTCAGGATGGGCCAGCCGTGGGCTTGCGCGTGCGCCTTGAGCAGGGCGTTCGGGTTGGTTGCAACGGGATGCGTGACCGCGGAGAGCAGCGGAATGTCGTTCTGGGAGTCGCTGTAGAAGGTGCTGCGCTGGAAATCGCCCAACGTCTTGCCGTGCGCCTTCAGCCAGGCGCCGGCATGGACCACCTTGCCCGCGCCGGAAGTCGGCAGGCCGCGCAGCTTGCCGGTAATCTCGCCCCGCTCGTCGAGTTCGGGTTCGGCGGCGATCAGGTGGTCCACGCCGAGCGCCTTTGCGATGGGCGCGGTGACGAAGCGATTGGTGGCGGTGATGATCGCCACCAGGTCGTCGGTGTCCTGGTGGCGCCTGACCAGGTCGAGCGCGGCGGGGCGCAGTGCCGGC
Source organism: Noviherbaspirillum sp. (assembly GCF_036563305.1). Taxonomy (GTDB): domain Bacteria; phylum Pseudomonadota; class Gammaproteobacteria; order Burkholderiales; family Burkholderiaceae_D; genus Noviherbaspirillum. The sequence continues at coordinate 158,665 of NZ_DATCMQ010000012.1, read as the reverse complement.
GTGATCACTTCCTCCATGAACTGCGCATGCCAGGCATCCAGTTGGGCGCGCGGGAAGCGGGCCAGCGTGCCGAGGGCGAATTCCAGGTATTCCACCGGGTCGAGGGTGCCCGCCTCGTATTGCGCATAGAAGGCGGCGTTGCGGCGGGCGAAGTCTTCCGCGTCGACCGCGCCGATGCGGACCAGGAACTGCCCCCACTCATAGTCGGAGTCCAGCGGTATCAGGGTATGGTCGAGGTCGAATAGGGCCAGGTTCATTGCGGTTTCGGTTCACCTTCGAGTTGCAGCAGGCTGCGCAGCAGTGGCAGCGTGATCGGCCGCTGCGTCTCCAGCGAATACTTGTCGAGCGCGTCCAGCATCGCGGTCAGCGAGGGCATGTCGCGGCGAAAATGGGTGATCAGATAGGGTAACACGCCGGGCGAGAGGCTGATTCCGCGCGCCTCCGCGGCCTGCGTCAGCGCAGCGATCTTCTCGTCGTCGCTCAGGCCGTGGACCTGGTAGACCAGGCCCCATCCAAGGCGCGTGCGCAAGTCCTCCCGCAATGCGAGTCCGGCCGGTGCGCTGTCGCCGGCGCTGATCATGCAGCCGCCGTTCTCGCGGATCTGGTTGAACAGCGCGAAGACGGCAACCTGTTCGGCGGGGGCCAGCCGCTGGCAGTCGTCCACCAGGTAAAGGTGCGTGTCATCCCGGTAGCGATACGCATCCTCGCCGCACCCGGCAGGCACATATCGGCTGCGCTCGCCGGCCAGCGCGTGGAGCAGATGGGACTTGCCCGCGCCGCCTTCCCCCCAGAGGTAGATGAAGGGTTCGCGTGGCGCACGGGGCGGCGGCTGGTAGGCTTGCAGCAGCTGCAGCAGCTCCCGGTTCTGTCCGACGATGAAATTTGCCAGGGTCCGCGGCTTGGCCGCGCCCAGGTCGAGCACAAGTTGCCTCATGAGTGACCGGAAAGACGGCGCTCCGACCGTGCCTGCTCGCCACGGGAGGTTCCCGGCCGGCCGGCGGCCTGGGTTTGCTTGCTTGAAAAAGAAAATGGCATGTGCCGGGAAGCGGAACGGATCGGTTTGTTAAAATAGCGGTTTGGCCGCCGGATTTTGGCTCCAAACGCCTATTTTACCGCCTCTGCCCCTATTTCTTATCATGAGTTCCTCATCCAACGTTTCCCTTTCCTACCGTGACGCCGGTGTCGACATCGATGCCGGGGACGCCCTGGTCGAAGCGATCAAGCCCTTTGCCAAGCGCACGATGCGCGAAGGCGTCATGGGGGGCATCGGCGGTTTCGGCGCCCTGTTCGAGATTGGCAAAAAATACAAGGAGCCGGTTCTGGTGTCGGGCACGGACGGCGTGGGCACCAAGCTGAAACTGGCATTCGACCTGAACCGGCATGACACGGTCGGCATCGACCTGGTGGCGATGAGCGTCAACGACATTCTGGTGCAGGGCGCGGAGCCGCTGTTCTTCCTCGATTATTTTGCCTGCGGCAAGCTCGACGTGGCTTCCGCCACCGACGTGATCAAGGGGATTGCGGCCGGCTGCGAGCAGGCGGGATGCGCGCTGATCGGCGGCGAGACGGCGGAGATGCCGGGCATGTATCCCGATGGCGAGTACGACCTGGCCGGCTTCGCAGTCGGCGCCGTGGAGAAGTCGAAGATCATTGACGGCAGCAAGATCGTCCCGGGCGACGCGGTGCTTGGCCTCGCATCGTCCGGCGCGCACTCGAACGGCTATTCGCTGGTTCGCAAGATCCTTTCAGTCGCGCGGCCTGACCTGAACGCCGATTTTCACGGCCGCCGCCTGGCCGACGTCCTGATGGAACCGACCCATATCTATGTCAAGCCGCTGCTGGCCCTGATGAACGCGATGGAGGTGAAGGGCATGGCCCACATCACCGGCGGTGGACTGGTCGAGAACGTGCCGCGGGTGCTCGGCGACAAGCTGACCGCGGTACTGCACCGGGATGCATGGCGGATGCCGCCGCTGTTCACCTGGCTGCAGCAGCACGGCGGCGTTGCCGACGCGGAGATGCACCGCGTGTTCAACTGCGGCATCGGCATGGTGGTGATCGTCGCGAAGGAGCATGCCGACGCCGCCGTCGCGCAGCTGCAGGCTGCCGGCGAAACCGTCAGCCGCATCGGCGAGATCCGCGAACGCCAGGCGGGCGAGGCCCAGACGATCGTCCTCTGACCCCTGACGCGCAGGGCGGCAGGGCCGCACGCTTCGGAAAACGGCTGCGATGTGCAGCCGTTTTTCTTTAGTGCTGCTGGCGGTCGGGGTGCTGCTGTGCCAGTGTCTGCAGCGGTGCGGGTTGGGCCTGCGGGGCGGCGACGCCGGACGGCGGCGCAACCCGCAAAGGCTGGGCGCGGCCGGAGGAGACGGCCTGGGCGCTGGCCTCGACGTCGGGAGCGGCGTTCCAGACCGGATCGGCAATGCCTTCGAAGATGCGCTTCAGCTGCTGTCCCCAGGTATTCCGGATCATCTGGAAATACTGGTTCTTCTCGTCGATGTTGACAAAACGGCTCACCGCCAGCTTGTCGGTTTCATAGATGAGCAGGTCGAGCGGGAATCCGCAGGAGATGTTGGAGCGCAAGGTTGAATCCATCGACACCAGCGCGCATTTTGCCGCTTCGTTGAGCGGCGTGGCGGAGGTCAGGACCCGGTCGATGATTGGCTTGCCGTACTTGGCTTCGCCGATCTGGAAGTAGATGTTCTCGTTGTGCGATTCGATGAAATTGCCGGCCGCGTACACCTGGAACAGCCGGCAACGCTCGCCGCCGATCTGGCCGCCAAAGATGATGCTGACGTTGAAATCGATGCCGAACTCGCGCAAGGCCTTGGCATCGCGCTCGTACACTGCGCGGACGGCATCGCCCACGATCTGGGCGGCCTCGTACATGGACTGCACGGTCCAGATGCTGCGGCCGTCTTCGCCGGCCCGCTCGCTGATGATCTGCCGGACCGACTGCGAGATCGCCAGGTTGCCGGCTGTCATCAGCACCATCATGCGGTCCCCGGGATTCTCGAAGACCGTCATTTTCCGGAAGGTGCTCACCTGGTCCACGCCGGCATTGGTGCGGGAGTCCGACAGGAACACCAGGCCGCTGTCGACGCGCATGGCGACACAGTAAGTCATGTTCGCGATACAGGGGGATAAAAGGCCGATTCTACCCGATGCCGCAGATTCTTAAGAGAAAGAAGGATCGGTGTGTTCACCGCGTCACATCAACGTTCACTTCAAGCGATTCCTGCCCGCCGCCCCGCCGTACGCCGCGGATCGGCGCCGCCGAATCATAGTCCCGACCGACCGCGAGGCGGCACAGGCTGTCGTCGGCAAGGCGGGAGTGGGTGACATCAATGCTGACCCATCCGCTGAAGCCGGGTTCCTCGACCCACGCGTCAACCCAGGCATGGCTGGCCGCATGCGGCGTGTCGCCGGAATCGATGTAGCCGGAAACATATCGGGCAGGCATGCCGAGGACGTGGCAGCAGGCCAGGAACAGGTGCGCATGGTCCTGGCAGACGCCCTGGCCGAGACGCAGGGCATCGGCCGCGGTGGTCGTCACGGCAGTTGCGCCCGACTGGTAGGCAACGGTGCCGGACAGGGCCTCGGCCAGCGCAAGAAACTGCCTGGTGCCGGCCCCGGGCTGAAGGTGACGCCGCGCGAACTCCGCCACCGCGTCGTCAGGCTCGGTGAGGCGGGTCGGCACCGTGAAGACAAGTGGCGAAAGATGGCCGGGATCCGCGATGCGGCCGTCGTCCGGCGGATTCACCTCGACCACGCCGGAAGCGACGATGCGGACCTCCTGGTGCAAGCCAGTGAGCGTCATCATGTGACTGTCATTGCAATAGGCGTCACGCACGGCATGCCGCTGGCCGGGTGAAACGATCTGCCAGGACAGGACGCGCTGGTACGGTTCGGTGCGCGGCGTCAGGCGCAGCTGCTGGATCGTGTAGGTCAGCGGTGCGGTGTAGCGGTACACGGTCGAGTGTGTGATGGTCATTCGCATGGGATGCCTTTGCCTATGCCGCCAGCGGGACCAGGAAATCGCGACTGACCCGGTTCCCGAGTTCGTAGATGCGTTCCAGGAATTGTGTCAGGTAATCGTGCAGACCGTCCCGCAGAATCTCGTCGATGTTCGCAAACTTCAGCTCCGCGTGCAGGCGCCCGGCGAAACGCTCGGTGTCGGCGGACACGTCATTGCGCACCTGCTGCAGGTTGCCGACCACCTCCTCGATGCAGGCGAGCAGCGAGCGCGGCATGTCCGATCGCAGGATCAGGAGCTCGGCGACCCGTTCCGGCGTGATCACGTCGCGGTAAACCTTGCGATAGATTTCGAACGCCGACACCGAGCGCAGAATCGCTGCCCAGTAATAAAAATCGAGCTGCACGTCGTCGTCCGGGTAGATCTCGGCCCCCTCGTTGCCGTTTGCGCCGTGGAATTTTACGTCGAGGATGCGGGCGGTGTTGTCGGCCCGCTCGAGGAAGGTGCCGAGCCGGATGAAATGGAAGGCCTCGTCCTTGAGCATGGTGCCGATGGTGACGCCGCGCGACAGGTGCGACCGGTACTTGACCCATTCGAAGAACTGGCTGGGATCGCGCTCCAGCAGGTTGCCCTTCAACTTGGCCTGCATGTCGAGCCAGGTCAGGTTCTGGGTTTCCCAGACCTCCGTCGTGAGCGCGCCGCGCACCGCCCGCGCGTTTTCGCGCGCCTGGGTCAGGCAGGAGGCGATCGAGGACGGGTTGTGGGGATCGCGCACCATGAAGTCCAGCACGTCCCGGGCCGTCATCAGGCCGTACTTCTGGTCGAACGCTTCCAGCAGTTCCGAAATGCCCAGCATGGCGCGCCAGCCTTGCTCCGCGGCGTGGGCCGACTGTGGCAGCAACGCGGTCTGCACGTTGACGTCCAGCATGCGGGCGGTATTTTCCGCGCGCTCGGTATAGCGCGCCATCCAGAACAAGTGATCGGCAGTACGGCTCAGCATGTCATTTCTCCAGTACCCAGGTGTCCTTGGTGCCGCCGCCCTGCGAGGAGTTCACGACCAACGAACCTTCCTTGAGCGCGACACGCGTCAATCCGCCCTTGACCATGGAAATGGTCTTCCCGGACAGCACGAAAGGACGCAGGTCGATGTGCCGCGGCGCGATGCCCGACTCGACATACGTCGGGCAGGCCGACAGCGCCAGCGTCGGCTGCGCGATGTAGCCTTCCGGCCGCGCTAGCAAGCGCTGGCGGAAGGACGCGATTTCGGCGGCGGTCGCCGCCGGGCCGACCAGCATGCCGTAGCCGCCGGCCCCGTGCACCTCCTTGACCACCAGCTGCGGCAGGTTGGCCAGCGTGTAGTCGAGGTCTTCCTTGCGCCGGCACTGGTAGGTGGGCACATTATTCAGGATCGGACGCTCCGAGAGGTAGAACTCGATCATGTTCGGCACGTGCGGATAGATCGACTTGTCGTCGGCGACACCGGTGCCGATGGCGTTGGCCAGCGTCACCCGGCCGGCCCGGTAAACCGAGAGCAGGCCCGGGACGCCGAGCGACGAGTCCGGCCGGAATGCCAGCGGATCGAGGAAGTCGTCGTCGATGCGGCGGTAGATCACGTCCACCCGCTTGGGGCCGCGCGTGGTGCGCATGAAGACCGCGTTGTCACTCACAAAGAGATCCTGGCCCTCCACCAGTTCGACGCCCATCTGCTGCGCGAGGAACGCATGTTCGAAATAGGCAGAGTTGTACATGCCCGGGGTCATCACGACGACGGTCGGGTCGTCCACGCCGACCGGCGCGACCGAACGCAGGTTGTCCAGCAACATGTCGGGATAGTGGGCGACCGGCGCCACCTTGTACCGGGCGAACAGTTCCGGGAACAGCCGCATCATCATCTTGCGGTCCTCGAGCATGTATGACACGCCGGAGGGTACCCGCAGGTTGTCTTCCAGTACGTAGAACTCGCCTTCTCCCGCCCGGACGATGTCGACCCCGGCAATGTGGGCATAGATGTCCGACGCGACCGAGATACCCTGCATCTCGGGCCGGTACTGCGCGTTGCGGAAAATCTGCTCGGCCGGTATCACGCCCGCCTTGACGATGTTCTGCTCATGATAGATGTCATGAATGAACATGTTCAGTGCCTTGACGCGCTGCACCAGTCCCGCTTCCAGTTGCGCCCATTCCTGCGCCGGCAGGATGCGGGGAATGATGTCGAAGGGGATCAGGCGCTCGGTGCCGGCATCGTTGCCATAGACTGCGAACGTAATTCCTACACGACGGAAGATCAGGTCGGATTCCGTCCGCTTGCGCGCGATCAGCTCGGGCGGCTGTTCCGCCAGCCATGCTTCGAATTCCCGGTAGTGCGGGCGAACCACGCCGTCGCCGTCGGCATACATCTCGTCAAAGAAGTTGGACATGATTTGATATCGTTCTTCGGTCCCGGCAGGCGCCGGACTCCGTGCACCATCTTGTAACAAGAAACGTGCCAGTCAGCATTGATCTGTCACGGACTCCGTATGTGATCGACCAGTGCGGCGGTATGGCGGCCCGGCGCTGCGGTCATCAGGCTGACCACGGCGATTGCGAGGAAGCCCGCTGGCACCCCGAATACGCCTGCCGAAATGGGGGCAATGTCCAGCCACTGGTTGAGCGGCGATCCGCCGAGCGCCGGATAGGTGCACATCATGTAGTAGATGCAGACGGCGAAGCCGACAAGCATTCCGGCGATTGCACCTTGCTGGTTCGCCCGTTTCCAGAAAACGCCCAGAACGAGGGCGGGGAACAGGGTGGACGAGGCCAGCGAGAATGCCGCGCCGACCATGGACAGGATGTCGCCCGGTTTCAGGGATGCGGCGTATGCGGCGACCAGCGCCACCACCAGCAGCAGCAGCTTGGAGATTGTCACCCGCTTCTGGGTCGAGGCGCTCGGGTCGACCGTCTTGTAGTAGATGTCGTGCGACAGCGCATTCGAGATCGTGAGCAGCAGGCCGTCGGCGGTGGACAGCGCTGCTGCCAGGCCGCCCGCCGCGACCAGGCCGGAGATCACGTAGGGCAGGCCGGCGATCTCCGGCGTTGCCAGCACCACGATGTCGCCGTCCATCACGATCTCGGCGAGCTGCACGATACCGTCCTTGTTCAGGTCGGTGATGGCGACCAGCGGGTTGAGCTTGTCGATGCTGGCCCAGTAGGACACCCAGGACGGCAGCTTTGAGAACGACGTGCCGACCAGCGAGGTGTAGATGTCGTATTTCACGAGTACCGCCAGCGCCGGCACCGTGATGTACAGCAGCATGATGAAGAACAGCGACCAGAATACCGAGCGCCGGGCTTCCCGCACCGAGGGTGTCGTATAGAAGCGGACTAGGATGTGCGGCAGCGCGGCGGTGCCCATCATCAGGCACAGCACCAGCGCAAGAAAGTTGTTGCGCTTGGCATCCGATGCCTCCTGGGTCTTGCCCGGGAAGGGGGCCTCGTGCGCAACCACCGGCTCGGACCGCGCGAGATTGTAGTTGCGCGCTTCCGCCCACTTGCGCCGCGCCTCGGCGACATCCTTCGGGTAGGCCGCCAGCGCCCGGCTCGCCGCCTTGATCTCGATCAGGGTTGCGTTGCTCCGCTTGAGGTCGTCCACCTCGCGCTGCATCTCGGTCAGGCCCTCATCCCAGGATTTCGGCAGCGCCTGCAGCTTCGCTTCGTACTCGTCCGCCCGCTGCCGGAAGATCGCGCGCACCTGCTGTTCCATCAGATCATTGTTCAGCTCCTTCTCGCGCTCGCTCAGTTTCGACAGGGCGGTGCCGTAGGCAAGCTGCGGCACCGGGATGTTGGTATGCTTTACCGACAGCCACGTCACCGGGATCATGTAGGCGATGATGATGATGATGTACTGCGCCACCTGGGTCCAGGTGATGGCGCGCATGCCGCCGAGGAAGGAACAGACCAGGATGCTGGCCAGCCCGAGGAAGATGCCGACTGAAAAATCCACGCCGGTAAAGCGCGAGGTGATCAGGCCGACGCCATAGATCTGCGCGACCACGTAGGTGAAAGACACGAGGACGGTCGCCGCAACCCCCAGCACGCGTACGACATTGCCGCCATAGCGACCGGCATAGCGGGCGGCGAGGAAATCGGGAATCGTGTACTGGCCGAACTTGTTCAGGTAGGGGGCGATGAGCAGCGCCACCAGGCAGTAGCCGCCGGTCCAGCCGATGATGTAAGCCAGACCGTCGAAGCCCATCACGTACAGGCCGCCGGCCAGGCTGATGAAGCTGGCGGCCGACATCCAGTCCGCCGCGGTCGCCGCACCGTTGAACAATGCCGGCACCCGGCGGCCGGCAACGTAGTATTCGGAGACGTCGGAAGTCCGGCTCAGCACGCCGATGCCGGCGTAGAGGACGATGGTCGAGAACATGAACATGTACCCGATCCACGCGCGCGGTATGCCTTCCTTCTCGAGGATCGCGAGCGCCGCCAGAAAGACCCCGAAGCCGGCGGTGTACCAGCCATAGTAGGTGACCAGCTTGCGACGAAATATCTTATCTGCCATTGGCCGGCTCTTTTTTCAGTTTTTTGTCGAGGCTCTGCATGCGCTTGATGTACACGGCGACGATGACGAGATAGCAAAGCGTGAGCCCCTGGCCGGCCATGTAGAACGAGAAGGGCCAGCCGAACAGGGTCAGCGTGGACAGTTCCCGCGCAAAGAACATGGTGCCGAACGTGAGCATGAACCAGAGCGTCACGAGGGTGGCGGTAAGGCGGCGCGCGCGCCGCCAGTACTCGGCCCGGGTAAGCGGGGACTGCTTGTTCATCAGCCGATGTCCTCGATGAATTCCGGGCGCTGCTCCATCCGCAGCGTGACCCGGAACAGGCAGCCCGGCAGCTTTGGATCGTGGCTGTGCGGATTGCTGAAGATGTCGATGGTGGCGTCATGCTGTTGCGCGATCTCGCGCACGATGGACAGGCCGAGCCCGCTGCCTTCGGCGTGGCTGCCCAGGATGCGGTAGAAGCGCTCGAAGACGTGCCCGCGTTCCGCCATCGGAATGCCGGGCCCGGTGTCCTCCACCTCCAGGATCGCGAGCCCGTCCGGCGCATTGGCGCGCACCCGCACCGTGACGCTGCCCTCCGCAGGCGTGTAGCGCAATGCGTTGTCGATCAGGTTGCTCAGCATCTCGCGCAACATCACCGGATTGCCGCTGACCATGATTGGATACCCCGGCTGCTCGAAACCGAGGTCGATGCGATTGGCAAACGACGCCTGCACCCAGTCGTGTACGGCATTGCGCGCCAGCTCGGAAAGCTCCACCGGGACGAAGGGCTTGGTTGCCGGGGTCTGGTTTTCCGCGCGCGCCAGCGCGAGGAGCTGATTGACGAGCCGGGTGGCGGTCTGGGAGCTTTTGGAGAGCTGTTCGAGCGAGCGGTGGATTTCCTCTTCATTGGTCTGGCGCAGCGCCAGCTCCGACTGCATCCGCATTCCCGCCAGGGGCGTCTTCATCTGGTGCGCGGCATCGGCGATGAAGCGCTTCTGCATCTCGATGCTCTGGGAGAGGCGCTCGAGCATGTCGTTGAGCGAACGCACCAGCGGCGAGATTTCCTCCGGCACCTGGCCCGAGTCGATCGGGCTGAGATCGTCGGGACGGCGCGCACGTATCCGCTGCTGCAGCTCGGCAAGCGGCGACAGGCCGCGCGACAGGGCGAACCAGACCAGCGCGAGCGCAATGGGCAGGATGATGAATTGCGGCAGGATCACGCCCTTGATGATGTCGTTGGCCAGGTGCGCGCGCTTGTCCAGCGTCTCGCCGACCTGGACCAGCACCGTGTACGGCTCCCGCGCCGCGCCGCGCGCGCCACGATTGCGCCGCAGGTCCACATAGGTGTAGGCAATGCGGATATCTGCGCCGCGCATCGTATCGTTGCGAAACTGTACCGAACCGGCCAGCACCTTGTCTTCTGCCGGCGGCGGCGCCGGCAGGTCGCGATCGCCGTCGATCAGTTCGCCTTGCGGACCGACCACCTGGAAATAGACGTTGTCGATGTCATCCGCGCGCAGGATGTCGCGCCCTGAACCGGACAGTTGCGACACCACCTTGCCGTTGACCTCGCGCACCTGCTGGGCCAGGACGATCACGTTGTCATCGAGCGCCCGGTCAAAGGGATGGTTGGCGATGGACTTCGCCACCAGGTAGGTGATCGCAATGCTCATCGGCCACAGCAGCAGCAGGGGGACCAGCATCCAGTCCAGGATCTCCCCGAACAGCGATCGTTGTATCTGCTCTTCCGGTTTGGTCGCAAAGCGCTCCGCGTACTCGTCCGGCTCGCCATCGGCGTCATCGCCGATGCCGGCGCGGGCATCGAAATCGCGGGAATCGTTCATGTCGGGAGACCGGTATGCCGGCATTGGACAGGGTGCATGCGGCAGGGTGCGCGCTAGGACGCACCCGGCACGGCGCTGTCGGGGAATTTCTCGAGACAGTAGCCGAGGCCGCGGACCGTCGCGATGCGCACGCCGCTGGCTTCGATCTTCTTGCGCAGGCGATGCACGTACACCTCGATGGCGTTGTTGCTGACTTCTTCGCCCCATTCGCACAGGTGGTCAACCAGCTGTTCCTTGGAGACCAGCCGTCCGGTGCGCTGCAGGAGCACTTCAAGCAGTCCGAGTTCGCGCGCAGACAGGTCGAGCATCTGCTCGCTGATGTAGGCAATGCGGCCGACCTGGTCGTACGACAGTGGCCCGTGGCGGATCACCGTCGGCCCGCCACCGACCCCGCGCCGGGTGAGGGCGCGCACCCGCGCTTCCAGTTCGGACAGGGCGAACGGTTTGGCCATGTAGTCGTCGGCTCCGAGGTCGAGCCCCTTGACGCGTTCCTCCACCGAATCGCTCGCGGTCAGGATCAGCACCGGCAGCCTGGAGTTGCGGGCCCGCAGCCGTCGCAGTACCTCCAGGCCGGGCATTTTCGGCAGGCCGAGATCCAGGATCAGCAGGTCGAAGTCCTGGGTCGAAAGGGCGCTGTCCGCCTCGAGTCCGTTCTTGACGCAGTCGGTGGCATACCCCGACTGCCGCAGGGAGCGCGTCAGTCCGTCGGCTAGTACACTATCGTCTTCAGCAAGCAGGATCCGCATGGTCGAACAGGTCGGGGGAAGGGGACCTAGTCTATTGCCTTTTTTTTATACCGGCAAGGCAAGCGCCGGGCACGTCCTCGCAGGGAATCAAAATCCCGCCCGACGCGAAAATCCCACTTGCGCCCGCCACTGTTTTTTTATACAGTACTGCTTGTGACGTGAGAAGCATCCCCTGAATGCAGGGCAATCGGTATCCGATTCATCCATCCAACCGTCGAAAGAAACCTCATGGACGACAAGAAATCCGCGCAGAATCCTGAAAAGAGCAAGGCGCTCGCTGCGGCATTGGCACAAATCGAAAAGCAGTTTGGCAAGGGCGCGGTGATGCGCATGGTCGACGGCGCAGTTGCTGAAGAAGTGCAAGTTGTGTCGACCGGTTCGCTCGGCCTGGATATTGCGCTCGGCGTCGGCGGACTGCCCCGTGGCCGCGTCGTCGAAATCTACGGCCCGGAATCCTCCGGCAAAACCACCCTGACCCTGCAGGCAATCGCCGAAATGCAGAAGATCGGCGGCACCTGCGCCTTTATCGACGCCGAGCATGCACTTGACGTCGTCTACGCCCAGAAACTCGGCGTCAACCTGTCAGACCTCCTGATTTCCCAGCCGGATACCGGCGAGCAGGCACTGGAAATCTGCGACGCGCTGGTACGTTCCGGCAGCGTCGACCTCGTGGTCGTGGACTCGGTTGCCGCACTGACGCCGCGCGCCGAAATCGAAGGTGATATGGGCGATTCGCTGCCCGGCCTGCAAGCCCGCCTGATGTCCCAGGCGCTGCGCAAGCTTACCGGCAGCATCAACCGCACCAATACGTTGGTGATTTTCATTAACCAGATCCGTATGAAGATCGGTGTCATGTTCGGCAATCCGGAAACGACGACCGGCGGCAATGCACTGAAGTTCTATGCGTCAGTGCGTCTCGATATTCGCCGTACCGGGTCTATCAAATCCGGTGACGAAGTGATCGGCAACGAGACCAAGGTGAAGGTCGTGAAGAACAAGGTCGCGCCGCCGTTCCGCGAAGCGCATTTCGATATTCTCTACGGGGAAGGCACCTCCCGCGAAGGCGAAATCCTCGACCTGGGTTCGGAGGCAAAGATCGTCGAGAAGTCCGGCGCCTGGTACAGCTATAACGGGGAGCGCATCGGCCAGGGCAAGGACAATGCGCGCAACTACCTGAAAGAGCATCCGGAGCTTGCCCGCGAGATCGAAAACAAGGTGCGCGCTTCCCTCGGTGTGCCGGAGCTTCCCCCCGCCGTGGCAGAAGCCGAATAATCGACCGATACGGGTAGATCCAGCTTCAACGTTTACTTCACGTGAGGGAGCCCGCGCTGCCGGACCACCATGGCAAAACTGCAAATGAGTCTGAAAGCGCGGGCTCTGAAGTATCTGTCCGCTCGCGAGCACAGTCGCATGGAGCTGGCGCGCAAGCTTAGCCGCCACGCCCAGGAAGGTGACGATGTCGAGGCGCTGCTTGATGCACTCGAGGCCGCCAAATTCCTGTCGGAGACCCGCTTCTCCGAATCGCTGGTGCACCGTCGGGCTTCCCGGTTCGGTAACCAGCGCATCCTCTCCGAGTTGCAGATGCACGGCATTGACGCCGACGCGCTCAGTGAGATCAAGTCGGACTTGGCCGGCAGCGAAGCTGCACGTGCGGCTGAAGTCTGGCGGCGGAAGTTTGGCGTGCCGCCGGCGGATGCAACAGAGCGAGCCCGGCAAATGCGTTTCCTGCAACAGCGCGGTTTTTCCCAGGCTGCCATCCGCGCCGCACTGCGCAGTGGACCTGACACGGAAGAATAGAGACAGAGCCGTCCCCCCAAAACAGCCATCATTTCGCATGGCTTCCTACTGTATCCGCTTCCTCCTTCCTGACTGCTTCCTTGTCCAGGTTGCGGGGGGCGCGTGCAGCCTCACGTCCCTCTTGCGGGCCTCGTTCCGTCAGCATCCGTCCTTTGATTACGGCTCCAGGCCACCCGACTTTCCTTGGAAAAGTGGACACGTGCAACTTGGTTCGGGTCTTGCGACATGTGCTACACTTCCGTGGTTTTTGCAGCGCCGCATGAGCGGCTGTTGCCGTAGAAGCTGCGGCGACGACACGCAATTGCGGCATTCATTCTGGCCGCTTCACAGGCATTGGTGTATATGCCCCTATCTCCGCCGTCATCCCGCCGTGCGCTAAAGCACACACGCGCCATCGAAGTCCAAGCGTTCGCACGCGACGATGGGCTGTGGGACATTGACGCGCATATCACCGACATCAAGACCCGCGACAACCGGCTCGCCTCTGGCACCCGTCCCGCAGGCGCCCCGATCCACGATCTCTGGCTGCGCCTGACGATCGACACCGAACTCAATGTGGTTGACGCCGAGGCGGTCTCGGATGCTGTCCCCTACCCGGGCTATTGCGACACCAACGGCGCGGCCTATCGCAAGCTGATCGGCCTCAACCTGCTGCGCGGTTTTCGTGACGGCGTGCGGACGAGGCTGGCGGGCATCCAGGGTTGTACGCACCTGACCGAGCTCGCCCAGGTGCTGCCGACAGCCGCCATCCAGGCGTTTGCCGGCGAAGTGCTGGATACGCGCGACGGTCCCGATGCCGACGGACAGGGGCAGAAGCCGTTCCAGCTTGACCGATGCCACGCGTTGCGCACCGACGGCCCGGCTGTCGCCCGATATTACCCGCGCTGGTCGGTCGTGCCGGCCGCGTCGCGGGAATCCACCGAGTGTTAAACAAGTTTGTTTTTTTCAATAAGCGTCTGAAGGGAAGCTCGCATGAAAATCCATGAGTATCAGGGCAAAGAGATCCTCCGCAAGTTCGGGGTGACGGTTCCGCGCGGTATCCCGTGCTTTTCCGTCGAAGAGGCGGTCAAGGCAGCCGAGACCCTGGGCGGTCCGGTCTGGGTCGTCAAGGCACAGATCCACGCCGGCGGCCGCGGCAAGGGCGGCGGCGTCAAGGTCGCCAAGTCGCTCGACCAGGTCAAGGAATATGCGCACGCCATCATGGGCATGCAGCTGGTGACCCACCAGACCGGCCCGGAAGGCCAGAAGGTCAACCGCCTGCTGATCGAGGAAGGCGCCGACATCAAGAAGGAGCTCTACGTGTCGATGGTCACCGACCGTCTGTCCCAGCGCGTGGTGCTGATGGCATCGAGCGAAGGCGGCATGGATATCGAGGAAGTCGCCGAGAAGCACCCCGATCTGATCCACAAGGTAGTGATCGATCCGGCCACCGGCCTGACTGACGCCGACGCCGACGCCATCGCCGCGAAGATCGGCGTGCCCTCCGGCTCCATCGCCGACGCCCGCAAACAACTCCAGGGCCTGTACAAGGCATACTGGGAAACCGACGCTTCCCTGGCTGAAATCAATCCGCTGATCCTGACCGGCGACGGCAAGGTGATCGCCCTCGACGCCAAGTTCAACTTCGATTCCAACGCGCTGTTCCGCCATCCTGAAATCGTCGAGATGCGCGACCTCGACGAGGAAGACCCGGCCGAGATCGAAGCCTCCAAGTTCGACCTCGCCTACATTTCCCTCGACGGCAATATCGGCTGTCTGGTCAACGGCGCCGGCCTCGCGATGGCGACCATGGACACCATCAAGCTGTTCGGCGGCGAGCCGGCGAACTTCCTCGACGTCGGCGGCGGTGCCACGACCGAGAAGGTGACCGAGGCCTTCAAGCTGATGCTGAAGAACCCCAACCTGAAAGCCATCCTGGTCAACATCTTCGGCGGCATCATGCGCTGCGACGTCATCGCCGAAGGCGTGATCGCTGCATCGAAGGCCGTGCAGCTCGGCGTGCCGCTCGTGGTCCGCATGAAGGGCACCAACGAAGACCTGGGCAAGAAGATGCTGGCCGACTCCGGCCTGCCGATCATCTCCGCCGACACGATGGAAGAAGCCGCGCAGAAGGTCGTCGCTGCGGCCAACGGAAAATAATCGAGGGAAAAGCAATGTCGATTCTGATCAATAAAGACACCAAAGTCATCACCCAGGGCATCACCGGCAAGACCGGCCAGTTCCATACCCGTGCCTGCCGCGACTACGCCAACGGCAAGAACTGCTTCGTCGCCGGCGTGAACCCGAAGAAGGCCGGCGAAGACTTCGAAGGCATTCCCATCTACGCCAACGTCAAGGAAGCCAAGCAGGCAACCGGCGCGACCGTCTCCGTGATCTACGTGCCGCCGGCGGGCGCCGCTGCGGCGATCTGGGAAGCGGTCGAAGCGGATCTTGACCTCGCCATCTGCATCACCGAAGGCATCCCGGTCCGCGACATGCTGGAAGTGAAGGACCGCATGAAGAAGGCAGGAAGCAAGACCCTGCTGCTCGGCCCGAACTGCCCCGGCCTGATCACCCCGGACGAAATCAAGATCGGTATCATGCCGGGCCATATCCACCGCAAGGGTCGCATCGGTGTCGTGTCGCGCTCCGGCACCCTGACCTATGAAGCCGTGGCGCAGCTGACCGCGCTCGGTCTCGGCCAGTCGTCGGCAGTCGGCATTGGCGGCGACCCGATCAACGGTCTCAAGCACATCGACGTCATGAAGATGTTCAACGATGACCCGGATACGGATGCCGTCATCATGATCGGCGAGATCGGCGGTCCGGACGAGGCCAACGCGGCAGAATGGATCAAGGACAACATGAAGAAACCGGTGGTCGGCTTCATCGCCGGCGTCACCGCGCCGCCCGGCAAACGCATGGGTCACGCCGGCGCACTGATCTCCGGCGGTGCCGATACGGCGCAGGCCAAGCTGGAAATCATGGAAGCCTGCGGTATCAAGGTCACCAAGAACCCGTCCGAGATGGCGCGCCTGCTCAAGGCAATGCTGTAATCGGTCGCTGTTGAACGGCCAGAAGCGGGGAGCGTTTGCTCCCCGTTTTTTTTGCCCGCGCCGTCGCGCGCCGCGGCACTTGCCCTGATCGTATAATCGGCGGCATGGAACGCACATCCGGACTCGAATTCGCCTCCAGGACCGATCCCGGGCTGATCCGCGCGCAGAATGAAGACGCGCTCGCCTTCAGCCCGGAGTTCGGCTATGCGGTGCTCGCCGACGGCATGGGCGGATACAACGCCGGCGAGATTGCGAGCGGCATTGCGGTCGCCGTCGTGGTCGGCCTCCTCGACGAGAAACTGCCGGGACTGGACGGGCCGGTGCATGCGCTGCTGTCGGAAGCGGTGCAGGCCGCGAACCACGAAGTCTTCCAGGCAGCCCAGTCCCGGCCAGACTACCGGGGCATGGGGACGACACTGGTTGCCGCCTTGTTCCGGCGCGGCCGCATTCTCGTGGCGCATGTCGGGGACTCCCGACTGTATCGCCTGCGGAATGGCGGCCTGGCCAGGCTGACCGCTGATCACTCCGTGGTCCAGGAACAGATCGAACTGGGCTTGCTCGACGCCCGCGACGCCGCGAATTCGCCTGAACGTCACCTGCTCACACGCGCCCTCGGCGTCGGCGAGCAGGTGCTGGCCGACCTGACCGAGCATGTCGTCCAGCCGGACGACCTGTACCTGCTGTGCTCCGATGGCCTGACCGACATGCTCGCCGACGACGACATCGCGCACCTGCTTGTCGCCCACGGGCGTTCACCGGACACGGCCGCGAGCATGTTGGTGCAGGCGGCAAACGACCGGGGAGGGCATGACAACGTCTCGGTTCTGCTCGTCAGGGCTGGCAGCGCGGAGGCGGAAGCCGGCGATGAGAGCCTCCTTGGCAGGCTCTATCGCCAGATGCGCCGCTCGTCCTGAGGTTCTCGGCCATGGGGAAAATCACGGTCCTTCAATCCGGCGCAGCGCCTCGTGACGTCCAGCTCGACAAGCCGCGGCTCAGCATCGGGCGGCGGTCGCACAATGACGTCCGCATCGACGATCCGGCGGTCAGCGGCGAACATGCCGCCATTGTCCGCATCGGTGCCGATGTGGTCCTGGAAGACCTGGACAGCACCAACGGCACCAGGGTCAACGGCCAGCCCGTCAAGAAGCACTTCCTGCAGGACGGCGACGTGGTCGAACTGGCAACCCACCGTCTCGTTTATCATGCTGTGGCCGCGGTTTCCGCGCTGGCGCCCGACGACGTGCCGATACTCGAGGTGTCGACCGGACCAAACGCCGGACTGCGCACGCCTATTGTAAAAACAATAACCACCGTGGGTGCCGCGGGACAGATGCTCATGATTGTCCGTCGCGGCGCGGACTGGTACTTGCGCTCGGCGCACGGCGGCGCTGAACCGCCGTCAGATCGGTGCGCGCCCGAGATCAACGACCGCCGTCTGTATCATGGCGACGTCATTGTCGTTGGGGGCGACGAGTTGCGTTTCTTGCATCCCTGGCCGGCGAAACGTAACTGACATTTATTGTCAGTAACAGCTGGAAACAAATAAGAAATGACAATTTTTGTCAGCTGATGAACAAAAGGCGTCGCTTTTTCCTTGGCTGACCCGGTGGAGCCTGCGTTTTCTGGCTGGCATACTGCTTGCACATTGGAAAGCATGGCAGATCTGCTGCCTGCATTCACTAGGGAGATGAGAATGAAATCGATGCAAGTCATGAAGCAACGCGCACAAAGCGGTTTTACCCTGATCGAACTGATGATCGTTGTCGCGATCATCGGTATCTTGGCAGCGGTCGCCATTCCGGCATACCAGGACTACACGGCCAAGGCCAAGTTCTCCGCGGCTTACGCTGAGATCGCTGCTGGCAAGACGGCGATGGATATGCAAGCCAATGACAGCAAGCTGGTGTCGAACGACGCAGCAGGCCTCGCACTGATCGGCATGAAGCAAACGACCGTGAACTGCAACCCGATCGCGGCAAGCCTGCTTGCCGACGGCAGCGGCACTCTGTCCTGCAACATCGAAGGCGGTCCGAATTCCGTTAGCACGGCTTCGATCACCCTGACGCGTGCTGCTGACGGAGCATGGACGTGCGCCGCCACGTTCGGTGCTGGCGTAACGGGCAGCAAGTACGTCGGTTCGACCGGTTGCAGCGCAAGCTAACATTCCGGCCTCATCGGAAGAACGGGTGCTCATGCACCCGTTTTTTTTCGCCTCCGCAAGTCCCGCAAGTCAAAACCATTCATTGCAAGCGGCAGAATGACTTCCATCTTCCATCCTGCTCAAATCCTTCGGACGCATGCCCGCGTTCCCTTTGCATTGCTTGTGGCACTGGTGCTGGTCGCCAGTCCTTACTTCTCCTTTTCCTTTGTCGGCGGCGGATACCATGACGGTCAGCGATTCGGCGAAGCTGTTTGCCTGACCCTGGCGTCTGTCATTGCGGCCTGGCGACTGCTCGCCGCGCCGGCCACCGTTGCGTGGACCTCGCGATCAGCTTTGGTCGCGCTCGTCATTTTTTTCTCGCTGGGTGCCGTGTCGAGCAGCGTTGCCTACTCCCCGCGGCTCGCATTCCATGAGGTCGCCACATTCCTCCTCCTGCTTATTCTTGCCTTGCTCGTTGCCTCTGAGGTGCGGGCGGCGTCACAGCGATACCTGAATGCGGTTTTTTGCGTTTGCGGCATTGGATGCCTTTTCTATCTCTATCACCTGGCCATCAATTTCGTTGCCTTCGTACTGAATGATGTGCAGCCCCGGCACAATGACATTATTCATGGGTTCGACAATTTCCGCTTCATGAACCACATGCAGACGGTCAGTCTGCCGATCCTCTGTCTATTGCTGATCCGAAGCGAACGCTATGGGAAACAGTTCTGGCTCTGGTTCGGCACGGCCACGATGTGGTGGTCCATCGTATTTCTTACATCGGCGCGCGGCACCTTTGTCGGCATCGCAGGCGGTTTACTGATTGCGCTCATTCTCAGGCGCCGTTTTGCGCTGCGTTGGTGCGCGCTATTCCTTGCCACTTCGACCGCCGGACTAGTGGCTTACGTAGTCTTCTTCCGCTACCTGCCGACCGCCATCGGATTTGAGCCGCTCGACTTCTTGTCTTCCACCGTTGGCCGCACCGCGGCGGATCCCACCTCGCGGCGACTCGAGCTTTGGAGTTTGGCCTGGGACACAATACTCCAGCATCCGTTGCTGGGGATGGGGCCGGTGCACTTCGCGCACTATGCCGTCCACCTGAAGAACGCCGCTCACCCGCACAACTGGGTGCTCCAGATCGCATCGGAGTGGGGGGCGCCGGCGCTGCTGGCGCTTCTTGTCGCCGTGGCATCAGGATGTCGAGGGCTGTGGCGGGCGTCTCGGAACCTGCTTCCGAAAGACAGGCTGAATCAGGACCTGGCGTGCGCGTGGCTGACGATCGGAGGTGCCATCCTCATTGACGGACTGGTTTCAGGCCTGATCGTCATGCCCGTCAGCCAGCTCTGGATTGCCTTCTATATCGGGTGCGCGCTGGGCTGGGTGCGTTCCCGCCAGCGATCGACGCCGTTGCTCGGCAACGAAGAACTAAGGGGCGGTATTGCAAGAATGTTGGCCGTGCTAATCTTGTTGGCAGCTACCGTGCTGTTCTGGAACGGCCTGTATCCCGAGGTAGCGGATTTCGCGCGGTATCATGAGGAGGTCACCCGTGCCTTCCCGGGCATGTTCCGTCCAAGAATATGGCTGACCGGGCTGTTCTAGCATCGCTACGCTTGCCATTCTCCTGACTTGCCGCCACGCTTGCTGACAAGTCCGATGTCCGTCATGAGCATCCCGCGATCCACCGCCTTGCACATGTCATAAATGGTCAGCAGCCCGACCTGTACGGCGGTAAGCGCTTCCATCTCGACCCCGGTCTTGCCATAGGTCTCGACCTGCGCCGTGCAGCGTACTTCGCAACTGCTTTCGAGGATGGCGAACTCCACCCCGACCTTCGTCAATGCAAGGGGATGACAAAGCGGAATCAGGTCGCTGGTGCGTTTCGCCGCCATGATCGCGGCGATCCTTGCGATCCCGAGCACGTCTCCTTTTTTGGCAGTACCGGCCTGGATGATGGCGAGCGTTTCCTTCTGCATCCTGATCAGCCCCGTCGCCACGGCGACCCGATGCGTTTCCTTCTTCTCCCCCACGTCCACCATGTGCGCCTGTCCCGCCGCATCGAAATGCGTGAGCCCTGCGGCCGCCGATTCATGATCCTGGTTGCTCATTCGTAAAGATTCCCCGTGTCGCTTGATGATGTTCGGTCTCGGTTATCATAGCACCGTGAAATCTCCATCCCGGTCCTCGAGGCAGCGCGCCGGCCGGCGCATCGCTGCAACCGTCCTGTCTGCCATGGCGCTGGCGCTGCCCGTGCTGGCGATCGCCCCGCATGTCCAGGCCCAGAACCTTCCCAGCCTCGGCGACACCGAGCGCGAGGAGCTGTCGCCGGTCATGGAGCGCAAGCTCGGTGAGCAGATCATGCGCGACATCCGCCGCGACCGTGACTATCTCGACGACGAGGCGGTGCTGGAGTACCTGAACAATTTCGGCGCCACCCTTCTTGCGGCTGCGCCGGAGGCGCGCGGCGAAGCCGGTTACGACTATTTCTTCTTTGCCGTGCGCGACAGCATGCTGAACGCCTTCGCGCTGCCCGGCGGCTTCGTCGGTGTCCATTCCGGACTGGTGCTGGCCGCGCAGAATGAATCGGAACTGGCCTCGGTGGTCGCGCATGAAATCGGCCACGTGTCGCAGCGCCATATTGCCCGCATGCTGGGCAGGCAGCGTCAGGACGCGCTGATTCCGCTGGCGGCGATGGTGCTGGGGGCGCTGGCTGCCCGCTCCAGCCCGGACGCCGCCGGCGCCCTGATCATGGGTGGGCAGGGGGTGGCGCTGCAGCGGCAGCTCGGCTTCAGCCGTGACGCCGAGCGCGAGGCGGACCGTATCGGACTGGAGATCCTGCGTAACGCCGGTTACGACACGAGCGGGATGATCTCCTTCTTCAACCGCGTCCAGAACGCGAGCCGGGCCTACAATGACACCGCGCCGGCTTACCTGCGCTCGCACCCGCTGACGACGGAGCGGATGGCCGACATCGAGGCGCGCACGCGGGGACAGCGCTACAAGCAGCGAGCGGATGGGCTGGATTTCCACCTGGTGCGGGCTCGCCTGCGGGTGCTGCAGGACCTGTCCGCACAAGGTCTGCGCGAAGCGGCCTCGGCCTTCGACAGCCAGTTGCAGCAGAAGACCCGGACGCAGATCGCGGCGGGAAAGTACGGCCTGGCCTTCGTCGCGATGCGCCAGGGCGCGACGGCAAAGGCAAAGGGATTGCTGCAGGAGGCGTATGCGGCGGCGCAGGGCGCTTCGGCGCCGGTACAGACGCCGCTGCTCGCCGGTCTCGCCATTGATATCCGCCTGGCGGCCAACGAACACGAGGAAGCCTTGAAGGAGGCGGAGGCCGCCCGCGCGAAATTCCCGCTGTCCCGCAGCATCTCCAGGCAGTACGCGGACGCCCTGGTGGGATCGGGACGCGTGGATGAAGCCGTCAACTTCCTGCGCGACCAGGCACAGCTCTACCGCGAGGACCCGAAGCTGCAGGACCAGCTTGCGCGGGCCTATGCGGTGCAGGGCAAGCAGGCCCTGCAGCATCTGGCGCTGGCGGAATCGTATGCGCTCAATGGCAGCCTGCCGGCCGCCCTCGAGCAGCTCAACATCGCGCGCCGTGCACCTGACGCCAGCTTCTACGACCAGGCAATGATCGATGCGCGTGAACGCGAATTCAAGGCGCGCTGGCTGGAGCAGGTCAAGGAAGGGAAGGACCGCTAGACGGTGCAGGACCGCATGCGGGGACGCGGGCGGTGAACGTGTCACGCGCACGTCGCCCGAATCTTTCTCTTGTCTCAGTCCGCCTGCGGTGCGCTGACAAAACCGAAACGTCCCGCCAGCTCTGCGCGGCGGATGCGTCCGACGGGCAGGTGTCGACCGCCGGCGGCGAGCATCAACGCCTGCCCTGCACCACCATCCTGCTCCATCCATGCCAGCAGCTGCTCGTCCTCGACCGGTTTTCCGCCGATCACCAATAGCGACAGGCATTGCGCCATGTCGCGGTCGTCGACCAGCGCCAGCACTTCTCCCGCCTTCAGCAACAGTTGTCCCTGCTCGGTAAGCCACGCCTCGTCCACGGGAGGCAGCGCTTCCCCAGTGTGCAGTACGAAGCCGAGCGCCGGATCGGTGCGGGCGACGAAGGGCGTCGCGTCAAGGTTCACGTACACCCGTTGCGGACCGTTCTGGAAATACCAGCGGCCCCGATCGTCGCGCGTGTAGTTGCGATTGATGAAGGCAAGCAGCGCGGCGTTGCCGATGCGGTCGCCTGGCAGCTTGAGCGCCTGGGCGCGCTCGTCGCGCATCCGCCAGTTGCCGCGCGCGTCAAGCGCCAGCCAGCCGTAGCAGTGCGGCACGTTCGGCCATTTGGCCATTGCCTGCCTGACGATGTCGTCCATGTTCAATGTCCTTCGGTGAGGAAGCGCACGATCCGCGACGGCAGCCAGTCGATGCGCCCGGGAATGCCGCCGGCGGCGAATCCCACGTGGCCGCCGTGGTCCGGGTAGTCGAGCGTCACCTGTGACGAGGCGGATTGGGGCAGGTGGTGCGCCGGCAGGAACGGATCGTTCTTCGCATTGAGCACCAGGGTCCGCACCGCGATGTCGTTCAGCACATGGCGCGCGCTGGCCCGGTGCCAGTAGTCGTCCGTGTCGCGGTATCCGTGGAGGGGCGCGGTGACCACATTGTCGAACTCGTACAGGTTGCGGGCCCTCAGCATCCGGTCCGCATCGAACAATCCCGGAAACTGCTTCAGCTTTTGCAGGCATTTCGGCTTCAGCGTCTGCAGGAAAAGCCGGGTGTAGATCTTGTTGAAGCCGCGCGAGAGCGCCGCACCGCCGCCGGCCAGGTCGAGCGGCGCGGAGATGGCACAGGCAGCATCGACGATCCCGGCCTGCTGTCCCGACTCGCCGAGCCAGCGCAGCAGGGCATTGCCGCCGAGCGAGACGCCTGCCGCGTAGAACGGTCGTTCGCGTCCCGCCGCCAGCCGCCGGACGATCCAGTCGACTTCGGCCGCATCGCCGGAATGGTAGAAGCGCGGCGCGTGATTGAGTTCGCCAGAGCAGCCGCGGAAATGCGGGACCGCGCCCGACCAGCCGAGCGCGGCGATATGGGACATCAGGGCCCGGGCGTAATGGCTGGCGGAGGACCCTTCGAGTCCGTGGAACAGGACCAGGAAGGGCTGGCCGGGCCGGCCGTCGACGAAGTCGACGTCGATGAAGTCGCCGTCGGGGCTGTTCCAGCGTTCCCGCCGGAAGTCGAGCCTCGGCTTGCGGATCAGGGTCGCCGGGAAGATCGTCTGGAGGTGGCCGCCGGGCAGCCAGGAGGGGGCCGCGTAGTGCATGTCGACCTCAATGCAGCAGCGCGGATACCGGGATGTCGGCGGGCGCCTCGCCCGGCACCACCGAGGCATGGTGCGTCACCAGGCGCCAGCCCGCGGACGTTTTCATGTAGACATTGGTCGCCAGGATATGGATGTCCTGCTGGCGTGAAACCGTCCGATGGACCTCTTCGATGATGTTGTGGACGGCGGTCATGGTGTTCTGCGTGACATGGACTTGCACCGGGCGGATCTGCACGCCGCCCTGTTCAAAGATCGATTCCCAGGCGGCGCGGATCGAGGCATGACCGACCAGGCGCGGCGCGCCCGGATGGATGCAGACGATGTCTTCCTCGTCGGCCCACAGGGCCATCACCGCCTCCACGTCGGCACGGCTGATCGCTTCATAGAATGCGGCCTCGGCCTGTTCCGGTGTTTCGAGCATTGTGGGCAGTGGCATGGCGATTGGTTCTCCTTTTCCGGGAGGCATGGCGCAGCGGAAAAAGGCGGCAGCTGGTTGGATGAAGTCGAAGGCCCAGTATAGAGCAATGCCGCATACCGGGCTGGGCACCCGGGCAGCGGATGCGCCCGGGACGGAGGTCAGTGGCCCTTGACGTGCGTGCCGGGCTTGACCCGGTAGACGGTGCCGCAGTACGGGCACTTGCCTTCGCCATTGGCTTCCACCGGCAGGTAGACGCGCGGATGCGAAGACCAGATCGGCATGGCCGGGTTCGGGCAGTAGGCCGGGAGGTCCTTGCCGTCCAGTTCGACGTAACTCATGTGCTGCTGTTGTTGTGCTTGGGTCATGGGATGTTCCGATATTGATTAAACCAGGGTCAGCCAGTGCTTGTACTGCGGTGCCTTGCCGGCCACCACATCGAAGAACAGGTTCTGCAGCTTCTCGGTCACCGGGCCGCGGCGGCCTTCGCCGATCTGCCGGTTGTCCAGTTCCCGGATCGGCGTCACTTCCGCCGCCGTGCCGGTGAAGAAGGCCTCGTCGCAGCAGTACACCTCGTCGCGGGTGATGCGCTTCTCGATGACCTCGATGCCGAGGTCGCGCGCCATCGTCAGCACGGCGTCGCGGGTGATGCCGTCGAGGCAGGACGCGAGGTCGGGCGTATAGATCTTGCCGTTCTTGACAATGAAGACGTTTTCTCCGGAGCCCTCCGATACATATCCTTCGGTATCCAGCAGCAGCGCTTCGTCGTAGCCGTCCGCGAGCGCTTCCTGGTTGGCGAGGATGGAGTTGATGTAGTAGCCGGAAGCCTTTGCCCGCACCAGCGACACGTTCACATGATGCCGGGTGAACGACGAGGTCTTGACGCGGATGCCCTTGGCGAGGCCGTCCTCGCCGAGGTAGGCACCCCACGGCCATGCCGCGATCGCGACGTGAATCTGGTTGCCCTTGGCCGAGATGCCGAGTTTCTCGGACCCGATCCAGACCAGAGGACGCAGGTAGCAGGACTCCAGCTTGTTCTCGCGTACCACCTGGCACTGCGCCTCCATGATGGTCTCCATGTCGAAGGGAATCTGCAGCTGGAAGATCTTGGCCGAGTTGAACAGCCGCTGCGTATGTTCGCGCAGGCGGAAGATCGCGGTGCCTTCGTCCGTCTTGTATGCGCGCACGCCCTCGAAGACGCCCATGCCGTAGTGCAGGGTGTGGGTGAGCACGTGGATGGTCGCGTCGCGCCATTCGATCAGTTCACCGTCTTTCCAGATCTTTCCGTCACGGTCGGCCATGGACATGTCGTTCTCCAGAGTCATGCAAAACGAAGATTCTAGCTGATCCGAACGAGGAAAAAAAATCATCGGTAGAATGGCGGCTTTGCTGTTTTCGCGGACTGCCGGCCCCTGTTCCAGCGGTCCGCACGCGCCACCCGGACCCTTCCTCCGTCACCGGACAGGCTCCCCGCACTGCAGGCGGCGCGACCATCACACCGCCAAGATGAGCAATTCGCAAGCAAGCATCACCGAGCCCACTTCCCACGATATCGAGAGAAGCGCCTTCCGCGAAGGATTCAAGGCATGCGCGCCGACCATGCCTGGCATCTTTGCCTGGGGCATGGTCACGGGCATGGCGATGGTCAAGAGCGGACTGACGCTCTGGCAGGCCCTCGGCATGACCTTCCTGGTGTTCGCCGGATCGGCGCAACTGGCCGCGGTGCCGCTGATGGCCGCGGGTGCGCCGGTCGGGGTGGTGTTCGTCACCGCCCTGGTGGTCAACCTGCGCTTCGTGATCTTCGCCGCCGCCATCGCGCCGCACTTTGCCCACCTGCCCTGGTACCGGCGGGTGTGGCATGGCTACTTCAACGCCGACATCACGATGGGCCTGTTCCCCCGGCGCTTTCCGGCCGAGACCGCGCCGCACACGCCGGGCAAGGTTGGCTTTTTCAACGGCATCGGCTATCCCAACTGGTGCGCGTGGCAGGGTGGATCGGTGGTCGGCATCCTGCTCGCCGGCCAGATCCCGGAGAGCTGGGGTATCGGTTTCGCCGGCACCCTCGCGCTGCTGGCGATCGCCATCCCGCTGACCATCAACCTGGCGGCGTTCGTCGGCGTCGTGCTCGCCAGCGTGATCGCCGTTGCCACCGTCGGACTGCCGTACCGGCTCGGGCTGCTGCTGGCCGTCATCGTCGGCATGATCGGCGCGATGCTGGCCGACGCATGGCTCGACAAGAAGAAGGAACAGTGATGGGCGCCGTGGATACCTGGCTCACGATACTGCTGCTTACCGCAGCCACGCTCGTCACCCGCTGCACGATCTTCCTGCTCGGCCATGCAGTGAAAATGCCGCCGCGGGTGCAGCATGCGCTGCGCTATGCGCCGGCAGCCGCGCTTGCCGCGATTGTCGCGCCCGATCTGGTGCTCGTCGACGGCGGACTCCATCTCAGTGTGATGAATCCCAAGCTGATGGCCGGGCTGGGCGCCACCGCCTTCTTCCTGGCGACGCGGCATCTGCTCGGCACCATCATCGCCGGCATGGCGCTGTACACGCTGCTGCGGATCAGTATGTAACCGATGCGGTAATGTTGGCCGCGGACAAACGGTTCTCTTGTGAAATATCAGCCTGAAAACGGCGTGGAGGGGAGGGCGCTGCGTTAAAATACCGGCTTTTCCATTCTTTCAATTCTTGTCTGGCAGCCATGCAATTCAACCGATTGAGCGCGCTCATCGCACGCAACGAACTCCAGGGCAAGCGCGTGTTCATCCGCGCAGATCTCAACGTGCCGCAGGACGATGCCGGCAACATCACCGAAGATACCCGCATACGTGCTTCCGTCCCCGCGATCCGCGATGCCCTGCAGGCCGGCGCCGCAGTCATGGTGACCTCGCATCTCGGCCGTCCGGTGGAAGGAGAATTCAAGCCGGAGGACTCGCTCGCGCCGATCGCGGCCCGCCTGTCCGAACTGCTCGGCAAGCCGGTGGCGCTCAAGCAGGATTGGGTGGATGGCGTCGACGTCGCGCCGGGCGAAGTGGTGCTGCTCGAGAACTGCCGCGTCAACAAGGGTGAAAAGAAGAACAGCGACGAACTGGCGCAGAAGATGGCGCGCCTGTGCGACGTCTACGTGAACGACGCCTTCGGCACCGCGCACCGCGCCGAGGCCACTACGCACGGCATCGCCAAATTTGCCCCGGTCGCCTGCGCCGGCCCGCTGCTGGCGGCCGAGCTCGATGCGCTCGGCAAGGCGCTGGGCAGCCCGGCTCGTCCGCTGGCCGCCATCGTCGCCGGCTCCAAGGTGTCGACCAAGCTCACCATCCTCAAGACGCTGGCCGACAAGGTCGACAACCTGATCGTGGGCGGCGGCATCGCCAACACCTTCATGCTGGCGGCCGGACTGAAGATCGGCAAATCGCTGGCCGAGGCGGACCTGGTCGGCGAAGCCAAGGCTATCATCGACATGATGGCCCGGCGCGGCGCCTCGGTGCCGATCCCGGTCGACGTCGTATGCGCCAAGGAGTTTGCCGCCTCTGCCGCAGCCACCGTCAAGGATGTCAAGGACGTGGCGGACGACGACATGATTCTCGACATCGGGCCGAAGACCGCCGCGCAGCTCGCGCAGCAGATCGCACAGGCCGGCACGGTGGTCTGGAACGGGCCGGTCGGCGTGTTCGAGTTCGACCAGTTCGGCGAGGGCACGAAGACGCTGGCGATGGCGATCGCCGGGTCGAAGGGATTCTCGATTGCCGGCGGCGGTGATACGCTGGCGGCCATTGCCAAGTACAACATCGCGGACAAGGTCGGCTACATCTCCACCGGCGGCGGCGCCTTCCTCGAATTCCTCGAGGGGAAAACCCTGCCGGCGGTCGACATCCTGCTGCAGCGCGCCAAGTAGTGCGCGTGCCGGATGCGCGCAGCCGGCCTGCCCCATCCGCCCTTCGCAGCAGACAACCAGGTCCATTCATGATCAGAGCTACCAAAATCGTCGCCACCATCGGTCCCGCCTCCAGCGATCCGGACGTCCTGAAACGCATGTTGCAGGCCGGGGTGAACGTCGTCCGCTTCAATTTCTCGCACGGGAAGGCGCAGGATCATATCGAACGCGCCGACCTGGTGCGCAAGGTAGCGGCCGAATGCGGACGCGAGATCGCAATCATGGCCGATCTGCAGGGGCCGAAGATCCGCATCGGCAAGTTCGAGAGCGGCAAGATCTTCCTCGAGAACGGCAGCAAGTTCGTGCTCGATGCGGACTGCGAGCTCGGCAACCAGGCCCATGTCGGCCTCGACTACAAGGAACTGCCGCGCGACATCCGGCAGTCCGACGTGCTGCTGCTCAATGACGGCCTGATCGTGCTGGTGGTCGACAAGGTGGTCGGCAATGCCATTCATACCACCGTCCGCATCGGCGGCGAGCTGTCGAACAACAAGGGTATCAACCGCCTCGGCGGCGGACTGTCCGCGCCTGCATTGACCGCCAAGGACATGGAAGACATCAAGACGGCCATGAGTTTCAAGGCCGACTACATCGCGGTGTCTTTCCCGAAGAACGCGACCGACATGATGATGGCCAGGCAGCTTGCCACCATTGCCGGCGAGTCCACCCGCCACAAGCCGCAGATGATCGCCAAGATCGAGCGCGCGGAGGCAATTCCGCTGCTGCAGGAGATCCTCGACGCTTCCGATGGCATCATGGTCGCCCGCGGCGACCTCGCGGTCGAAGTGGGCAACGCCGCCGTGCCGGCGCTGCAGAAGCGCATGATCCGCATGGCGCGCGCGTCCAACAAGCTGACCATCACGGCGACCCAGATGATGGAGTCGATGATCGTCAACGCCGTGCCGACCCGCGCGGAAGTCTCCGACGTCGCCAACGCCGTGCTGGATGGCACGGATGCCGTGATGGCGTCCGCCGAGACCGCCTCCGGCAAATACCCCGTCGAGACCGTCGAGACCATGGCCGCGGTCTGCATGGAAGCCGAGAAATCCGACGTGGTCAAGCTGGACGCGGACTTCCTGAATGCCACCTTCACCCGCATCGACCAGTCGATCGCCTATGGCGCGCTGTTCACCGCCTATCACCTGCGGGTGAAGGCGATCTGCGCACTGACCGAGTCCGGCTCCACCGCGCTGTGGATGAGCCGGCACAACATCGACATCCCGATCTTTGCCCTCACGCCGATACTCGGCACCCAGCGCAAGGCGGCGCTCTACCGCAATGTCACCAGCTTCGAGCTGGCGCATTCGACGGATCGCGAGGCGGTGCTGAAAGGCGCGCAGGATTTGCTCCTCGCTAAAGGCGTCGTCCAGAAAGGTGACATGATTGTCGTCACCTGGGGCGAACCAATGGGGCAGGTCGGCGGCACCAACGCCCTGAAGATCATGAAGATCGGCGAGTACTAATTTTATTGTTTGGAGAACATCATGCCTCTCGTATCCATGCGTCAACTGCTCGACCATGCCGCCGAAAACGGTTACGGTCTGCCCGCATTCAACGTGAATAACCTGGAACAGGTCACCGCGATCATGGAAGCCGCCAGCGAAACCGGCTCGCCGGTGATCATGCAGGCTTCCGCCGGCGCACGCAAATACGCCGGTGAAGCTTTCCTGCGCCACCTGATCGAAGCCGCGGTCGAAGCCTATCCGCACATTCCAGTCGTAATGCACCAGGACCACGGCCAGTCGCCGGCGGTCTGCATGGCCGCGATCAAGTCCGGTTTCACTTCCGTGATGATGGACGGCTCGCTGATGGAAGACGGCAAGTCGGTGGCCAGCTATGAATACAACGTCGAGGTCTCGCGCAAGGTGGTCGAGTTCTCCCATGCGATCGGCGTCACCGTCGAGGCGGAGCTCGGTGTCCTCGGTTCGCTCGAGACCATGAAGGGCGACAAGGAGGACGGCCACGGCGCGGAAGGCACGATGACCCGCGAGCAGCTGCTGACCGACGTCAACCAGGCCGCCGATTTCGTCAAGCTGACCCAGTGCGACGCGCTGGCCATCGCCATTGGCACCTCCCACGGCGCCTACAAGTTCTCGCGCAAGCCGACCGGCGACATTCTCGCGATCGAGCGCATCAAGGAAATTCACCAGCGCATCCCCAACACCCACCTGGTGATGCACGGCTCGTCCTCCGTGCCGCAGGAGCTGCTGGCCGAGATCCGCGAATTCGGCGGCGACATGAAGGAAACCTACGGCGTGCCGGTCGAGGAAATCCAGGAAGGCATCAAGCACGGTGTCCGCAAGATCAACATCGACACCGACATCCGCCTGGCGATGACCGGCGCGATCCGCCGCTTCTTCGTCGAAAACCCGTCCAAGTTCGACCCGCGCGAATACCTGAAGCCGGCCCGCGAGGCCGCCAAGAAAGTCGTCAAGTCGCGCTTCATCGCCTTCGGCTGCGAAGGCCAGGCCGACAGGATCAAGGCGATCCCGCTCGAAAAGATGGCGGAAAAATACAAGAAAGGCGAACTCGCGCAGATCGTGCAGTAAAATTACGCGCATCAAAAACTGGCGTTGAGCCATTGGCCGGCGGTGTGGTGACACCCGCCGGTTTTAGCTTTTTTGGAAACCCTATGAACAGCCTCTACCAATCCAGCATCCAGTCGCTGCCGCTGCTCGGGCGCGGCAAGGTGCGCGACAACTACGGGGTCGGCGACGACAAGATCCTGATCGTGACCACCGACCGCCTGTCCGCCTTCGACGTCGTGATGAACGAGCCTATCCCCGGCAAGGGCAAGGTGCTCAACCAGATGTCGGACTTCTGGTTCGCCAAGCTGGGCGGGATCGTGCCCAACCACCTTACCGGCATCGCCCCGGAAAGCGTGGTGCGGCCGGAGGAGGCTGACCAGGTGCGCGGTCGCGCCGTTGTCGCCAAGCGCCTCAAGCCCATCCTGGTGGAGGCCGTGGTGCGTGGTTACATCATCGGCTCCGGCTGGAAGGATTACCAGGAGTCCGGGGCCGTGTGCGGCATTGCCCTGCCGCCTGGCCTGCGCCAGGCCGACAAGCTGGCCGCCCCGCTCTTCACCCCTGCGGCCAAGGCCGACCTCGGCGAGCATGACGAGAACATCAGCTTCGCGGAGATGGAGAACCGGATCGGCAAGGAACTCGCTGCCCAGATGCGCGACATCAGCATCCGCCTTTACCAGGCCGCCGCCGACTACGCCGCGACGCGCGGCATCATCATCGCCGACACCAAGTTCGAGTTCGGCCTGGATGACAACGGCACGCTGCACCTGATGGACGAAGTGCTGACCGCCGACTCCTCGCGCTTCTGGCCGGCGGATTCCTACGCGCCCGGCATGTCGCCGCCGTCCTTCGACAAGCAGTTCGTGCGCGACTACCTGGAAACGCTGCGCGACTGGAAGAAGACGCCTCCGGCGCCGCCGCTGCCGGCGGATGTGATCGAGAAGACCGGCGCCAAGTACCGCGAGGCGCTGCAGCGCCTGACCGGCGAGACCCTGAAGGACTGACATGAGCGCAGCGTTGACGGAAACGCCCCTGGTTGGCGTCATCATGGGTTCCTCCTCGGACTGGGAGGTGATGCAGCACGCGGTGGCCATGCTGAAGGAATTCGGCGTGCCGCACGAAGCCCGCGTGATTTCCGCGCACCGGATGCCGGACCAGATGTTCGACTATGCCCGGACCGCGCGCGAGCGCGGCCTGCGCGCGATCATCGCCGGCGCCGGCGGCGCGGCCCACCTGCCGGGCATGGTCGCCGCCAAGACCATCGTGCCGGTGCTTGGCGTACCGGTGCCGTCCAAGTATCTGCGCGGAGAAGACTCGCTGCTGTCCATCGTGCAGATGCCGAAGGGTGTGCCGGTCTCGACCTTTGCCATCGGCGAGGCGGGCGCCGCCAACGCCGCACTGACCGCCGTCGCCATCCTTGCCACCACCGACGATCAGCTTGCCGCACGCCTCGAGGCGTTCCGCGCCAGGCAGACGCAGGCGGCGTTCGACATGAAGCTGCCGTCATGAGCGACGTGACCGGTAACGACGCGCCCCTGCTGCCGGCGGCGTCGCCCGCCACCTGGCTGGGCGTGATGGGCGGCGGCCAGCTGGGACGCATGTTCGTCCACGCGGCCCAGAAGATGGGATTCAAGGTGGCTGTTCTTGAACCGGCCGAGGACTGTCCGGCGGGGCACGCGGCGGACCTGCTCATTCGCGCCCACTACGACGACCAGCAGGCCCTCGCGGCGCTGGCTGAACGCTGTGCTGCCGTCACCACCGAATTCGAGAACGTGCCCGCGCCCAGCCTCGCACTGCTTGCGACGCGCAGCTTCGTCTCGCCCGCGGCGGCCTGCGTCTCCGTGGCCCAGGACCGCGTGGAGGAGAAGCGCTTTTTCACCGAGTGTGCGGCCGAATCCGGCGTCATGCCGGCCCCGTATGGGGTGATTGCCGCGGCGGCGGACATCGAAGCGCTGCCGGACACGCTGTTCCCCGGCATCCTGAAGACCGCCCGCCTCGGCTACGACGGCAAGGGGCAGGTCAGGGTGCGCGACCGCGAAGAGGCGAGAACAGCCTGGGCAGGCATGAATGGCGTCGTCTGCGTACTCGAGAAGATGCTTCCGCTGGCCTACGAAGTCTCGGTACTGACCGCGCGCGGCGCCGACGGCCGGGCCGTGGTCTATCCGATCGCCGAGAACGTGCATCGCGACGGCATCCTCTTCACCACCACGGTACCGGGACCCAACGTGGCGCCGGAGTCCGCCGTGCGCGCGCAATCCGCCGCGCTCGCGATCGCCGCCAGGCTCGGCTACGTCGGCGTGCTCTGCATCGAGTTCTTCGTGCTGGAGGACGGTGCCGTCGTCGTCAACGAGATGGCGCCACGGCCGCACAACAGCGGCCACTACACGATCGACGCCTGCGTCACGAGCCAGTTCGCCCAGCAGGCCAGGGCAATGGCCCGCCTGCCGCTGGGCGATGTGCACCAGCATTCGCCGGCGGTCATGCTCAACATCCTCGGCGACATTTGGTTCGCGGCCGGCAGCGACCAGCCGCGCGAGCCGGCATGGGACCAGGTGCTGGCACTGCCGGGCGCCAACCTGCATTTGTACGGCAAGGATGCGCCGCGGCGGGGGCGCAAGATGGGTCACGTGACGTTCGTCGCGCCAACGCTCGCCGAAGCGCAGGCCCGCATGCAGCGCGCCTGCGCCGTGCTCGGCATCCCGTCCTGACGCGACCGTACCGGCATGCCTTCCGCGATCAACGATACCGCCATACAGGCCGCCGCACGCGCCCTCGAGCAGGGTGAACTGGTGGCCTTCCCGACCGAGACCGTGTACGGCCTCGGGGCGGACGCGGAGAACCCCGCGGCGGTGGCCCGCATCTATGCCGCCAAGGGCCGGCCACAGAATCACCCGGTGATCGTTCACCTCGCCCCCGAAGCCGACCCCGGCTACTGGGTGCCCGCGGTGCCGCCTGAAGCTCGGGCCCTGATCGATTCGTTCTGGCCTGGCCCGCTGACGTTGATACTCACGCGCGCGCCGCATGTTCCGGCAGCGGTGTCGGGAGGGCAGGACACCATAGGGTTGCGCTGCCCGTCCCATCCGGTCGCACAGACATTGTTGCGGGAGTTCAGGCAAGGAAAGGGTGGCCTTGCGGCGCCCTCTGCGAACCGGTTCGGCCATGTCAGCCCCACCACCGCGCAGCATGTGCTGGACGAATTCGGCACCTGGCCCGGCTCACCGGTGCGGCATGTGCTCGACGGCGGCCAAAGTGAAGTCGGCATCGAGTCGACCATCCTCGACCTGTCCCGCCTCGATACGCATGGTCCGGTGCTGCTGCGTCCTGGCGGTATCGGCGCTGCCGACCTGGCCCGCGTCATCGGCATTGCACCATCCGCACCGGACGCCGCTGCGCCGCGCGCTTCGGGCACCCTTGAGTCGCACTATGCACCGGCGACCCCGGTGGCGCTGGCGGCGGCGCCTGTGCTGCCCGGCCTGCTGCGGCAGCTTGCCGACGGCGGAAGGCGCAGCGCGCTCATCCGCAGGACGGTGGATGCCGGTCCGACGGTGGCGCAAGCGGTGCTGCCGGCAGACCCGAACGGCTACGCGCACGGACTTTATGCCGCGCTACGGGAAATGGACGCCGCCAGGGCCGATATCATCCTCGTGGAAACGCCGCCGAGCGACGAAGGATGGCAGGGCGTCAACGACCGGTTGCGGCGCGCCGCCCACGATTCCACGGGCGTCCTTGCCCGGCTGCTGCCCCCGCCCGTCTAGCTTCGCTCGGCGCCGGAGAGACCGGTCGCCATGAATTTGCCGCCGTGGAACACCAGTGCGGGACGCGGCGAGACATCGCAGCGCTCCACTTCGCCGACGAATATCACGTGGTCGCCCTCAGGATAACGGCTGCGGTTGTGGCATTCGAACCAGGCCGACACGCCTCTCAGGATGGGCAGGCCGGTGTGCGAAAGGACGAAGTCCACCCCTTCGAAACGATTCTCTATGCGCATCGCGAACCGCTCGGCGAGTGCCGCCTGGTCCCCGCCGAGCACATTGATCACGTAGTGCGAATTGCCGGTGAATACCGGCAGGCTGCTCGCGCCCTGCGCCAGGCTCCAGAGGACCAGCGGCGGATCGAGGGAGACCGAATTGAATGAACTGGCGGTTAGGCCGAGGAAGCTTCCATCGGCGAGACGCGTGGTGATGACGGTGACACCGGTGGCGAACTGCGAGAGCGCATTGCGGAAATGGCGCGCGTCGAACTCCGGCGGATCCGCGCTTGAGGAATGTTTGGACATCTGCAACCCACGAAATTTTGTTCATTATGCCTAAAAAGCACGCAGCCGGCGGCGCTGCGCCTTTGCCATCATCCTTGCGGAAGCTCCTGTTCCCCGGACACGCGATTGTGAAGACGCAACCGGTGGCAATAGGCATGGGTGATGCTTTACGCTAAAGTCATACACGAACATGGATGGAGTGGATCATGACAATCGAAACGGCAACCCTGGGCGGCGGATGTTTCTGGTGCACCGAGGCGGTATACCAGGAACTGCGCGGCGTGGTGAGCGTGGAATCGGGCTATACCGGCGGAACGGTCCCCAACCCGAGCTATGAACAGGTCTGTGAAGGCAGTACCGGCCATGCCGAAGTGGTGCGGCTGCGGTTCGACACGGAGGTGATCAGCTATCGCGAGATCCTGGAGATTTTCTTCACGATCCACGATCCGACGACGCCGAACCGGCAGGGCAACGACGTTGGTACCCAGTACCGGTCGGTGATCTATACGCATTCACCCGAGCAGCAGGAGACGGCGAAGCAGGTGATCGCCTGCATGGCGAGCGTCTGGGATGCTCCGATCGTCACCGAGGTTTCGCCGGAGCAGCCGTACTACAAGGCGGAGGAGTACCACCAGAACTACTTCCGGCAGCATCCCTTCCAGGGGTACTGCGCGTTCGTGGTCGCACCGAAGGTCGCAAAATTCCGCAAGGTCTACGCGGACCGCCTCAATACTGCCGGCGCGGGGACCTGATCCGGCTGCTGGGCGTACATGTAGCGGCGCGACCAGGGCAGGGACGAGGCGTCGGCGCCTGCCCGGGCGCAGACCACCTGGTACAGTGACACCCAGTCGTGATTGAAAGCATAGGCGCAGCCTGCGAGGTACACCCGCCAGATGCGGAAGCGCCTGGCATCCACCAGTGTCCTGATCCGGTCCGCGCGCTCCTCGAAGTTGTCCGCCCAGATGCCGCAGGTGCGCGCGTAGTGGCGGCGCAGGTTCTCCACGTCATACGCTTCCAGCCCGCCTTCCTGCATCGCCTTGAGCACGGTGCCGATATGTTCCAGCTCGCCGTGCGGGAACACGTAGCGGCCGATGAACTCGCCGCCGCCATATGGCGTCTCGCCGTCATTCGGATCGGTGCTGGTGATACCGTGGTTCATCGCCACGCCGCCGTCCGCCAGCAGGTCATGCATCTTGCGGAAGTACTCGACCAGGTGCTTTGCGCCCACGTGCTCGAACATGCCGACGCTGGTGATGCGGTCGTAGCGTCCCTTGACGTCCCGGTAGTCTTCGAGCCGGATCTCGACCCGGTCGGCCAGCCCGGCGCGCTGCACCCGTTCGCACGCCAGCGCGTGCTGGTTTTCCGACAGCGTCACGCCGGTGCAGCGGGCCCCAAACTTCTCCGCCGCGCGCAGCACGAGGGCTCCCCAGCCGCAGCCGATATCGAGCAGCGTCTGGCCCGGCTGAAGGCGGATCTTGGTCAGGATGTGGTCGATCTTCCTGAGTTGCGCGGCACCCAGGTCCTCGGTCCCGTTCTCGAAGTAGGCGCAGGAGTAGACCATGTTCTCGTCCAGCCAGGCCTGGTAGAACGCGTTGGACACGTCGTAGTGATAGCGGATCGCCTCCTCGTCGCGCTTGCGGGTATGGCGGACGTTGCGGGCGATGCGTGCGAACCTCCCCTCGGGTTTCAGGGTACGTTCCGCCAGCTGGCTGCCGACGTGGATGATTTCCTTCAGCCTGCCCTCGACCTCGATCTTGCCCTCGACATAGGCCTGGCCGAGGTTGGACAGGGAGGGCGTCAGCAAATAGCTGAGCGCCGAGACATGCGGCACCTTGATCGTGACTTCGGGCTTCGCCTGCTGGCCGAAGTCATATCGTTGTCCATTCCAGAGTTCGAGCCGCAGCGGCAGCGCCGATTGCCCGCGAATCGAGTCGACCCAGCTTCCCAGCTTCCTTTCCCAGAACACGATAAGACCCTCCGCAAAATGAAACGGATTGATCGGTAATGCGATGTCGGCGTGACGCAGAAACGAACTACGGTTGCAGTCTTTGTCTTGTCCAGCTGCCGTCGGGCTGCCGCTGGTATGCGATCCGGTCGTGGAAACGGGACGGTCGTCCCTGCCAGAATTCGATATAGTCCGGCTCCAGGCGGTAGCCGCCCCAATGCGCGGGCCGGCTCGGCTGTTCTCCCTGCTGCTTCGCGACTTCGGCGAAACGTGCCTCGAGGGCATCACGGCTTGCCGCGGGCCTGCTCTGGTCGGATGCGATTGCACCGAGCCTGCTGTTGAGGGGGCGGCTGTCGAAATACGTGTCGCTTTCGGCCGCCGGGATCGGCGCCACCCGTCCCTCGATGCGCACCTGGCGTTCCAGTTCGATCCAGAAGAACAGCAGGGCGGCATGGGGCCGGTCGCGCAATTCCTGGCCCTTCCGGCTGTCGTAATTCGTGAAAAAGGTAAAACCGCGCTGGTCGAATTCCTTGACCAGCACGATCCGTGACGACGGACGCCCTTCGGCGCTCACCGTCGACAGGCTCATTGCATTGACCTCGGGCACCTGTGCGGCGACCGCCTCGCCGAACCATTTCGCAAACTGTTCGACCGGGTCCGGATGAACGTCCTCCTCGGACAGGCTGGCCCGGCTGTATTCCTTGCGTATATCCGCGATCGACATCTTGATTCCTGCTTCGAGTACCTTGTCTGGTGTTGGTCTTGTCCGGCGTCGATGTACTGCCATGGCGCCTTCCCGAGTATAGAACATACGCCGGCCACCGGCACGAACACCTTGTCCTGGATCAAGCAAGGACAAGCCGCGGTCAGCCAGTACCCTGGGTCGCGCGCTCCCGGGCGCGCGCGAGCGGGACGCCGGCGCCGATGAGCGCGCTCATTCCCCAGAACACCGGGGCGAGGCCGAGGGCGGCGCCCGCGCCGCCGAATGCCAGCGGCAGGAAGACCTGGCACGCGTTGCCGATCATGACCCGCAGGCCAACCGCTTCTGCGCCGCGTCCTTCGGGCGCGTGCCGGTGCAGCAGGGCCAGCATGTTGGGTTGGCTGGCGCCCACTGCCAGCCCGAGTCCCGCCGCAACTACGGCAAGCGTAGCGGCTTGCCGCATCAGCGGGATCAACGCATAGGCGACGGCGGCCATCGCCAGCGCAACGGCAAGAATGCGCCATTCTCCATGGCGACGCGACAACCAGGGCATTGCCAGGCGCACGACGAACGTCGCAACGGAAAAGCAGCCGAGGATCAGGCCGATGGTCGAGGCGGAAAAGCCGATGCGCGTGCCATGGATCGGCATTACGAAAGTGAACAACTCCCAGGCGGAGGACAGCAGCGTGCCGACAATGTAGACCCGCATCAGCTCCGGGTCGCGAAGCAGCTGGAAGACATGCTGTTTCGAGGTCGGTCCGCTGCCGCGCGCACCATTGCCGACCCGGATGCCGGCCGTCGCGCACAGCATGAACGCGCAGGCACCGGCTACAGCGAATACAAGGTAAGCGCTGGCGAACCGGGCGTGGTCGATGACGAAGCCGGCGATGACGGGGCCGCAGAAACCGGAAATCGAAAAGCCGAGCGCCAGCCAGCTGAAGTTGGCCACGCGCCGGTCATCGCTGCTGATCGCGCCGACCGTGTGCTGGGCTGCAACCTGGATCACCATGAATCCGGTCCCGACCAGCAGTGCCGCCACATGCAGCATTGACAGCCCGGGCACCAGGCCGGGCAGCGCGCAGCCCGCAGCAACGGCAATCGCGCCCCCCAGCATCGGTCCGCGGATACCGGCCCGGTCAACCAGGCGCCCGGCCTTCACCGCGAGCAGCATCGGGAAAAGCGCAAACAGCGCGATCAGGATGCCGACCGTGAATTCCGACGCGTGCAAGGACAGCGCGTACAGCGAAGTAGTGACGCGGGCGCCGGCGAGGGCCGTGTGCGCGGTCAGGGCAATGAGGATGAGCTGCAGAAGTTGCATGAATTCAAAAGAGTGCGGCGGCTTGCCCAGTCAGAGCGTCGCCATCGCCCTACAAAACGATTCTAGAGGAAAACTTTGTCCTTGCTCTCCGTTAAAATGGCGGGATGAACGCGATCCTGAACTTCCCCGGCCGACCTGGTCAAGACGACCATGATGTCGGATTCGACATTGACTTTGAACGGCGTTTCGGCGGCGTGGCGCGCCTCTACGGCGCGACCGGACTGGCGCGCTTCCAGGCTGCCCACGTCTGTGTCGTCGGCGTCGGCGGCGTCGGTTCGTGGATCGTCGAGGCGCTCGCGCGCAGCGCCATTGCGCGCATTACCATGATCGATCTGGACAACGTGGCCGAGTCCAACGTGAATCGCCAGATTCATGCGCTGAGCGACACCCTGGGCAAGCCGAAGGTCAGCGCAATGGCCGAGCGCATCCGACAGATCAACCCGTACTGCCTGGTCACGGAGATCGAGGATTTCATTTCGCCTGACAACCTGGACCAGACGATTGGCGCCGGCCGCTATGACTACGTGATCGACGCGATCGACAGCGTCAAGGCGAAGGCGGCCCTGATCGCCTATTGCCGCGATCACGGGATCAGGCTGGTGACGATCGGCGGCGCCGGCGGGCAGACGGATCCCACCCGGATCGAAATCCGCGACTTGGCCCGCACCGAGCAGGAGCCCCTGCTGGCAAAGGTGCGCAAGCGCCTGCGCTCGCAATACGGATTCCCGCGCGGGGAGAAGTGCCGTTTCGGCATCGACGCGGTCTTCTCCACCGAGCCCTTGCGCTTTCCGGAAGCGGCCGGGCATTGTGCGGTGGGGGCCGGCGTCAGCGGCCTGAATTGCGCCGGGTTCGGTTCTTCCATGGTGGTCACGGCAAGCTTTGGGCTGGCGGCTGCGGC
The DNA here is from genome assembly GCF_036563305.1 of Noviherbaspirillum sp. GTDB lineage: Bacteria > Pseudomonadota > Gammaproteobacteria > Burkholderiales > Burkholderiaceae_D > Noviherbaspirillum. The sequence goes on along the minus strand of NZ_DATCMQ010000012.1, from coordinate 119,300 downwards.
CCGCGTGCTGCAGAATCTCGCCGCCGAGGGTGCGGCGAAGGAGGAGGCCGCCTAGGCGGACTCAATCGCGCAGGTCGGCGTCCTGGCCGCCTTCATCCGGGATCCAAATCTTCTCATCGAGCGAGCGCGACGCGATCACTTCATATGCCGATCCGCCCGGGCCGGTCTTCGACTGCACCAGCGTCACGTGCGATGCGCGCCACACGATCGGCGTGAAGGTCATGTCGACCGGCATTGATGCATCGCGGGCCAAGGTCACATGCGGCTTGAAGGACTGTCGGTCGCCGCCGATGCCGTGGTGTGTCAGGGATGCGGAAAGCTCCTCGTAAAGCGTCATCAGTTCGGGCGGCGCCGCATGTGCGCCGGCCCATGCAATCCGGTTGCGGGCGAAGTACCCGACCTTGTCGAGCCTCAGCACGGGCGCCGGGGAGCCGAGGTGCATCAGGATGTCCTTGCAGGCGTTTACGGTCTCGACTGGCTGCAAGCCAAGGAAAGCCAGCGTCAGGTGCAGGTTCCGGTACGGCACCAGCCTGCCGCGGAGCGGTGCCTGCAGCTGCATCAGCGCATTGCGCGTCGTGTCGTCCGGCCAGAGCGCAAGGAACAGCCGCACGTTCTCGGAGGGGGATGCCATCATGGTATTCCTGGTGGCCCGGCGTCCAGCGTGCCGGGCATGGTTCCATGCTGACCTTAGCATGCGCCCATGCGGGCACGCATGACGTTCGTCAGCAGATTTTCCTTCAGTGACAAAGCGTGCTGCCGGCATCGGTGAAGCCATCCTTGTCGACCGGCAGGAATTCCCATTCGTAGCCGGCATCCTTCAACGCCAGCTTCAGCACGCCATGCGACAGGTTGTCGCTGCGCTCGGTATTCCAGTTGCGGAAGCGGAACGGCGTGAGCTTGGCACCGCCGGTGCCGACGACGAACTGACGGATGCCGCGCGCGTCGTCGCGCTGTCCCGAACCGTCCTGCGGCGCAAAGCGTTCATAGTCGTGATCATGCGACGCCAGGATCACGTCCGCCCCCGCCGCATGGAGGATGTCCCAGGCATCCCGCATGCGGCTGTTGTTGCCGTGCCCGCCCGAACTGAAGACGGGGTGGTGCCAGAACGCCAGGGTGCAGCGCGCGCCTGATGTCTTCAGTTCGGCCTTCAGCCATGCCAGCTGCTGCGCATGGTCGTCCGGTTTCAGGTAGCTGTTCAGTGCAATAAGGTGCCAGCTTCCGGCGCGGAAGCTGTAGTAACCGCGCCGGGCTTCCCCGGCGCGGGCGCCGAAGTAGGTGTAGTAGCCGACGGCGTGGGGCGTGTAGTACTCATGGTTGCCGGGCACCGGATAGGTACGGGACTTGAACCGTCCCCATGTCGGTTCATAACAATCGATGAATTCCTGGAGCAGGCCGACAGGATAGGTGTGATCGCCGAGCGTCAGGACGAAGGCGGCGGGATCGGCGGCAAGCCGGGCCTCGACGAGCGCGGCGGTTTTCGCGGCGCCGCTCTCCGCCGCCGGCACCCTGCGGCAGTCCGCAATATCGCCGGCGGCAAACAGGGTGACCCCCTTGCCCTTCAGCAGTGCCGTTCGCTTCACTTCCTCCTGCTGCACGCTCTCGGAAACGCACGCGCTCAATGCGCAGGCAAGGGGCAGTACCAGGAGCGCGCGGGGCGGACTGAGGAGGGAACGAAGTTTTGCCATGCCGGGTCAGGGAGTACGTGGGCCAGAACAACCGGCATTGTAGGGGATGGAAGAACGATAACTTCCTGCGCCGACAATCAGAACTCGTGTTCGTCGAATGCCCGCTTTGCCCGTTGCTCGGCGGCTTCCCATGCCTCCGCCTCGGTAGCAAAATTCCCTGCCGGGATGTAGGTCTCCGCGCGCTGCGGTTCACGCGCAAGGCGCACGTAGACCTGCGCCTCGAAGATGCCGTCTGGCTGGCGGACGGCAAGAATGCGCGCCAGGTGCGTTCCGCTCTGCAGCATCCGGCCGCCGGCAGTCGGATCGTCCATGGCTGCGATGGGGATTGCGCCCGGCGATGTGCTGCGGGCATCTCCCTGCGAAGCGTTTCCGTGTTGCGTCATGCCATGCTCCTTTCGTCCCTCGACGGCCGAGGGCAAATGCGTGATAGCCGTATGACGAATGGCGGTTGCCGGAGTTCGCGGGGTGCGGCAGCGTCCGAACCAAGGGAAGCCCCGTCCATCTAAACCGCATGGGGCATACTTTGGAGCAAAGAATGGCAAGCAAGGAAGAATGCGACCACTTTGCCGCGCAACTCGCGCAGCGATTCGAGGAATACACGAAATGGGCGTTGACGAATTGGCCGAACAAGGAGTTTCCGCTGTTGCCGTCGGATTTCGACCGGTCGCGCCAGGAGCTCTCTGACATCCTGGGGCCGAAACTGGCGGCAGGCGAGACGCGTCGCCCGGACGACGGTAGCAGTCCCGAGGACGGACAGTACCGGGACGTGACCCCGATGCCCTGGCCCTGAAACACTCATTCCTTCTTTGGCGTCTTCCCCTGAATCCTCAGCAGGAGAAGGTCGTAGGCGACGCTGGCCTGGTACTCGGCCCGGGCCTTCTGGTAGGACAGGGCAGCGAGGTCGATCACCGCAGCGAGTTCCTCGTCCGTCAGGCGATCCCCGATGGCGGCAAGCCGCTTTGCCAGCTCCCGTGTAACGCTGGACCAGGATGTCTCGATGTTCACCTCGCTCATCCTGATCATTTTCATGATCCCGCTTTCCGTCACGGCGCGTCCTTTTCTTGATAAATTGCCTACCTCGTATTTGGCCGCAAGGTGCGGCGAAGGCCGTTGAGAGCGCGCAAACTCGGGCAGAGGCGATCTTGCGCAGCAGGGGGACGACGTCGCCTTCATGCATTGACCGGTGGCCTGGAGGCGTTCCCGTCTTTTCCGACAATGTCGTCTGCACTGCACGGGCGGGCCACCGCATTCTTTTCCGGTCTTTACTGCAGAGCACATCAACGTGTATTGACTTAGACTGGCAAGCATTCCGCCGCCATGCCAACGCAAGCCTTCTGCCACACAGGACCGCCATGCCCAAATTTGCCGCCAATCTGACCATGCTGTTCAATGAACTGCCGTTCATTGACCGTTTTGAAGCCGCGCGAAAATCGGGCTTTGAAGCGGTCGAATTTCTCTTCCCGTATCAGTACGCGCCCGAGGACATCGCCGAGCGGCTACGCACATACAAGCTGCACAACGTCCTCTTCAACTTGCCGCCGGGCGATTGGGAAGCAGGAGAGCGGGGGATCGCGTCGCTGCCGGGACGCGAAGAGGAGTTCCGGGAGGCCACGGCGAGGGCATTGCAGTACGCGAAGAAATTCGGCACGCCATACCTCCACGCAATGGCGGGAATCGTGCCCGCAGGGGCGGATACGGAGGCATATCGACGCACCTTCATCGAGAATCTGAAGTACGCAGCCGCCGAATGCGCCCAACTCGGTATAAACCTGCTGATCGAACCGATCAACAACCGCGACATGCCCGGGTATTTTCTGACCCGGCAGGCCGAGGCCCACCGGATCCGGGAAGAGGTCGGCGCGGCGAACCTGCGGGTGCAGATGGACTTCTACCATGCGCAGATCATGGAAGGGGACATCGCAGTGAAACTACGCCAGTACCTTCCCCATATTGGCCATATCCAGATCGCCGGCGTGCCGGACCGTCATGAGCCGGATGTAGGCGAGCTCAACTATCCCTACCTCTTCCGCCTGCTTGACGAGCTTGGCTATGTTGGCTGGATTGGTTGCGAGTACCGCCCGGCAGCCGGCACCGTGGAAGGGCTGCGCTGGCTGCCCAGGTAGAGGCGCCAAGGAATTGCGATTCGAAAGTGCGTATCGGTCGAGCTTCCGGAGGACATATTTCCTGGGCCAACCTCCCCGGCGTACCGGGCCGGGACGCAAGCCGGATCAGCGGCGAGCGCAAAAACGACAAAACCGCTGACGGGTCAGCGGTTTTGCGTGTTGATGGTGGAGACGGCGGGAATCGAACCCGCGTCCAGAAGCACTCTACAGACAGTTCTACATACTTAGTGCTGCCTATTGGTTTTAACCCAGCCGACGCGGACGCACACGCTTCGTCTAGGCGAGTCACCTAAGTTTAACGCTACACCAAGTGACCCGGCGTAACGCGATTCCCTGTATATGACTCTACTGCTGTTGCCAGCCCACCCCAGGGAAGAGATGGTGTAGAGCTAGAAAGTTCTTAGGTTTCTAGTGGTTTACGCTGCGAGAGCGTAAGATTCATCGTTTGCATTTAAGCATTTCCGGTTGGATTAACGAGGTAGCCAGTCCTCGGTATGCCCTGCGCTGCTTTGCAACCCCTGTCGAAACCAGGTCGTCCCCAAAACAGATGTCATTGTACCGCACCAGATGGGGCGGCGGCGTCCGGTTTCAAGGGGAAGACGGAATGATTTCAAGCAGGGATTCCGGCGTTGGCGCAATGACATCCGCGTTCCATGTCGAGGGCTCCACGTTACCGCAATAGCCCCACGCTGCAGCGACGGTCGCCATTCCCGCTGCCTTTCCGGCCTGGATATCACGCAGATCGTCACCGACGTACCAGCAATCTTCGGGCCGCACCTGAATCCGGCGAGCGGCTTCCAGCAGCGGGGCCGGGTGCGGCTTCGCGTGGGGCGTCGTATCCCCGGAGATCGTACAGGCGGCGTGTCCAAGACCGATCAGCGGGGTCAGGCGGTCGGTCAGGCGGGCGGCCTTGTTGGTGACGATACCCCAGGCAATACCCTTTTCGGCAAGCGCTGCGAGCAGCGTCTCGACCCCGTCGAACAATCGCGTTTGCACGGCGATGTTCGCTTCATAGGCTGCGAGGAATTCGATCCGCAGGGCCTCATACCCCTGGTCGTCCGGCCGCAGGCCAAACGCTGCACCGATCAGTCCGCGGGCGCCGGCAGAGGCAACCGGGCGTAGCAGTTCATATGGCGTCTCCTGCAGGCCGCGCTCTGCGCGCACGCGGTTGATGGCGCCGCCCAGATCCGGGGCGGTATCGGCGAGCGTGCCGTCGAGATCGAAGAGGACGGCGCGAGGGAAGGGCAGGGAGCTGGTCACAGGTATGGAATCACGGTTTGCTGCAAGGGGGCAAAAGCCATTAGCGCTGGCGGGTACAGGCGACAAGGTAGTTGACGTCGGTATCCTGGTTCAGCGAATAGATCTTGGTGAGCGGATTGTAGGTCATGCCCTTCAGCCCCCGAACCTCCAGTCCTGCATTGCGGGCAAATCCTGCGAGCTCCGATGGCGTGATGAACTTGGTGTAGTCGTGTGTACCGCGCGGCAGCAGGCGAAGCACGTATTCCGCACCGATGACCGCAAACAGGTAAGCCTTGGGATTACGGTTGATGGTCGAGAAGAAGACGTGGCCGCCCGGCTTCACCAGCCTTGCGCAGGCCGCGACCACTGCCGCGGGATCAGGGACATGCTCCAGCATCTCCATGCAGGTCACAATGTCATAACGCCCGGGCTCCCGGGCCGCCAGTTCTTCCGCTGCAATCAGTTCATATCGCACCTGCACGCCCGACTCCAGGCTGTGCAGGTCAGCCACCTTAAGCGCTTTCTCGGAAAGGTCGATACCGGTGACATTTGCGCCTTTCTTCGCCATCGATTCGGCAAGGATGCCGCCGCCGCAGCCGATATCTACCACGGTCTTGCCGGCGAGGGGTGCACGCGCGTTGATCCACTCAAGGCGGAGCGGGTTGATCTCATGCAGGGGACGGAATTCGGAGGTGGGATCCCACCAGCGGTGGGCGAGATCACTGAATTTTTGCAGTTCAATCGGATCGGCGTTCATGGTCGTGATGATAACGTGAATACGCGCGCCGCGTCGGACCGCCTATCCCGGCCAGCCAATAAAAAACCCCGCCGAAGCGGGGTTTTCGTGCAGTGCGGGTCGATTAGCGGTTGCGGGTGCCCACAACTTCGATCTCGACGCGACGGTTCTTCGCGCGGCCAGCGGCGGTCTTGTTGTCGGCGACCGGCTGCTTTTCGCCCTTGCCTTCGGTGTAGACGCGGTTGGCTTCAACGCCCTTGGACACCAGGTAGGCCTTGACGGCTTCAGCACGGCGCACGGAGAGGCGCTGGTTGTAGCTGTCGGCGCCGATCGAGTCGGTGTGGCCAACGGCGATCACGACTTCGAGGTTCATGCCTTGCAGCTTGGATGCCAGGTCGTCCAGCTTTGCCTTGCCGTCTGCCTTCAGGACAGCCTTGTCGAAGTCGAAGAAGGTGTCAGCAGCGAAGGTGACTTTCTCTGAAGTCGGTGCCGGAGCCGGCGCCGGTGCCGGTGCCGGAGCCGGTGCCGGTGCAGCAACCGGAGCGGCTACAGGCTTGGCGATCTCGCCATCGCAGCCGCCGACTGCATCAGCCGGGGTCCACGTACCGGTACGCCAGCACAGGCCGAACGGATCACGGGCGATCACGCCGCGTGCATCCTGCAGGTATGCGCTGTTGGGCGTCCGGGCCTGGATGTCCTGCTGAGCAAAGGCCGAGAACGACGCAACTGCGGACGCAGCAAAGACGAGTTTTGCTAATTTATTCATATTTTTCCTCTTGGTTGAGATATCCGCAGATAAACTGCGCAACAGATGACTTCAATTTTATTAGATCATTTTTCCCGCAGGTTGTTCTCCTGCAATGATCTTTTGATTAACTACATTTTGCCATACGCTTGTGCTACATCCATTACTGCTGAATCAATCGTCGTGCGTTTTTAATACTTCGTCGTTTTTCTGCAACGTGCGGTCACAAAATACTGGTGTTTTTACAGAAAAGCTGTTCTTGCGCACAATCCTGTCCGTTAATTCTTTAGCCCTCGAACTTCGATCACGACCCGGCGGTTCGGCGCGAGGCAGCGCTGCAACTGCGCGCGCGGTAACTTGTCGCTGCAGGCTTTGACGGGCTGCGATTTTCCTGCGCCGAGCAAATCGATCTGCGGGCCGATTCCTTTGCCCTTGAGGTAAGTCGCCACCGCACCGGCGCGTTGTTCCGACAGTTTCTGGTTGGCTTGCTGTGAGCCGAGCCTGTCCGCGTGCCCGGTAATCAAGATGCTCTCGACCTGGCTGCATTCGCTGACGCGGGCAACAACCTCCCGGTCCAGCTGTTGCCGCGCTGCCGGCGTAAGCGCAGCGCGACCGAAGGCGAAGGATGCATCACCGCCAAGCGTCGCAGAGAAGTCGCAGCGCGCAACCTGCCCCGGCGCAGGCGCCAGCGCCGGCGGGTTCGAGGCCACGATTGGCGGGGCAATCGGGTTCGCCACCGGAGGCAGTAGCGCGCCATCGCAGCCTGTCACGGCATCCGACGGCGACCAGGTGCCTGTTCGCCAGCACATGCCGTTTCCGCTGCGCACGACGACCCCTCGTCCATCCTGAAGATAGCTTGAGTGGGGCGTAGCCGAACGGATGTCGGTTGGCGCATTCTGGGCTGAAGCCCCGGTTCCGAGGGCTAGGGTCGCCACCAGGGCGAGATATTTGTGCATTCCCGAATCAATAAGCTGTTGCAACAATTGTCACAACGAAACATTTATTTAAACATAATTTCGGAAATCTTGCCCCACTTTCGCGCACCGCGCCTTGCCCGGTGTCCAATGGAGAGTCGGCAGGGGCTGCATGCTAGAATCCAATGTTCGGCGCCCGCTTCCTTGAAGCAGCCGCTCCTTACCCTCCTGTCAACGACAGCATAGAAGAGCCGACTCGCAATGGATCAATTCGCAAAAGAGACTATCCCGATTTCGCTTGAAGAGGAGATGCGCAAGAGTTATCTCGATTACGCAATGAGCGTGATCGTGGGTCGTGCGCTGCCGGACGTGCGCGACGGCCTCAAGCCGGTGCACCGTCGGGTCCTTTTCGCGATGCACGAGACGAACAACGTCTGGAACCGTCCCTATGTGAAGTGCGCGCGCGTCGTCGGCGAGGTGATGGGTAAGTACCACCCGCACGGTGACCAGGCAATTTACGACACGCTGGTACGCATGGCGCAGGATTTTTCGCTGCGCTACACGCTTGTCGACGGCCAGGGAAACTTTGGTTCGATCGATGGCGACAACGCCGCGGCCATGCGCTACACGGAGTGCCGCCTCGACAAGATATCGAGCGAGCTGCTGGCGGACATCGAGAAGGAGACGGTCGACTTCGTGCCGAACTATGACGGCAAGGAGAAGGAGCCGTCGGTACTGCCGACGCGGATTCCCAACCTGCTGATCAACGGCTCCTCAGGCATTGCGGTCGGCATGGCCACCAACATCCCACCGCACAACCTGACCGAAGTCGTGAACGGCGCGCTGCACGTCCTGCGCAATCCCGAGTGCTCGGTGGACGAGCTGATCGAGATCATCCCGGCGCCCGACTTCCCCACGGCTGGCATCATTTACGGCGTGTCCGGCGTACGCGACGGTTATCGCACCGGCCGCGGCCGCGTGGTGATGCGCGCCCGCACCCATTTCGAAGAGTTCGGCAAGGACAGCCGGACCGCGATCATCGTGGACGAGCTGCCCTACCAGGTGAACAAGAAGTCCCTGCTCGAGCGCATTGCGGAGCTGGTGCGGGACAAGAAGCTCGAAGGCATCTCGGACATCCGCGACGAGTCCGACAAGTCGGGCATGCGCGTCGTGATCGAACTCAAGCGCGGCGAAGTGCCGGAAGTCGTCCTCAACAATCTGTACAAGCAGACCCAGCTGCAGGATACGTTCGGCATGAACATGGTAGCACTGGTCGACGGACAGCCGAAGCTGCTCAACCTCAAGCAGATGCTCGAGTGCTTCCTGTCGCACCGTCGCGAAGTGGTGACCCGCCGCACCGTGTTCGAGTTGCGCAAGGCGCGCGAGCGGGGCCACGTGCTGGAAGGCCTGGCGGTGGCGCTGGCCAATATCGATGATTTCATTGCGATCATCAAGGCGGCGCCGACTCCGCCGATCGCAAAATCCGAGTTGATGGCGCGGGCGTGGGACTCGTCGGTGGTACGCGATATGCTTGCCCGGACCGGCGGCGACAATGCCGGTGGCATCGAGGCATTCCGGCCTGAAAATCTGCCGAAGCATTACGGCATCCAGTCCGATGGCCTGTACAAGCTGTCCGACGACCAGGCACAGGAAATCCTGCAGATGCGCCTGCAGCGTCTGACCGGCCTCGAACAGGACAAGATCGTCAATGAGTACAAGGAAGTGATGGCGCAGATCGCCGATCTGCTCGACATCCTGGCCAAGCCGGCCCGGGTGACCGCGATCATTTCCGACGAGCTCAACAGCGCCAAGAACGAATACGGAGAGGGCGCCAAGGACGTGCGCCGTTCGCAGATCGAGCTGAACGCCACGGATCTCGGCACCGAGGATCTGATCACCCCGCAGGACATGGTGGTGACGCTGTCCCACACCGGGTACATGAAATCGCAACCGGTTTCCGAGTACCGCGCGCAGAAGCGCGGCGGTCGCGGCAAGCAGGCGATGGCGACCAAGGAAGACGACTGGATCGACCAGCTGTTCATTGCCAACACGCACGATTACATCCTGTGCTTCTCCAACCGGGGTCGCCTGTACTGGCTGAAGGTGTGGGAAGTGCCGCAGGGGTCGCGCGCTTCGCGCGGAAAGCCCATCGTGAACATGTTCCCGCTGCAGGATGGGGAAAAAATTACCGTGGTGCTGCCGCTGTCGGGTGAAAACCGCACCTTCCCCGAGGACCGCTACGTCTTCATGGCCACCAGCCTGGGTACCGTCAAGAAGACGCCGCTTCCGGAGTTCAGCAACCCCCGCAAGGCGGGCATCATTGCGGTCGACCTTGACGACGGCGACTTCCTGATTGGCGCCGCGCTGACCGACGGCAAGCACGACGTCATGCTGTTCTCGGACTCCGGCAAGGCGGTCCGCTTCGACGAGAACGACGTGCGGCCGATGGGACGGCTTGCGCGCGGTGTCCGCGGCATGAACCTGGACGAAGGCCAGCAGGTGATCGCGCTGCTGGTCGCGGAGAACGAGCAGCAGTCGGTGCTGACCGCGACCGAGAACGGTTTCGGCAAGCGTACGCCGATCACGGAATACACGCGCCATGGTCGTGGCACCAAGGGCATGATTGCGATCCAGACGAGCGAACGCAACGGCAAGGTGGTGGCGGCAACGCTGGTCGAGGCCAGCGACGAGATCATGCTGATCACGACCGGCGGCGTGCTGATTCGCACCCGGGTCGCGGAGATCCGGGAGATGGGGCGCGCGACGCAGGGCGTGACGCTGATCGCGGTCGAGGACGGTACCCGCCTCAGCGGCTTGCAACGCATCGTCGAATCGGACGTCGAGGACGAGATGGGTGCTGTCGAAGGCGGAGCCACGGAGGAAGAATGACGCGCGTCTTCAACTTTTCGGCTGGCCCGGCGATGCTGCCGCAGGAAGTGCTGCAGCAGGCAGCCGCGGAAATGCTGGACTGGCAGGGCAGCGGCATGTCGGTGATGGAGATGAGCCACCGCGGCAAGGAATTCGGCGCGATCTTCGAGGCGGCAGAACGCGACCTGCGGGATCTGCTCGCCGTGCCGGCAAACTACCGCATCCTGTTCCTGCAAGGCGGCGGTATCGGTGAAAACGCCATCGTGCCGATGAACCTCGTCGGCCGAAAAGCCCAACCGGCGACGGTCGACTTCATCCATACCGGCGCGTGGTCGGGCAAATCGATCAAGGAAGCAAAGAAGTATTGCACGGTGAACGTCGCCGCCTCCGCCGAGGAGGATGGCAAGTTCCGGACAATTCCGCCGCGCGAGACATGGAAGCTCAGCCGTGATGCCGCGTATGTGCATGTATGCACGAACGAAACCATCGACGGCGTCGAATTCCAGTTTTCGCCGGATGTCGATGCCGACACCGGGGGGGCACCGCTCGTTGCGGACATGTCTTCGCACATCCTGTCGCGCCAGATCGACGTGTCCCGCTACGGCGTGATCTTCGGCGGCGCACAGAAGAACATCGGACCTGCCGGACTGACGCTGGTCATCGTACGCGAGGATCTTGTCGGCCACGCGTTGGCGATCTGTCCGTCGGCGTTCGACTGGAAGGTGGTCGCCGAAAACAACTCGATGTACAACACGCCGCCGACCTATTCCATCTACATTGCCGGTCTGGTTTTTCAGTGGCTGAAGCGGCAGGGGGGCGTGGCGGCGATCGAGCAGCGCAATATTGCGAAAGCTGCGCTCCTGTACGACTTCCTGGATTCCACCGGCTTCTACAGCAACAAGGTGGACAAGACCTGCCGTTCCCGCATGAACGTCCCCTTTTTCCTGCACGACGATCGACTGAACGACGCCTTCCTGGCGGGCGCAAAGGCGCGCGGGCTGCTGCAGCTCAAGGGACACAAGTCGGTCGGCGGGATGCGCGCGTCGATCTACAACGCGATGCCGCCGGAAGGCGTGCAGGCGCTGGTCGACTACCTGAAGGATTTTGAGAAGCAGCACGGCTAGCAGTCCGGCCGGCCCGGCCGGCGGCAATGCGCCGCGCGGCGGGCAGGCGCCGAAGGCATTGAAGAATATGAGCGACGACAAACTCAAACCCCTGCGTGAACAGATCGATGCCATCGATGCGCAGATCCTTGACCTCCTCAACCGGCGCGCGCAGGTGGCGGAGCAGGTCGGCCATGTGAAGGCAGAGACGAACGCGCCGGTATTCCGGCCCGAGCGCGAGGCGCAGGTCTTGCGCAAGGTTGCGGACGTGAACCCCGGGCCGCTGGCGAACATTGATGTCCAGACGATCTTCCGCGAGATCATGTCATCCTGCCGGGCGCTGGAGCGCCGCGTCGCCGTCGCCTATCTCGGCCCTCCCGGCACCTTCAGCGAACAGGCCGTGTACCAGCAGTTCGGGCATGCGGTCGAGGGGCTGCCCTGCGCTTCCATCGACGAGGTATTTCGGGCGACCGAGGCGGGCACGGCCGATTTCGGCGTCGTCCCGGTCGAAAACTCGAGCGAGGGAGCGATCAACCGCACCCTGGACCTGCTGCTGCAAACCACCTTGTCGATCAGCGGCGAGGTATCGATACCGGTGCATCACAGCCTGATGACCAAGACCGGCACCATGGATGGCGTGCGGCGGATCTGCGCGCATTCGCAGACGCTGGCCCAGTGCCAGGTCTGGCTCAACCTGAACTGTCCCGGCATCGAGCGGATCGCCGTCGCGTCCAACGGCGAAGCGGCGCGCATCGCTGCCGACGATCCCACCACCGCGGCAATTGCGGGCGAGATTGCCGGGGAGCGCTACAACCTCGGCGTGGTCAAGGCCCATGTGCAGGATGACCCGCACAACCGGACCCGCTTCGTGGTGATCGGCCGCATGCAGCCCGGCCCCAGCGGCAAGGACAAGACCTCGCTCGCGCTGGCGGTGCCGAACAAGGCAGGTGCCGTCTACGGCCTGCTGGCCCCGCTGGCAAGGCATGGCGTGTCGATGACGCGTTTCGAGTCGCGCCCGGCCCGCACCGGGACCTGGGATTACTACTTTTACGTGGACGTCGAAGGGCATGTCCAGGACACGAAGGTCGAGACCGCGTTCAGCGAGTTGCGGCAAAATTCGGCGTTCTTCAAGGTCCTCGGATCGTATCCTTTCAGCCTGTCTTGACCCTGTGCCGGCGCGGCCCAGGAAGCCGCGCCTGCCCCGTTTTTTATGGAACCCGCCATGTCAAATCAATTCGGCCCCGACTATGTCCGTGCAATCGCGCCTTACCAGGGCGGCAAACCAATCGCCGAGGTGGCGCGCGAATTCGGCCTGGACGAAGCCAAGATCGTCAAGCTGGCGTCCAATGAGAACCCGCTCGGCATGCCGGCGTCGGCAAGGGAAGCCATGCTCGCGGCGCTCGCCGACACCGCGCGCTACCCGGATTCCAACGGTTTCGAGCTGAAGCAGGCGATCAAGGCGAAGTACGGTGTGCCTCAGGACTGGATCACGCTGGGCAACGGCAGCAACGATATCCTCGAACTCGCGGCGCATGCGCTGGTGCAGCCGGGGCAGGCCGTGGTCTATGCGCAGTACTCGTTCGCCGTCTACCCGCTCGCCACGCAGGCGGTAGGCGGGCGGGCCATCGTGGTGCCGGCCGTGGAATTCGGTCATGACCTCGACGCGATGGCGGCCGCGATCACGGCCGATACCCGGCTGGTGTTCATTGCCAATCCCAACAATCCGACCGGGACTTTCATCCCCGCCGAGAAGATTGCGGCCTTCCTGGCGCGGGTGCCGCGCAACGTCGTCGTGGTGCTCGATGAGGCCTACAACGAATATCTTTCGCCGGACCGCCAGTATGACTCGATCGCCTGGGTGCGCGAGTATCCGAACCTGCTGGTCTCGCGCACGCTGTCCAAGGCGTATGGGCTGGCCGGGTTGCGCGTGGGCTTCGGCATTGCGCAGCCGGGCCTGACCGACCTGCTGAACCGCATCCGCCAGCCGTTCAACGTCAACTCCCTGGCGCAGGCGGCCGCGGTTGCTGCGCTCGGCGACACCGCATTTCTCGCCCGCAGCGCCAGGCTGAATGCGGATGGCTACCAGCAGCTGACGGCGGCATTCGATGCACTCGGCCTGCAGTATGTGCCATCCTGCGGAAATTTCGTGCTGGTCAAGGTCGGCGAGGACGAGGGTGCCGGCGCACGCGTGAATCTCGCATTGCTGAAGCAGGGCATCATCGTTCGCCCGGTCGGCAACTACGGCCTTCCGCAGTGGCTGCGCATCTCGATCGGCCTGCCGGAAGAAAATGCCGCATTCATCGCCGCCTTGAAGAACGTCCTGGCCTGAATTTCAACCTCCCGGGGCTGCCCATCGTGTTCAACAAGATTGCAATCTTTGGCGTTGGCCTGATCGGCGGGTCTTTTTCGCTCGCCCTCAAGTCGGCTGGCGCAGTCGGGCAGGTCGCGGGAGTGGGCCGTAGTCCGGAGGTCCTGGCGCGCGCCAAGGCACTGGGCATCGTCGACCGGACATGCGCGAACGCTGCCGAGGCGCTAGAGGACGCCGACCTGGTGCTGATCGCGGCGCCGGTTGCGCAGACCGGCGCCATCCTTTCTTCCATCGCCCCGCACTTGCGACCGGGCGTCGTGGTGACCGACGCCGGCAGCACCAAGTCCGACGTGGTCGCTGCCGCGCGCGCCGCCCTCGGCAGCAAGATCGGGCAGTTCGTGCCAGGGCATCCCATCGCCGGGCGAGAGCAGAACGGGCCCGAGGCGGCGATTGCCGACCTCTATGCCGGCAAGAAGGCGGTGCTGACCCCCTTGCCCGAGAATTTTCCTATCGACGTGGAGCGGGTGGCCGGCGCCTGGCGGCGGTGCGGCGCCATCATTCACCAGCTGAGCGCGGAAGACCACGACCGGGTGTTCGCGGCGGTGAGTCACCTGCCGCACCTGCTCGCCTACGCGTTGGTCGACGACATCGCCCGCAAGCCGCATGCCGACCTGCTGTTCCAGTATGCAGCGAGCGGCTTCCGCGATTTCACCCGGATCGCCGGCTCGTCGCCCGAAATGTGGCGCGACATTTCGCTGGCGAACCGCCCGGCGCTGCTGTCGGAGCTCGACGCCTACATCGCCCGGCTCGGCGAGGTCCGCGAGCGGTTGGCTGCGGCGGACGGCGCGGCACTGGAAACGGTATATGCGAATGCGCAGCGCGCACGCCAGGGCTGGATCAGGACGATCGAGGCCGCGGAACAACAGAACAGACAGGGCGGCGACTGAACGCTGCGAGGCCAATGAAACACTATCCCCATCATCTCGACCTGCAGCCGGCTATGCGCGTGGAAGGCGCGGTGCGGCTGCCCGGCTCGAAAAGCATATCCAACAGGACCTTGCTGCTGGCCGCGCTGGCCGGCGGCGCGACGCGTATCCACGACCTGCTTGCATCGGACGACACGCATGTGATGCTGATGGCCCTGCAGAAGCTGGGTGTGCAATGGGAACAGGTGGGGGAGACCCAGGAGTTCCTGGTGCACGGCATCGACGGGTCCCTGCCGGTGCATCACGCGGACCTGTTCATGGGCAACGCGGGCACGGCGATCCGCCCGCTGACGGCGGTGCTTGCGGTGCTCGGCGGCGATTTCACGCTGCATGGCGTGGCGCGCATGCATGAACGTCCGATCGGCGACCTGGTGGATGCCCTGAACGGCATCGGCGCCCAGATCACGTATACCGGCGAGGCCGGCTACCCGCCGCTACATATCCAGCGGGGCCGCATCCGCGCCGACAGGTTGCAGGTACGCGGCAATGTGTCGAGCCAATTCCTGACCGCTTTGCTGATGGCAGCGCCGCTGATCGCGGCAGACAGGCCGGTCACGATCGACGTGGAAGGCGAGCTGATTTCCAAGCCCTACATCGACATCACGCTCAACCTGATGGAGCGCTTCGGCGTGCGCGCCGAGCGGCACGGCTGGCAGTCGTTCACCATCGGCGCAGGCCAGAAATACCGCAGCCCGGGCGCCATCCATGTCGAAGGTGATGCGTCCTCGGCCTCGTATTTCCTTGCTGCAGGCGCGATCGCCGGCGGCCCCGTGCGGGTCGAGGGTGTCGGGCGCGGCAGCATCCAGGGCGACGTGCGCTTCGTCGAGGCACTCGAGGGGATGGGGGCGACCATTTCCATGGGCGAGAACTGGATCGAGGCACGGGCCGGTGGCGCCTTGCGTGCAATCGATGCCGACTTCAACCATATACCGGACGCGGCAATGACGATCGCCGTTGCCGCGCTGCACGCCGACGGCGTCAGCACGCTGCGCAATATCGGCAGCTGGCGGGTAAAGGAAACGGACCGGATCGCGGCGATGGCAACCGAACTGCGCAAGCTCGGCGCCACGGTGGAAGAGGGGGCGGACTTCCTTCGCATCACGCCGCCAGAACAAATCCGCCCAGCCGCAATCGATACCTATGACGACCACAGGATGGCGATGTGCTTCTCCCTTGCGACGCTCAGCGGTGCGTTGCGGGCCGGCGCGGCGCTCCGGATCAACGATCCGAAGTGCGTCGCCAAGACCTTCCCCGACTATTTCGAGGCATTCGCCCGCATCACCCGCAACGAACTGATCTGAACAGGCCGTGCGGCATTGCCGGCCATGCCGCCGCCGAAGACGCCATGACCCAGACGAACACCATTCCCGTAATCGCCATCGACGGTCCCACTGCTTCCGGCAAAGGGACGGTCGCGCATCGTGTCGCGCTCAAGCTCGGATTCCACTATCTCGACTCGGGCGCGCTGTACCGCCTGACCGCGCTGAGCGCCTTGCGCCACCAGGTCGCCCTGAATGACGAACATGCCCTGTCGAAGCTGGCAGAGCGCCTGCCCTGCCGCTTTGCCGGGGACCAGGTCTGGTTGGCGAACGAGAATGTGACTGCCGCGATCCGTGCCGAGGAAGTCGGCAATACCGCGTCGAAAATTGCCTCTTTGCCAAACGTCCGGCACGCGCTCGTCGGGCTGCAGCTCGGTTTCCGGCAGCCTCCCGGCCTGGTGGCTGACGGCCGTGACATGGGCACCGTGATCTTTCCTCACGCCAGCCTCAAGGTGTTCCTTACCGCAAGCGTCGAGGCCCGCGCCGAAAGACGGTATAAGCAATTGATTGACAAGGGTTTTCCTGCTAATATGACCAACCTTCTCAAGGATTTGAAGGAGCGCGACGAAAGGGATTCGAACCGAGCCGTCGCTCCGTTGAAACCAGCCGAGGGCGCACACACTTTGGATACTTCGCGGATGACTGCGGATGAAGCTGTCGAGCAGGTGCTCAAATGGTATGCGGCAGTGAGAAAACACGCGTGAGCGGTTGCGTGTTCCCGTAGTGCGATTGGTGCCCGCCCTGGCGCAATGCCGGTGCAGGTGTTGATGAACCTAACCCAGTACAGGACCAGAACAGACACGGTCTTTGCTGGCCAAACCTTCTCTTACTTATGTCTATTGCGCAACAACAATCAACCGGAATGGAAAGCTTTGCAGCCCTGTTCGAGGAGTCGCTCTCCCGCCAGGACATGCGTTCCGGTGAAGTGATTTCGGCTGAAGTCGTCCGTGTCGACTACAACTTTGTCGTCGTGAACGCCGGCCTGAAGTCCGAAGCATTCATCCCCATCGAAGAATTCAAGAACGACAACGGTGAAGTCGAAGTCCAGGTTGGCGACTTCGTCTCCGTTGCGATCGAGTCGCTGGAAAACGGTTTTGGCGACACCATCCTGTCGCGCGACAAGGCCAAGCGTCTCGCATCCTGGCTCTCGCTGGAAAAGGCGATGGAGTCGGGCGAGCTGGTTACCGGCACCGTCAACGGCAAGGTCAAGGGCGGCCTGACCGTTCTTACCAACGGCATCCGCGCGTTCCTGCCAGGTTCGCTGGTCGACACCCGTCCGGTCAAGGACACCACCCCGTACGAAGGCAAGACCCTGGAATTCAAGGTCATCAAGCTCGACCGCAAGCGTAACAACGTCGTGCTGTCGCGTCGCGCCGTCATCGAGGCATCGATGGGCGAAGAGCGTGCGAAGCTGATGGAAACCCTGAAGGAAGGCACCATCGTCACCGGTATCGTCAAGAACATCACCGATTACGGTGCGTTCGTCGACCTCGGTGGCATCGACGGCCTGCTGCACATCACCGACCTCGCATGGCGTCGTGTGCGTCACCCGTCCGAAGTGCTGTCCGTCGGTCAGGAGATCACCGCCAAGGTCCTCAAGTACGATCAGGAAAAGAACCGCGTCTCGCTCGGCGTCAAGCAGCTCGGCGACGATCCGTGGACCGGCCTGTCCCGTCGCTACCCGCAAGGCACCCGCCTGTTCGGCAAGGTCACCAACCTGACCGACTACGGCGCATTCGTGGAAGTCGAGCAGGGTATCGAAGGCCTGGTGCACGTGTCCGAGATGGACTGGACCAACAAGAACGTGGCCCCGAACAAGGTTGTTCAGCTGGGCGACGAAGTCGAAGTCATGGTCCTGGAAATCGACGAAGAGCGTCGTCGTATCTCCCTCGGCATGAAGCAGTGCAAGCCGAATCCGTGGGAAGACTTCGCAATGAACCACAAGAAGGGCGACAAGGTTCGCGGCGCGATCAAGTCGATCACCGACTTCGGCGTATTCATCGGCCTGTCCGGCAATATCGACGGCCTGGTGCACCTGTCCGACCTGTCCTGGACCGAAGCCGGCGAAGAAGCCGTCCGCAAGTTCAAGAAGGGCGACGAACTGGAAGCCGTCGTGCTGGCGATCGACGTCGAGCGCGAGCGTGTATCGCTGGGCGTCAAGCAGCTCGAAGGCGACCCGTTCAACAACTTCGTTGCGATGAACGACAAGGGTGCGATTGTCACCGGCACCGTCAAGTCGGTCGAGCCGAAGGGCGGCGTGATCCAGCTGTCCGATGAAGTCGAAGGCTACCTGCGTGCATCCGAACTCTCCCGCGACCGCGTGGAAGATGCCGGTACCCACCTGAAGGTCGGCGACAAGGTCGAGGCAATGATCATCAACATCGACCGCAAGTCGCGCAGCATCCAGCTGTCGATCAAGGCGAAGGACAATGCCGACACCCAGGAAGCAATGCAGAAGATGTCGTCCGACTCCAGCGCAGCATCCGGCACCACCAGCCTGGGCGCACTGCTGAAGGCCAAGCTCGACAACAAGCAATAAGGGTCGGCACCGTAAATGACCAAGTCGGAGCTGATTGCCCGTCTCGCCGAGCGTTATCCGCAACTGGTAGCAAAGGATGCGGATTTCGCCGTCAAGACGATCCTCGATGCAATGGCGGATGCCCTGTCCAACGGCCAGCGCATCGAGATCCGCGGCTTCGGCAGTTTTGCGCTGAACAGCCGCCCGCCGCGCATCGGCCGTAATCCAAAGTCCGGCGACAAGGTGATGGTTCCCGAAAAACGGGTGCCGCACTTCAAGCCTGGCAAGGAGCTGCGGGAGCGGGTCGACGCCACGGTCGGACAACCGATCAAGGAAGACTAGCTTGTTTGCGGGAACAAAAACGGCATCCTCGGATGCCGTTTTTTTTTGCCCGATCGGAAGCTGTTTCTTTTCACGTACAATTTCGTTTTGTGCATCAGGCCGCCTTCGCCGGCGGCGCCGGCAATCGATGAGAACAACGAGCAAGGGAGCGGCGCAATGAAAATCGTCTTGCGGATAGCCGCGATCATCCTCTTCATCCTCTTTTTTGGATTTGCGCTAAAGAATACCCAGGTAGTTGCGCTACGCTACTTCTTCGACTACGAGATGCGCGGGCCCCTCGTGCTGCTGCTGCTGGGTTTCTTCTGCGGGGGTGCGGCGCTGGGCATACTTGCCATGTTGCCGACGCTGCTGCGCCACCGGCGCGAGCTCGCCAGGCAGCAGAAGCAGATTGCCGGCCTCGAACGGGACAGGGCAGCGCAGATGCAGGCCAGGGTACAGCCCCCGCAGCCGGACAGCGTCACCAACAAATAACATCGTCGACAATCAAACCGCATGGAATTCGAAACCTGGTGGCTGCTTGCCATTCCCGTCTTTTTCGGCCTGGGCTGGGTGGCGGCGCGCGTGGACATCAAGCAATTGGTGTCCGAGTCGCGCAGCCTGCCGCGCGGGTACTTCCGCGGCCTCAATTTCCTGCTCAACGAGCAGCCGGACAAGGCGATCGATGCCTTCATCGAGATCGTCACCCTCGATCCCGAGACCATCGAGCTGCATTTCGCGCTGGGCAACCTGTTCCGCAGGCGCGGCGAGATCGAGCGGGCCGTACGGGTCCACCAGAATCTGCTCGCCCGGCCCGACCTGCCGGATGAATACAAGCTGCAATCGCGCTATGAGCTTGGCCAGGACTACCTGAAGGCCGGGCTGCTGGACCGGGCGGAGGAGACCTTCAACCTGTTGGTCGACACCCAGTACGGTGCCCAGGCCCGGCGCGCGCTGCTGGAGATCTACCAACGCGAGAAGGAATGGATGCGTGCGATCGAGGCGGCGCGGGGCCTGCAGGAATCCGGTGCAGGCGCACGGCAGAAGGAGATTGCGCAGTTCTATTGCGAGCTGGCCCAGGACGAGCTGGTTCACACCCATCCCGACGCCGCACTTGCGCTGCTCGAGAAAGCGCTGGCGACGGACCGCAGCAACGTTCGCGCGGCAATGCTGATCGGCGATGCCTGCCTGGCAAAGGGCGACACCGAGGCGGCCCTGATGGCCTGGCGCAAGGTGGAGCAACAGAGCGTCCCGCATGCTGCGCTGGTGGCGCAGCGGCTGATGGACGGCTACCGGTCGGTCGGCCGACCGCAGGAGGGCGTGAACCTGCTGAAGAACTACCTCGCGGAGGCGCCGTCGATCGACCTGCTGGAAGTGGTCTTCAAGGCCGTGCTCGAACTCGATGGCGTGGAGGCGGCGAACCAACTGGTGAGCGATGAACTGCGCCGCACGCCGACGCTGCTCGGGCTCGACAAGCTGCTGGAGGCGCGCATGATGGAGGCGCCGCCGGAAATGCGGCGGGAGCTGTCGATGGTGCAGAACCTGGTGCACGGCTATGCGCAGAAGCTTGCACGGTACCAGTGTAGCCAGTGCGGCTTCAAGGCGCGCCAGTTCTACTGGCAATGCCCCGGCTGCAGCCAGTGGGAAAGCTATCCCCCGCGCCGCACCGAAGAACTGAACGTAATGAACTGATGCCGCCGCGGCGGCGGCAACGACCGGAACGACATGACAACCATAAATCTGCCGCAACATGCCCCGCGCCTGCTGATCGCTGGCGACGTGATGCTGGATCGTTACTGGTTCGGTGAGGTCAACCGGATATCGCCCGAGGCGCCCGTCCCGGTGGTGCGCGTGGAGCGGCGGGAGGAACGGCTGGGCGGCGCGGCGAACGTCGCCCGCAATGCGGTCGCGCTCGGCGCCGAAGTCGGACTGCTCGGCGTGGTGGGCCAGGACGAGGCGGGCGACGCGCTGCAGCGTCTGCTCGACGCGCTGCGCATCGGCAGCTGCCTGAACCGCGACCCGTCCATCTCCACCATCGTCAAGCTGCGCGTGATCGGCCGGCAGCAGCAATTGCTGCGCGTCGACTTCGAGGAGCCGCCCACCGACCTCGTGCTGCGCGACAAGCTGACGCAGTACAACGCCATGCTGCCGGACTACGACCTGATTGTGCTGTCCGACTACGCGAAGGGCAGCCTCGTCAACGTCGCGCAGATGGTAGAGGCGGCCCGTGCCCTCGGCAAACCGGTGCTGGTTGATCCGAAGGGCGATGACTTCAGCCGCTACAAGGGCGCCAGCATACTGACGCCGAACAAGTCTGAGCTGCGCCAGGCCGTGGGCGGCTGGAAGGACGAGGCCCAGCTCACCCGCAAGGCCCAGGCACTGCGCGCCGAACTCGGGCTGGAGGCCCTGCTGCTGACGCGGTCGGAGGAGGGCATGTCGCTTTATACCGCGGGCGACGTGCTGCATTTTCCGACGCTTGCGCGCGAGGTGTTCGATGTCTCCGGCGCCGGCGATACCGTGATCGCGACGCTGGCAGTCATGCTCGGCGCCGGCATGCCGCTGGCGCACGCCGTCGAAACCGCCAATCGCGCGGGCGGCATCGTGGTGGGCAAGCTGGGCACGGCGACAGTCACCCGGGAAGAGCTCGCCGGCTGAGCGGCACGGCCGCCGCGGCCGAACGTGCCGGCGCGTCTGCGATTAGAATGATGTTTTTTCTGAAGCAGCCCATCGCGCCATGCCTTACCTGACTATCGAAGACACCATCGGCAACACGCCTCTCGTGCAACTGAAGCGGCTGCCGGGCGAGGACGCCGCGCGCCGCAACAACGTCATCCTTGGCAAGCTCGAAGGGAACAACCCGGCAGGTTCGGTGAAGGACCGGCCGGCGCTGTCGATGATCAAGCACGCCGAAGCGCGGGGCGAAATCAAGCCCGGCGACACGCTGATCGAGGCGACCAGCGGGAATACGGGCATTGCGCTTGCGATGGCGGCGTCCATGCGCGGCTACAAGATGGTCCTGCTGATGCCCGAGAACCTGAGCGAGGAACGGCGGCAGAGCATGGCGGCCTATGGCGCGCAGATCGTCCTGACGCCGAAGACGGGTGGGATGGAATACGCACGCGACCTGGCGGAGCAGATGCAGCGTGAGGGCAAGGGCATCATCCTCGACCAGTTCGCGAATCCTGACAATCCGCGCGCGCACTACGAGGGTACGGGTCCGGAGATCTGGCGGGACACCGAGGGTCGCGTGACCCATTTCGTCAGCGCGATGGGGACCACCGGCACCATCATGGGCGTATCGCGGTTCCTGCGTGAGAAGAACCCCGAGGTGCGCATCATCGGCGCCCAGCCGGAGGAAGGCTCGCAGATTCCGGGCATCCGGAAATGGCCCGAAGCCTATCTGCCGAGAATTTATGACAAGGGAGCGGTTGACCAGCTCGAGTACGTGAGCCAGGCGGCGGCCGAGCACATGGCGCGCAGGATGGCGGTGGAAGAGGGGATTTTCTGCGGCATTTCTGCCGCCGGGGCTTGCGAGGTGGCGCTGCGCATTTCGAGGACCGTCGAGAACGCCACCATCGTTTTCATCGTGTGCGACCGGGGCGATCGCTACCTGTCGACCGGTGTCTTTCCCGCCTGAGGCGGGGAAGACGCTGACCAGTATTACTCCATGTCCATGCCGCCGGCGCCGGCAGGGGCGTCCTTGGGCTTGAACTGCTTGTCGCTGATGCGGAACTTGTCGCGGCGGTCGCCCATGAGGATGCGGAGTTCCTTGATGCTCAGGTCACTGACTTCATGCATGCGGATCAGCAGCGACGCCCCGACCGGCAGGCGGCGATGGCGGATCTTGCTGATGACCGGTGGCGCGACTTCGAGCGCGCGAGACAGTGCCGCATCGTTCTTCAGGTTGAGCTTTTCGATCAGCGCGTCGAGCAGGTTGTTCGGATCGTAGTTGACCTGGTCGGCAAGGCGGGTGCTGCTGCGTGGGGTAGTCTCGTTTTGGTCCATGATGTCGGGGTTGCCTGAAAGAGTAGTCAGAGTCTTAATAATTCCATATTGCAAGTATGTTGTACAGCTTAAACTATTTCAAGACCGCTCACGTTTCAATAATGTAACGTGGTGTGTCTGCTTGACAATAGTAAATAGCACAACTGCAATATAGTTAAAAAATTCCAACTAGGCAATATTTTTCTTGCCTTCGCGCGGACACGCTTGCATCGGTCGTACCGAACGACGTCCACGCGATTCTAGTCCCCCGTTCCGGTCCAGTTTTGACCCCCCGCAACCGGATCCGGATGCTTCAGTCTTCGCCCCGTTCCTTGTCCGCCGCAGGCTTCACCCCAAGCGCGTGCCAGCCCTTCAGGCCCAGCCGCGCCATCGTCGCCATGTTGCGGCCGTAGATTTCCTCCGCGTCCGGAAAAGCTTCCACGGCCCGGTCGATGCTGTCTTCGCGCAGCAGGTGCAGGATCGGATAAGGGGAGCGGTTGGTGTAGTTGGTGATGTCGTCAGGGCCAGCGTCGGCGAACTGGTAGTCCGGGTGGAAGCTGGCCACCTGGATGATGCCGGCCAGATCGTGCTCTTCCACGACCGCATCGGCCTCGTCGAGGAAGTCGTTGTACTCGAGGAAGTCCTGCAGCACCCAGGGATGAATCAGCAGGGTGGTGTCGACCTCCTGCGCCGGCGTGTCCCGCAGACGCCGCAACTCTGCCGCCAGGTCGCGCCGCAGCTCGGCGGCGTCCCGGGCGTCGCTCACCACGAAGCGCACCTGCTGCCTGACGTGCACCGCCTTTGCGAACGGGCACAGGTTGAGGCCGATGACGGCCGCTTCCAGCCAGTGCCGGGTGGCGGCGATGGCATCCGCGGGCGGGGGACGGCACGCGCCGGTATCGTTGCTGTCGGTGAGGATGGCCATGGTCTGCCTGCAGGGAAAAGCGGGATTATCGCCCCGTTCGCCGCGCTTTGCTGTACATTTGCCCCTCCCGCAAATCCGTACAGACCTCGATGGCACTGAAAGCGACTATCTTCAAGGCAGACCTGCAGGTCGCCGACATGGACCGCCACTACTACGGCGATCACACGTTGACCATCGCGCGGCATCCGTCCGAGACCGACGAGCGGATGATGGTGCGCCTGCTGTGCTTCGCGCTGCATGCGCACGAAGCCCTCGGGTTCGGCAAGGGACTGAGCGCCGACGACGAACCTGACCTGTGGCAGAAGGATCTGACCGGCGCCATCTCGCTGTGGATCGATGTCGGGCAACCGGACGAAAAGCGCATACTCAAGGCATGCGGCCGCGCCGACAGGGTCGTGGTCTACAGCTATGGCAGCGCCAGCCATGTCTGGTGGAGCCAGGCCGGAACCCGGCTCGAGCGGGCCCGCAACCTGTCGGTGCACAACCTGCCGTCGGCATCGACGCAGGCGCTGGCGGGACTGGCGCAGCGAAGCATGCAGCTGCAATGCACGATACAGGACGGACAGGTCTGGCTGGGCGACGGCGCACAGAGCGTGCAGCTGGAACCGACCGTACTCAAGGCGCCATCAACGCCGTAACAGCGTGAAAGCGCCAAACTCCCAGGAGCGCATCGCCAGCAGCAGCGTGTAGCCTTCCCGGTGCTGCATCGGCAGCTTCTGGTCGGTCTGGTGCTGCTGCGCAAAGTCCTGCGCGACCCGCTGCAGCCGCTCGACGAAGGCCGGCGCGAGGCTCTTGCCGATAGAGCCGTGCACCAGTACCAGCGCCTCGTCGTCCCGGTCGAATCCGCCTGAAAAATAATCCTGCAACGCGTTCTCGCGGAAGAAGTTCATCACCGGGCCATGCGGGCGCCAGTTGAAGGTCTTGGCCAGCTTGAGCCGGTAGCGATTCAGGGGCCGCAGCTCGATGATGCCGATGCGGTCCAGCTGCGCGAGATACTTGATCGCCTCCGCTTCGTCCAGCCGGTAGCTCGTGGTGATCTGCTCGAGCGTCCACTGGCTCAACACGCAGATCGCGACCAGCAGCAGCTTCTTGTCACCCACCACGGCCTTTTCCTGCGCAAGTGTCAGCTCTGACAACAGCGGCTGCGTGTCGGCGACGCGCTGCGCCAGTTCCGCGAAGTCGATCTTGATCGCGCCGCAGATCTCGTCGATGCGCGACAGCGGCATGTCGCCCTTGGCGAACATGCGCTTGACGCTGGACTCCGCAAGTCCCAGCTTCCGGGCGAGGCCCGCATAGGTGATGCGCGCCGCCTTCAGTTCTTCCTTGAGGACGGCGATCAGGTTGGCGGTTGTCGTCATTGGTATCGTTTCCCGCTACTACAGGTAGCGCCGGCTGCCAATGGTACAGAAAATGTTTCCAGTCGGGATAACTGAAGGTATATTGCGTCCAATTCCAAGCACGCACGAGAAGAACATGAACGACTCCATGTCCGACAATGAGACCCAAGCACCCGCACGCGCAGAGGCCGGCGGCCATGACGCCAACATCCATCCGAACCAGTTCGCCCTGTTGAAGCAGCGCCGGTTTGCGCCGTTCTTCTGGACACAGTTCTCGAACGCGGCGAACGACAACCTGTTCAAGTTTGCCTTTACCGTCATGGTCACCTACCAGTTGCAGGTAAGCTGGCTGCCCCCGGCGATGGCCGGCCTGGTGATCGGGGCGCTGTTCATCCTGCCGTTCCTGCTTTTCTCGGCGACCAGTGGACAGATCACCGACAAGTTCGAGAAGACCGCGATCATCCGGCTGGTGAAAAATGTCGAGATCGCGATCATGGCGCTGGCCGCCTACGGTTTCCTGGCTGCCAACGTGCCGGTACTGCTGGCCTGCGTTTTCCTGATGGGGCTGCACTCGACGGTTTTCGGCCCGGTGAAGTTCGCCTACCTGCCGCAGGCCCTGAATGAACGCGAGCTCACCGGCGGCAACGGCATGGTGGAGATGGGCACCTTTGTCGCGATCCTGCTCGGGAACATCGCCGGCGGCTTGCTGATCGCCGTGCCGGAAATCGGTCACGTGCAGGTGGCGGTGGCGTGCGTACTGATGGCGTTCGCCGGCCGCGTCGCCGCGCAGTTCATCCCGCCGGCGCCGGCGACCGATCCGGCGCTGAAGATCAACTGGAACCCTGTCAGCGAGACCTGGCGCAACCTGCAGATGGCGCGGCAGAACCTGGTGGTGTTCCGGTCGGTGATGGGTATCAGCTGGATGTGGTTCTTCGGCGCCGTCTTCCTGAGCCAGTTCCCGAGTTTCGCCAAGGAGGTGCTGCACGGCGACGAGCAGGTGGCATCGCTGCTGCTGGTGGTGTTCTCCATCGGTATCGCAACCGGGTCGCTGCTGTGCGAGAGTCTGGGCCGCCGTCATGTCGAGATCGGCCTGGTGCCGCTCGGCGCGATCGGCATGAGCGTCTTCGGCGTCGACCTGTATTTCGCGTCGCGCAGCCTGCCGCCGTCCGAGGTGATGGGCCTGGCGCCGTTCCTTGCCGAGCCGCGGCACTGGCGCGTGATGGCCGACCTTGCCATGCTGAGCCTGTCGGCCGGCCTGTACAGCGTTCCGATGTATGCGCTGATCCAGCTTCGCTCGCAGCCGACGCACCGGGCGCGCATCATCGCCGCCAACAACATCGTCAACGCGCTGTTCATGGTTGCCAGTTCGGTGATCGTCGGCGCCTTGCTGAAGGGGGGCATGAGCATTCCCGAGGTCTTCCTGTGCGTCGCGCTCGCGAACGCGGTGGTGGCCGGCTACATCTTCATGCTGGTGCCGGAGTACCTGCTGCGTTTCATTGCCTGGGTCATGTCGCACTTCATGTATCGCTTCCGCGTGACGGGCGACGAGCATATCCCGCTGACCGGCCCGGCCGTACTGGTCTGCAACCACGTCAGCTTTGTCGATGCCATCCTGCTGAAGGCCGCCAGCCCCCGGCCGATTTATTTCGTGATGGATCACCGCATCTTCCGGATCCCGGTGCTCGGCGCGCTGTTCCGCCTCGCCAGGGCCATCCCGGTGGCGCCCCGCAGCGAAGACCCGGCGGCCTACGAGCAGGCCTTCGACGCCGCGGTGAAGGTGCTGCGCGAGGGCGACCTGCTCGCGATCTTCCCGGAGGGAGGCATCACCCGCGACGGGTCGCTGCAGCCTTTCAAGGGAGGGGTGGTGAAGATCCTGGAGCGCGCGCGCGAGGAAGGCATCGCGCCGCCCGTGATTCCGATGGCACTGACCAACCTGTGGGGATCCTTTTTCAGCCGGATCGAACAGGTCAACGGCGAGCGCGTCGCCATGGTCCGCCCGTTCCGGCGCGGCGCATTCAGCCGGGTGGGCCTGAACATCGGTGCGCCGGTAGCGGGGGCCGACGCACAGCCGGAGGCGCTTCGGCGCCATGTCGAAGAATTGCTGAAACGCAATTAAGTATCGAATTTTGATACCTTGGGGCGCGTATTCTCGGACGAGATCAGTTTTTCAATCGAATCTCTTCGCGTTCTCCTCACAATGGAAGCTCGTTAACCAACAGTGAGGAGAAACATGAGAGCAAGTATCCAGCGTGACATCCGGGCATGGCAGCTGCAGGTCTGGATTTCCTTCGGAATCGCCGCGCTGCTGTGCGCCACCGGACTCGCCTGGCTTCCCGGCCGGGATCTCGACCGGGTGTTCATGATCATGGGCTACTTCTTCTGCCTCACGAATGCCTTCGTGCTCGCAAAGCTGGTCAGGGACGGCGAGCAGGCGCGGCTGGAGGGCCGCGGTCCCGACACCCCGATGTTCAAGTACGTGGTGTGGACCGGCTTCTTCCTGGCGATGGGGCTGACCGGCTGGGGCCTCGTGCGCATGGAGATCAACGAGACCTACAAGGCATTCCTCGGGGTCGGCTGGCTGTACCTGATCAGCTCCGCATTCACGCTGGCGAAGACCCTGCGCGACAAGCACGAAGCCGACCGCGCCGAAGCGCGCGCCGCGCATGACGCGCTGTGACACTTTCCCGATTCCCGACCATGGACCGCATCATGATGAAGACGACAGTTGATTCCGTATTGAAGCCTGTGTTCGCAGTGCTGCTCGCCCTGCAGTTGCTGTTATGCGGCACTGCCCGCGCACAAACGGATGCATCGGCCCTCAGCGCGCTCTCGGCCCTGCCGCTGGCTTCTGTCGCGATGGGCGCCAGCGCTGCTTCCGGTGCGTCCGCTGCCGTGGCCACGCTGCCGGCGGCGCTGTCCGTGGCCGGCGCGGTGCTGATCGTGAAGGCAGTCGACAGCACTGCACGCGGCAGCGTCCTGGTGCTGGAACGCGTCTCGGACGGCGCACGCGCCAGCGTGGAAGTGACGGGCAAGGGAATCGCGGCGTCCACGCTTGCCGTCGGCAGCACCGTGGTGGTCAGCGTCATCGGCGCCGGCGTCGTGCTGTCGGCGGCAGGCGAGGCAATCGCCTTCCTGCCCAATGCGCTGGGCCGGGCACTGGTCCACAACGAGCGCCTGAGCCCCTGAACAGTCATGACAAGGTTCACTTTTCCAATGCGTTGCGCCGTCGCTGCCGCCTTTCTGCTGGTTGCCGCGGCGGCGCAGGCCGGCCGCTCCTGCGAACAAAAAAAGCCTGACCTGGCGACCATCGAGCGCGGCTTCATGCTGGCCGAGCGGACGATGCGCGCGCTCGATGCCAGCGGCCACAAGGTGGTGCTGCTGGCGCGGGCCGGACAGGATCTCAGCCGTTATGGCCTGACGTATTCCCATCTCGGTTTCGCCTACCGCCAGCCGGACGGCGAGGGCGGGCACGTGTGGCGGGTGCTGCACAAGCTCAACCACTGCGGCACCGCGGAGGCGGCAATCTACCGGCAGGGACTGGCCGAGTTCTTTCTCGACGACCTGTGGCGCTACCAGGCAGCATGGTCGGCACCGACGGCGGAAGTGCAGGAACACCTGCTGGCCGTGCTGCTGGACCTGCGACGTGCGCTCGCCATGCATCACAAGCCCTACAGCATCGTCAGCTACGCCTGGGGACGGAAGTACCAGCAATCCAACCAGTGGGTAGCGGAAACCCTGGCGTCGGCAATGATCGCCGACGGCGCCTCGCGCGGCCATGCGCAGGCCTGGCTGTCGCTGCGCGACTACCGGCCGGCCGTGCTGACGATAGGCCCGCTGACGCGCCTCGGCGCACGGGTCGGCGCCGCCAACGTTGCCTTCGACGACCATCCGGATGCAAAGCGGTTCTCCGACAGGATCGAGACCGTGACGGTCGAGTCGGTGTTTTCCTGGCTGGAGAAGTCGGGCATCGGTACCCGGCCGGCGGTGCTGGGATTGGACCGGTAAGCGGGGCAACCACCCTCTTTCAAAAGTGCTTGACCCTGTAGCGGCTACAGGGAATGTAATCACGGGCATTGATGAAGGAGAACGACATGGCACACAACTGTTCCGGTGGATGCGCTGACGGCAAGCCTCCGGTCGATCCCGGCTACCGCCGCATCCTCTGGCTCGCCCTCGCGGTCAATGCGGGCATGTTCGGCGTCGAATTGTTCAGCGGCTGGATATCCGGCTCGGTCGCGCTGCTGGCCGATGCGGTGGATTTTTTTGGCGATGCCGCCAACTACGCGGTCTCGCTGTTCGTGCTCGGCATGGCGCCGGTTTGGCGCTCGCGCACCGCGCTCGCCAAGGGGCTGACGATGGGGGGCTACGGCATCTTCGTGCTGGTCGCGGCGGGCCTGAGTCTGTTGTCCGGGAAAGTGCCTGCACCGGCGACGATGGGAGCGGTCGGCCTTGCCGCGCTGGCAGCGAACCTGCTGGTGGCGGTGCTGCTGTACAGCCGCCGCAACGGCGATGCGAACATGCGGTCGGTGTGGTTGTGCACCCGCAACGATGCGATCGGCAACGTTGCCGTCATGCTGGCCGCACTCGGGGTGTTCGGCACCGGCAGAGGCTGGCCGGATGTCGCCGTGGCCGCCGTCATGGGGGTGCTCGGGCTGTCTGCGGCATACAGCGTCGTAACGCAGGCGCGCCAGGAATTGCAGACCGGCCCGGTCGCGGCGAAGCAGGCCGGGCGTGCCGGCCACGCCGGCATCGGCGTGAAAAGGGGCGGGAAATGAAACCGGCACTGCGGCGGGCATATGCGGCGGAAATGGCTGCCGCGGCACGACGTTTTGAACGGGGCCAGCTCGACCTCGCCATGCGCCACCTGGAACTGGCACACGTGCTGGGCCAGCGACATGTACTGCCGCATGTCATAACGCACTGGTGGATGTTACGGATCGGTCTGCGCCGGCGTGTGCTCGGCGAGGTGACAGGGCAGGGCCTGCGCATTGTGCTCGGCGCCCTCGGATCGGCGGCCGGCATTGTCCCGACGGGAAATACCGGAGGAACCGATGTCGGCATGTTCCGCCGCATGCCGGTCGATGCCGAGATCCGGCGGCTGATCGACTCCTGAGCTTGAAAACCGTGCGGGCCAAGGACCGGACGCACGCCGGCCCGCGGCACGGGGCAGCAGACATTTCGCTTCGCCATGCCCCGCCGCCGCGGAACCACGCTTGCGCTTTTCATATCACACGGCCTGTCCGGCTTTCGCCTCGCGGCAGGGGCCGGTTGTCAAAGGCATGTACTTGAGGAGTCAGCGATGCAAATGGTATCCGAAGTAATGACACGCAATGTCCGCGTTGTATCACCGCAGGAGAGCGTGCAGCGGGCCGCGCAGATGATGGAGGAGCTGGATGTCGGGGTGCTTCCGGTCTGCGACGGCGAGAGGCTGGTCGGCATGGTCACCGATCGCGACATCACCATACGGTCGACCGCGGCGGGCAAGGCGCCGCAGTCGGCGCACGTGGACGAGGTGATGAGCACGGATGTGCGCTGGTGTTTCGAGGATCAGCCGCTCGACGACGTGATGATACAGATGGCCGACAGCCAGATCCGTCGTATCCCTGTCGTTTCGCATGACGAGCAGCGCAGGCTGGTCGGTATCGTCGCGCTTGGCGACGTCGCGACGGCGCCGCTGGACGGCGCGCAGAAGAATGAAGTCGAAGACGTCGTCGAGATGGTGTCCACGCCCAACACCGTGCGTACTTCCGGCACCACGCCGCCTGCAGGACAGCAGTTCGAAGGCGGGGCGGGCGGCGCGTCCGCCGGTAGCGGCAGCGCGGGGATGGCCGGGCTCGATATCCCGCGCGCGGGTGAAAGCGGGATCGGTGCAGCCGGCGCGTCGGGCGATCCGGCCACGTCGGACAGCCGGGGCACTGCCGCGACCGGCGGAACGCCAGGGCAGACCGGCGATACCCGCCGCAATTTCGGTGTCGGCGGGCAGGACCTCAACGGGGATGGCACGCTACCGCCGGCTTGAGGCTCGCGGGAATCGACGAACGCGGGTATCGGCGGCGCCGAGGGATGTGCGGCGCCGCACCCGCGGGAAGCGCGCATGATTGAGAGAACCTGCGACCGTGCGTCCGCAGGATGGAGAAACCGTGGTGACAGGACGCGTTGCTCTGCCGTTCGATGCCGGCAGAAGCAGCGCAGCGGTTGCCGTTTCTACCCCTTGGTCACCCTGATCCTGCCCACCATCCCGGCCTCGAAGTGCCCCGGAATCAGGCAGGCGTAGTAGTACTCGCCGGCCTTGGTGAACTGCCAGACCAGCTCCGCCTTCTTGCCTGGCGAAACATGGGCCATATACGGCGCGTCGTGCGCCATGCCGGGATGCTTCCTCATCGTCTCGCCGTGGCTTTTCAATTCTTCCATCGTGCCGAGAACCATCTCGTGCATCATCGCCCCCTGGTTGACGACCACGAAGCGAACCGTGTCCCCCTCCCTGACGGCGATGTCGGCCGGTCCGAAACGCATGCTGTCATGCATGTCGATGGTGATCGTCCGCGTTGCCTTTCGCGCTGTGCCTTGCTTGCCGAATGCGTAGGCATGCGCGGCAGCGGCTGCCGTGGGACTCGCGACCGGGTGGCCGCCGCTCCCGTGTGCGCCTGCGAGGCCCGCGACAGCGCCGAGGACAAGCGACAGCACTGATGCGGTGATTGTTCGAGTTGCCGGCTGTTTGCGCATTTCCCTTACCTTCCCATGCTTTGGATTGTTCATGCCGGAATCCCTGCCGCGGCCGGTGCCGCGGGAGTGATGCCGGCAGTGCACTGCCACACTTTTTGCAGTGTAGGCCTTCCCATGATGGCAAGGTCAAGAAGGAATTGCCTCACATGGCAAGCAGAGGCCGGGGATGACGCGCGCGCCGGATTGCTGGCATCGGCACGAAACGTCACCGAACCGGCCGGCTCCTTGCCCCTTGCGCGCGTCGCGTCCGGAAACCGTGGGGAAGGCTTCAGCGCCCCCGCGCCCGGCGCACCTCGCGCCCGAGGTCGATCACCGACATGGCGTAAAAGAAGCTGCGGTTGTACTTGGTGATGGCGAAGAAGTTGCCGGCGCCAAGCCAGTATTCGGTGGGGGCGTCGCCGTTCTGCAGGTCGACCAGTCCGAACAGGATCTCGGGAGGCGTGCCGGGATTCGACTGCACGCCGGCCGCCTGCAATTCCTCGAGCCGGTACTTTGCCTCGAGTCCCTGGCCGAGGAACATTTCCCAGGCACGGGTGCTTTCGGTCGCGGCGATCGTGGCCGGGAAGACCACCGGCTCGCCGCTCTTCCAGCCGTGTTCGACAAGAAAATTGGCGACGCTGCCGATGGCGTCGACCGGCGAATTGCGCAGGTCGATGCGGCCGTCGCCGTCGAAATCGACCGCGTATCGCCGGATGCTGCCCGGCATGAACTGCGGCCAGCCGATCGCGCCGGCGTAGGAGCCGAACAGCGAGAACGGGTCTATGCCGGCATCCCGCGCATACAGCAGCGTGTTCTCCAGCTCGCCGCGGAAGAAGTGCATCCGGGCGTCCCGGTTGGGGGTCTGCGGGTAGTCGAAGGCAAGCGTGGTGAGCGCGTCGACCACGCGGAAATTGCCGGTGTTGCGGCCGTACACCGTCTCCACGCCGATGATGCCGACGATGATCTCGGCCGGGACGCCGTATTTCTCTTCCGCCTGCGCCAGCGCCTGGGCATGCGTCTCCCAGAACTCCACGCCGGCGCGGATGCGCACCGGGTCGATGAAGCGCGCCCGGTAGGCCTTCCAGTTCTTCGGCTTGCCCGGAGGCGCGGGCTTGATCAGGCGGACGGTGGACTCGACGTAGCGCACCTGGTTGAACAGCGACTCCAGCGCCGCACGGTCGAACTGATGCTCGGCGGCCATGCGGTCGAGGAAGGCCGAGACGTCCTTCCATTGCGTGAAGTTGGCGAATTCGTTGCCGTCCTCGGCAATGGCGACCTTGCGCAGCTTGGCGGCCGCCGCCGATGCGGCCAGGGAGGACGTGGGCGCGGCCCATGCAATAAGGGCAAGGGCCAGTGCCGCGCAGGCAGGCCGTTTGCAGGAAATCATCGACATTCTGCTAACAGGGATTTGAGTTGGGACAGGTGCGGTACAGGGGATCCTGAAGTTGCAGCAGCACCATACCGCATCGCCTCGTAAACTTCCAGAAAACGCGCCAGCGCCGCCCTTTTTTCCGGCGGAAGTGGCGAATCCGCCGCAGCCAGGCGCGCCGCATACGCGCGCGGCCCTTCGTAGGGAGCACGCGGGATGCCCCGGCGCGCCATCAGCGCGCAGAAGCGGACGTAGATGATCTCGAGCGGATCGCGCTTCTTCTGCCGCAGCAGCAATGGCAGCACGACTGCCGCGACGGCGGCGCTGCCCAGCACCATCATCAGCGCCAGCAGCGTGCGCCAGTCGACATTGCTGAAGCCCAGCGCGCGCACCAGGTCGAGCTGGCGCTCCGGCGTGTAGTTCAGCACCCACTGGTTCCAGCCGTTGCCGATGGCCTCCCATTGATGGCGCAGGCGCAGCCATTGCGCGGCAAACGGGTTGCGATCCGGGTCGAGCGTGATCAGGCCGCCGAATGCCTGGCGCGGGATGACGCTGGAAAGATTGCGCTGGACCCGGTCGGGCGCGACGGCGGCGGTCGGGTCGACCCGCACCCAGCCGGACTGCTCGAGCCAGACCTCGGCCCAGGCGTGCGCGTCCGACTGCCGCACGGTCATGAAACCGTCGGCCGGGTTGATCTCCCCGCCCTGGTAGCCGGTAACCACCCGAGCCGGTACGCCGAGCGCGCGCATGAGGAAGACAAAGCTGCCCGAATAGTGCTCGCAGAATCCGGCGCGGGTATCGAACAGGAATTCATCGATGACATGGCGTCCCAGCGGCGGCGGCTCCAGCGTGTACTGGAATTTTTCGGCCCGGAAGTAGCGCAGGACGTTGGCAACCTGCATCTCCGGTTGTGGATGGCGCCCGCGCAGCTCGGCGGCGAAGGCAAGCGCGCGCGGGTTGGCGCCGCCCGGCAATTGCAGCCAGCGCCGCAACTGGCGCGGGTCGACGTCGTCCTGTACCCGTGCATCCGTGTAGGAGGCCGCGTCGTAGCGCAGGCGCTCGCGCACCGGCGCGAGCGAGAGCAATTGCAGGTCGTGCGTGACGCGGGAGGAAACGCTGGGCAGGGCGGCCGGCGTCTCCAGCAGGAACAGCCAGTGGCGGTTGTGCGGTTCGAGCGTCACCTGGTAGCGCAGCGGCTTGCCGTTGGGCCGCACGGACAGCTCCGGGTCGCGCGACGACGCCGGCATTTCGCGCCAGGTGCGGCCATCGAAAGCGCCGAGCACGATGCCGCGCCAGTACAGCTGCCGCTGGGCCGGCGGCTTCTGTTCGAAGCGGACGCGAAAGGCGATCTCGTCGGACTGCGCGAGTCGCGAGATATTCCCCGGACTCATCGTGTCGGACATGCCGGTACGGCCGGAGTGCGCATCGGCGGGCAGTCCCCACAGCGGACCCTGCACGCGCGGGAACAGCAGGAACAGCACCAGCGTCAGCGGTGCCGCCAGGCCGAGAATGGTGGCGCCCAGCCGCAGCCGCTTGCGGAAAGGGGGCACCGCGCCGGTGTACTGGAAGGACACCAGGGTGGTCAGGATCAGCACGACCGCGGCGACCGTCAGCAGCGCGCTGCCGATCGACTGCGAGTAGAAGAAGCCGGCGAGGATCAGGAACAGGCTCAGGAACAGCGCCACGAACAGGTCGCGCTTCGCATGCATTTCCAGCAGCTTGAAGGTCAGCAGCAGGGTCAGCATCGCGACCCCGGCGTCCCGGCCGAACAGCGTGCGGTAGCTGCCGTAGACGCCGGCCATTGCCAGTACCGCCAGCGTGACCAGCAGCCAGCGCGAGGGCATGCGCCTGCCGCTGAAGGTAAGCCAGGCGCGCGCCGCAAGCAGCAGCGTACAGGCCGGCACGATCCAGGCCGGCAGCCGCAGCAGGTGCGGCACCAGCACCAGGGTGCAGGACGCGAGCAGCAGCAGCGTGTCCGCCTTCTCCCGCGACAGGGTGCGCATGCGCGCCAGGGGGGCGAAGACGCGGGCGGTTGCGCCGGCACTCATGCATCGATCCCGAACAGCGCCAGCGCACGGAGGCAGGCGTCGCGATGCGCGGGACCGAGCGCCGCATCGAACCGCGTGCCGGCCAGGCGGAATGCATAGGGCACGCCGCGCGCCTCGGCCTCGATCACCCAGCGCGTCATGCGCGACAGCCGCGCCTCGGTGTCGAGTCCTGCAGGCAGCAGGTCATAGTCGAGGTTGATTTCGCTGACGGCCCCGCCTTCGAAATGCTTGGTCACCAGCCCGCCCGACGCGTCCGGGTCGCTGCGCGCGATCTGCCGCCATGCGAGGCGCTTCAGCGAGTCGCCGGCCTGGTAGCCGCGCACCCCGGCGAAATCGTCGCTCCCCGCGGCACCGCGACCGTCATCCCGTCCGGCAGCCGCCTGGGGCAGCGCCGGCGCACCGTCTTCCGGACGCGGATAGACCAGCGCGCGCAGGTCGGGCTGCCAGTAGCTCCAGGCGCGCAGCAGGCCGAGCGGGAAGCGGGTCTGCAGCCGCACCCTCGGCGCCTGCAGCCATCCGCGTGCGCGCGCCGGCGTCGCCAGTACCGCGCGAGCGGTGCTGCCGGCGCCGACATCGACCGCCTGCGCCAGGTCCGGCCGGTCGTCCGCCACGAAATCGAGCCAGATCGCATAGCGGTCATGCTTGCGGCGGTTGACCAGGTGCAGCTCGAACTGCGCTTCCTCGCCGGCGAAAACCGGGCCGGCGCGCCCGGGCGCCAGGTGCAGGTGGGCCAGGTTGCGGAAGGTCAGGTGCATGTCGATCAGGCCGCAGGCGGCAAGCAGGAAGGTGAACCCGAAGCCGAGACTGAGGTTGTAGTTGATCGAGCCGACGAACAGCGTCAGCAGCATCGCGCCGAACAGCAGGCCGGGATGGCTGGGCATGATGTACACGCGGCGCTGGTCGAGGAATACTTCACCCGCTTCCGGCCCCTTGCTGCGGAACAGCCATTTGCCGGCGCGCCTGCGCAGGCTGTGCTCGATGCGGCTGTAGAGGGATAGCCGGGCGTTCACACGGGCACGGATTTCATGAGCTGCAGCACCAGGTCCCGGCTGCCGAGGGCGGAGCTGCCGGCAGCCTTCAGCGGCCGCAACCGGTGCGCGGCGACCGGCACCAGCAGCGCCTGCACGTCCTCCGGGATCACATGGTCGCGGCCTTCCAGCGCTGCCCAGGCCCGCGCCGCATGCAGCAGCGCGATGCTGGCCCGCGGGCTGAGTCCTTCGGCGAACAGTCCGCTCTGGCGCGATGCCTGCGCCAGCGCCTGGACGTAGTCGATCAGGGCCGGCGAGGCGTGTATGCCCTTGAGCGCGGCCTGCGCGGCCTGCAGCTCTTCCGGATGCATTGCGGTCGGCAGCGACTTCAGCATGCTGCGTCGGTCCTCTCCCATCAGCAGCGCGCGTTCGGCCGAGGCGTCCGGATAGCCGAGCGACAGGCACATCAGGAAACGGTCGAGCTGCGATTCGGGCAGCTGGAAGGTGCCCACCTGGTGGGCGGGGTTCTGCGTCGCGATCACGAAATAGGGTTCCGGCAGCGAACGGGTCACGCCGTCCGCAGTCACCTGGCGTTCCTCCATCACTTCCAGCAGCGCGGACTGGGTCTTCGGCGTCGCGCGGTTGATTTCGTCGGCCAGCAGCACCTGCGTGAACACCGGACCGGGATGGAACACGAACCCGCCGGTCTCGCGGTTGAACACCGAAATGCCGAGCACGTCGGCCGGCAGCATGTCGCTGGTGAACTGCAGCCGGTTGAACTTGAGGCCGAGCGAGATCGCGAGCGCATGGGCCAGCGTCGTCTTGCCAACGCCCGGCACGTCCTCGATCAGCAGGTGGCCGCCGGCGAGGATGCAGGCGAGGGACTGGCGGATCTGGAGGTCCTTGCCGACGATGACCTGGCTGACCTGTCTTGCTACGGCGTGAATTTTGGTGAACATGGATCCCCGGATGAAGCTGGTCGGCGACCGTGGCGCCGGAGGGCAATCTGCCGCCTCGTCCTGTGCGCCCGGCCTTTCTTCGTTACACTCTATGGCGC
Source organism: Noviherbaspirillum sp. (assembly GCF_036563305.1). GTDB lineage: Bacteria > Pseudomonadota > Gammaproteobacteria > Burkholderiales > Burkholderiaceae_D > Noviherbaspirillum. Next base: position 82,048 of record NZ_DATCMQ010000012.1, on the reverse strand, counting down.
CGCCCGCACGTTCGGCGAAGCGGCATATGATTCTATTCGAGTTTGTCCTTGCGCACCTCCCCGACGATGACCACCGCCTTCTATACCCACGCCGACTGCCAACGCCACGAGATGGGTTCCTGGCACCCGGAATGCCCGGCCCGCCTGCAGGCGATCGAAGACCAGCTGGTCGCCAGCCGCATTGCTGACTTCCTCGACCGTCGCGAAGCCCCGCTGGCGGACGTGGATGCGATCCTGCGCGTGCACAGCGCGGACGCGGTGGCGCGGGTCCGGGAACACGCCGGGGCGCTGGCGGAAGGCGACTACTATCCGCTGGATGCCGATACCATGCTCAATGCGCACAGCTGGCAGGCGGCGCTGCGCGCGGCCGGCGCCGCGGTGGCCGCCACCGACGCCGTGCTGGCGGGCGAGGTCGGCAACGCCTTCTGTTCGATCCGGCCGCCGGGACATCATGCGCGGCCGTCCGAGGCCATGGGCTTTTGCCTGTTCGGCAACGTCGCCATTGCCGCGCGCCATGCGCTGGACGTGCGCGGACTGGAGCGGGTGGCAATCGTGGATTTCGATGTCCATCATGGCAACGGCACCGCCGAAGCCTTCCTCGACGACCCCCGGGTGCTGATGACGAGCTTCTTCCAGCATCCGTTCTATCCGTACTCCGGCCCGGAGAACCTGCCGCACATGGTGAACCTGCCGGTCGCCGCCTATGCCGGCGGCCAGGAAGTGCGCGCGCTGGTCGAGCAGCACTGGCTCCCCGCGCTGCACGCGCACCGCCCGCAAATGATCTTCATCTCCGCCGGCTTCGATGCGCACCGCGAGGACGACCTCGGGCAGATGACGCTGGTGGAAGACGACTATGCCTGGATCACCCGGCGCATCATGGAGGTCGCCGGCGAACATGCGCAGGGCCGCATCGTCAGCTGCCTGGAAGGCGGCTACAACCTGTCGGCGCTCGGCCGCAGCGTCGCCGCCCACCTGAAAGCGCTGGCCGGCCTCGACTGACGCCGCCTGCCGCGGGGCGGGCGGGTAAAATAGCGGATTCCCCGCCATCAACACCTTCAGCATGTCTATCCAATGGTTTCCCGGTCACATGAACGCCGCCCGCAAGAAGGCGGCGGAGTCCATGGAAAAGACCGACCTCGTCATCGAAGTGCTGGACGCCCGGCTTCCGCTGGCCAGCAGCAATCCGATGATCGAGCAGCTGCGCAAGCAGCGCCAGCGCCCCTGCCTGAAGATCCTCAACAAGACCGATCTCGCCGACCCCGACGCCACCCGCGCCTGGCTGGCGCACTTCAATGCGCAGAAAGATGTGCACGCGGTGGCGCTGAGCTGCAAGAAGCCGGCGGACGTCGCCAAGGTGCCGGGCCTGGCGCTGAAGCTCGCGCCGCACCGCGGTACCGCGCTCAAGCCGCTGCGCATGATGATCATGGGCATACCGAACGTCGGCAAGTCGACGCTGATGAACGCGCTGCTGAAGAAGCGGGTGGCCGCGGTAGGCGACGAGCCTGCCGTGACCAAGTCGCAGCAGCGGCTCTACCTCGGCAACAACATGGTGCTGATCGACACGCCCGGCATGCTGTGGCCGAAGATCGAGCATCCGACCGACGGCCTGATGCTGGCCGCCAGCCATGCAGTGGGTGTCAATGCGATCATCGAGGAAGAGGTCGCGACCTTCCTCGCCAGCATGCTGCTTGCCCGCTATCCGAAGCTGCTCACCGCCCGCTACGGTTTCGTCACGGAAGGCCGCGACCCGGTCGGCGTGATCGAAGGTGTCGCGCAGCGGCGGGCCTATCGGGTCAAGGGCGGCGAGCTGGATTTCGAGAAGGCCGCGCATGCGCTGCTGCTGGACTACCGCAGCGGTGCGCTCGGCCGGATCAGCCTGGAGACACCGCAGAGCCGGGCGGAACTGTTGGCGACCTACAATCCGCCGCCGTCCCTCGGCGAGCGGCCGGAACCCGACGTGGAGACCGATGATGACTGAGCACGGCCCGTTCGTACTGAAACGCGTGGAGAACGGCGTCGCCACCCTCACGCTGAACCGCGGCGACAGGTTCAATCCGCTGTCGGAAGAGATGCTTGGCGCCCTGCAGGCCGAGATCGATGCGGTCCGCGACGATGCAGGCATACGCCTGGTGGTGCTGGCCGCGGCCGGCAAGGCTTTCTGCGCAGGCCACGACCTGAAGCAGATGCGGGCCGCGCCGTCGGAAGCGTATTACAGGAAGCTGTTCAACCAGTGCAGCAAGCTGATGCTGTCGGTGCAGCAGCTGCCGCAGCCGGTGGTGGCAAGGGTGCAGGGGCTGGCCACCGCCGCCGGTTGCCAGCTGGTCGCCATGTGCGACCTTGCCGTCGCCTCCACCGAAGCGACGTTTGCCGTCTCGGGGGTCAACTACGGCCTGTTCTGCTCGACACCATCGGTGGCGCTCAGCCGCAACGTTTCGCGCAAGCAGGCAATGGAAATGCTGCTGACCGGCGAATTCATCGACGCCGAGACCGCCCGCGAGCGCGGCCTGGTCAATCGGGTCGTTCCGCCGGCGCAACTGGACGAGGAGATCGGCCGTCTTGCCGCAAGCATTCTCGCCAAGCCAGCGGTCGCTATCGCCATGGGCAAGCAGTTGTTCTACCGGCAGCTCGACATGGGAATCGGCGCAGCCTACCAGCTGGCCGGGCAGACCATGGCCTGCAACATGATGGACGCCGACGCGCTCGAAGGCGTGCAGGCATTCATCGAAAAGCGCGCCCCCGGCTGGAAACCCTGACGCCGGCGGACCGCCAGGTGCCGTCGACCTGCCAGCGACGCGCTGCGCTTCCCGGCCCGTACCGCCGTCATGCTATTATTCTGCAACTTTGTTGCATCTAGCCCGCTCCCGCGTCATGCACCGTCTCCGCACCCACCGTCGCCTTGCCGACTGCGCGCTTGCCGCGTTGCTGCTGCTGGCGCTGCTGGCGGCACAGTGGACCGGGTGGCAACACCGCATTGCGCACGCCGGCTTCGAACGCGCCCAGGTCGCGGCGCATGCCTTCGCGGCGATCGGCACGCCCGATGCCGCGCCTGACGACACGCTCGCCCACGGCGACCACTCCTGCCTGCTGCTCGACGCCGCCGCCCTTGGCACGGGTCTGCATGCGGCCATCGTCTCACTGCCGCCGGCGCCGGCGGCGGCGCGGGCAGGGGATATGGAGCAGCGCCCGTCCTGGCGACCGCGCTTCCTTGCCCATTTCTCCCCGCGCGCACCCCCTTTCGCCTGACCTGCACCGCACATCATGCCGGCCGCGTCCGCTGACGCCGCCGGTCCGCATTGCATTTCAGTCGAAGGAATATCCCATGCAGGACCATCGTTTCCTGGCGAAGGCCGCGAGCCATTCCACGCGCGCCGCCATCGCCATCCTTGCCGCGGCGTCCGCCGCCCATGCCCAGGAAGCGCTGCCAGCGCTCCCCGAAGTCGTCGTGACCGCCACACCGTTCAACGCGGGTGAAAGCGCCCAGATACTGGTCCCGGCGCGCGTGCTCGCGGGCGACGCGTTGCGCAACAAGCTGGAAGGCAGCATCGGCGATACGCTGGCCAATGAACCGGGTATCAGCGCCTCTGCATTCGGCGCTGGCGCCTCGCGGCCGGTGATACGCGGCCTCGGCGGGCCGCGGGTACGGGTGATGCAGAACGGGATGGGAAGCGCGGACGTCTCGGCCATTTCCGAGGATCACGCCGCTGGGGTCGATCCCTACAGCGCGCGCAGGATCGAAATCCTGCGCGGTCCGGCAGCCCTGCTGTACGGGTCGGGCGCCGCCGGCGGCCTGGTGAACCTGGTCAACGGGCGCATCCCCGAAACGCTGGAAGCACAGCCGACCGGCGAACTCGAAGTCCGCTACGGCACCGCCGACAACGGCAGGGCGCTGTCCCTGTCGGCCGACGGCGCCGCGGGCCGTATCGGGCTGCACGTCGACGGCAGCTTTCGCGACACGAACGACTACCGCCTGGCGAGCAGGGCAGTGCGCGACGATCCCGAGTCCCCTGCCGGCCGCCTGCCGTCGTCGGCCACGCGTGCGCACAGTCTCGGGTTTGGCGCCTCGATCGTCGACAGCTGGGGCCACATCGGCGCCTCGGTCGCCGTGCTGGACAACCGCTACGGTATTCCGACGGACGAGCAGGCCACCATCGACCTCGAGAAGCGTCGCTATGACATCGACGCCTTGCTGAAGCAGCCATTCGCGGGGGCGGAGCAGATGCGGTTCAGGCTGGGGTACACCGACTACGCCCATACGGAGATCGCGTCGGAAGAGGAAGGGGAATCCGGCAGCGAAGCAGAGGAAAGAACGGACTTTTCCAACGACACCCTGGAGATGCGCTGGGAACTCGCACACAAGCCGGTCGCCGGCTGGCGCGGGGTGTTCGGATTGCACGCGGAAAGCGCGGACTTCGCGGCCGTGTCGCGCGAGCCGGGCCACCCGTCCACGGTTCCGGAGACCCGTTCGCGCGCCTATGCGGCCTTCCTCGTGGAGGAGCGCGATTTCGGCCCCGCCCGTGTCAATGCCGGCGCCCGCATCGAGAACGCCGTGCGCGACCCGGAAGGCGGGCAGCGCCGATCCTTCGATCTCGCATCCTGGTCGGCCGGCGTCGCGTGGACCGGCATTCCCGGCTACAGCTTCGGGCCGACGTTCTCCGTTGCACAACGGGCGCCATCCGCGGAAGAGCTTTACTCGGGCGGTCCGCACCATGCGACCGAAACGTTCGACCGCGGCGACAGCACGCTCGACAAGGAGACCTCGCGCAACCTCGAACTGACGCTGCAGAAGACGGAAGGACTGCTGCGCTGGCGCGTCAATCTGTTCCAGAACCGCATCCGCAATTTTGTCTATGGCCAGCTGACCGGCGTGACGCTCGACCATGAGGGCAACCCGGGCGACGAACTGGATGAACGGGTCTACCGCCAGGCCGGCGCGAAGCTGCGCGGCGCGGAGGCCGAGATCAGCCATAACCTGCGCGGGCAGGGCTTGTCGCTGCGCGCCTTCGCCGACACCTCGCGCGGCAGGCTCGACGGCAGCGGCGGCTGGCTGCCGCTGCAGCCCGCGACCCGGGTCGGCGCCGAAGTCGGCTACCGCCAGGGTGCGTGGCGCGCCGGCGCCAGCGTTATCCGCGCACAGCGCCAGGAACGGCTCGCGGCCAACGAGACGGCGACGCCCGGCTATACGCGCGTCGATGCCAGCCTGTCCTGGACGCAGCGCAGCGGTCCGATGCAGTTGACCTGGTTTGCGCTGCTGAAGAACCTGCTCGACGAGGATATCCGCCTGTCGACCTCGCTGCTCAAGGACAGCGCGCCGCTGCCCGGGCGCAGCCTGGTGGTCGGCGTGCGCACCGCATTTTGAAGGAGAGACGATGACAAGGATGATTCCCATGCTGGCGCTCGCGCTGGCCGTCGCGGCACCGTCGGCCGCCCACGCCGCCGGTGCGGCCGGCGGCCATCATCATCATGGCGGGGCTCGCCTGCTGGTGGCGGTGGACGGCAAAAACCTGGAGGCCGAGCTGGTGGCCCCGCTCGACAGCCTCGTCGGTTTCGAACATGCGCCGCGCAACGAGAAGGAGCGCAAGGCGCTGGAGGCGGTGCAGGCCCGCTTCCGCAACCCGGCGGACCTGCTCACGCCGACGGCGGCCGCCGGTTGCAGCCCCGGGCCGGCGGAAGTGCAGCAGTCGTCGGCGGGCGGGCATGCCGAGCTGCGTGCGCTGATCGTGTTTCAATGCCTGCAGCCACGGGCATTGCAGGACATCGAAGTCGGCCTGTTCGATGCCTTCCCCCGGCTGCGACGGCTGGATGCCGAAATCGCCGTGCCTGGTCGGCAGTCGGCGGCCCGGCTGGACCGGCAGCGGCGCAGGATCACCTGGCAGGCGTCGCCATGAACGCAGGGCCAGTCGTCGCAGTCGAGGACCTGCTGTTCGCGTGGCGGGACGCCGCAGCGCCCTGCCTGGACCTGGCCGATTTCAGCCTGGGCGTCGGCGAGCGCGTCTTTCTGCACGGTCCGAGCGGCAGCGGCAAGAGCACGCTGCTCGGCCTGCTGGGCGGCGTGCTGCTGCCACAGCGCGGCACCGTGCGGGTGCTCGGCCAGGATCTCGCGGCGCTCAAGGGCCGGGCGCGCGACCGCTTCCGGGCCGACCATATCGGCTTCATCTTTCAGCAGTTCAATCTGATCCCGCACCTGCCGGTGGTCGACAACGTGCTGCTGCCGTGCCGATTCTCCGCACGGCGCCGCGCGCGTGCCTGCGCGTCGGGCAACAGCCTGCGCGAGGAGGCCGGGCGCCTGCTGTCCGCGCTGGGCATCGATGCCGCGCTGGCGGCGCGGCCGGTCGCCACGCTGAGCGTCGGCCAGCAGCAGCGCGCGGCGGCGGCGCGTGCGCTGATCGGTTGTCCGGAACTCCTGGTGGCCGACGAACCGACCTCGGCGCTCGACGCCGACCGGCAGGCCGCCTTCCTGCGCTTGCTGCTGCAGGAAGCGGTCGCTGCCGGCACCGCCGTCCTGTTCGTCAGCCATGATCATCGGCTCGCCGGCCACTTTACGCGGGAGATCGGACTTGCCGCGATCAACCGGGCAACGGAAACGGAGGACCGGGCATGAGCCATCTCGTCCTTCTCGCCCTGCGCAGTGCCTGGAACCGGCGCCTCACGCTGGGACTGGTGGTGCTGACCATCGCGTTGAGCGTGACCATGCTGCTCGGCGTCGAGCGCCTGCGTCATCATGCGCAGGAGGGGTTCGCGCAATCCGTGGCCGGCACCGACCTGATCGTCGGCGCGCGGAGCAGCCCGGTGCAGCTGCTCCTGTTCTCGGTGTTCCATGTCGGCGAGCCGACCGGCAGCATGCGGTGGGACAGCGCCATGCACATCGCCGCCCATCCTGCGGTTGCCTGGACCATACCGTTGTCGCTCGGCGACTCCCACCGCGGCTATCCCGTGCTGGGCACCAACGGCGACTATTTCCTGCACTACCGCCATGGCGACGCCCGGGCGCTGGAATTCTCCTCCGGCCGTCCCTTCACGCGGCTTTTCGAGGCCGTGCTCGGCGCCGAGGTGGCCGAACGGCTCGGCTATCGTGCCGGCGACCGGATTTCACTCAGCCACGGCATGCAGGAAGGCGCATTGACCGCGCATGACGACAAGCCATTCACCGTCGCCGGCGTGCTCAAGCGCACCGGTACGCCGGTCGACCGCACCGTGCATGTCAGCCTGGAGGCGATCGAGGCCATTCACCTCGACTGGCAGGGCGGCGCGCGCCTGCCGGGGATGCAGATTCCGTCGGAATTCGTGCGCAAGTTCGACCTCTCGCCCAAGCAGATCAGCGGCATGCTGGTCGGACTGAAGTCGCGCGCGGCGGTATTCCGGATGCAGCGGCATGTGATCGAATACGAAGGGGAGGCCCTGCTTGCGATCCTGCCCGGCGTCGCGCTCGGGCAGCTGTGGCAGGTTGTCGGCGTGGTCGAGCAAAGCCTGCTCCTGGTGTCGGCGCTGGTGGTGCTGGTCGGACTGTGCGGACTGGTGGCGGTCGTGCTGGCCGGCCTCAATGAACGGCGACGCGAGCTTGCCATCCTGCGCTCGGTGGGCGCGCAGCCGGCAGACATCTTCCTGATGCTGGTGATCGAGGGTTTCGCCCTGGCTTGCGCCGGATGCGCTCTCGGCCTGTTGCTGCTGTCGCTGGGCGGCGCTGCAATCGCGCCGTTCGCAGAAGCGCACTTCGGTCTGTCGCTGCCGCTGGCCCTGCTGTCAGCGCAGGAACTGCCGTTGCTCGCCGCGGTTCTGGCCACCGCCGTCCTGGCCAGCCTGGTGCCGGGTTACCGCGCCTATCGCCTGTCGCTTGCCGACGGGCTCACGCCACGTCTCTGAGGAGGAATCACCATGAAATCCATGCACGCCATCGCCCTCGTCGCCGCGCTCGCCGCCGCGCCGCTGCTGCACGCCCAGCAGGGCAAGTCCGACTACAAGCTGGGAGAGCGCCTTCCGCAGTCGAAGCCGGGCGCCGCGAGCCAGGCCTACCGCGAGGTCGGCTGGGATGCCCTGGTGCCCAAAAACTGGGATCCTTCCGTCCTGATGAAGGGTATCGACCTGGGTCAGATGAGCGACAACGATCCGCGCGCGATGGAGGCGCTGCAGAAGATGCGCAAGGCATGGAGCGAAGCGCCCGTCGATCCCGGGCTGAATGGCGCGAAAGTGCGCATCGCCGGATTTCTGGTGCCGCTCGACGCCGAGCGCGGCCAGGTGAAGGAATTCTTGCTGGTGCCGTACTTCGGCGCCTGCATCCATACGCCGCCGCCGCCGGCAAACCAGATCATCCATGCGGTTGCCACCAGGCCGCTCAAGGCGGAGCAGGTGATGTCGGCGGTGTGGGTGAGCGGCACGCTGGAAACGGTACGCAGCGAGACCGAGTTCGGCGCCGCCGGATACCGGCTGAAGGCCGACGTGCTGACACCGTATAAATAACCCCCGCGGACGCAGAAAGCAGAAAGCAGAAAGCCCGCCGAAGCGGGCTTTCTGCTTGCAGGGCAGCGGAAGGCATTGCTGCCTTCCGGCGGCCGGACTTACATCATGTCCATGCCGCCCATGCCACCCATGCCGCCCATGCCTGCCGGAGCAGCAGCCGGCTTGTCTTCGACCAGCTCGGCAACGGTGCAGTCGGTGGTCAGCATCAGGCCGGCGATCGACGCTGCGTTCTGCAGTGCCGAGCGGGTGACCTTGGCCGGATCCAGCACGCCCATCTCGACCATGTCGCCGTAGGTGCCGTTGGCGGCGTTGTAGCCGTAGTTGCCGGAACCTTCGATGACCTTGTTGACGACGACGGACGCTTCTTCGCCGGCGTTGGTCACGATCATGCGCAGCGGCTCTTCCATTGCGCGCAGGACGATCTTGATGCCTGCGTCCTGGTCGGCGTTGTCGCCCTTCAGGTTCTTCACGTTGGCGCGAGCACGCAGCAGTGCGACGCCGCCGCCGGGAACGATGCCTTCTTCAACGGCGGCACGGGTGGCGTGCAGCGCGTCTTCGACACGTGCCTTCTTCTCTTTCATCTCGACTTCGGTGGCTGCGCCAACCTTGATCACTGCAACGCCGCCTGCCAGCTTGGCAACGCGCTCCTGCAGCTTCTCGCGGTCGTAGTCGGAGGTGGCTTCCTCGATCTGGACACGGATCTGCTTGACGCGTGCCTCGATCGCAGCTGCCTGGCCGGCGCCGTCGATCAGCGTGGTGTTTTCCTTGCCGATCTCGACGCGCTTTGCCTGGCCGAGGTCGTTCAGGGTTGCCTTCTCGAGGGTCAGGCCGACTTCCTCGGCGATCACCTGGCCACCGGTCAGGATGGCGATGTCTTCCAGCATGGCCTTGCGACGGTCGCCGAAGCCCGGTGCCTTGACGGCGCAGGTCTTCAGGATGCCGCGGATGTTGTTGACCACCAGGGTAGCCAGCGCTTCGCCTTCGATGTCTTCAGCAATGATCAGCAGCGGACGGCCGGCCTTGGCAACTTGCTCGAGCACCGGCAGCAGGTCGCGGATGTTGGAGATCTTCTTGTCGAACAGCAGCACGAACGGGTTCTCGAGAACCGCGACTTGCTTGTCCGGGTTGTTGATGAAGTAGGGCGACAGGTAGCCACGGTCGAACTGCATGCCTTCGACGATGTCGAGTTCGTCGTTCAGGGACTTGCCGTCTTCAACGGTGATCACGCCTTCCTTGCCGACTTTTTCCATTGCCTCGGCGATGCGCTCGCCGATCGAGGTGTCGGAGTTTGCGGAGATCGAGCCGACCTGGGCGATTTCCTTGGAGGTGGTGCAGGGCTTGGCGATCTTCTTCAGCTCTTCGACAGTGGTGGCGACAGCCTTGTCGATGCCGCGCTTCAGGTCCATCGGGTTCATGCCGGCGGCAACGAACTTCATGCCTTCGCGGACGATGGCCTGGGCCAGCACGGTCGCGGTGGTGGTGCCGTCACCGGCGTTGTCGGAGGTCTTGGAAGCGACTTCCTTCACCATCTGCGCGCCCATGTTCATGAGCTTGTCTTTCAGTTCGATTTCCTTGGCCACGGAAACGCCGTCCTTGGTGACGGTCGGGGCGCCGAAGGAACGCTCCAGCACGACATTGCGGCCTTTCGGGCCCAGGGTAACCTTGACTGCGTTGGCGAGGATGTTCACGCCTTCGACCATCTTGGCCCGGGCGGCGTCGCCGAATACGACTTCTTTAGCTGCCATGTTCGATACTCCTTGTCTGTTCGATGGATATTCGTATTACTTCTGCACCACTGCCATGATGTCTTCTTCGCGCATCACGAGCAGCTCTTCGCCGTCGACCTTGACGGTCTGGCCGGAGTACTTGCCAAACAGCACGGTGTCGCCGACCTTCACTTCAAGCTGACGGACCTTGCCGTCTTCCAGGATCTTGCCGTTGCCGACGGCCAGGATCTTGCCCTGGTCCGGCTTTTCAGCGGCCGCATCCGGGAGAACGATGCCGGACGCAGTCTTGGTTTCCTGGTCGAGGCGCTTGACGATGACGCGATCGTGCAATGGACGAAGGTTCATACAAACTCCTTTAAATACAATAAGTTATAGTAGTTTTTGCGGCGCACGCGCTGCAATCCGGTTTTCCGCCGCCGCGCTTGTCCGCATCGGGAAAATTGGTGACCAGAGGAAATTGTTAGCACTCTCCCCTGGCGAGTGCTAAGTATATGGGCGGCATTTTGTTTTTTCAAGAAGGCCGACCGCGGCAAATGCGAATCGGGGAAGAACGGCCGGATTCGGCAGCCGGGAAGGAAAGTGCGCAGAAGGGGGCAGGACGCGGGCAGGGTATGGGCGAGAGGAAGGCGGAACGCAGGATCGCCGGCGGGAAGGCTCCCGCGTTGGCGGGAACCTTCTGCGCGCCGGATGAAGCGATCAGGCCAGTGCGACCTTGACCTCGATGTTGCCGCGCGTGGCGTTCGAATACGGGCAGACCTGGTGGGCCTTGTCGACCAGCGCCTGGGCCGCGTCGCGCGGCAGGCCGGGAAGGGCGACCGTGAGGCTCGCGGCAAGCGCGAAGCCGCCTTCGCCGTTCGGGCCGATGCCTACCTCGGCCGTTACCGCGGCATCGGCCGGCAGGGCGGTTTTCGCATGCATTGCGACAAACTTCAGGGCGGACAGGAAGCAGGCGGAATACCCGGCGGCAAAGAGCTGCTCGGGATTGGTGCCTTCCCCGCCCGCGCCACCCAGTTCCTTCGGCGTGCTGAGTTTGACATCGAGCTTGCCGTCGTTGCTGGCGGCGCGGCCGTCACGGCCGCCGGTTGCGGCGGATTGCGCGGTGTACAGGATCTGCATGGAATTCTCCTCTGAAGTTTCGGTGATCAGCGGTGCAGCCACCGCATGGGACAAGAATATAGCATCCAATTAAATTGTGTGCAATTTAAAAACGCAGCGGATGTAAGGCGCTCGGCGCACGGCTTTCAGGAGAATGACCTGGCGAGATCGGCGCGGATACGGGTCAGCTGCTCGCGAAGTGCGCCCAGTGACTCGGCGGGCTGGCCGCTGGCGCATAGCACCTGGTGCGGTATGGCCTGTGCCTTCCTTTTCAGCGCGCGGCCTTCGCGGGTCAGCGTGATGCGTACCTGGCGTTCGTCCGCCTCGTCCCGGTTGCGGGCGACAAGGCCCGATGTTTCGAGCCGCTTGAGCAGCGGCGTGAGGGTGCCGGAATCGAGGAACAGTTTTTCGCCGATCGACTTGACCAGCACATCGTCCTGCTGCCAGAGGACCAGCATCACCAGGTACTGCGGATAGGTCAGGCCGAGCTGATCGAGGAAGGGCTTGTATGTCTTGGTCATCGCCAGCGATGCCGAATACAGCGCGAAACAGAACTGGTTCTCGAGCGCCAGCGGATCGAAGGCGCCGGCGTTGTCGGGGGAATTGGGTTTGGACATGGTGGTCTGGCCGCGCTGGGGATCATGGGATAATCGGTTGCACCCCACATATTATTCGCTATATCCCGAATGCTGAAGAACCTTCTCGCCGCCTGCGCCGTGGCGGCTGCATGCGGCTTCGCGTCCGCGCAGGCGCTCCTGCCGCCGTCTGTCGCCGATGCGCTCCGGCGCGCCCAGATTCCGCGGGAAGCGACCGCGGTCTACGTGCAACAGCTCGGCAGTCCACGTGCCATGCTCGCATCGAACGAAACCGTGCCGTTCAATCCGGCGTCGACGATGAAGCTCGTCACGACCAATGCGGCACTGGAGACCCTGGGCCCCGCCTACACCTGGAAGACCCGCGCCTATGCAACCGGCACGCAGGAGGGCGACGTACTGGGCGGGGACCTCGTCATCAAGGGCAGCGGCGATCCCAAATTGCGCTATGAAGACCTGTGGATGTTCCTGCGCCGCATCCGCGAACGGGGCATCCGGGAGATCCAGGGCGATCTCGTGCTCGACCGCACCGCATTCGAGGAAGTCGCTTTCGATGCCGCGCTGTTCGACGGCGATCCGCTCAAGCCGTACAACGTGGGGCCGGATGCGCTGCTGCTCAACTATAAGGCACTCAACTTCCGCTTCGTGCCCGATCCGGCTGCAGGAACCGTGAATGTCGTCGTCGATCCGCCGCTCGCGGGCTACCCGGCCGTCGCGCCGCGGCTCGACGGGGGCGAATGCAACGACTGGCGCGCGAGCCTGCAGCCGACGATCGGCCTGCTCGGCGCCTGGTTCAGCGGCAGCTATCCATTGAGTTGCGGCGAACGGAACTGGTACCTGCATCCCTACCCGCTCAGTCATCCCGAGTATTTTCATCTCGCGTTCCGCCGCCTGTGGACGGATCTCGGCGGCACCTTGCGGGGCGGGGCAAAGCTTGCGCCGCTGCCGCCGGACGCGCGCCTGCTCGCCGAATGGGAGTCTCCCACCCTTGCCGAGATCGTCCGCGACATCAACAAGTTCTCCAACAACGTCATGGCCCGGCAGGTGCTGCTGACGCTTGGCCAGGCCAGCACCGGGCTGCCTGCCAATACCGCTGCGGGTGCAGCCGCGGTCCGCAACTGGCTCACTGCACGCGGCGTCGCGGCGCCGGAACTCAGCATCGAGAACGGCTCCGGGCTGTCGCGCACCGAACGCATCTCCGCCCTCAGCATGGCGGAGATGCTGAATGCGGCTTTCCATGGGCCGACCATGCCCGAGTTCATCGCGTCGCTGCCGCTGGCCGGCACCGACGGCACCATGCGCAAGCGGCTGACCAACCACACGGTGGCGGGACGGGCGCATGTGAAGACCGGGCTGCTGGCCGATGCGCGCAATATTGCCGGCTATGTGCTGGCCGCGTCCGGACGCCGCTACCTGGTTGTCTTCATGATCAATCATGCCAATGCGCCGCGGGGGAGCGAGGCACAGGACGCGCTGCTGCAGTGGGTGTACGAACAGGGCTAGGCAGGAGCGCGGGCAGGCGCAGGTAGGACCCGCTTCCTGCGCCGCCCGTGGGGCCCCGTGCAGCCTTGCTCGCGCACGCGACTGCAGCAAGCCTCACACTGTGGCGAAGCCGTTTTTCCCGCCTTCGGTCCTCCGTGCCGTCACCGGTTGTTGTATCCTTCGTGCAAGTCGGGTTCCGGCGCAAAACAAAAGCAGGGGGCGAAATGGCAGACGTGGTGGCGGAAGCGGCCGAGCAGGCAGCCGCGGCCCCGAAGGGCAGGGCATTGCCGGCGGGCGTGCGCGTACCCGCGCCGGCTGTCGAGGACCCGGAGGCCGGCCCCCGCACGCTGCGCTTCGAATTCACCGGCAGCGGCAGCGAGTACTTCCGGATCTGGGTGGTCAACCTGCTGCTGACGCTGCTGACCTTCGGCGTCTATTCGGCCTGGGCCAAGGTGCGGCGGTTGCAGTATTTCTACCGCAATACCCGGCTCGACGGCGCCGTCTTCGACTTCCATGGCAGCCCGGGGGCCATCCTGCGCGGTCGCATCCTGGCGCTGGCGCTGGTCGCCGCCTACAAGATCGCCTATGACATTTCCATGCCCGCCGCGGTGGTGGTCGCGCTGCTGCTGGCGGCGGTCACGCCCTGGCTCCTTGCGCGCGCCTTTCGCTTCCGGCTGGCCAACTCCAGCTATCGCGGGGTGCGCTTCCGTTTCCGGGGTACCGCCGGCCAGGCCTACGCGCGTCTCATCCTGTTCCCGGTGATCCTGGCGGTGACGGGCCTGCTCGCATGGAGCCTGATTGCCTCCTTCCAGTCGAATCCGGGCGTCGGCGTGATCCTGCTGGCCGGCATCCTGCCGTTGGCGGTGCTGGCAGGGACCGTCCCGCTCGCTCACTACTCGCTGAAGCGCTACCAGCACGAGCAGTCGGATTTCGGTCAGACCGCGTTCTTCTTTCATGCCAGGGCGGCCAGCTTCTTTGCCATCTACGGGAAAGCCGTCGGCTGCTTCTTCCTCGGGGCGATCCCGGCCGGCATATTCGGCCTGCTCACCGGGAAAGTCTATGCATTGCTGCTGACGACCGCGCTCGGCTGGCTGTTTGCCCTGCTATACGGCCTGCTGAGCGCGTACGCGTTCTACCTTTTCGTGCGCCCCTACCTGGAAGCGCGGATCCAGAACCTGGTCTGGAACAACACCGAGCTGGGCCTGCACCGTTTTGAAAGCAATGCCAGCGCTCGCCGGCTGTTCTGGATCCACGCCAGCAACCTCGTATTCATCACCCTGAGCTTCGGGCTCTACAAGCCGTTCGCGACGATCCGCCTGCTGCGCTACCGGGTGGGCAGCATGGCGCTGGTCGCGGCGGAAAGCCTGGACGACTTCCAGTCCGACCACGGCGTCGACCGCGCCGGCGCAGCCGGCCAGGAGGCAGGGGACTTGTTCGACCTCGACATCGGCCTATGATCGCTGCCCACTACTATGATGGAGAAACCAGCCGCCGCAGCGCGGTGCACCTGCTTTTCCACCGCGGCGTGATGGCGGTGGACGGCGATGGCGTGCGCCGCTCGGTCCGGCTGTCCCAGGTCGCCGTGTCCGAGCCGCTCGACCATGCGCCGCGACTGCTGGCGCTGCCCGGCGGCGCCCGCATCGAGTGCGCCGACCCGGGCCTGCCGCGTTTGTTGCGAAAGAACGGCTATCGCGAGCCGCGCATCGTGCGCTGGCAGCGCAACTGGCCGTTATCGCTGCTGGCGCTGGTCTCGCTGCTGGCATTGCTGGTCGCGGGCTACCAGTGGGGCCTTCCCGCGGCGGCCGACAAGATTGCCCGCGGCTTGCCGGCCTCGCTGGCAACGAAGATCGGCGATGAGCAGCTGGAGCTGATCGACGGCATGTACATGGAGCCGTCCCGCCTGGGCGAGAAACACCGTGCACGCCTGCTGGAACGCTTCGCCGCGATGAAACGCCCGGCGGGCGGCAACGCGCCTTTCCGCGTCGAATTCCGGTCCAGCAAGCTGGGACCGAATGCATTCGCCTTGCCGAATGGCGTGATCGTGATGACCGACCAGCTGGTTGCCGAGGCGGCGAACGACGAAGCGGTGCTGGGGGTGCTTGCGCATGAACTTGGTCATATCGAGCGCCGGCACTCCTTGCGCGGGCTGCTGCAAACCCTTGGGCTCGGTGTGGTGATCAACCTGCTGGTCGGGGATGTTTCGACCGCGCTGGCGGCGGCGCCGACGTTCCTGCTCGACCAGAAATATTCGCGCGACTTCGAGCGCGAGGCCGACCTGTATGCAATCGCCATGATGCAGGCGAACCGCCTGCCGCTGTCGCCGATGGCCGACTTGTTCGAGCGGCTGGGGGGGGACGAGGCAGGCGACGGAGCGAGCGATGAAGACCTTGCCTACCTCAGTTCTCATCCGGCCGACGCCGAGCGTATCGCCCGCTTCCGCGCGGCGGACCGTGGTCGCTGAAAAGCGGCAGGTTCAGAGCATGACCGGCCGGTCGGACAGCTGGTTGCGCAGCGACCCGTCGTCGGGGTAGTGCCGCTGCAGCAGCGCGTTGAGCTCGGCCAGCGCCGCCAGGGTGCTGTGGTGGTAGTCGCCGCGTGCGAAGCCCTGCGTCATGGTGCGGCAGGCGTGCTGCCAGTCTGCGGCCGGAACCGTCTTGCCGACGCCGCGGTCGGCCACGATCTCCACCTGGTGGTCGGCCAGGTTGATGTAGACCAGCACCCCGCAGTTTTCCTCGGTATCCCAGACGCCGTACTGCGCGAAGAGCTCGCGCGCGCGGTCCCGGGCGGTCATGCCATTGAGGACCGCCTGCAGGTCGAGGCCGGGCTCGATCACGAGTCGCAGCTCCGCGCGGTGCCGGGTCTCGCCCTCGGCGATCGCGGCTTCGATGGCCTTCAGCGTCTCCTCCGGAAATGCGCGGCGGCCGGCCGCGCTGGTCATCCACAGGTGGCGCCACATGCGTGCAAGCGTCGACATTACCAGTTCCCCGAGGCGCCGCCGCCGTCGCCGGTGCCGCCACCACCGGAGAAGCCGCCGCCAAAACCACCGCTACCGCCAAATCCCCCGCCGAAGCCGCCGCCGCCAAAGCCGCCGCTTCCGAGTCCGCCACCCAGGATCACGCCCGGCACCGTTCCGCCCCAGCCGCGACGGTGACGCGCATAGCGAGCCGAGCGCCGGCGCGACAGCATCAGGAAAAGGAACATGAAAAACAGGAACAGACCGAACGAGGGATCAAAGCCGTCCTCCGCGGCTGGCTCCCGCTGTGCAGGCGCCGGCAGCTGCTCCTTGTCGAGCAGGCTGGTGATCGACGACAGTCCGGCTGCGAGGCCGCCGTAGTAATCGTTCTGCCGGAAATGCGGTGCGATCACGTCCTGCAGGATGCGCTTCGACTGCGCATCGGTGAGTGAACCCTGCACCCCGCGGCCGGCCTCTATCCGCAGGCGCCGCAGCGCAGGCGGGTTGTCCCGCGCGACCACCAGCAACACGCCGTCGTCCACGCCCTTGCGTCCGAGCTTCCATTCGTCCAGCACGCGGATGCTGTACTGCTCGATCGACTCCGGCTCGGTCTTCGCGATCAGCAGGACCGCGATCTGGCTGCCGGTACGGGTCTCGTATTCCTTGAGCACGCTCTCCAGCGTCGCGCGCTGCTCCTGGCTCAGCATGCCGATGGTGTCGGTGACCCGGGTCTGCAGCGGCGGCACGGGAACGAAGCCCTGCGCCGCGGCCTGGCCGAACAGCAGCAGTCCGAGCAACAGGGCAAGGCAGGCGCGGAGGACTGTCATGCGCGCAGCCCTACTTGCCGAAATTGACGGCGGGCGCGTTGGAGATCGCGCGCTCGTTCTCGACCGTGAACGAGGGCTTGACCTCGTAGTTGAACGCCATTGCCGTCAGGTTGGTCGGGAAGCTGCGCGCCAGCACGTTATACTCGCGCACCGACTGTATGTACCGCTGGCGGGCGACGGTGATCCGGTTCTCCGTGCCTTCGAGCTGAGACTGCAGGTCGCGGAAGCTCGTGTCCGCCTTCAGGTTCGGGTAGTTCTCGGAGACCGCCATCAGCCGCGACAGGGCGCTGGACAGTTCGCCCTGGATCGCCTGGAATTTCTGGAAAGCCTGCGGATCGTTGAGCACTTCCGGAGTGATCTGGAAACTGGTGGCCGCCGCCCGCGCCCGGGTCACCGACTCCAGCGTTTCCTTCTCGTGCGAAGCGTAGCCCTTGACGGTGTTGACGAGGTTGGGGATCAGGTCGGCGCGGCGCTGGTACTGGTTGACGACCTCGCCCCAGGCGGCCTTGACCTGCTCATCCTTGTTCTGGAATTCGTTGTAGCCGCAGGCGCTGAGCAGCGATGCGATCAAGCCGACGGCCAGCCATCTGAACCAGGTTTTCATCGGGTTTTTCCTTTTTTGCTGTCAATTTGAAAACTTCCGCCCGTCGCTTACTTATGGGCGTTGCCGCCGCGTTTCAACAGGACGGCACTCATGGCCGCCAGGATCAGCAGCATCGCGGCGTAGTCCTGCCAGTGCGGCGTCTCGCCGAGGATCCAGGCACCGGAAAACACACCGAGCACCGGGATCATCATGACCGACAGGCTGGAAGCGACCGGCGGCAGACTGCGTGCAAGCATGAACCAGACCACGTGGGCGAAGCCGAAGATGACGACTGCGTTGTACCCGATCGCCGCCCATGCCGCCGCCCCCGGCATCCGCCACTGTGCGTGTTCCAGCGCCACCGCGGCGACAGCAAGCCCGGCCGTCGCCATGACGAGCATCCAGAAAGTGATCGCGATGGTGGGCATGGCCAGCGTCGAGCGCCGCATCATGACCGTGCCGTACCCCCAGCCGGCGGCGGCAATCAGCGCGAAGATGCTGCCCATCGGATTGCCCGCCAGCTTGCCGAACTCGCTCGACAGCAGCAGCAAGGCGCCGCCGAGTGCGCAGGCGATGCCGAACCAGGCGGCGCGGCCGAGCTTCTCGCGGAACACCAGCACGCCGAACAGCGCCGCCCATACCGGCATGGTGTAGCCGAGGATGGCCGCGCGGCCGGATGAGAGCATCTTGACCCCGAGAATCATGAACACATGCCACAGCAGCATATTGGGAATGGCCAGTCGCAGCAGCGCGGCTGCGCCGCCGCGCGGAATCGTCAGCGGAACATCTTGCAGCCTGGCGGCCAGCCAGATGGCGGGCAGGCCGCCAAGCATGCTCAGCAGACGGAAGCTGAGCGGCGGGAAATCGCTGACGCCGATCTTCATGACCGGCCAGTTCACGCCCCAGCACAGCGTCAGGAGAACGAGAAGAATCCAGTGCTTTCGTGAAAGACTTGTCATGGCCGAAACGATAGCACGGCAAGTTACAATGCGTTCTGTTCGAATCAAGACTGGCCTTCTCGTGACTTTCACCGAAAAACTCGCCGCCGCCTGGACGGCAAACAACTCCCTCCTGTGCGTGGGGCTCGACCCCGACATCGCAAAAATGCCCGCGGAATTCCAGGCCCAGCCGGATGCCGTCTATGCCTTCTGCAAGGCAGTCGCCGACGCCACGGCGGACACCGCCTGCGCCTTCAAGCCGCAGATCGCCTACTTCGCCGCATTGCGGGCCGAAGACCAGCTGGAGGCGCTGTGCGCTTACCTGCGCAGCGCCTATCCGCACATCCCCGTGGTGCTGGACGCCAAGCGCGGCGACATCGGCGCGACGGCAGAGCAGTACGCGCGCGAAGCCTTCGAGCGCTACCGCGCGGACGCGGTGACGGTGAATCCGTACATGGGTTTCGATTCGGTCGCGCCCTACCTGGAGTGGACCGACCGCGGCGTGATCATCCTCTGCCGCACCTCCAACCCCGGCGGCTCGGACCTGCAGTTCCTCGATGTCGGCGGCCAGCCGCTGTACCGGCATGTGGCGCAGATGGTGGCGGAGAAATGGAACGCCGGCGGCCAGTGCGCGCTAGTGGTCGGCGCCACCTTCCCGGACGAGCTGGCCGAGGTACGCGCGGTCGTCGGCGACATGCCCTTGCTGGTGCCCGGCATCGGCGCCCAGGGAGGCGACATTGCCGCCACCGTAAAGGCGGGAAAGAGCGCAGCGGGCGCCGGGATGATGATCAACTCGTCGCGCGCCATCCTGTACGCGCAGCCGGATGCGCAGAAGGGCGAGGATTTCGCGGCGGCGTCCCGGCGCGTCGCACAGGAGACGCGCGACGCGATCAACCGCTTCCGCGCCTGACCGGTATCAGGCCTGGTCGAGGAAGCGCAGCAGCCCTTGCAGCGCATGGGCGACGGCCTGCTCCCGCACCGCCTGGCGGTCACCGGCAAAGATCCGGCGCTCGGTGAAGGTCCGGTCTGCGATGGCCCAGCCGAAGCAGACCGTGCCGACGGGCTTGCCCGGCACAGCCCCTCCCGGTCCGGCAATGCCGGTCGTCGACACGCCGATGTGTGCATTGCTGCCGGCCACGGCACCCTCGGCCATCGCGCCCGCCACTTCCTCGCTCACCGCGCCGAATTGCGCAATCAGCGCGGGGGGAACGTTCAGCAGCCCGGTCTTGGATGCATTGGAATAGGTGACGAAGCCGCAGTCGAACCATGCGGACGAGCCGGCGACCTCGGTGACGGCCTGGGCCACCCCGCCGCCGGTGCATGACTCCGCCGTCGCCAGCAGCCAGCCTTTTTCCTGCAAGGCACGGCCGGCGCGCGCCGCCAGGTCGACGATCTCTTTCATTTCCCTTGTACTCCTTTGCCGGTTTGGTCTACCCGGAGTGCGGGTCGCCGGGCGCACCGCCACGGGCGGCCCCAAGTGTTCGAATGTACCATCGCGGCGCCTGTTTGCGCTGCCCGGCATCCGCCCCGGAACGACGACTGACATGGCGCAAGCATGATCTTCCCGACCACGCGCAAAATCAGGCTGGATGCGTTGTGCGACGCGGCCAAGGGGTGTTTTTCTTCGAGCTTGTCGCGGCCTGCCGGCCGCGACTTTTTTTTTACAGGGAACGCCAGACCGCGAACAGCAGCAGCGTATAGAAGGCAGCGGCGAGATCGTCCCACATCACGCCCAGTCCGCCGCTCACATGGCGGTCGATTTGCCGGATGGGCGGCGGTTTCAGCATGTCGAAGACCCGGAACCAGAAAAATGCCCAGAGCTGGGTGCCGAAGCCGGACGGCGTCACGAACAGCAGCACTGCCCAGAATCCGATCACCTCGTCCCACACCATGCTCCCGTGGTCGGCGACCCCCATGTTCCGCGCGGTGCGTCCGCAGGCCCAGACGCCTGCGAGGAAGCCTGCCGCGATCACCATCGTCCAGGTTCCCGGCGTGAAGAACGCCGGCCAGCGCGTGCTCAGGACATGGAATGTCAGCCAGGCGAAGAGCGTGCCGAAGGTGCCGGGCATGATGGGCGCGAGGCCGCTGCCGAAACCCTGGGCGACCAGATGGGCGGGGTCGGACAGCATGAAGCGTGCGTTTGGCCTGATGGCGCCGGCGTCGCCGGCATCTGCTGGGGTCATGGTGCGGTGAAGTGGTCGAAGGAGGCGGGTTGCAGGTCGAGCGAGCGGCCGTTGGCATCCAGCAGGCGCAGCCCGGGTTCGGGCGTAATGGTCCCGGCCCGTGTCACCACGGTGCCGGCGTCCCGCGCCGCTTGCAGGACTTCCTCGCGCCGCGCCGGCGGTGCAGTAAAGCAGAGTTCATAGTCGTCGCCTCCGGCCAGCGTGAAATTCCGGCGCAGTGCGAGGTCGTGGCCGGCCAGGACCGGGCCGGCCGGCAGCGCGTCCACCTCGAGCAGCGCGCCGACGCGCGATCGCGCCAGGATATGGCCGAGGTCGCCGGCCAGGCCGTCGGACACGTCGATGGCCGCGTGTGCCAGGCCTGCCAGTGCCTGCCCGAGCGCCACCCGTGGCGTGGGCGAGTGCATGCGCGACGCGGCGTTTGCCAGCGCATCGTCGCTCAGCGTCACTTCGCCTCGGTAGCCGGCCAGCGCCAGGCGGGCGTCGCCCAGCGTGCCCGAGATCCAGATGTCGTCTCCCGGCTGCGCAGCATCCCGCCGCAGCGCCAGCCCGGGCGCCACCGCGCCGAAGACGGTGATGCAGATATTCAGCGGGCCTTTCGTCGTGTCGCCGCCAATCAGCGCGCACCCGTGGGCGTCCGCAAGCGCCAGCATCCCTGCCGAAAACGCCTCGAGCCAGTCGGGTCTGGCAGAAGGCAATGCGAAGGCAAGGGTGAAGGCGAGGGGGCGGGCGCCCATCGCCGCCAGGTCCGACAGGTTGACGGCCAGCGATTTGTGGCCGAGCTGGGAGGGATCCGCGCCGGGAAAGAAATGCCGGCCCTCGACCAGCATGTCCGAGGAGATCGCGATCTGCATCCCCGGCGGTGGCGCGAGCAGCGCGCAGTCGTCGCCCACGCCGAGGGGAACAGCGCCGGCGTCGCGCGGCGGGCGGGTGAAATAGCGTGCGATCAGGTCAAATTCGGACAACATGGCGGGATTGTACAGAAGGGTTGCGGGCACCCGTCATCCGGCATGTTCAACAGGATTCTGCGGGCGAACGGACGAGCACGCGTTTATTCGGATTTTCCGCAGCGGAAGTCATATTAAGTTTGACCTAAACTGCATAAATCACGTATCAATTCGGTGCGTTTCGTCTGATAAAATCGCCAGTTTTCCGCGTGATAAAAAGGAAGGCCACATCATGGAATCGAAGAACGATCCTAAAGAAGAACTTCGCCAGCAGTTGCGGCAGGCCGCGCTCGAGTACCATGAGTTCCCCACGCCCGGAAAGATCAGCGTCACCCCCACCAAGCAGCTGACCAACCAGCGCGACCTGGCGCTGGCGTACTCGCCCGGGGTCGCCGCGGCCTGCGAAGAGATCGTGGCCGATCCCGCCAACGCCTTCCGCTACACCGCTCGCGGCAACCTGGTGGCGGTCATCACCAATGGCACCGCCGTGCTCGGTCTCGGCCCGATCGGGCCCCTCGCCGCCAAGCCGGTGATGGAAGGGAAGGGCGTGCTATTCAAGAAGTTCGCCGGCATCGACGTGTTCGACATCGAAGTCAACGAGACCGACCCCGACAAGCTGTGCGACATCATCGCCGCGCTCGAGCCGACCTTCGGCGGCGTCAACCTGGAAGACATCAAGGCGCCCGAGTGCTTCTATATCGAGCGCAAGCTGCGCGAGCGGATGAAGATCCCGGTCTTCCATGACGATCAGCACGGCACCGCGATCATCGTCGGCGCCGCGATCCTCAATGGCCTGAAGGTGGTCGGCAAGAAGATCGACGAGTGCAAGCTCGTGGTGTCCGGCGCCGGCGCCGCCGCGCTGGCCTGCCTCGACCTGATCGTCGACCTCGGCTTCCCGATCAAGAACATCTACGTGACCGACCTCGCCGGCGTCGTCTACAAGGGGCGCGCCGAGCTGATGGACCCGGACAAGGAGCGCTTCGCGCAGGACACCCCGGCGCGCACCCTGGCCGAAGTCATCCCCGATGCCGACATCTTCCTCGGCCTGTCCGCCGGCGGCGTGCTCAAGCCGGAGATGGTCAAGCAGATGCGGGCCAAGCCGCTGATCCTGGCACTGGCCAACCCGACTCCGGAGATCCTGCCCGAGGACGTGAAGGCGGTGCGTGGCGACGCGGTGATCGCGACCGGCCGTTCGGACTATCCGAACCAGGTCAACAACGTGCTCTGCTTCCCCTATATCTTCCGCGGCGCGCTCGATTCCGGCGCCACCACGATCACCCGCGAGATGGAGATCGCGGCGGTCCATGCCATTGCCGACCTGGCGCAGGCCGAACAGTCCGATATCGTCGCGACCGCGTACGGCATCAGCAACCTGTCCTTCGGCCCGGAGTACGTGATCCCGAAGCCATTCGACCCGCGCCTGATGATCAAGATCGCGCCGGCCGTCGCGCGCGCGGCGGAGACCTCCGGCGTGGCGTCGCGGCCGATCGCCGACATGCAGGCCTATGCGGCCAGCCTCCAGCAATTCGTCTACCACAGCGGCACCTTCATGAAGCCGATCTTCCAGATCGCCAAGAAGGCGCCTGCCAGCCGCAAGCGCATCGTCTTCGCCGAGGGCGAAGAAGAGCGCGTCCTGCGCGCGGTGCAGGTCGTGATCGACGAGAAGCTGGCCAAGCCGATCCTGGTCGGCCGGCCGGCGGTGCTTGCGCAGCGCATCGAGAAATTCGGCCTGCGCATGCGGCCGGAAGTCGACTTCGAAACCATCAACCCGGAATACGACGAGCGCTACCGCGAGTACTGGCAGGAATACCTGAACATGACCCGCCGCAAGGGCGTCACCGAGCAGTGGGCGAAGCTGGAGATGCGCCGCCGGCACACGCTGATCGGCGCGATGATGATCCACAAGGGCAACGCCGACGGCATGATCTGCGGCACCTTCGGCACCGTGCCGCTGCACCTGCATTACATCGACCAGGTACTGGGCAAGCGCGAAGGGGTCAACGTCTACGCGGCGATGAACACCCTGATCCTGCCCGATCGCCAGGTGGTCCTTGTCGACACCCACGTGAACGAGAACCCGACGGCGGAGCAGCTGGCCGAGATCACCATTCTCGCCGCGGAGGAAATGCGCCGCTTCGGTCTGCAGCCGCGCGCCGCCCTGCTGTCGCACTCCAATTTCGGCACCAGCAACAGCGATTCCGCGCGCAAGGTGCGGGCCGCGCTGGAGATCGTGCGCGAGCGTGCCCCGGACCTGGAGATTGACGGCGAAATGCATGGCGACGCCGCGCTCGATCCCGGCCTGCTGAAATCCATCATGCCGGACTCGACCCTCAAGGGGGAAGCCAACCTGCTGGTGCTGCCGAACATCGATGCCGCCAACATTTCCTACAACCTGCTCAAGACCGCTGCCGGCAACGGCATCGCCATCGGGCCGATCCTGCTCGGCTGCTCGCGGCCGGTGCATGTGCTGACGCCGTCGGCGACCGTGCGCCGCATCGTCAACATGACCGCGCTGTGCGTGATGGATGCGGTGGCGGAACGCTGAACCGGCGATGCAAGGACAAAAGCCGCTCTCCGGAAGGACGAGCGGCTTTTTTTCTGGCTGGCGCGACCCTTACTTCTTTGCCTGCGCCGGCCGCGCCGTGCCGTTGGCGCCCGCGGCCTTCTTCCTGGAGTTGGCCATCTCGCTCCTGTAGACGCCTGCCCAGGCAGGATGGCCGGCCTCCGACGGCAGCAACGCGAATGCGGCGTCCTTGGCAAGCAGCTGCCTGAACTCCGCCCGGCACTGGCGCGAACGGCTGGTCAGGCAGTAGACGAAAGCGGAATACTTGTGTGCCAGCACTTCGTCCGCCTTGTCCGGGAGGCCGGCGTGGAGTGCCGCCTGCAGCGCGGCCAGCGATTCCTTGTAGCGACCGGCTTCATATTCCTTGATGCCTTCCGCCAGCTTCTGCTGGCCCGCCGTCGCCAGGAAGCTGCCGGCGCGCGACACCGCGCGCTGCTGCTCGGACGCGCCTTTTGCGGAGCGCCAGACCGGTCCCCACTGCGGGTGCCCGGCCTCGTTGGCGGCAAGATCGAAATCCGGGTCTTCTTTCAGCAGGGCCTGGAACTGCTCGCGGCACTGCAGTTCGCGGCCGCTGATGCAATGGATGAATGCCAGGTGCTTGCGCGCGGTTGCCAGCGCCGCCCCGGACAGCTGACCCGCCGCGATTGCTGCGTTCAGATCAGCGAGGGCGGCATCGTAGCGATTCTCGCGATAGTGCTTCAGGCCCTGTTCATAGCGCGATTGCGCGTCTGCCTGCGGTATGCCGGCGCTGCCGCCATTCGTGAGCTGCGAGACTTGCGCGCAGCCGGCGAGGAAGGCGGCCAGCAGCAATCCGGCCAGTTTCATGCGATGCATCCTGCTTCACTCCTGCTAAAACACATACTGCACGGTGGTCTCGCCACCGCTCTTTACTTCCACGGTTTCCTTGTACGGCGTGAAGTCGCCGTTGCGGATCTCTATCCTGTGCTTGCCTGGCGCGAGGCTGATCGATTTCATCGGCGGGCTGACGCCGCGGCGGCCGCCGTCGACATAGATCTCCCCCCATGGCTGGATGGCGAGCCTGACCGTGCCCGGCTTGACCGGTGCCGCCGGCTCCGCATCCACTGCACCCTTGGCGCCGGCATCATTGCCCGCGGCTGCCTTGCCTTCGGCGGCTTTCGCCTCCTTCACCGGCTCCTTGCGGTTTTCTGTCGGGCTTTCCCTGGGCGTCTCCTTGACAACTGCCGGCCCTTGCGCACCGTCCGCCGGCACCTCTGGCAGGGCTGCCGCCGCGGTTGCCGCCGCCGCCGGCGCATCGCCGTCCGCCGTTTGCGTCGCCGTCACGTCGACGTGTGCCGGGCCGTCGGGTTTGCCTGATCCGGTCCAGGACCAGACCGCGCCGACGATGGTCGCCGCGCCGATCACCGTGGCGGCCAGTCCTGCCCGCACGGGCAGCTTTCCTGCGCGCGCCGTGTCCGATGCCTGTGCCGCTGCCGGCCGGGTCAGTACGGGGTCGTCGGCATGCGGCAGGCCGCGCGCCCGGGAGCGCTCCCGCATCTTCTCCGCGAGCGGTTCATTGTCCTTCGCGGGACCGAAGCGATACACCTCGTGTTCGCGCACATGCTTGTCGTGGCGCGTACCCTCGTAGACGAACAGCTGGGTGTAGTCGCGGGAAAAGCGGGAGATGATGTCGTAGTACGAGTGGGACACCATGACCTGACCCGGTTCGGCGAAGCTCATCACCCGCTGCGCATCGTTGACGCCGTCGCCGATCATGTTGGTGTGGCCGTTGATGTCGCGCACGATCTTCAGCGGACCGAGATTGATGCCCATGCGGACGAAACCGGGTTCGCCCAGTCCGACCGTGCCGTCATCCACCGCATCCCGCAGGGTCAGCGCCGCGAACAGGGCATCCTCGGGGTCGCCGAGAAAGGCGATTCCCGCGCCGTCGCCGGTATCGACCATGATGCGTTCGCTGGCCGCGACGTTATGCACCGCGTCGGCCAGCAGCCGGTTGAACAATTCCTTCATTTCCAGCTGGTCCGGCACGGTCCGCATCGAGTAGCCGACGATGTCGATGAAGAGCACGCTGCCTATGAAGGTGCGATTCAGCTGTTTGATCGGTAACGGCGCGTCGTTCATGGAAAGGCGGATGAGCTGGACAGGGGCCCGGAACCCGTCATTTTACCCGCTCACCGGCCATTTATTGACGCAAAGATACATTGTCGTAGATCAACTTGACTGCCGTCATTGTTTATCTTTCGTTATCTTTCCTGCGAATTCACCTGTCCGGGCTTCTTCAGCGGCACGATCCCGGTCTGCACCAGCGGCGCGGCGCGCTCGCAATGGCCGGGCTGGTCGTCGAAGAAGATGTGCGGCTTGAACGCGGCGAGGACATCGGACTTGGCGACGCCGCCCATGAAAAACGTCTCGTCGATGGCGACGTCCCAGGCTCGCAGCGTCCGGATCACCCGCTCGTGGGCCGGGGACGAGCGCGCCGTCACCAGCGCCGTGCGGATGGGCGCCGAGCGGCCATCGGCGGATTTCACGTTGTTCTGGATATAGGAGAGCGCCTTCAGCAGCCGCGCAAACGGGCCTTCCGGCAGGGGCTTGAGCGCGTTCTCCCGCTCGTGGTTCTCGAATGCCTCGATACCCTGGGTCTGGTAGATCCGTTCCGACTCGTCCGAAAAAATCACGGCGTCGCCGTCGAACGCGATCCTGATCTGGCCCAGTTCGGCCAGCGCGTTGTCGGGCTTCTGGTAGAGCCTGGCAGCAGCCACCCCGGAATCGATCGCCGCCTGCACGTCGTCCTCATGCAGCGACAGGAACAGGCTGACGTTGAAGGCGTGCAGATAGGGCGCCAGCGGCGCGCCGCCCGAGAGCACCGCACGCGTGATATCGAGGTCGTAGTGGCGGATCGAATTGAAGATCCGCATCGAGGTCTCGGTCGAGTTGCGCGACATGATCACGACTTCGACGAACCGCTGGTTATGCACCAGCACGTTCAGTTTGAGCAGCGCCCGCACCAGCGCAAACCCCGCGCCCAGTTTCAGGATCTCGTTCTCGTTGTCGAGCTGGTGGCGACGGTAGGCCTCGAGCCCTTCATTGCGGAAGATCGCTTCCTCCGCCTCGAGGTCGAACAGCGCGCGCGACGAGATGCCGACGACGAGCAGGTTGTCTAGGGAAACTGGCATCGGTTTGGCCATGCGCGATGCGCAAGGCAGGATCGGTGAACAAAGAAGGGAGTATACGCCGCCATGCATGCCGGTGTGCCGGTGTGGTCCTGCAGGAATGTTCCGGTGCGGGGGAAGCAGGTGCGGGTGTGGTGCCCGGGGTCGGAATCGAACCGACACTCCTTTCGGAACCGGATTTTGAGTCCGGCGCGTCTACCAATTTCACCACCCGGGCGATTCGCGGAAGCTGAAGACCTTCAGTTCGCTGCGCCGGCCGCTGCTGCTTGGCCGCGCGAGCGGCAATTATCCCCGATTTGCACCGAACGAGCAACCAAGCGGCGGCGCATACGATTGTCACACTGGAATCGATGGGCGTATCATCGCCTACTTCCCATGAACAGCGGCGAGCCGCGTGCAACAAGAATGAAGTCTGCCAAGATCCGCGAAATAGTGCTCGGCAAAGCGCTCGACCCGTTGAAATCCGAAACACGTCACTCGCTGGCCCTGGTGGCCTTCCTCGCGTGGGTGGGCCTGGGCGCCGACGGCCTCTCGTCCTCCGCCTACGGGCCCGAGGAGACGTTCCGGGCGCTGGGCGAACACAGCCATCTCGGCCTCTACATGGCGATCGCGACCGCAGTGACGGTCTTCATCATCGCGCTCGCCTACAACCAGGTGATCGAGCTCTTCCCCACCGGCGGCGGCGGCTATCGCGTCGCTTCGCGCCTGGTCGGCCCGCATCTCGGACTGATTGCCGGCTGCGCGCTGATTCTCGATTACGTGCTGACCATTGCCATCTCGGTCGCAGCCGGTGTCGAGGCGATGTTCTCGATGCTGCCCCTCGGCTTTCATCCGTACAAGCTATGGGCCGAGGCGTTCTTCATCGGGCTGCTGATCATCCTCAACCTGCGCGGCATGAAGGAAGCGATACGCATCCTGCTGCCGATCTTCCTCGGCTTCGTGATCACGCACTTTGCGCTGATCGTCTACGGCATCTTCGCCCATGCGTCCTACCTTCCCGACCTGGTGCCGGTGACGCTGGAGGAAACCCGCAGCCTTGCCGGCGACATCGGCTGGATCAGCGTCGCCGGCATGCTGCTGCTCGCGTACTCGCAGGGCGGCGGCACCTATACCGGCCTGGAAGCGGTTTCCAACAACGTCAACATCCTGGCCGAGCCGCGCGTCCATACCGGCAAGATGACCATGGTCTACATGGCGCTGTCGCTCGCGTTCACCGCCAGCGGCATCATCCTGCTGTACCTGCTGTGGGACGCGAAACCGGTGGAAGGGCAGACGCTCAACGCGACCACGTTCAAGGCCATCATCGAGAGTTTCGGCCTGAGTCCCTGGACCAGCAACGTCATGCTGATCGTGGTGCTGGCCTTCGAGGCCGGCCTGCTGTTCGTCGCCGCCAATACCGGCTTCCTCGGCGGTCCCTCGGTCCTGTCCAACATGGCGGCCGACTCGTGGGTACCGCACAAGTTCCGCTACCTGTCGACCCGTCTGGTCACGCAGAACGGCATCCTCGTGATGGGCATCGCCGCGCTCGCGATCCTGTTCTGGACCGGCGGCAAGGTCACGGTGCTGGTGGTGCTGTACTCGGTCTCGGTCTTCCTGACCTTCGCCATCTCGCTGTTCGGCCTGGTCGTCTACTGGCTGACCCACAAGGAGCAGAAGTACTGGCTGCGGCGCCTGCTGCTGTCGCTCACCGGCTTCGTCATCTGCGCCGCCATCCTCGCGATCCTGATCGTCGAGAAGTTCGCCCAGGGCGGCTGGGCCGCGGCGCTCATCATCGGCGCCATCGCCGCCCTGTGCCTGTACATCCGCAACCACTACCGCGCGACCAAGGATGCGATTCATTCGGTCGACCAGGTCTTCGCCAACCAGCCGTTCGGCGCCAATACCCAGCCGATCGACCCCGACCCCGACGCCCAGACGGCAGTCTTCATCGTCGGCTCGTCGCGCGGCGGCGGCCTGCATGCGCTGTTGTGGGTGCAGCGCATGTTCCCCGGCCATTTCAAGAACTTCATCTTCGTCAATGCCCGTACCGTCGACTCGCACGCCTATGGCGGCGAAGGCGCAATGGAGCAGATGCGGGCGGAGGCAAATGCAACCCTGAAGTACTTCGTCGACTTCTGCCACAGCCACGGCATGGCCTCTTCCGCCTATCTCGGTTTCGGCACTGACGTGGTGGATGAAGTGACGAAGCTGTGCGAGACCATCAGCCAGGAATACCCGAACGCCATCTTCTTTACCTCCAAGCTGGTGTTCGAGCAGGACAACTGGTTCACCCGCCTGCTGCACAATCAGGCGGCGCTGGCGATCCAGCGGCGGCTGCATTTCGAGAGCCTGCAGATGGTGATTCTGCCGATGAAGGTCTAGGAGTGTCCAAGGCCATCCGATGCCATCTTGCGTTGGCGTCGGTGCCGTCTTCCCCGCGCTCGGGGCGAAGGACCTCTCGAGATGCCGGTGAGCGCGGCCTCAGCGCAATTCTTGCGAAGATGCGCAAGCCACCCAGCGCGAACAGGGGGCGCTCCATCCGTCCGCGGATTTCTGAATACGGCACTCACAATGCACGGCCAGAAATAAAAAACCCGGCAACCGCCGGGTTTCTGCCAATTATTCAACTCCCTTTGATGCGCGCCGCAACGCTGTCCTTGCAGGAGGAGAGGGCACGCCTCGCTTCCTCAAGGTTTTTCTCGGGATCGTCTTTCCAGTAGACGCGATGGTCGATTCCCCCTGGCGAAGGTTCATAGTTCACGAAGGCGCGCGCCCACTGCACCTTTTCGTATTCGGACTTGCACGCGACATCCACCTCGGCACTGATTTTTCTTTCTAACTCGACCTGGTTCGTCTTTGCGATTTCAATCTTCTTCCGATCTTCTCTTTCCAGCACTATGCCCAGGATGAAGATAACGACGCCAGCGCCGGCAATGGCGGATACTTTCGCCAATGGCAGCATTCTTTCTTCCGGAATTTTTTTCCGTAGCACCCAGATCCCGATGCAAGTCAGTACCAGCAGGGCACCGCCAATGGTGACGGCATTGCTAAAAATCCAGCTGATTGCTTCAATAATCAACCAAAGAGCGAGCACAAAGATGACGAGGTAATGCATCGGTTCTACATATAATGGTTATGGAACTTATATCGTATTTCATTAGGGAAATACTGTAAACAGAAAGTTGGCGATCAACCAGGAGGGTCGCCTGCCATTGTTCGGGCCGGCGTCCCGGATTGCTCCTTCGCCTGAAACCTTGCCTTGACCCGTTCGTAGGCCTTCACCTCTGCCGCCTCCGTCAGCGCAACCTGTACGGCATCGTGCAGGTTCCAGGCGCCGAAGCCCGCCAGCGCGATCATGATGACGCCGGCAGCGTGCATCGCCTTCCTGGTGCGCCGGTTCTCGCTGCGCATGATGTCGGCCAGCACGAAGACAAGCACATTGACGACGAACGTGGCGAATATCGTCGCGAAGGCGAGGCTGAAGACCTGGCTGCTGCCTGTGAGGAGACCGCCGAGGGCCAGCACGGCCCCGGCCAGGTACAGCAGGCTCATGACATTGCCCCACCAGAGCGCCTTGAGCGTGCCAGGCAGCGAGATCGCGACGAGGCCCTGGAAGATCAGTCCGCCGCGCGCCAGCCACCGGAGTGCGAACGAGGTACGGTTGTTGTCGCGGCCGATCGCTTCCAGCATCCTTCCCGATATGCTGAGCGCCCGCGAGAGGTTGACGAGCGCCGTGCGCGGGTTCGTCTCGCGCCTGGTGTGCGCCGGATCGCGAACGTAGTCGAAAAGATGCTTGTCGTCGACATGGACGTCCAGCAGGTCGAGCAGGTGCCGCATCTGGTCTTCCGGTTTGCCGCCCGGCAGGACACGGTTCAGCAATGCGGCGCCGGCCCTGGTCGGTGCCTCGCCCTTCCGCAGTTCGGCAAGTGCGTCGCACAGGGTCTCCGTCAGCTTCACGTCGTCCTTCACCACGTGCGATTCGCGCAGGATATGGGCGTGGGCGATGTGGATCAGTTCGTCGCGGACACGCCGGGATTTCGGATCCTGCATCGGCAGCAGCACCCGGATCAGCTGTTCCGCACCATCCAGGCGCCCCCACATCAGGTCGTTGAGCCGCCACTCGCGGTCGATGAAGGCGCCGAAGTTGGCGAGGGCGGTGCCGGCAAGCTTCTTCCGGTTCGCCTTGCGTTCGTCGACGAGGCTGTTGGCGTCCGGCGGGCTGATGCGGGTGACGTCGACGGTCGCGGGCTCGCCGATGCCGGCGTCGTGATAGAGGGCGAAACTCATCTGGTCGAACAGGTCGAAGTACAGGTAGTGCTCGCCGAGAAGCTGGCGCAGGATCGTCCCCTTCGGGGTGTTGAGGGTCGCATTGCGGACGGGCTCGACCTCGACGACCACGTTTTCGCTGTCGGCCTCCCGGTACGAGGGGTCCCCGGCCGCCCTGACGCGGTCAAAGGGCGGGTCGAGCCGCAAGGTGGGCCGGCCGAGGATGGCCTTCAGGCCTGTTTCCGGTTTTGCCAGCCGCAGCACGTCCAGCTCGGCAAGCATCTCGGCGTACAGCTTCGGAACGGGCCCTTCCGCTGCGCCCTGGGGCACCGCGCCGGCGGAAGTCCGTCGATCGCCGGATCTTCGCGTCCGCCGCTCCTGGCCCGCACCGGAATTTGCCGTTCCGCTTGCAAGGTTGAGCAGGCCCTTGGCCCGTTCCATCACGCTTTCCTGCATGGTCCGGGCGCGTGCCGCGCGACGCAGGGCATCCGGCGGCAGCGATACCCGCACTTCTTCCTCTCCGGCGCGCAGCCGGATGCACTTGTACCCTTTTTCCCCGAGCAGCATGGACAGCACGGTCTCCAGCTCCTTCGCAAGCTCGCCGCGCTCGGCCGTCATTTCAAGGGGCTGGTCGCGAGCGACAGCGACGCGGCGCCAGTGACGCTGTGCCTCGTTCAACTGCATCTTCAGCACATGCAGGGCTTCCAGTCCTTCATGCAGGGCCGCATGATCGGGCGAGGCAGTGAGCAGGGGCCAGCCGAGGTATTCGAGGCGCTTGATGCTGAGCCTGTCGGTCTTCGACAGAAGCTCCCGTTCGTCGGATTTCAGGAACCCGTCCCGGCAGCGCCGCAACAGGCCGCGCAGGTGATCGACCTGGCGCAGCAGGAAGCTCAGCTTGCGTATGCGGTAGTGGATGTCGTAGTGCTCAAGGAAGAGGTTCATGTTGTTGCAGTCGGTGTTGTCGCTTTCCTTGTACTTCGTTTCCCGCCAGGCGCGCACCAGCGCGGTGAGGACGTACAGGCGGTCGGAGTCCGTGTCGATCCGCCAGCGCTTGCCGATGCTGCGCGCAAGGTCGTCGGTGGCGGAGGACGCCCGCAGGCGCCGGTAGGCGAGGATCGCGGTGCCGTAGTACCGCACCATCTTCGACCGCGTAAACTGCGGCCAGGGCGGGACCCTGCCGTCGCTGTCCTTGATGAGCCGGATATAGGGGTTGACGCGGTTCCCTTGGTTTTCCTGCAGGGCGCGTCGCAGGTCTTCTTCGCCTTCCCTGACGATCCGTTCGGCGCGTTCGATGCTGCGATTGCGTTTCAGGATCTCCTGCAGGTCTTCCCGGATGGTCTCGTAGCGGGGTATGGCGCTGAGTGCCGCCAGCGAATTGGCCAGGGCATCGGGAACGGGCGGCGCCGTGTTCTCGTCCGTCGCATGATCGATCTCCTGCGGCGCGGGCTCCACGTAGACGAGCTTGCGTTCCACGGGAACATCGGCCTGGCGTGTCGACAGGGTCTGCGCGACATAAGTGAACGGCTTGTTGTCGAGATAGCCGCCGTCGCCATAGGCGCGTTTCCGCGATGCGTCGTCCGATACGGGCAGCCCTGCGGGACGCGAGAAATGGCCCGGCCAGTCCTTGCCGATGGATTCCCACTTCTTCGGTGCGAGCATGGCGGCACGCTCAAGCGTGAACGGCTCGAATGCAAAGGGAAAGGCTGAAGTGCAGCGGGCGGCAAAGGCGAGCAGGCAGTTGTTCTGATTGGCGAAGGGACCGTACTTCCTCTCCTGGCAGAGTCCAAAATGGAAGTTCTGCTTGTGCCTGTACTCGTAGACGACCTGCCTGGAAAGCTTGAGCGGCACGGCGGTGCCGGCGATGTCGGTGGTCGTGACGAACAGGTCCAGTTCGTCGACCAGTGGTTTGCCGGTACCGGCCGGCTCGTTGTCCATCTGGTCCAGGGCGTCGATCAGCTTCAGGTACATGCGGTCGCCGTTCAGCAGGGAGCGCGGCGGACTGTCCAGCTTGATTTTCGGTCTGAGGTCGCCCACGGAGCGACCGTCATTCAGCAGCACCTCGATGTCGCCTTCCTTCACCCACAAGTCCCTGATCGGCTTGAACTTGCGGCCGCAGGCGAGCGCCTTGGCGAGAAAAATGCCGTTGATGCCGCCAGCCGAAGTGCCGGAAATGACATCGACGACAAAACGCATCGGATGCAGGCCATGCGTGGTTCTGCGGATCTCGTCCTCGATGCTTGTCCACGGATCCGGCGGGGCGCTCTGCGGGCCGGCCGCATCCTCGCCGCCATCTCCCGGCCGCCCGGCGCGATTCCTGGCGAGCTCGTCGCGCCTGACAATCTGCTCATGGTACTTCTCCCTGAGTTCGCGATTGTCCGCCAGCCAGCTCAGGCGGCGATACACCTCGCGGGTTCCCTTGCAGGTCTCCTCGCTGATGCCGTCGGCCGGTGTCGCCCGCACCATCTCGTACATCTCGTTGGCGACCCCGTTGATGTACACGGCCAGCGAAACGCCGCCATACATCACGATGCCGAAGCGCACCTCCGATGCGTAGGCAGGAAGCGGCGCGTAGGACCGCGGGGCTGCCTCCGGCAGAGGCGCGTCCTGCGTGCGGCCGGCGTTATCCTGGTGCTGTGGACCGGATCGGTCGCGACGGTCGATGACCGCGCCCGGCGCATCGGGCATGAGGGGGGCGTCCGGTCTCTCCAGGGCGACCGGGGCGGGTTGTTGAGCGGAGAGCTGCATGATGTCCTCGGGATAGGTGCGCGGCGGTGCTGCCGCGCTTGAGCAATAAAGTCGGGCGCCGATGGCGGGTTGCATGCGCGGCGAACCTTCAGGGCGGATGCGCGAGGAGCGGAATTGGCGTGCTGCCGTTGAAACAGGCGAAGGACGGGCGGATACCGCAAGGGCGATAGAGGTGTCCTGCGTGCCCGGAGGTCGGTGGGGATGCGTCTGCCAGCGTAGTCATGCCGTGGACTCCTGGCGCTGTTCATGCCGACCGGAGGCCGGCCGCCCGCAGCGCCCTGACACTCTCCGGATGACATCTTCTTGTGTGGCTCGTCCAGCGGCGAACGGCTCGACGACGATTCATGATGCGCGCGTCGGCCCGCGGGTCGTCTTGATCTCGCACAAAGGCCAACGGTTGGCGTGGACATAGATGCGGATGCGCGACATTCCCCTGCGTCAAGCGCCGTGATCGGCGCCGTCCGGCAATCGTTCAAGACGCGCTTCGGTCGGAAAATCGCGTCCGCGCTCTGCGGACACGTAGAATGTGCGGGCCGCGACGCAGGCCCGTGTTGTCGCGCAAATACCCCGCGCACCAGCCCGCCATTCAGGAGGAACCGATGTTGATCGACCAGGAACATGATGCGCCGCAGGACTTCGACTTTGCCATCGGCGACTGGGCAGTGCGGCACCGCCGGCTGAAACTGCCGTTGCAGTCCAGCGATGACTGGGAAGAGTTCGAGGGACAGTCTTCCACGCGGAAGATCCTTGGCGGCTTCGGCAACCTCGAGGACAACCTCATCCACCTGCCCGCCGGCGCGTACCGGGCGGTTGCTTTGCGATCATGGGATCGCCGCACAGGCAACTGGTCGATATGGTGGCTGGATGGACGGCTGCCCGGCAGCCTCGATACCCCGGTCGTCGGCAAGTTTGCAGACGGCGTCGGCCTGTTCTATGCGGAAGACATGCTGGATGGGCGCCCGATTAGGATCCGCTTCACCTGGGATGCCCGCGGACCGCAACCGCGCTGGGAACAGGCGTTTTCGGCCGACGGCGGCGAGACGTGGGAAACGAACTGGATCATGGCCTTCTCCCGCGCGCCGTAGCCTTGGCAGCGGTCGGTCCGATGGCGAAGGCCGGCCGTCTTCAGACATCGAGCTGGTAGCCGTCCTTGCCGAGCTTCCTGACCAGGCCCTGGAGGATGGCCATGCCGGCCTCGAAGCTGCCGACACGCGTGACGCGCCCGCCACCCCGTCCGTTGACCCTTCCGCCCCATGACTGCACGACCGTCCAGTCGCCGAACAGGTCCTGGTCAAGCAGGGCGGTGTACACGCGGGTGCCGGACACGAAGCGCAGGCGTGTCGGCTGCGGCAGGGCGAGCGTGACGGAGTCTGCGGGATCAATCATCCGCGATCCCGTCGGGCAGGGGCGACTCGACAAGATGGAACGAGGCCAGAAATGCAAGACCGGGAATCGCCTTGCGCCTGTTGCCTGGCGGCCTGGGGTTGAAGCGGGGTCGGTGAAGGGTTTTTCATGCGGGGCGAAAAGCGTTTTTCTGGCTTGCAAAAGATTCTAGCCGATTCGGCCGGCGCGCAAGCCTCCCTCCCGGCGACAGCATCCATTGCCGTTCATCCCTTGCATCGCGCTGCGGGATTCGGTTTAATGCTTGCTTCCCTAAAGTAACGACTTTTGCCATGGCAAAACCGCTCCTGCTGGTCGAGGATAATCCGCACGACCTCGAACTGACCCTGCATGCATTGACCAAGCACCGCCTCGGCAACGAGGTCGTTGTCGCCCGCGACGGCGAAGCCGCACTCGATTTCCTGTTCGCCCGGGGCTCGTTCGCGGACCGCGCGCCGGGCAATCCCTCTCTCATCATGCTCGACCTGAAGCTGCCGAAAATCGACGGCATCGAAGTCCTCAAGGTGATCCGCGGGACGCCCGAACTCGCGCAGATCCCGGTCGTGATGTTTACCGCGTCCCGCATGGAAGCCGACGTTGCTTCCGCCTATGCCGGCGGCGTCAATTCCTATGTGGTGAAGCCGCTCGATTTCCAGGAACTCATCCGTGTGGTTGCCGACCTCGGCTGCTACTGGACCGTGCATAACGAGCCGCCGCAGGGATCCGCACGGGTGCCGCAATTGAAGTAGGTTTCCCACGTACTGTCATTCTTACGTTGCTATTGCGCAACTTGTCATGCCGCGGTCGCCGCCGATCCGTACAATTGGCTTCATGAAACTGCTTATTCCGCTGCTTGGACTGACGCTGCTTGCCCCTGCATGGGCGCACAAGGTTGTTGGTGTCACCGATGGCGACACCTTGACGCTGCTGGTCGACAATGCGCCGGTCATCGTACGCCTGGCCAACATTGACGCGCCGGAAAAGACACAGGCATTTTCCGAACAGGCAAAACAGTCGCTGGCCGCGATGTGCATGGGCAAGGACGCGCAGTTCAAGAAGCAGGATGTGGATGTGTACGGCAGGGTGGTGGCGAGCGTCAGCTGCGACGGCGTAGACACCGGCCGTATCCAGGTCGAGCGCGGACTCGCCTGGGTCTACACGCGTTACAACAAGGACCTCTCCCTGCCGGGCCTCGAGGCGATTGCGAAGCGCGACCGCCGCGGGCTCTGGTCCCATGCGAATGCCGTGCCGCCGTGGGAGCACCGCAAGCCGCGCATCAAGAAAGCGGTGGCATCGAAACAATCCGTGGAAGGAATCTGCTTCGTCGGGCGCCACGGCGAGTACCGTATCGTCGAAGGGGTGAAACGGTACGGCTGCTAGCCGGTTTCAGGCATTCTCGACGGATGCGACCGGCTTCGCCTGCGGCGCGGATGTGCTCCCCTTGGCGTCCATCGCAGACGCAAGATCCTGCGGCAGCATCAGGACGGAATCATCCTCGAAGTCACCCTGGACCACTGCTGCCATCTCTTCTCTCGCAAGCCCGGTTCGCCTGCGCTTCGCCGCGCGCATCACGACACCGAAAAGGATCACGGCACACATTGCCAGCACCGCCAGCAAGCAGTGGATGAAGAGCGACACTGTTTCGAGATCGTCGGCCGAAGCTCCCACCTCTTCCCCCTGTTTGTATCTTGTTGTAACAAATGTAGAGGACGAGGGGCTGTGAATCTTGATGTTACGCAATCGAAGAGGCCCACGGAAACAGTTCCATGCGGTCATTTGTGTAACACCAATCTTCCGGCGCACGCCTAAAGTTGACGCCGGCAAGGCCGATAAAGACAGGGAAGCATCCAAAGGTTGTCCTGGCCCTCGCGGCGACGCGAGGGCTTTTTCTTTTCCGTTGCCGGACGCGGCGCCGCTACTGCGTCTGCGTCTGAGGCTGCGGGGGCTGGGCCTGGGGTTGCTGCGGTTGTGCAGGCTGGCCCGCCGGCTGGGACGCTTGCGATCCCTGAGCAGGCTGGGCAGGGGCAGCGCCGCTCTGTTGTTGTCCTGCAGGCGTTGAGCCGGCGCCCGAGGAAGCGCTGCCGCTGCTGCCGCTGCCGCTGCTGCCGCTGCCACCGCTGCTGCTTGCGCCTGCCTGCGACTCCTTCTTGGCCTGTGCCAGTGCGAGGTCCTGTGATGCCTTCGCTTCCTTTTCACAGGTCTTCTTTGCGTCGCCGACCTGGTCGCCGCAACGGGCCTTCGCCACCTCATACTGTGCCTTGGCCTTGGTCTCCGCCAGTTCCAGCCGGTTCTTCGGGGTGTCGCGCCCGGTGACTTTCTGCTGTGCTTCGGCGACCTTCTTCTGACCATCGGCCTCGGCCTTGCAGATTTTCTGCGCGTTGTCCTGCATGCCGTCGCATTTCTCCATCGCAGCCTTGTGCTGTTCTTCGATCTGCTGCTTCTGGGATTGCTGGCCGGACGAGCCGCTGCTGCCGCCGGACTGTGCATGCGCGCCCGCGGAGAAAGACAGGGTGACCGCTGCAGCGATCGCGGTAAACGTTGCGTTCATCGTCGTGCTCCTTTCAGTGATTGGAGCCCGGGCCGGCTGCAAGCACCATGCCATGCCTTCCCATTCTGGCGGATCGGCGCAGTCGAGCGGGTCCGCCGTGGTCAGGGCAAGGTAGAAACTACATACTGTGTAGCGGTCCGTCAGCGCACCGTGCCCCCTGGACTGGCGGCCGGCGTCGTGCCGGACGGGTTGCCGGAGCCCACCCCCATGCCGCTCCCCGGCACGGACAGCGGCGATCCCTGCACATCGTTGGAGCCCTGCACCGAGGGCGGCGGCGCGCTCACCTGCACGCCTTCGCGTGAGATCATGCATCCGCTCAACAGCAAGGCCGCCATCCATGTCATGCCGAATCGCATACCGGTCTCCCGTAGTGTGTTGCATGTTGGACGCGCAACGGCTGAACGGGTTCTCGGCTGGCGCCGGGCACGTCAGCGCGGCATGTGCAGGTTGCCCTGGCGGGCGAGAAAGGCTGCAACCTCGTCGCGCGCGGGGATGCCGGCGCGTCCGCCGCGTCGGGTGCATTTCAGCGCCGCCACTGCGCTGGCGAAGCGGATGGCGTCGGGAATGCGCTGGCCTTCGCCAAGCGCGAGTGCGTAGGCGCCATGGAAGACATCGCCCGCGCCGGTGGTGTCGACCACGTCTACCGTGAATGCCATCTGGAAGTGGATACCGGTCTCGTCCAGCCAGATCGTGCCGTCGCCGCCCCTCGTGACGGCCGCCATCCGGCAGCCGGCGAGGCGCACCTTGCGCAATGCCGCAATGCGGTCGGCATCGGTGGCGACCGGCTGGTCCACGAAGGAACGCAGGCCGGCTTCCGAGAAAATCGCGTGGTCGACCAGCGGCAGGACGGCGGTCCATGCCGAAGCCGTGGCGATCTCGCCGTCGAGGACGGTGGGCAGGCCCGCTGCGCGCGCGGCTCCCAGCACCTTCACGTCACCCTCGATCCAGCGGATGTCGGCCAGCACCGCGTGGGCGCTGCGAATCGTATCGAGCGGCAGCCAGCCGGCTTCGTCCGGAATGCCGGTCCCGCGGAAATTGACGATGGTCCTTTCGCCGTCGCCGCTGACGAGGATTGCGGACGTCGAGGAGCGGGCGCCGGCAAACAGCCTGAACTGGGTGACGTCCACGCCGTAGTCCGCCATTTCCTGCCGCATCGTCCGGCCGGCGCTGTCCTCGCCTGCGCGTCCCCAGTACGCGGCGTCGCCGCCGAGCCGCGCAACCGCCACGGCCGCATTGGCCGCCATGCCTCCGCCCACTTCGAGGTAGTCGCTTGCCCGGTACTTGCCGGCGGCGGCCGGCAGTTGCGCCAGCGGCCAGACGCGGTCGAGCGTCGTGTTGCCGATGCAAATAACCCGCGTCGTCGTCATGTCGTGCTCCGTCATCCAGCCACCGGACGACCGCCCGCCGCATGCCGTTGCACCACGTGCAGGTACCAGAGCAGGCCGGCGGCAACCAGCGCAAGGCTGGCACTGTTGCCCATCCAGAAACCAGCGGCGCCGCGCAGTGCCGCGGGGGCGATGCCAAACGGGTCGAGGCCGAGCAGATAGCCGCCGCCGAGGCCGATCCCCCAGAGCGCGATCGCGTACATCACGGTTGGGATCACCGCCACCTTGTAGGCGCGCAGCACGAAGGCCGCCGTCACCTGCACCGAGTCGAACAACTGGTAGAACGCGATGAACGCAAACAGCGGCAGCGCCGCCGCAATGATCACCGGGTCCGGCGTGTAGGCCCGGACGATCAGGTCACGGGCGAGCCAGACCAGGCAGCCGATGCTGACTGACAGCACCGCCGCGAGCCGGATGCCGGAGTGGCCGATGCGGCGCGCGTCGGCATGGCTGCCGGCGCCGATCGCCTGCGCCACCAGGGCCCCGGTTGCACTGGCGACGGAGAGCGGCAGCATGTAGAGCACCGTGGCGAAGTTGGCGATGACCTGGTGCCCCGCCACGGCATTGGCGCCGAGGCGGGTGATGAACAGGGCCATGAAGGTGAAGGCGGTGACCTCGATCAGATAGCTGAGTCCCATCGGGATCCCCAGGCGCAGCAGTTCGCGTTGTGCCGGCCAGCGCGGGCGGCCGATGCCGCTGCCGAAGATGCGGAAGGGAGCGTAGGTCGTGTCGTTGCGCAGGACCGCAAGCGCCGCCAGGAAGCACAGCCAGGTGACAAGCGCGGTCGCGGCAGCGCAACCCGGACCGCCCATCGCCGGTATTCCCAGGCCGCCAAAGATGAAGAGCGCGTTGAGGGGTATTTTCAGCACCAGGCCCGCCACCTGCAGCGCCATGACCATCTTCGGCCGTGCGATCGCGGTATTGAGGCTGGCATAGATGCGGAAACCGAGCGTCGCAGGCAGGGCCAGCACCAGCACCCGCAGGTAGAGGACCGCCTTCTCGGCAAGCTCGGGCGGCGCATGTGCCAGCGCCAGCAGCGGCTGCGGAAACAGCAGCAGCAGGCTGCCGGCAACGGTCAGGAACAGCGCCAGCCAGGTGGCCTGGTGCACTTCGGCGCCCACTTCCGCATGGCGGCGGGCGCCGAACAGCTGCCCGAGGACGGGGGAGAGCGCCGACAGCACGCCGTTGAGGCCGACGAAGATGCTGACATAGATCGATGCCCCGAGCGCCAGGGCGGCGAGATCGGTGGCAGAGAACCGGGAGGTCATCGCGGTATCGATCACGCCGTTGGCGATCACCGCCAGCTGGCCGATCAGGATCGGCCAGGCCAGCGCGACGATGCGCCGGGTATCTTGTCTGGTGTCTTTCAATCTATGCGCTTGTACAGGCGAAATCGTTCATGACGGTCCGAAGGACGGCGTC
Organism: Noviherbaspirillum sp.; assembly: GCF_036563305.1. GTDB lineage: Bacteria > Pseudomonadota > Gammaproteobacteria > Burkholderiales > Burkholderiaceae_D > Noviherbaspirillum. The sequence goes on along the minus strand of NZ_DATCMQ010000012.1, from coordinate 40,835 downwards.
CTTCCCACAGCAGCTGCCATTTCTCCTTGCTGCGCCGCAGGACCATCACGTCGTCACGTCCGCGGCGGTTGTCCTGCAGCAGCAGGTAGCCGCAGCCGGTGTCGGTGAAGCCGGCAAACGGCACGCCGCCGAAATAGGCGAAGGAGGCGCGCTGCGCCGAGCCGACATTGGTGTCGACGCAGTAGTCGCCCGACGGCAGTTTCCCGGCCAGCTGCCTCGCCACGCCCGCATAGCTTTTGCCGTAGTTAATCCATGGCATCCACAGCGTCGTGATCAGCAGCCAGCACAAAATGACGCCGCCGGAGGACAGCACCACCGCGCGCCAGAGCACCTTGGGCCGGCGCGAGACCCGCCATTGCACCAGCGCGAACCAGCCGACGGTGGCCAACAGCGCAGCCAGGAAGGCCACCGGCCCGAACTCCGGCTTGAAGCCGGGCGCCAGCTTGAAGGCATTGCGCGCGAGCCATGCCGGCCATCCGGTCTGCTTGGCGATCCAGCCGAGCCAGATGAAAGCCGCGCAGGTCGTCAGCGTCATCACCGAGAACCAGTCGACCGCATTGATCGCGCCGCGTTTCATCGTCGGCAGACCGAAGGCGGCCAGGATCGCCAGCGGCGGCAGCATCGGCAGCAGGACCCCTTCGTCCGGATGCGTGGCGAACAGGGAGAGCAGCACCGTTGCAGCGAAGAATGTGAGCGGCAGGGTGATGTGCGGTGCCTGGTACTGGCGCCGCCAGGCATAGATGGCCCAGAATGCAAATGGCCAGGCCGGCCAGGCCGCCCAGATGCCGTTCTTTACCAGGAAGCGTAGCGCGGTGAGCGACGGCAGTCCGACCTGGCTGTAGTTCCATGCCATCCAGGCATCGAACGGTGAACTGGTGAACGGGCGAACGATGCGACTTGCCAGGTACCAGCTGCCGGCGACCGCGACCGCGACCGGCAGGGTGACCAGGACCAGGCGCCAGATCAGGCTCCGTTCGCGGATCGAGACTAGGGTCAGCATCCCGGTCCAGATGGCCAGCGGCAGCACCCATCCGCGGGTGAGCGCCAACAGGCCGAGGGCCAGGCCAAACAGCGCGGCGGCGGCCATGCTGCGGATTTCGAACAGGCGGGCCGCCCCGTACAGGGAGAGTGCCACCATGGACACCTGCAGCGCCTCGCTGCTGGTGCTGTGGCTGTGCAGCAGCAGGCCCAGGCAGCCGAGGTAAATCAGCAGGGCGCCGTCGGCCAGCGTGCGGCCATAGTCGCTCGGCGAGGGCTGCCCGCCGAATGCCAGCCGCTGCGGCTGTGCCTCGGGTTTGCGGCCCAGCAGGTAGGTGGTGTACCAGACCGCCGAGGAACCGAGCAGAAAGAAGATGATCGTGGCGATCCTGGCGGCCATGGGGTCGCCGAGCAGCCAGCCGAACAGCTTGATGCAAAGGGCGCCCGCCCAGGCGGCGAGCGGCCCCTTCTCCGCCATCGGCTGGCCGACGAGGTGAGGCCACAGCCAGTCTTCCAGGCCGCCGCTCGCCATCGTCCACATGATGCCGAAGGTCGCCGCATCGTCGGTCTTCCATGGGTCGCGGCCGAACAGGCCGGGCAGGATGTACAGCAGGCACAACGCGAACAGGATCCGGCGGGGGAGCGCGTTGGTGGCGGCAGCGGGAAGGCGGACTGGCTTCATGGAGGAGGATGTTGGTCTTGTTCTTGCGACGGTCGCTGCGCCGGCGGCAACCAGGGTCGCCAGGCTGGGCGATATTGTGCCGGAAAAGCGATGGACAGGCAGGAAACAAAAAAGGCAGCCGGGGCTGCCTTTTTTGGTGCGCTGCAGGCTGTGATCAGCCGGCTGCCTGGGTGCGGGAACCGCGGTTGCCGAACTTCTGGCGGAATTTCTCGACGCGGCCGGCGGTATCCACGATCTTGTGCTGGCCGGTGTAGAACGGGTGCGACACGGCGGTGACTTCCAGCTTGACCAGCGGATATTCCTTGCCGTCGATCGTGATCTTTTCCTTGGTCTGGACGGTCGAACGGATGATGAATTTCTCATCGTTGGACATGTCCTGGAACACGACTTCGCGGTAATCGGGGTGAGCGCCTTCTTTCATGTTTTCCTCTTGTATAGGTCGGTAGCCAATCGGCACTTCGTCGGTCTCTGCTGCTTCTTGACCCGATTGCCGGTCACTTGCCGGGGGTGAAAACCGGCGATTATACAATCGAATCAGGCATTTGCAAAAGCAAAGCCCAAGAAAAAGGCGCATCCGAAGATGCGCCTTTTGCCATCAGGCGGGTCGGCCTCAGCTGCCGCCGCGGCGCATCATCTCGAAGAATTCGGCGTTGTTCTTGGTCGCCTTCATCTTGTCGAGGATGAATTCCATCGCCTCGATCTCGTCCATGCCGTACAGCAGCTTGCGCAGGATCCAGATCTTCTGGAGCTGGTCCGGCTTGATCAGCAGCTCTTCCCGGCGGGTGCCCGACTTGTTCAGGTTGATCGACGGGTAGACCCGCTTCTCGGCAAGACGCCGCTCGAGGTGCACTTCCATGTTGCCGGTGCCCTTGAATTCTTCATAGATCACGTCATCCATCCGGCTGCCGGTCTCGATCAGCGCGGTCGCGATGATGGTCAGGGAGCCGCCTTCCTCGACGTTGCGGGCGGCGCCGAAGAAACGCTTCGGGCGCTGCAGCGCATTGGCGTCCACACCGCCGGTCAGGACCTTGCCGGAGGCCGGAATCACGGTATTGTAGGCGCGCGCGAGACGGGTGATCGAATCGAGCAGGATCACGACGTCGCGTTTCATCTCGACCAGGCGCTTGGCTTTCTCGAGCACCATTTCCGCGACCTGCACGTGACGGGTGGCCGGTTCGTCGAAGGTCGATGCCACCACCTCGCCGCGCACCGAGCGCTGCATCTCGGTCACTTCCTCGGGACGCTCGTCGATCAGGAGCACGATCAGCGCCGTGTCCGGATGGTTGGTCGTGATCGAATGCGCAATGTGCTGCAGCATGACGGTCTTGCCGGACTTCGGCGACGCCACGAGCAGGCCGCGCTGTCCGCGGCCGATAGGCGCGATCATGTCGATGATGCGACCGGTGATGTTTTCCTCGCCACGCATCTCGCGCTCGAGGTGCAGCGGCTTGTTCGGATGCAGCGGCGTCAGGTTCTCGAACAGGATGCGGTGCTTCGATGCCTCCGGCGGTTCGCCGTTGACCTTGTCCACCTTCACCAATGCAAAGTAGCGCTCGCCGTCCTTCGGGGTGCGGACCTCGCCTTCGATCGAGTCACCGGTGTGCAGGTTGAAACGCCGGATCTGCGAGGGCGAGATATAGATGTCGTCGGTCGACGCCATGTAGCTCGCATCGGGCGAGCGCAGGAAGCCGAAGCCGTCGGGCAGCACCTCGAGGGCGCCGTCGCCGAAGATCTGTTCGCCGCCCTTGGCGCGCTTTTTCAGGATGGCGAACATCAGCTCCTGCTTGCGCAGGCGGGCCGCGTTCTCGATTTCAAGGCCGATCGCCATGTCCAGCAGGGCCGAGACGTGGAGCTGCTTGAGTTCAGATAAATGCATAGTGAAAGTCCCGGGATGGGATGAATAAAGGTGGGGGAGGGAACTGCGAGGAAAGAGTCAGTCAGGAAAACAAAAGCGGCGGTACGGGAGTACCGCCGCGCCAATCATCAGATGTTGCTGTCGATGAACGAGGTCAGCTGGCCCTTGGCCATTGCGCCGACTTTCTGCGCTGCGGGCACGCCGTTCTTGAAAAGGATCAGGGTCGGGATGCCGCGGATGCCGAATTTTGCAGGCACCTGCTGGTTGGCGTCAACATCCATCTTGGCGATTTGCAGCTTGCCGTCGTATTCCTTTGCCACTTCTTCAAGAATCGGCGCAATCATCTTGCAAGGACCACACCATTCGGCCCAGAAGTCGACCAGGACAGGCTTGTCGGATTTCAGCACGTCCGTATCGAACGATGCATCGGTGATGTATTTAATGTTGTCGCTCATGGTTTCCCCGGAAGAGGTTCAAAGGTGTAAACAGGCGCCTGCTGGCACTTGCGCAATCCTCGCGATTGTGTCCGGGATTGCAACAGGCAAGTGGAGACGTCGTGCGTGAATTCAAGGCGGACGGTGCCCGCAAGACGTGGTGCGGCGGGAAGTTGGTAAATCATAACCCATTTTCATGAAAAGTGTGGTTTGCCCCGCAATTTCGGGCCTTGCTCACATAAAATGAGCGCCTGCCCGGATCACCTGCCCTCCACATGCTGAACAACCCGCTCCTGATCCCTCCCGGCCCCGGCTTCTGGCCCCAGGTGGCGCGCATCCTGCTCGGATCGCATCACCTCGCCGCCGCACGCCGCGGGAGCGACCTGTCGGAGATCCGGGTCCTTGTCCCGGGGTTCGCCCACGCCCAGGCGCTGAAGGCGGCACTCGGCGCGGAGGCGCGGCAGCCGCTGATCCCGCCGCGCATCACGACCTTGCCGGCCTGGCTGTCGCTGTTGCCGCCGCAGGAAGGAGAGTCGGCCTCGGCGACGCGGGGCGAGCGCATGATGTCGCTCTATGCCGAGCTGCGCCAGCATGCCTGGCTGAAGAAGCTGTTCACCGCGCGCCGCAATACCGACCTCCTGCCGCTGGCGCAGACGCTGCTGACCCTGTTCGATGAACTGAGCGCCGCGATGCTGCCCGCCATGCGGCTGGAGAGCGCCGCGGCGGACGAGCGCTGGGAGTCGGCGCTGGAACAGTTGCCGCCGCCCGTGCGCGAGCTGCTGTCGGACGAGGCGCAGCTCGTGTGGACGCTGTGGAAGACCCAGCTCGATCGCCATGACCCGCTGGCGGCGTCCTTCGAACAAATGCTGCGCCTGGCCGAGAACGCCGACGCTCCCCTCGTATGGATTCACCCGGCGCGGCCGGAGCCGCTGCAGGAAGCCTTCCTGCAGGCGTACGCCCAGCGCCGTCCGGTCCTGCCGGTCACGCTCGACTGGCATGCGGACGCAGTCGCCCCCGCCTTCGCGCTGGGCTGGGAGGAGATGCTCGACCCTGACCCGGCGCGCCCGCCCGCCGGCGACGTCACGCTGATTCCGGGCCTTTCCCTGCATGCCGCCGGGGGCCTCGAGGCGGAGGCGCAGCATGCGGCGCAGACCGTGGTCGACTGGCTGGCCGCCGGCAAGGGCTGTGTTGCGGTGATCGCGCAGGACCGGGTCGTCGCGCGCCGCGTGCGGGCATTGCTGGAGCGGGCGGAGGTCTTCGTGGCCGACGAGACCGGCTGGAAGCTCTCGACCACCCGCAGCGCCGCCGGCCTGGCGGCCCTGCTGGACGTGGTGACCACCCACGCCGAGACCGCCGCGCTGCTCGACCTGCTGAAGGCGCCGTGCCTGCTGGCGCAGCGCACGGACAAGGCCGACCGGGTGATGGAGATCGAACGGGCACTGTTGCGGCGGAACGTGACGGGCGGATGGGATGCCGCGCTGGCGGCGCTGGACACGCTGCCGGAAGCCCGCGCGCTGCTTGCCCTGGTGGCCGAGCAGGCGCGCAGCCTGGCTGGACGCAGGACGCTCGGGCAGTGGGGGCTGGCCACCGGAAAGGTGCTGGAGGCGCTCGGCATGCGGCAGGCGATGGAAACCGACGCGGCGGGTGCCCAGGTCATCGCCTTGCTCGACATGCTGCTGCAGGACTGCGCCGAGATGGACCATCCGTTCTCGTTTGCGGAATGGCGCGCCTTCCTCAGCCTGCAGCTGGAGTCGACGCCGTTCGTGCCCGAGCATGTCGACCGCCGCGTGGTGATGCTGCAGCTGAACGGCGCGCAGCTGCGCAGCTTCGACGCGGTGCTGATGGTGGGGGCCGACGCCGCGCACCTGCCGTCGCAGCTGAATGAAACCCTGTTCTTTGCCAATGGCGTGCGACGCGAGCTGGGCCTCGCCACGCGCGAGCAGATGCAGCGCATGCAGCTGCGCGACTTTGCCGAACTGCTGACGTCCAGTCCCGAGGTCGTGCTGTCATGGCAGGCGCAGCGCGACGGCGAGCCCAACGCGGTGAGCAACTGGATCGAGCGTCTGCAGCTGGTGCTGGCGCGGGCGGCGGCGGGACGCATACCGCCGCATGTCGCTCCGCTCGCCGAGACGAGGCTGCAGCATGCAGCGCCGCAGCCACCGGCCCCGTGCGCGCCGCAACTGCTGCCGCGCAAGCTGTCGGCGAGCGGCTACAACAGCCTCGTTGCCTGTCCCTACCAGTTCTTTGCCAGCCGCATGCTGAAGCTGGACGTGCTGGAGGAGCTGTCGGACATGCCGGAAAAGCGCGACTACGGCGAATGGCTGCATGCCATCCTGCGCCGCTATCACGAACGCCTGCGTGAACAGCCAACTCCTCCCGAAGCCCGGCCGCCGCTGCTGCAGGCAATCACCGAGGAGGTGTTCGCAGAAGCGTTGTCGCAGGGCGGGGCGGCGCTCGGCTACTACACGCGCTGGCAGAAGGCGATGCCGGCCTACCTGGAGTGGGCCAATGCGCGTGAAGCGCAGGGCTGGCGCTTCCTGATCGGCGAACAGCATTTCGAGAAGATCCTGCTTTGGGACGGCGGCCAGATCACGCTGCATGGCTATGTCGACCGGATCGACGAGAACGCGGAGGGTGAACGCGCGGTGCTCGACTACAAGACGCGCAACGTGCAGTCCCTGCGCGAAAAGCTGAAGGAGGCGGAGGATCACCAGCTCGCGTTCTACGGCCTGCTGTCCGACCTGCCCGTGCACGCGGGGACTTATGTCGCGCTTGAACTGACGCGCGACAAGACCGGTGACGCCGAGGCGAAACAGTTCAGGCAGTGGCAGGCGCTGCTGGAGGAACGCATTGTCGCCACGCTGCGCGACATCGGCGCGGGCGCGCCGCTGCCGGCCAGCGGCATCGAGCGGGTCTGCGCCTATTGCGAGATGCGCGGCCTGTGCCGCAAGGGGGCATGGTGAGCATGACGAACCGGAACCAGGCGGGCGCGCCGCGCGCCTACGAGGCAAACGGAGAGGCAGTGGACGCGCTGCGGTTCACCCGCATTGCCTGCGACCCGGCGCGCTCGGTTGTTGTCGAGGCATGCGCGGGCAGCGGCAAGACCTGGCTGCTGGTGGCGCGCATGCTGCGCCTGCTGCTGGCCGGATGCGAGCCCGCCCAGCTGCTGGCCATTACCTTCACCCGCAAGGCCGCACAGGAGATGCGGGAGCGACTGCTGCAATTGCTCAGCGACCTGGCATTGCAGCCGGAGGCCGAGGTGCGCGTCCTGTTGCTGGAGCGCGGCGTGCCGGAGGAAGAACTGGCACGCGCGCTGCCGATGGCGCGGCGCCTGTACGACCGGGTGCTTGCCAGCCCGCAGAGCTTGTCGATCGACACCTTCCACAGCTGGTTTGCCCGATTGCTGCAGATTGCGCCGCTGTCGTCCGGCGTGCCGCACGGGTACACGCTGACCGAATCGGTCGGCGAACTGATGAGCGACGCCTACCGGCGCTTCATGCAGTCGCTGCGCGAGACGGACAAGCAGCCGCTGCGCGAGGCGCTGGAACAGCTTTACCGGATCGCGGGCGACAGCAATGCCCGCCGCCTGATGGACGCCTTCATCGAGCGGCGCACCGAATGGTGGGCCGCGTCCCGGCACGATCCGCAGGCGCCGTACGATGCCCTGTGCGCATTGTGCGGCGAGGATGGCGAGCGGGATGCGCGCCTTGCATTGTGGGAGGACGAGGACCTGCGCGGGCGGCTGCTGGCGATCGCGGCGCTGCTTGGCCAGGGGGTGAAGCGCAACCAGGATCGTGCGGTCGCGATCGAATCGGCGATCACCGACGGACCCGGCCTCGACCGGTTTGCCCGCCTGCTGGCGCAGTTCTTCGACGACAAGGGCGTCCTGCGCGGCAACGACAACCGGCGCGGCAAGCTGCTGGCCGTGCTCGAGGCGCATTTCGGCCCTGGCGGCGCGGATGCGTTCGACCAGGCGTTCGCGGAAGCGGGCGCGGCGTTGCTGCAACTGCAGCGCCGCAGCTGCGAGCGGCAGGTGCTCGCCCAGAACGCGGCGCTGTTCGCGGTAGGCCCGGCGCTGCTGGAGCATTACCAGGCGGTGAAGGCGGAGCAGCGGGTGTTCGACTTCGGCGACCTCGAGTGGCATGCGTGGCGGCTGCTCACCGACGAGGCGCATGCCGCCTACCTGCAGAGCCGGCTCGACGCCCGGTACCGCCACATCCTGCTCGACGAATTCCAGGATACCAATCCGCTGCAGTGGAGTATCGTGCGCGCATGGCTGCATGCGTATGGCGACGACGCCCAGAAGCCGAGCGTGTTCGTGGTCGGCGATCCCAAGCAATCGATCTACCGTTTCCGGCGCGCCGAGCCGCGCGTGTTCGCCGCGGCGCGCGACCTGCTTGCCGCCGGCGGCGCCGACGTGCTGCGCACGAACCAGACCCGCCGCAACGCGGCCGCGATCATCGAAGTGCTCAACGCGACCTTCTCCGGCAACCCGATCTACGCCCCCCAGACGACCCTTGGCAGCGCGGGCGGGGCGGTATGGCGGCTGCCGCTTGTGCGTGCCGCGGCGCCGGAAGACGCACCCGAAGCGGAGGCGGCGGATGCCGGCCTGGCGTTGCGCGATCCGCTGACCGCGCCGCGCGCCGAGGAGGAGGATGCGCGCCGGCTCGACGAGGGCCGTGCGCTGGCCCGCGGCCTGCTGCAGGCCCTGCGCGAGCTCGGCGAACGCCGCGGCGCGCCGGCCTCCTGGTCCGACGCGATGCTGCTGGTGAAGAAGCGCAGCCATCTCGGCGCCTACGAGACCGCATTGCGGGAGGCCGGCATTCCCTTCATCTCGGATAAGCGCGGCGGGCTGCTGGAATCGCTCGAAGTGGCCGACCTAATTGCGCTGCTTGGCTTTCTTGTAACGCCTGGCGACAACCGGGCCTTGGCCCATGTGCTGAAGTCACCGGTATTCGGCGCCACCGACGATGACCTCGTCATGCTGGCCCAGCGTGCGGAAAGGACCTGGTGGCTGCGCCTGCTGTCGGCCCGGCAGGAGCAGGGCGTATTGCTGGCGCCGCCGCTCGGTCGCGCAGTGCGGCTGCTGGAAAGCTGGCTGACCGCAGCGCCCCGACTGCCGGTGCACGACCTGCTGGACCTGATCCTGCACCAGGGCGAGCTGGTCGAGCGCTACGCGCAGGCGGCGGCGCCGGCCTTGCGCGCACAGGTGCTCGGCAACATCGCTGCCTTCACCGAGCTGGCGCTGAACCTGGACGCGGGCCGCTACCCCAGCCTGCCGAAGTTCATCGAGGCCCTGAGGCTGCTGCGCCGCGGCGCCGACAACGAGGCGCCGGACGAAGCGGCGGTGGATGCCGCCGTCGATGCGGTGCGCATCCTGACCATCCACAGCGCAAAAGGCCTGGAAGCGCCGATCGTCGCACTGGTCGACGCCAACCACAGCGAGGCGATGCGCGAGGACTGCGGCATCCTCTGCGACTGGCCGCAGGATGCCGAGGCGCCCACGCATTTCTCCTGTTTCGGCCGCGCGGCAGAGCGGGGCAGCGCACGGGATGCATTGTTTGCGGCGGAGGAAGCATTCCGCAGGCAGGAGGACTGGAACCTGCTCTACGTGGCGGCGACCCGCGCCCGGGAAATCCTGATCGTCAGCGGCGTGGAGGGCAACCGCGGTGCGCGGGACGACGGTTCGATCGAAGGCAGCTGGTACGACCGCCTGTCGGCGGTGCCCGCGTTCCTGCCGCCGGACGCGCACGACCGCGCCGGGGATGCCCTGCCGGATCCGGCGTTCCGGCTCCCGGTATTCCGGCCGGCACCGCTGCCGGCCGGACCGGTCGCAGCGCGCGAACCGGTCGGCAATGCCGCCATCCAGGAAGGCATCGCGCTGCATGCGCTGCTGGAGCGCCTCACCAGCCTGCCGGCCTGGCCGCCGCGGCTGCCTGGCGTCCGTGCGCTGGCAAGCTGGCTGCGCTGTCCGCAGGCGGTGGCCGAGAAGGTGCGTGGACAGGTAGAGCGCATCCTGGGCCAGCCGGACCTCGAGCGCTTCTTCAACCCGGCGCATTTCGAGTTCGCCCGCAATGAGCTGGAGGTGCTGGCGGGCGGCGAGCTGATGCGTTTCGACCGCGCGGTGATCTGCCGCGACGCGGTCTGGATCATCGACTACAAGCGCGACCTGCTGGACGGTGAACGCAAAGGCTACCGGATGCAGCTCGAACGCTACCTGGCGGCGGCGCGGCCGGTGTTCCCGGGGAGAGCGCTGCGTGCCGCGCTGATTACGGCTGACGGGCGCCTGTGGGAGCTGGAGCAGCTGTAAACGACACGGCGGCGGCGCCGGGCAACAGGATCTTCTGTTCGAATTCGGTGGACGTCAGCGGGCGATCGACGAAAAACCCCTGCACCTGGTCGCATCCCTCGTCGCGCAGGAAGGCGAACTGTTCCTCCGTCTCGACGCCTTCGGCGATCACCTTGTGGTTCATGCTGCGCGCCATGCTGATGATGGCGCGGGTGATCGCGGCACTGTCGGCATCCGTGGTCACGTCTTGCACGAAGGAGCGGTCGATCTTCAGGGTATCGATCGGGAAGCGTTTCAGGTAGCTGAGGCTGGAGTAACCGGTGCCGAAGTCGTCGATCGACAGGCCCACGCCCATGTCCTTGAGGGCCTCCAGCACCGCGACCGTCAGCTCGAGGTCGTACATGGTGACGCTTTCGGTCACCTCCAGTTCCAGGAAGTGCGCGGGCAGCCGGGTTTCGTGGAGCACGCGCGCCACCAGGTCGAGGAACTGCTTGTCCCGGAACTGCACCGCCGAGACGTTGACGGCCACCGGCATCGGCCTGTATCCCGCGTCCTGCCACTTGCGGTTCTGTGCGCAGGCCTTGCGCAGCACCCATTCCCCCATCTGGATGATGAGGCCGCTTTCCTCGGCGATCGGGATGAACTGCGCCGGCGACACCGGGCCGCTGTTGCGGTCATGCCAGCGCAGCAGGGCTTCGGCCCCGACCACCTGGCGGCTGGCGATGTCCATCTTCGGCTGGAAGTACAGGGCCGATTCTTCCCGCGCGATGGCGCGCCGCAGGCTGCCCTCGAGGGCGAAGCGCTTGATCGCGCGCTCGTTGATGCGGCGCATGAAGAACTGGTAGTTGTTGCGCCCCTGCGCCTTGGCCTGGTACATCGCCGCTTCCGCATGCTTGATGATGGTGTCCGCGTCCTCGCCGTCTTCCGGACACATGCTGATCCCGATGCTGCACGTCATGTGGATTTCGTGGCCCTCGATGAGGTAGGGCTCGGTCAGCGCCGCCAGCACCTGGCTAGCAGTACGCGCGGCCTGGTAGCCATCGCTGGCCTCCTGCATCAGCACCACGAACTCGTCGCCGCCATGGCGGGCGACGGTGTCCGGGTCGCGCACCAGCCGCTTCAGGCGGGCGGCGATCTCGATGAGGAGGCGGTCGCCGATGAAATGCCCGAGCGTGTCGTTGACATGCTTGAACCGGTCGAGGTCGAGGAACAGGGCCGCGGTCCGCGTGCGGTGCTTGAGCGCCAGCGCGATTGCCTGGGCGAGCCGGTCCTGCAGCAGGAAGCGGTTGGGCAGGTCGGTCAGCGCGTCATGCTGCGCCAGCCAGGACATGCGCTGCGACATCGCGCGCATGGCGCTGACGTCATGGAACACCAGTACCGCGCCCATCACCCGGCCGTCGCGACCGTGGATGGGCGCGCAGGAATCATTGACGGCCGATTCGCTGCCGTCGCGATGGATCAGGATCGCGTTCGCGGGTAAGTGCGTGACCCGGTCTTCCGCGAGCGTGCCGCCGACGCTCGGCACGACGGCCTCGCGCGTGATCGGATCGACGATGCGGAACACTTCGTGGATCGGCATGCCGCCGGCTTCGGCCAGCTTCCATCCGCTCATGTTTTCCGCCGCCGGGTTCATGTAGACGATGCGGCCGTCGACATCGGTGGTGATCACGCCGTCGCCGATGGAGTTGAGCGTCACCTCCGCGCGCTCGTGCTCGTGAAACAGGCTCTCCTCGGCCGCGCGGCGCTCGCTGGCCTCGGCCTGCAGGCGCGCATTCGTCGCCGACAAGGCATTCAGGTTGGACTCCAGCACGTCCAGCGTCTCGTGGAGCGCCTCGCCCGCTTCGGCACGCTGCTCGTCGAGCCGGAGCAGCAGGCGTGCCGTCCACGCGATCAGCACGCCGAACACCAGCATGCTGCTCAGCGTGATCGAAATCATGCCGAAAGTGATGTCGTAATACCCTGCCTGGAAGCCCCAGAACTGCACCCGCTCCATCAGCACCGGCAGCAGCAGGGCGGCCGGCAGCAGGCGGCGCGCCGTGATCCCGCCCGCGCTTTCGTTGGTCAGCAGCCGCATCGCGCCGCACTCCGGGCGGGCGGCAAGGATTGCCGCGCAGAGCAGGAGAAAGGCCAGGGTAACCGGCAACCCGATCATGCCGTAGTAGGGAATCTCGTAGAGCGCGCTCTTGCCGTACAGGTAGCCGATCGCGGGAACGAAAGCGTTGAGCGCCGCGACCAGGGTCAGCAGCTCGGTGGCGCGCGGCCTGGCGTTCTCGATGCGCAGGACCAGTGCGATGCCGAGCAGGACGAAGACGGCGGCGCTGATCATTGACATGCGTCCGCCATCGGTGAGCAGGATGCGGCTGACGCCCGTGTCGTGCCCGGCAAGATATTCGTACAGGGAGGCGGCGCCGAGGGCAATGACGGCGGCGGCGGAAAGATGCGCGGCTGCCCGGTGCAGCCCCTGGGGCGGACCGGCGGCGGACGGCAGCAACGCGAAGCTGGCAAGCAGGAGGCCGAGCGCCACCGCCGATTCCACCCGCAGCCAGGGCGGCAGGGCGGCGGCGAGCGACGGGATGGGGACCGCCCAGGCCGCGAGCACCAGCAGGGCGCCGGCCGCCAGCGCGATTGCTGTCGCGCGGGCGAACGCATGGTAGCGGTGCGAGGTTCGGCTGGGCGGGTGCATGTGCGCGTCTCCGGGCGGCATCGCGCGGGTCAATGGAACAAGACCCGGCAGCAAGTGGCCCGGGGAGGGCGATGAGTGGCCGGGATGAAAAGTGGTTGTCCGGAAAGTGAGTGGAGTTGCACGAATGATAAGACGAGAGCCGGCGGAACAAAGTTCCGTCGGTCGCGGTCCGGCGGCGATGAGATGTCACGGCGGCAATCGGCCGGGTCAAACCGGGCGCTCTTCCGCAATGACGCGCATCAGGAGTGCGTCAGGTCCGGCAGTGCTCGCCGAGTGCCGCCGCGATCCGGTCGAGGGCAAGGATCTGGTCGGCTGCCGCGATTTCGGCGGCGGCGCGCGGCATGCCATAGACCGCGCTGCTGGCCTTGTCCTGGGCGATCGTCGCGTGGCCTCTGCGACGCAGTGCCAGCAGGCCCTCCGCGCCGTCGCGCCCCATTCCGGTCAGCAGGACGCCGACCGCGCGCCGCCGCCAGTGCCGGGCGACGCAGTGGAAGAACACGTCGATCGACGGCCGGTACGGATACTCGAGCGGGGTATTGCGATAGACCAGGCGCTGGTTGTTGGCAAGCACCAGGTGATCGTTGGTCTTCGCCATGTAGATCTTCCCCGGGGCGAGCAGCTGCCCCTGCGCGATGACCTGGATCGGCGCCGCTACCTGCTCCCCGAGCCAGCGTGCGAAGCTGTCGCTGAACTCCTGGTCGATGTGCTGCACGATGACCGCCGCACAGTTCGGCGGCGGCGTCCAGTCCCGCAGGATCCGCGACAGCGCGACCGGGCCGCCGGTGGAAGCGCCGATGGCGACCAGCGTGTCGACTTGCCCGCCGGGCAGCGCGGCGGGCGGCGCCTCATTGCCGGCGGCACGGGTGCCCGGCGCATTTGCAGCGATCAGCTTGCCGATGGTGCGGATCTTCGTCATCAGTGCCCCGTCCTGTGAGGAATCGCCGGCCAGGACTGGGGTCGCCGCAACGTCGAGGGCGCCCGCGCCGAGCGCGCGGAACACGAGATTGGTGCTTTCCTGCGGCGATGCCGTCACCACCAGGATCGCGCACGGCGACTGCTGCATGATGCGCCGGGTCGTCTCGACGCCATCCATGCCCGGCATCAGCAGGTCCATCAGCACCAGGTCGGGCCGGTCGTCGATGCACATCTGGATCGCCTGCTCGCCATTCCGGGCGACCCAGGCCACCTGATGTTCCCGATGCCCGGCGACCAGCCGTCGCAGCGCCTCGGCGATCAGCGGCACGTCATTGACGATTCCTATCCTCATGGCGCGGCTTCCCCGATCAGGTCGAACACCGCTTCCAGCAACGTCTCGTCATGAAAGCTGCCCTTGGTCAGATAGTAGTCGGCGCCGGCATCGATGCCGCGCGCGCGGTCGTCCGGGCGGTCCTTGTACGACACGATCATTACCGGCAGCGCATGCAGCCTGCCGTCGGCCTTGATCAGCGCCGTCAGCTCGATACCGTCCATGCGCGGCATGTCGACGTCGGTGATGACCAGCGCATAGTCGTTGCTGCGCACCGCGTTCCAGCCGTCCATGCCATCCACGGCGGTGTCGACCTCATAGCCGCGCGCCTGCAGCAGCTTGCGCTCCATTTCCCGCACCGTCAGCGAGTCGTCGATCACCAGCACCCGCTTGCGGCGTCGCTCCGCTGCGCTGTTACCACGTTGCAGGCGTCCGAAGCCGCCTTCGGCCGCCAGTCTTTCTATGCCCGCGATCATGTCGGCCACATCGAGGATCAGCACCGGCGTGCCATCGTCCAGCAGCGCCGCCGCACTGACGTCGCGCAGCTTGCCGAACACCTGTTCGATCGGTTGCACGGCGAGGCTCTGTTCGCCGAGGATCGCGTCGACTGCCAGACCATATCGCCGCTGCGGCGTGCCGATCACGACCACCGGGATCCCGTCGGCGGCGCTCCGCGCCTCGCCCAGTTCCAGCAGCTGCGCGGCGGGGATCAGGCTGACATGCTCGTCGCCCATGGCGAAGAACTGCTTGTCCTCGAGGGTCTGTATGTCGGCGGCGGCGAGTCGGAGCACGCGCTCGATGCGGGCGATCGGCACCGCATACGGCTCGCCCGCCACCTCCGCCACCAGCGTACGCACGATCGATTGCGACAGCGGCAGGGTAATTTCTGCCGTGAAGCCACTGCCGGTCCGGGAGGACAGCGCCAGCGCACCGTTCATCGCGCGCACTTCGGCCTGCACCACGTCGAGTCCGACGCCGCGTCCCGACACGGTGCCCGCGCTTTCCTTCAGGCTGAAGGCGGGAAGCAGGAGGAAATCGAGCAGTTCGGCGTCGCTCATCGCCGCCGCCATCGCCGTGCTGGCCATCTGCCGCTCGACGATCCTGCCGCGCACCCGTTCCAGGTCGACGCCAGCGCCGTCGTCGCTGACCTGGATGACGAGCATGCCGCCGCTGTGCCGTGCTTCCAGGCGTATTGCCGCCTGCACCGGCTTGCCGGCGCCAGCGCGCTGCTGCGGCTGCTCTATGCCGTGGTCGACCGCGTTGCGCAGCAACTGGTTCAGGATATTCTCGACTCGTGCGAGGACATCGCGGTCGACCAGGGTGTCGCGCCCGCCGATCTCGAGCCGCGCGTCCTTGCCGAGGCTCCGGGCGAGGTCGCGCACCATGCGCGGCAGGGCGCGCACGCCGTCGGCGAACGGCCGCATGCGCAGGGCCAGCACTTCGTCGAGGGTATGGCGGGCCACGCTCAGCAGCCGCCTTTCATGTGCCTCGAACTCGGCGATGCGCGCTGCCAGTTCTTCGCGCAGCGGCGCGACGCGCTGCTGCAGCAGCGCCAGCCGGTCCAGCACGATGTCGCCCGATGCGCCGGCGAGCAAGGTCTGCCGCAACTGTTCGAACGCGGCGAACATGTCCTGCTGCCGTTGCTTGTAACGCTGCAGCGACTGCAGGTAGGGTTGCAGTGCGTGGGCGCCGACGCGCGCCTCGCTGGCGAGGGACAGCAGGCGGTCGAAGCTGCGCGAACTGACTTTCAGCACCGCTTCGCCGGCCGGCGCCGTGTCGTCGGCCGGGCCCGGTGCGCCGGCAGCGATACGTTCCCCAGGGGGAGGCGACGGGGAGGGCGCCGGGGCAGGAGCGGGTGCATCCGCCTGGTCGCCCGACCCGCCGAGATCGGCCGCCGGGTCGGCCGCCTGGTACAGCGAGGCGAGCAGGTTGGCCAGCGCCGGCTTGTTCTGTGCAATCCATCCTGCCGTCTCTGCCTCGTCCACGGAAGCGATGCGCACGATCATGTCGACGCCGGCCAGCAGGCGATCGATCCTGGTCCTGGTCAGCCGCAGCCTGCCTTTCTGGGCCGCCACGAAACAGTCCTCCATCACGTGGGCAAGGCGTTCGACGGGCTCCAGGTTGACGATGCGTGCCGCGCCCTTGAGCGAGTGCGCGGCGCGCATCAGCGGCTCGATCGCGGCAAGGTCGTCGGGATTGCGGTCAAGGGCGAGCAGCCCGTCGGTCAGGATGTGCGCCTGTCCCTCGGCTTCGCCGCGGAACAGCGCATGCAGCGACATGCTGCTGTAGTCCTTGTCGTCGCCGCTCATTTCAGCACGCTCGCAAGCTTGCGTCCGAGCAGCGCCGGATCGAGGCAGCCGACGAACATTCGGTCGACCCGCAGGATGGCGGTGACATAGCGGTAGAGTTCCTTGTTGGCGGCTGCAGGCACCGGTTGCAGGTCCGCGGGCGCATGGCGGTGGATGCCCAGCAGTTCGTCGACCGGCAGCGCGTACGCCTGCTGCTGCAGTTGTACCGCGAGTAGCCGGGGAAAGGCGCGCGAACCGGCAGCTCCCGCGGCCGGGGATGGCGCACCGGACGGCAGCAGTGCGGCCAGCGAGATGCAGGGCCGGATCTGGCCGCGGACGTTGACGACGCCCTGCAATATGCCCTCGTTGCGATGCGGCAGTCGCCGCGGCCTGGTCTGTTCCGTCACGGTGACGGCGACCGATGCGGGCAGCGCCAGCCATTCCTGGCCGATGCGAAATATCATTACCGCCGCCTCGTCGTCGCGCTCCACTTCCTCCGGAAGCGCAAAATGCGCGGCCCATTCGGCGCGGTACGCCTCGGGCAGCGCACGCTGCATCACCTCGCCGGCGGCGGCCCCGTAGACCTCGCAATGGCGGCAGTGGGCGTGCTGCCGCAGGCGTTCGCAGCTGCGGTCGCCGCGCACGCCCTTGCTGTTCCAGCAATCGTCGATCGCGCTCATCGTTCCTCTCGTCCTGCAGCCAGGCGCTCGAACACCCTGCCGGCCCGCGCCCGGCAGCGTGCCGCTTGTGCCGGGTCGCCCTGGCGTTCTGCCAGCAGCGCAAGATGGCACAACGCGTCGTAGTGGGTCGGGTCGAGATAGACCGCGCGCCTGAGGCAATCCGCGGCAAGGCCGTCGTCGCCGTCGCGCTCGCTCAGCAGCCCGAGCAGGAACCATGCCTCGGCGCCGTCGGGCGACTGACGCAGGCAAGCGCGGCAGGCGTCGGCGGCGGCGCGGGTCTCGCCCCGGTCGGCGAGCAGGCGGGCCCGCGCCAGCATCTCGGCAGGCGCCGGCTGCGGCGGGTCGGGCAGCCGCGCCGACGGCTGTGGCCTTGCCGGCGCCGCCTGCACTGGCGGCACCTCCGGCATATAAGGGCGGCGCCGGCGCGGGCGGGACGTCGCCGGCGCCGCCGGCATTGGAGATGCGCGTGCCACCGGCGGCGCGCCCGCTTTTGCCAGTGCAAATGCGCGCGGGATGGGCAGGCGCCGGAAACCATGCTGGCTGAAACTCATCGCTTCCGCATACCCGGTAAACAGCATGCCGTCGTCGCGCAGCAGCCGGTGCAGGATGGCGACGGCGCGCTGTTGCGTCGGCGGGTCGAAATAGATCAGCAGGTTGCGGCAGAACACCAGGTCGTAGCACAACGCGGCATCCGGGATGTCCAGGTCGAGCAGGCTGCCGCAGGCAAGGCGCACCATGCTCCGCACGTGCTCTTGCAGCGCATAGCTGTCGCCGACGGGGTTGAAATGACGGTCGCGGAAACCCAGGTCGCGGGTGCGGAATGCGTTGCGGCCGTAGACGGCTTCGCCGGCGCGCCTGATCGCCCGGGGGCTGACGTCCATCGCGTCGATGGTGAAAGCGTGGGGGGCGATGCCGGCGTCGAGCAGCGCCATGGCCAGGGAATAGGGTTCCTCGCCGCAGGCGCAGGGCACGCTCAGTATGCGCACTGGCCGATGCACGGCGGTCCGCCCGGCCACCGCCCGGCAGGCCGCCGCAAACGCTTCCTCGTCGCGGAAGAACCAGCTTTCGGGAACCACCAGGAGATCGATCAGTGCGCCGAGCGCATCGGGGTCGGACAAGAGGTGCGCCACGTGGCCGGCAGGATCGCCGGTCGCTTCTTCCTTGGCAAGCCGTCGCAGGGCGGCGTTCAGCGCTTCAGGAGCGATGTGGATGCCGGTGCGCTGCCTGATCAGCCTGTGCAGCCTGTCGAGATGTTGCGTGGTCACCGGCTTGCCTCGCCTCGCGGATAGAGCATTGCGCGCACCGGTTCGGTCAGCAGCAGCGCCGGTGCGATCAGCTGGACCATGTTCTCCTGCCCGGTGCTGACCTTGCCCAGCCATGGCGCGTCGGGACTGCGGATGCCCGGCGCGGCGAAGGCGCCCGGGTCAATGTCCTGCACGCCGCTCACGCCTTCGGCAACCAGTCCGAGGGGCAGCACGGCATCGGCGGATGGAAAATCGACGAGCAGAATGCGGGTGTCGAACCGCGCCTCGCAATCCTTCCCGCAGGCGAGCCGGCAGAGGTCGATCACCGGCACCGGCGCGCCGTGCAGATTCATGATGCCGGCGACGAAGTCCGGCGCATGCGGCAGCCGCTTGAGTTCCATCAGCGGCAGCACCCGCCGCACGTCCCGGAGGGGCACGCCGTATCGGTCCTTGCCAAGATGGAAAATCAGGAACTGCATGCTTGCGCAAGCCTACATGTGAACCGCAAAGCTGGAGACCCCCGCCTGCAGGTCCTGCGCGGCGTACTGCAACTGCTGCACCGCCTCGCTGGTCGCCCTCAGGGCATCGACCGCCTGCTGCGTCGCCTCGTTCAGCTGGGTCATCGTCTCGCTGATCTGCGACGCGCCGACAGCCTGTGAATGCATGCCCTCCAGCACCATGTCGAAGCGCGGAGGAAGCTTCTGCACCTGGTCGATCACGGATTTCAGGCTGTCGCCGACTTCACGGTTCTCCTCCACGCTGCGCCGGATTTCCTCGGAAAACTTGTCCATGCCCATCACGCTGGCAGACACGGCGGACTGCATTTCCTTCAGCATCTGCTCGATGTCCCAGGTGGCGATCGAGGTCTGGTCCGCCAGCCGGCGGATCTCGGTCGCGACCACCGAGAAGCCGCGCCCGGCCTCGCCGGCTTTTTCCGCTTCGATCGCTGCATTGAGGGACAGGATGTTGGTCTGGTCGGCGACCTTGGTGATCGTCGTCAGCACATTGTTGATGTTGCTGGCCTTCTCCGACAGCGCGGCCAGCTTGCCGTTGATCGCGTCGGTGGCGCGCACCATGCGCTGCATGGCCTGGTCCATCCTGCCGAGTCCGCCATGGGCGGCAAGCGTTGCCGCCGACGTCCGCTCCGTCACCTGCGTGACTTCCTCCATGGCCTTCAGCAGCTGCGCCGTATTGGCGGAAATTTCCTTGGTCGTGCTCAGCACTTCCACGCTGGTCTGCGCCTGCTCGACGCCGGTCGATTCCTGCTGGCGCGCGGAAGCGGCAATCTCGGTGGTCGAGGTCGCCACCTGGATGCCTGCCTTCTGCACCCGGTCCAGCAGCACCCGGAGATTGTCGAACATGCGTGCGAGGCCGCTGCCCAGCTGTCCGATCGCATCGCTGCCGGACACCGTCACGCGCCCCGTCAGGTCGCCTGCCGCCGCCTTGCTCACCACCTCCAGCAGGGAGTCGACTTTTTCGCGCAGCAGCGCCGTCGCCTCGCGCTCCCGCGTCTGGATGTCCATGATCACCTGCGCCATCTGGTTGAACTGCACCGCCACCTGGCCGATCTCGTCCTTGCCGAACACCTCGGCGCGCGCATCCTGGTCGCCGGCCGCCAGCCGGTTGACCGCGCCGGTCAGGTTCTGCAGCGGCGGCACCACCGAGCGGGCGAGCAGGACGGCGATCGCCAGCGCGGCGAGCACGCAGGCGACGCCACCCCCGACGATCAGCGTCAGCATCGAGCGGTTCAGTTCGGTGGCGCTTGCGCTGCGCTCGGCCAGCAGGCGATTCTCTTCCGTGTTGATCTGCTCCACCAGCCCGTGGATGTCGTCGATGTGCCGGAAGCCCTGCGCGAGCAGCGGATCGCGGGCAATCTGGTCAGGCGCTGTCGCCGTCCTTCCGAGGCTGCGCCGCTTGTCGATCAGCGGTGCGACGACGTCATTGAGCCAGGACTGGCCCAACTTTTCGATCGACTGTACCCGTGCGCGCTGGACGGGATTGTCGGCGACCAGGCGCCCCAGTTCTTGCAAATGGTTGTCGAGTTCGCGCCGATTGCCGTTCACCCGCCCCAGGAAGCGATCCTCACCCGTCAGCAGGAAACCGCGGTACTCCGCCTGCAAGTCCAGCAGCGTCTTCTCCACGGCATTGCTCCTCAGCAGAACCTGCAGGGTGTGGCGGTCCCATTGGTTGGCGTCGCTCAGCTTGCGGTAATTGCTGTAGGTGCTCAGAAGCAGCAGGAGCAGCAGGATGACGATTGCGCCGAGGCCGAAATAGAGTTTTTTGCGCAGGCTGAGGTCTTGCAACATCGGTTCTCCTGGAAGGGCGGGGTGCGATGGCGGACAGCGAACCCCGAAGCTGGGGTGCAAGCCGGCATGCCTGCGGACATTATGCTTGAACAGACCTGTTGTTGCAGCTCAAGTTGCGGGGGCGGCATGATCCGGCCCGCCCGCGGCCGATGGCGAAGGGAGGTGTTTTCGCGTGCCCGCTCAGCGCATCGCACGCTCGAGCGTATCGACGACAAAGCTCTGCTGTTCCTCGGCAAGCCCGACCCAGAGCGGCAGGCGGATCAGCCGCTCCGACTGCGTGTCGGTGACTTCCATGGCGCCGTGGGTGCGCGCGAAGCGGCGGCCCGCTGGCGAGGAGTGCAGCGGAACATAGTGGAACACCGAGTAGATGTCGTTCTGCTTCAGTTCCGACAGGACCGCCTGGCGGTCGATATGCGGCGAAAGCAGCACGTAGTACATGTGCGCATTGTGCCGGCAGTCGGCCGGAACGACCGGACGCCGCAGCAGGCCGCGCTGCTCGAGCGGCGCGAGCGCGGCATGATAGCGGTCCCAAGCCTGCAACCGGTCGCGGGTGATCGCTTCCGCATCCTCCAGTTGCGCCCACAGGAACGCGGCGATCAGCTCGCCCGGAAGAAACGAGGAGCCTGCTTCCTGCCAGGTGTACTTGTCCACTTCTCCCCGGAAGAACCGGCTGCGGTCCGTACCCTTCTCCCGGATGATCTCGGCCCGCTGTGCGAGCAGCGGGTCATTGACCAGGATCGCGCCGCCTTCGCCGGAAATCACGTTCTTCGTCTCGTGGAAGCTGTATGCGCCGAGATGGCCGATGCTGCCGAGCGGCCGGCCCTTGTAGCTGGCCATCACGCCCTGTGCCGCGTCCTCGACCACCTTCAGCCCGTGCTTTTCCGCGATCGCGAGGATGGTGTCCATCTCGCAGGCGACGCCCGCATAGTGCACCGGCACGATCGCCTTCGTGCGCGGCGTGATCGCCGCCTCGATCAGCCGCTCGTCCAGGTTCAGCGTGTCCTCGCGGATATCGACGAACACCGGCACGCCGCCGCGCAGCACGAACGCATTCGCCGTGGAGACGAAGGTGAACGAGGGCATGATGATCTCGTCGCCCGGATGGATGTCGAGCAGCAGCGCCGCCATCTCCAGCGCGGCCGTGCAGGAGTGGGTCAGCAGCGCCTTGCTGCAGCCGGCCTGCTGCTCCAGCCACTGGTGGCAGCGCTTGGTGAACGGACCGTCGCCCGCGAGCATGTTGCCGAATTTTGCCTCGGCGATGTAGTACAGCTCCTTGCCGGTCATGTAGGGGCGGTTGAACTGGATTTTTTCTTTGCTCATTTCAAATCTCGTGCGAATGGCAGGCGGTGTCCGGACTTACGCTTGTTTCGAAACCCAACTGTCTTTGGGTTTCGTCGCAACCAACAGGAGCGAACCGCCGGCAGGAAAGCGAATGCCGAGTTTCAGCATTGCCAACTCGACGCGCATCACGGCCTTAAGTATCGCGTTCATCCAGCCGGGAATCCGAAACTCGGCCATCGGGTCGCGCTCTCCTTCCTGCGCGCTGACGCGGGAGAGGCACATCAATGGTAGTAGCAAGCTGACAAACGATGTCACGTAGGTGACGCGAAGGCCTGCCCGTTCAGTCTTTTTTATCAGATCGGCCCTGGAATAGCGGCGCACATGGCAGGCATATTCGTCGCTTTTTGACCATAGCCACTGATGTTGTGGAACGGTGACCATCAATGTCCCTTCCGCTTTCAACGCTCGCGCGAGGTTGCGGAGGACGAGCTCGTCTTCTTCGATATGCTCGATGACGTCGAACGCGCCGACCACGTCGTAGCGTTCGGCGTCGTCCATCGTCGTCGCATCAAGCGTCCTGAAACGGGCCTTCGGAACCCTCGCGCGTGCATACTCAAGGCCTTCCTCAAAATACTCGGCGCCATGGAGTTCCGAGGAAGGATACGCTGTGCTGACTGCTTCCAGTACGTATCCGGTTCCGCAGCCGACTTCAAGGAAGGATTGGAATCGCTTGGCCTTGCGCGCCAGCGCCCAGAGCAGCAGTTGATTGCGTCCCTGGAACCACCAGTGGCCGGACTCAACCTCCGCAAGCTTAGCGAAGGATGACGACTGAAATGGAAGGCGTGTCGTTGACATTTTCATTTGCGCTTGAAGACGAAGAATTTCAACGCCAGGAACAGAAATGCGGCTACCACCAGGATGGCAACGGCCTGCACCAGCCAGTGCGGATATCCAAGAAAGTCGACGCACAACGTCAAAATGGCGAGATTGAGAAAATAGCCGGCCAGGTACACCAGACCATAGCGAAAACCCGAACTCCATACGCCGCCGTTGTAGGAAAACGTGAGGCCGCGGTTCCCGAAAAAGCCGAGAATAACGCCAATTCCATAGAGCACGCTCATCGCCGCCTTTGACGGCATTCCAAGATGAGTGACAGTGAGGTACAAAAGGTAGCCGATGCCGTTCGTGGCGAAACCGACTGCGCCGTACCGCATGAGCTGACCGAACGTCTGCCTGTCCATCTGGGCAAGCAGGCGGATGCGGCCCGGCCGTACTGGTGAGTCAGGCATTGGAACGGTCCATTGCCAGCCTGTCGATCTTGCCGCCAATTCTTGCGCCGATGGAGAGGTTCTCGTAGAAATACGGTTCAAAGCCGGCAGCGCGCATTGCATCCTGGGTACGACATATGTCGTATTCGACGCGTTCAAGGGAAAAATCCATGCCGTTCCAGAGCGCAAACGATGCCCGCGCGTCGCCATCCCGGGGCTGGCCAACGGAGCCAGGATTGCAATAGGTACGGCCGGTTCCTTTCCAGATGCAGGGGACATGGGTATGTCCCGACGCAAATGCCGTCCCTTCCCGCCGCGAGAAATAGGCCTCCGAAGGCATGACGTATTCGTCCACGGGGTCATTCCATCCGCCGTGCACGATATTCAGCCCGTCGAACGATCCTTGCGACTCAAGTGTCCTGAGCCATTGCTTGTTCTCGTCGGTAATGACGGCCCGCTGGTACTCGATGCAAACGTTTGCACTGTTCGAGCGCGGGCAGGTTTCATCGAAGGCGACGTAGCGATCATGATTGCCAAGCAGCGAATAGATGCCTCTGGAGCGAAGCAAGTCGCAGCATTCGTTGATCTCGCAATAATAGCCGGCGGTATCGCCAAGGCAGACGATGCGCGTAATCCCCATGGCATCGATTCGGTCAAGGACCGAGCGAAGGGCCGCCAGGTTCCCATGAATGTCAGAAATGAGCGCGATCATGAAGCACGTAGTCCTCGATATATCGGACGGCAAAGCCATCCCTGATGTTGGGTTGCACCGGCAGCTTACCGTGCAGGTAGTAATCGACGCACATCGCCGCCTCGTTGAAGCCGAAGGCGGTCCTCATGGAACTCGTCGACGACACGCGCGGGTTGATCTCCAGGAGTTTCCATTGCTGCCCGTCGCGGCGGAACTGGAGATTGGTCGGTCCAAGGGGCCGGAAATGCTTGCAGAGCCGGCCGACAACTTCATCCAGGCCCGCATCCTTGCGTACCCGGGCCTTGGCTGTCGATCCGTCTTGTGCAAGACGCCGTTGCAATGTGATGGAGGCCGGCACGCCTCCATGACCGTCGCCGAATACCCCAACCGTGTATTCCTCATCGTCCGATCCGACGATCGGCTGCGCAAGCAGATGCTCGCCAAGCAGATGCGCATGCAGTGCGAAGGTGCTTTCGTCGTGCACCCTTACCAAGCCTTTCGACGCATAGCTGCGCCGGGGCTTCAGTATGAATGGCAAGCCCAGCAGCGTTGACAGCGTTGAGAAATCGCCGGAGAGGTAGCTCGGTATGCGCGCCTCGTCGCCGAGATCCAGCAGGGCTTGATGCATCAGCCATTTGTCACGCGAAAGCGCGATCAGAAGCGGGTTGTTGAGCGCGAAACGGCAGCGCAGCCCTGCAATTTGCTCCCGGCAGTCCGACAAGCGCTGCACATCCTGCTCGATGCCAGGTATAACAAGGTCGACCTCATGGCGCATGGTCACTTCTTGCAGCCATTCCAGGTATTGCTCACTTGCGGTCAACGGGGCCTGCTCGAATCTTTCGCACCACGCACGCCCGACCGCGTCTGTGTAAATGTCGGTACCTATCAGATGAATATCGGGCAGGGCCCGCTTCAGCGAACGCAACAATCCGTACCCCATGATTGCCCCGACACCCGTAACCATGATTGTCGTCACCGTCTATGCCCCGTCCGTCGCTTCGAAGAGGAGCGCACAGCTGAGCTCCGGGTAATCGATGCCGACTTCGCACATGCCCTTGACGATCGCCGGAGAAAGCTGCAGCGACTCCAGTTGCGCTGTCATCAGAGGTTTCAGGAAGATGCCCTCTTTACGCACGATGCTGAGGCCGGCGTTCTCGATTTCGCTGGCCAGGCTGGAGACTGAATATTGCCGGCGATGTCCGAGCTCAAGGTCGCCGCGCCCGAGGTTCATCATGTCATCGAGCAGGCCAGCCGCATGGCCGAAGCGACGATGAAGGGATTCGCCGTTCGGGACGGCGATGAAGCATCGACCGTCCGTCCGCAGGAATTGCCTGTAACGTTTCAGGATTGCCGCCGGGTCCGCGACATGTTCGAGTACGAAGCCCAACACGATCACGTCAAAACGCCCTTCCGGCACGAACTCCTCAAAGTAAGCCTGCACCACTCGGGCCGTGCAATCCGGATACTGGCGTCGGAACTGTTCGATAACCGATGCCGAACCGTCGACGACGACATGATCCGCGAAGTAGCGGGCAAAGCGGTCAGTCGTGAACCCGTGGCCGATGCCAAGTTCGAGGACGCGGCATGACGGGTCGCACAGCCGCATGATGCGTTCCGGATACCAGTTCAGAATGATGTTGTTGTCGAACGCGTAGCCGAATCCCTCGCCGTAGGCCGCAAGGTGCTGGTCAAGATTGTCGTTCATGGCGCACTCCTGAGTAGGTCTGCCGTACGATGTACAAGGGGCGGCGCTTCACTTCCTGGAACACCTTGCCGACATACAGCCCAAGAACGCCGAGGAACAGGATGACCGTCCCGCCAAGGAACCACAGGGATAGCATGACTGAAGTAAAGCCCGAGACGACCATTTCCGGGTGCAATAGCTTCGCCACGAGAAGAAACAGGCCGTACAGGAGAGAGCCTACCCAAATGGTCAGCCCGGAAAAGAAGATAAGCGTAAGCGGGGCGACGCTGAAGGATGAGATCGAATCGGCGACCTGCATAATCTTACGTCTTACGTTGTAGTTCGATTTCTGGGCACCGACGCGCGGCGTCTTTGTCAGCGGGATCGCAGTCTGACTGTAGCCGGCCCACGCGAAGGTTCCAGCCAGGAAGAGCACACGGTCCCCTACGGTCAGCAGTGCTTCCACATACCGGCGAGTCATTAGTCGACAAGTCATGGGACTATGAGGAATCCGGACGCTCGACATCAAATTCAACGTTGACCAGAACGTTCTACCGTACAAATTGGAAAGAGGAGAAGCTATCCGCTCCTGCTGCTTGCCGAAAACCACGTCGACGTTCTTCTCCTCCATGGTTTGATAAAAAAGGGAAAGCCATTCTGGTTGCTCTTCCAAGTCGGAGTCAATCAAGAAGACCCGTTCTCCGCGAGCATGGGAAAGTCCGGCGATAATCGCTGCATGGTGGCCAAAATTGCGAGACAAATCGACGATTTCAATATGCTTGTCCATTCGTTGCAATTCGAGCGCCCGCTGGAGCGAGTCGTCGGGAGAACCGTCGTTGACGAGGATAATCTCGTACGCGTCGCCGACAACGTCTTGGGCGGCCGCGCTGATTCTGCGGCAGAAGTCGCTAAGGAATGACGAGGAGAAGTAGAGCGTGGCGACAACAGACAGCTTCATACCTTTACATACCTCATATATTGCGGTGCGGCTCGCCCGCAGTTAAAAAGCAAATCAAGGATGGTGACGGAGTGCGCGAAGTCGCCCCAGAGCTGAGGGTATTCTGGATAGTTCGTATAGTCGAACCAGCTAATGGCGATATTTGCTTCCTCAAAAAGGCAACTCTCCAGGTAGTCCTTGGCCGCCGGGCCTGAAATGTATTCGGTAGCTCCGGCTTGCTTACAAAGATCGACAAGCCTGCTCGTCTTGCCATCCACTAGGCTGTAATCCCATGAGTTGGTAATGGGGGTCTTGATCCCAATGTACTCGCAGACCGCTTCGATGAATCTTCGATTTAGCTGCGAGATGTGGCTGTACGAATCGCCAAGGTATAGCGGCTCCAGCCATGTGGCGATCTCGGCGAAATGCGGCGCACGACGATAGTTCTGCAGTAGAGCCTTCCAGTGCGCCGACGCCCATTCCGTACCATCGATCTCGGTCTCGCGGATCTTCTGATGATACTTACCCTTTGCAAGGACCGGAACAGTGATCCATTGGATGCCCTGTGGAGTTTTGATCTGGTTCCTGTTGCGCCAGTCGCGGCGAGTGTATTGCATGTCGTCGTACAAAATGAACTCGTCCACTGCCGCAATCAGATCGAAATACCCCTTCCACGGAATGTAGTTCGACTGGAGTACAGCAACCCGTTTTTTGTTATGCATCCTATTGATTACCTACTTTGATGATATGGGGGCACCCATTCTTCCCGCATCCCAGTTGCTTACTGTCAGCTCGTACCTAGACTGCACTTCCCGCCATTCAGGCGCCGTCGTCGCAGCACGTGTGATATGGACCCTCACAACGGCACTGGATGGTCCTCGGCGGTGATCGGCAGCCTTATATCTCTCGGAGAAAAACTTGTCCCGTGCGCCTTTTAGGTACGAATCCAGCTCTTCCGGGCGAACTACGAATCGGCGTTGGTCGCCGAACGTCTCGGCGAGCATGCCATTCCATTCATAAAAACGGAAGTTGCGACCAAGGGCATTGTCATTCTCGGTCTCGTCATTGACAATGATGAGACTTGCAGTTTCGACTTCTTTTTCCAGCGCGAGCTGCTTCATCAGCATTGTCTGTTTTGTCCAATCGATTGCAAATCTATAGTACGTTTCAGTACCGTATGCCATGCAACATCCCAGCGCAACGGCGTAGCCGAGTGGACGGCTTCGGTTTTTCATCAAGTCAAGTGCAGCGGTAATGAGCAGTGCGCCACCCAGCGGTAGCAACAGCTGATGGCGGGACGTCCATTCCACGAAGGTAGGGACAAGGCCAAGCACCCAGTAGGGGAGGGCGCCAAGGGTAAGTGCAAGGAGTCCGACTGAGGCAGTCCGAGCAGAGTAAGAAAAGGTATATCGCTCTCCATCCAAATCGCAGGAGGCACGTATGGCGAGTATGGCGAACGCCAGCAATGCAAATATCAGGACCAAAAATGGGTTGACTGCGAAGTTGGTCAAATCAGCCCACTGCGCGGCGACCGCAGGCGGAACAAAAAGCAGGCTGATTGATTGGTTGTACCCTTCATACATGCCGTACGGTGAGAAGAAATTTGTCTTAATGACGTAGTACACAAAGGGGAGAACGAGAAAATCGAGATTGCGCAGAGCGTACCGGGGAATGTTGTCTCTTCGTGCGAGTAGCCCGTGCCGGTACAGCGCGTCCAGTGCCGGGAGTGCATAGAACACAAGCAAGGAGTTTGTATTGAAGCTTAGGAAGAACAGTGCTAAGGAAAGCAACCTATTTCGATCAATGAGATACCATCCTGCGAAAAAAAGAAAATAGCAAAGCGTGTATGGAAAGTCGACCGCCGCGATACGAGCGAGATTGAATGGCAAAACCAAGAAAAGCAAGGTTGCAAAGAAAGTCGAACTTCGCGACAGGAGCCCCGTTCTTGTCAAGATCGAATGAAGTAGGACTCCCGAAAGAAACATAAGCGCAAAGGTAAGTACTTTGTAAGTCCATACCCCTGCGCCCAACAGGCTGACATGAAGATGGCCTGCCCAATTGAACATCGCGCCTGCCTGCTCAAAGGTTTCCAGGATGGCGTCTTTCGAGGCGCCGTACAATACCCAGTCATCCCAGTACACAGCGTGTGGCAGAAGCAGGATGCCGCCGTGCATGACAAGATACAGAAAAAAAAGGCAGATGAGATCCGGCTTTGATGCTGCCGGACCGTCAGCGCAGTGCTTGTGCCAACTGCCGAAGCAAGGCCTTTCGCGACCGGAAAGTGTCTTCAGAGGCCCCGTCATGTGCTGGTGCGGCAGTTCTTATTGGAAAGTCTGCTATTCTAATTTATCGGAACGGATGCGTCATTAAAAGCAATGATGTACTACTGACGGAAACTGTCCTGTCGGTGCCTGGTGCAGAAGCACGTGCCCGCGACGTGCGCGGTACGCCGCGGTATTTTGGGGGCCTCGAAAAATCTAGTCTTTGGCGACATGTCGCCGGTTCGTCCCTTCTTAAGCGGCGGTGCGACAAGCCTGAATTCAGTCGCCCCGAGAACTCTGGCCGTACCAGGGGCAAAATTAGTCGCGACGTTGAATATTTTTGTCTTGCGCTTGTCTCTAGCATTCATTCGATAGCGCTTATTCGACTGGAGACGTTAACAGAAGCATCAGCGAAAGCTATGCCTCATCGTAGAAATGAAGTGTCAACTTTGCAGCCGCTTAGTCTTGCAATACGACGAGCGGACCAGAGACGAGAATTTAGGGGTGGGATTTCGCTGAGCGCGCGCCCCGTTGAATCCCATGCTTGAAGAAGACAGAAGAGATAGTGCTGTCCCCAATCCTGCCTGCGCGCTCAGCTTCCGCGAAAACTATACAAGTAAACGTTGGGTCGAGTCGCATCGTTTGATGGCAATATCAACTCCTTCCTGAAAAAACCGATCTCGTTGAGCTTCGCTTCGATATCCATCGTTCCGTACTCAATCGTATACTCCGCCTCCTTGCGTTCGCCGGCTTCGTGAAGCCAAGCGTAATACTGGCCGGCGTCCCTATATATCCAGGCGTATTTATTAAGGAACGGGTGATAGGTGTTATACAGCCTGAACGCAAAACTCCAACCGCCGATCAATCGTGCGTTACCGATGTCCTTCAATGACTGCATGGCCATCTTTTGCTCAAATTGGGGATTGGCATAAATGTGCCAAATGGTAGGTGTAGCCAAGGCAGATACTGAAGTGAGGACGAGAGTCATCCCTGCGATGCTTCTGGCCCGTCTTGGGACTGCTCTAAAGAGCAGAGCCGCAGCAAGTACTATTGCATAGAGGGCCACGGGGTATAGAAAAACGAGCTTCCGCTTCGGATAATCGTTAACAAAGCACGTCTGCAGCAGAAAGCAGATCAGGAATAGAAACAGGAGGATATCTGCGCGCCGCGGCCTCCATCCGACAACCAGCGAAAGAAAAATTACGGTAACCGAGGCAACCAGTATGTATTCCATTTCCTGATACATTTGTAGGAAATTTGCGCTCCGGGTCTCACGCAATTTCTCGTAGACATCCAGCCAAAGACTGCTCGCACCGGTGCCGGCTAGGCGCGGCTGGAGTGGTTGAAATTGATGAATAAAAGTCGAGAGGTTTTGGTCGGGAAGGTATATGCAGCATGCTGCATACACGACGAAGGAAATCGCTATTCCAAGGAGATAGTATGCTAACCCTGCCAGGCGACGCGTTTCGGAGAGAAAAAGGACAGATAGGGCGCCGAACAATCCTAAGAATGCATTGGTTGGATAGAGAAGGAACCACGCAGCCCCGACGAGTAAGCCCGTCTGCACATGTTGGCGGGCCGACTCCTGCACGGAGAGCTTGCAAAAATGCAGGAGAACGAGTGCCGCGCCTGCCATTCTGAAAATCGTAGGTTCTACCGTTCGGCTTGCCAGCGTAAAACTGAACTCGGAAAGCAGGAGCGCCGCGAATGCAAAAGCGGGAGCGGGACCGAAACGATCGAAGCAGATGATGAAAAAGGATGCAAGAACTATGAAACCCGCTACGACAGAGGGAAGCCTGAGGCCATAGTAGTTGTCGCCGAAGACAGCTAAGGTGGTTGCGGTAAGAAGTTGTTGTACGGAGTTGAACGCCCAACCCAATGATGACGTTAGCAGGCGGTTGTGCGTTCCAAGACCTTCAACCATTTCGAAGGCGGACGCCGTGTAATAGAACTCGTCGATCGAGTCATAGTTCGCAATTTCCCAGGGAGGCAGATCGGCGTCGAGATAGATCAGGCGGGAAAAGAAGTAAAACGTTCCAAGGACAGTGAGAAGAATCCACTGCAGCCGGAATGAATGGAGATCGGCGAAATTTTTGTCATTTACCAATTTATTATCTTTCTGTTACTGCCAATTGCCGCCACGACGTCAACCCTCACACTCTTCGCGATGTACGCCAGGATTATTCTTGCCAGAAGAAGGTCGGAGTCGGAGGTGGCCAAATTCGCCACCTATTTCCTGCCCCGCGTCGGGGCGTGACGGGGAGATGCGGACTACACCGCCCGACAATTTGCCGTAGGGCACCCCGTCTTTACGCGTATTGGTGGAGCGGAGGAGGATCGAACTCCCGACCTTCGCATTGCGAACGCGACGCTCTCCCAGCTGAGCTACCGCCCCATTGGCTGTGATTTTATTGAGTGCGAAGGCGCGATGCAAGTCGTCAATGGACGTCGGCGGGGCGTTCAGGTCGGCCATCAAAAAAAGCCGCCAAGTACTTGAATCTATTGACGCAAATTCCTCCGGCCAACTATAGTGGCGGGATGATTTCCGAATTTCATCAACTTTCCGGCAAAGTCGTACAGTTGGCCGAACTGGCGGATTCGCTTCGCCGGGAGAATGCCGAGCTGCGACTCAGCGTCGCCTCGCTGACGGCCGAGAATGCGGAACTGGCGCGACGGATCGAGGAAGCGCACCGGCGCGTGTCTGCGCTGCTGGACAAGATCCCGTTAGGCAGCGATCAGAAGGAGGAGACCGCATGATACAACTCGACGTCACCATCATGGGGCAGGCCTACAAGCTGGCCTGCCGCGAGGGGGAAGAGGGGACGCTGCAGCAGGCGGTCGCCTACCTCGACGGGAAGATGTGCGCAATCAGGGATGCCGGGCGCATCAAGGGCACCGACCGCATCGCGGTCATGGCGGCGCTCGGCATCGCCGCGGAATTGCTCGAGACGAAATCGTCGGACGGGCCTTTCTCCGGCATGGCCGTGGCGGAGGTCAAGCAACAGATCGACGCGATGCACCGTGTTCTGGACGCCGCGCTTGCTCCCCAGGAAAAGCTGTTTTGATCCTTGCGAAACCGGTCGAATTTTTTGATGCAGGGGGTTTGATTCGCGGGACGCTTCGAGTACACTAAAGCTCTCCTGCCGTGTTCGCGATTGCCATATATTCCTTGAACCATTTATGTGCATAGGACGCGGGATCGTTTGATGGGCGTGATCGTCGCTAGTCCGATGAACCCGAAATTGAACTACTGCGGCCACCTTGAACCGTAAGGTTCGGGATGCCGGCAAAGACGGCACAGGCGGGACTTAATTCACAAGCGGCTGCATTTGATGCAGCCGCTTTTTTGTGCGCGTTCGATTTGTGCGCAGGCGGTTTGCGCGCGTTCGATGTGCGCGCGTGCCGGTTGCGCGGCCTGCCGCGGCGTTGGGGAGCAACAGATGCAGTACTGGCTGATGAAATCCGAACCTGAGGAGGTGAGCATCGACGATGCACTGGCAGCGCCGGGCGCGATCGTGCCATGGTTCGGCGTGCGCAACTACCAGGCGCGCAACTTCATGCGGGACGCAATGCGGGCGGGCGACGGCGTGCTGTTCTATCACTCGGGATGCGCGGAGCCGGGCATTGCCGGCATTGCCGAAGTGGCGAGCGGCGCGTATCCGGACGAGACCCAGTTCGACCCGGACAGCAAATACTACGATCCGAAGTCGACCCGGGAGCAGCCGCGCTGGCTGCTGGTCGACGTGCGCGCCCTGCGCAAGACGCGGCTGCTCGGCCTGCCGGCGCTGCGGGCCCACCCGGACCTGGCGGACATGCAGGTACTCCGGCGTGGCAACCGGCTTTCAATCACGCCGGTCACCGCCGCGGAGTGGCGGTGTATCATCCGCGAACTCGAATAATTTCACGAAAGATTCGGATGGACATATCCCTCGTCGCGGGGCTGCTCGCCCTCGGCGCAGCGGTCGGTTTTGCGGCCGGCCTGCTCGGTATCGGCGGCGGCATGCTGCTGGTGCCGTTCATGACGATGATCCTCACGGCCAAGCAGTTTCCGGAGGAGCATATCGTTCACATGGCGATCGCGACGTCCCTCGCCACCATCATGTTCACCTCCCTGTCGTCGGTGCGCGCGCATCACAAGCGCGGCGCCGTGCTGTGGCGGGTGGTCGGGCTGCTGGCGCCCGGCATCCTGATCGGCTCCTGGGTCGGTCCCTGGATCGGCGCAAAAATGGATTCCACGACCCTGGCGCTGTCGTTCGCGGTGTTCGTGGCGTTCTCGGCAACGCAGATGCTGATCGACAAGAAGCCCGCGGCCTCGCGCGAGTTGCCGAAGGCCCCGGGGATGTTCGGCGCGGGCGGCGTGATCGGCGTGCTGTCGGGGCTGGTCGGTGCAGGCGGCGGCTTCGTGTCGGTGCCCTTCATGACCTGGTGTAACGTCACGATTCACAATGCGGTGGCGACCAGTGCGGCGCTCGGCTTTCCGATCGCGCTGGCGGGCACGCTGTCCAATATCTACTTCGGCTTGCAGGAGTCCGGACTGCCTGATGGTTCGCTCGGCTTCATCTACCTGCCGGCGCTGCTGGTCATCGCCATTGCCAGCGTGACCACCGCGCCGTTCGGCGCGCGCGTCGCCCACAGCCTGCCGGTGAAGTCGCTGAAGAAGGTGTTTGCGGTGCTGCTGTATCTGCTGGCAGCCTACATGCTGTACAAGGGCCTCGACTGATCAGGCGTCCCTGAAACGTGCGCGCAGCAGGTTCTTCTGGACCTTGCCCATGGTGTTGCGGGGAAGTTCGTCGACGAAGTGGACCCGTTTCGGCACCTTGTAGTTGGCGATCTTCTGCTTCAGGCTGTCGATGAGGCCGGCCTCGTGCAGCGCAGCGCCATCGCGGACGACCACCACCGCCGTCACCGCTTCCCCGAAGTCGGGGTGCGGCACGCCCACCACCGCCGACTCCAGCACGCCATCCAGCGCGTCGATCACCGACTCGATCTCCTTCGGATAGACGTTGTAGCCGCCGGTGATGATGAGATCCTTGCTGCGGCCGACGATGGCAAGGTAGCCGTCCTGGTCGAAGCGGCCGACGTCGCCGGTCCTGAAATAGCCGTCCGAAGTGAATTCCTCGGCGGTCTTGTCCGGCATGTTCCAGTAACCCTTGAAGACATTGGGGCCGCGCACCTGGATGTCGCCGATCTCCCCGGTCGCACACGCCGTCCCGTCGGCTTTCACCACGCGCACCGACACGCCCGGCAGCGGCAGCCCGACGGTGCCGGCCCTGCGTTCCCCGGCATAGGGGTTGGATGTCAGCATCGCCGTCTCGGTCATGCCGTAGCGTTCCAGGATGGTGAAGCCGGTGCGTTCCGCGAAGGCGGTGAAGGTGTCGGTCAGCAGCGGCGCCGAACCGGAGATGAACAGGCGCATGCCGGCGCAGTGCGGGGCATCGAAATCCCGTTCCGCCAGCAGCCGCACGTAGTAGGTCGGCACGCCCATGAACACGGTTGCGCGCGGCAGGTGGCCGACGACCTCGGCGGCGTCGAAGCGCGGCAGGAAGATCATCTTGCTGCCGTTGAGCAGGGCGCCGTGGGCCGCGACGAACAGGCCGTGGATATGGAACAGCGGCAGCGCATGCAGCAGCACGTCGTCGTCGCGCCATTGCCAGTATTGCTGCAGCACCCGTGCATTCGACGCCAGGTTGCCGTGCGTGAGCATCGCTCCCTTGCTGCGGCCCGTGGTGCCGGAGGTGTAAAGGATGGCCGCCAGTTCATCGGCGTCGCGCAGCACCGTATCGAAACTGTTCGACTGCAGCGCGGCGCGCGACAGCAGTGACCCGGTGCGGTCGTCGCCGAGGGTGAATACGTGCTTTGCACCGCCGGAGAACGCGATCTGCGAGACCCAGCCGAAGTTCTGCGGCGAACAGACGACGACGGCCGGTGCCGCGTCCTCGATGAAGTAGGCGACTTCGGCGGCCCGGTAGGCCGTGTTCAGCGGCAGGTAGGTATATCCGGCGCGCAGGGTCGCCAGGTACAGGATCAGCGCTTCCGCCGACTTCTCGACCTGTACCGCGATACGGGCGTCGGGCGGCAGCTGCAGGCCGGCGAGCAGGTTGGCGATCTTGGCGCTGGCACGGTCGAGGTCATTCCACGAATAGTACTTGCCGTCGTGGGTCTCCAGGCAGCAGGCCTGGCGGTCGGCAGGGAAGTGCGAAGCGAACAGGGCGTACAGGTTGGCGTTCATTGCGCTTGCGGCGTACGGTTGAGGCGATAGGTCACGGCCAGCATGACGAGGCCCGCGGCGACCATCGGCAGCGACAGCATCTGGCCGGCGGAGATCGTGACCGGGCCGAAACTGACTTCGTAGTCGGGGGTGCGGAAGTACTCGGTGCAGAAACGGGCCAGGCCGTAGAGCGCGACGAACAGGCCGCCGACGGCCAGCGGCGGTCGCTGCCTGCGCGCGAAGATCCAGACGATGATGAACAGCAGGACGCCGTCCACCAGCGCCTGGTAGATCGGCGACGGGTGCCGCGGCAGGTTGTCGACGTTGGGCCAGATCATCGCCCAGGGCAGGGACGGGTCGGCGACGCGGCCGGGCAGTTCCGCGTTGATGAAATTGCCGATGCGGCCGGCGGCGTAACCGAGGGGCACCATCGGCGCAATGAAGTCATAGACGTCGAGCACGCTGCGCCCGCGCTTGCGCGCCCACAGCGCCATCGCCAGCAGCACCCCGAGGAAGCCGCCGTGGAAGGACATGCCGCCCTTCCACACCGCGAGGATCTCGAGCGGATGGCTGAGATAGTAGGCAGGGTGGTAGAACAGCACTTCTCCCAGCCGCCCGCCAAGCACGACACCGAGCACGCCGTAGAACAGCATGTCGTCCAGGTCTTCCTTCTTCCAGCCCGCCGCCGCCATGTGCGGCTGCCCGACACGCAGCCGGCCCAGCGCCAGGAACTGCACGAAGGCGAGCAGGTACATCAGTCCATACCAGTGGACGGAGACCGGGCCCAGGGAAAACGCGATCGGATCGGGAAGGGGGTGTACGAGCATCTAACTTTTCTTTCGCAAGAGTTCGAGGAAGGCATGCAGCACCGGCGAGGCATTGTCGCGGCGCCAGGCGAGGCCGGTGTCGACCGTCGCGCTGGCGGCTGCCAGCGGCCGGTATTCCACCCCGGGCCGCTTCAGGTTCGACACGGATTGTGGCACAAGCGCGATGCCCATGCCCGCGGACACGAGCCCGACGATCGTCTGCATCTGTATCGCTTCCTGGCCGATGGACGGCGTCAGACCGGCGTCCCGGAAGCAGCCGAGAATGGCGTCGTGCAGTGCCGGCGCGATGCGGCGCGGAAAAATGATCAGCGGCAGTCCCGCCACCGCCTGCAGGCTGGCCGCCGCCGCGCGTCCCTTGCTGCGCAGTGCCTTCAATCCCTGCGGCGCGGCCAGCACCAGCGGTTCCGACAGGACCGTCATGTAGTCGAGTTCGGTCCTGGCCTTTTCGTCCAGGGGGGGAATCAGCAGGCCGGCGTCGATGCGCCCCTGCATCAGGTCGGCCAGCTGCACGTCGCTGGTGGCTTCCCGCAGCTCGATCCGCACCTGTGGATACCGCTCGCGAAACTCGCGCAGCAACGGCGGCAGCACGTTGTAGTCGGCGGTCGAGACAAAGGACAGGGTGAGCGTGCCGGATTCGCCCGCTGCCGCGCGTCGGGCCAGCTCGGGCAGGGCGGCGGCCTGCTGCAGGATGCGCCTTGCCTCGGGCAGCAGCGCAGCGCCGGCCGGCGTCAGTCCGACGCTCCGGCGGGTGCGCTGGAACAGCGGCGTGCCGAGGTCGGCCTCCAGCGCCTGTATGGTTTGCGACAGCGGCGGCTGGGTCATGTGCAGCCGTGCCGCCGCCCGGCCAAAGTGGTTTTCCTCCGCCACCGCCAGGAAATAACGCAGTTGCCGAAGCTCGATAGTCATATGTTTTCCGTATCAATAGCGAAGGAATCATATATTTGACACGCAGTACCGGGCAAGGCATTCTGGCGCTCTTTGCGCTGTCCCTGCGGCGGCGCAAACCCAGGCGAACCCAGGAGACCGACATGCCCGCATACCGCTCACGCACGACCACCCACGGCCGCAACATGGCCGGCGCACGCGCCCTCTGGCGCGCGACCGGCATGAAGGACGGCGACTTCGACAAGCCGATCATCGCGGTCGTCAATTCCTTTACCCAGTTCGTGCCCGGCCACGTGCACCTGAAGGACCTGGGCCAGATGGTGGCACGCGAGATCGAAGCGGCCGGCGGGGTTGCCAAGGAATTCAATACCATCGCCGTGGATGACGGCATCGCGATGGGCCATGGCGGCATGCTGTATTCGCTGCCGTCCCGCGAGCTGATCGCCGACTCGGTCGAGTACATGGTCAACGCCCACTGCGCGGATGCGATGGTCTGCATCTCCAACTGCGACAAGATCACTCCCGGCATGCTGATGGCCGCGATGCGCCTGAACATTCCGGTGGTGTTCGTCTCCGGCGGCCCGATGGAGGCCGGCAAGGTGATCGAGGCGCTGCACGGCAAGCAGGAAGGCACACAGAAGATCATCAAGGTGGACCTGATCGACGCCATGATCCAGGCCGGCGATCCGCGCGTGTCGGATGCGCAGGTCGCCAACATCGAGCGTTCCGCCTGCCCGACCTGCGGCTCCTGCTCCGGCATGTTCACGGCAAACTCGATGAACTGCCTGACCGAGGCGCTCGGCCTGTCCCTGCCGGGCAACGGCACCATCGTCGCAACCCATGCCGACCGCAAGCAGCTGTTCCTGCGCGCCGGTCGGCTTGTCGTCGAACTGGCCAAGCGCTACTACGAGCAGGATGACGCGTCGGCGCTCCCGCGCAATATCGCGACCAAGCGCGCCTTCGAGAACGCGATGGCGCTCGACGTCTCGATGGGCGGTTCGACCAATACCGTGCTGCACCTGCTGGCCGCCGCCCAGGAAGCCGGCGTCGACTTCACGATGGCCGACATCGACCGCATCTCGCGCAAGGTGCCCTGCCTGTGCAAAGTGGCGCCCGCGACGCAGGACTACCACATCGAGGACGTGCATCGCGCCGGCGGCATTGTCGCCATCCTCGGCGAGCTGGATCGTGCCGGCCTGCTGGATACCAGCGTGCCGACCGTGCACGCGAAGACCCTCGGCGAAGCGATCGCCGCCAATGACGTGATGCAGACGCAGGACAGCGCGGTGCACCGGCATTTCCTGGCCGCGCCAGGCGGCGTGCCGACGCAGGTGGCCTTCTCGCAGGACAAGCGTTTCGACAAGCTGGACCTGGATCGCGCCCACGGCTGCATCCGCGACAAGGCCCATGCGTATTCGAAGGACGGCGGTCTTGCGGTCCTGTACGGTAACCTGGCGGAGAAGGGCTGCATCGTGAAGACCGCGGGTGTCGACGAGAGCATCCTGAAGTTCACCGGTACTGCCCGGGTATTCGAAAGCCAGGACGCCGCGGTCGAGGCCATCCTCGGCGACCAGGTGAAGGAAGGCGATGTCGTGATCATTCGCTACGAGGGCCCCAAGGGCGGGCCGGGCATGCAGGAGATGCTGTACCCGACCTCGTACATCAAGTCCAAGGGCCTCGGCAAGGCCTGCGCGCTGTTCACCGACGGCCGGTTCTCCGGTGGCTCCTCCGGCCTGGTGATCGGCCACGCCTCGCCGGAAGCGGCGGAGGGCGGCGCCATCGGCCTGGTGAATGACGGCGACATCATCGAGATCGACATTCCCGGGCGCCGGATCCACCTGCGGATCAGCGACGCCGAACTGGCGCAGCGCCGGGCTGCGATGGAAGCGCGCGGCGACAAGGCCTGGAAGCCGGAAAACCGGGATCGGTTCGTGTCCCAGGCGCTGCAGGCGTACGCGGCGCTGGCGACCTCGGCCGATCGCGGCGCGGTGCGCGACCTGTCGCAACTGAAGCGCTGAGACGCGGCGGGATGGGGAGAGGGGCGGCGGTGCCGCCCCTTTTTCATTTCAGCGTGCGCTTGATGCGGTCCTTGCGGTTTTTTTCCGCCTGCTTGTGCTCCTTGCGCTTGTCGAGTCCGAGCGCGCGCTCGATGAACTCGAACCAGACGAACGCCAGCACGAACAGGCCGGCGATCCACCACCAGGACAGCGCGGCGAACGGACCCACTTCCAAGTAGCGCAGGGCAGATAGCAAAACAATAACGAAGATGATCGGCATGGTAGGTCCGTGTCGCTGCAGTGAAGAAAGATTTTAATTGTTCTGCCCACGGTCAACCAGCGCCGGATGGGGCACGTTTCAGCAAGGCCGCAACGTGTAGAATGATGCGGCTATTTCTACTGGAGGAAGTAATGAAAGGTTCTTTGTTGGTTTGTTTGGTCGCCGGCGCGCTGGTATCCAATGTGGCGATGGCCAACGCGGATCTGGCCAAGTCCAAGAATTGCATGGCCTGCCATTCCGTGGCGAACAAGGTCGTCGGCCCGTCGTTCAAGGATGTCGCGGCAAAGTATGCAGGTCAGAAGGACGCTGAAGACA
This sequence comes from Noviherbaspirillum sp., assembly GCF_036563305.1. Taxonomy (GTDB): domain Bacteria; phylum Pseudomonadota; class Gammaproteobacteria; order Burkholderiales; family Burkholderiaceae_D; genus Noviherbaspirillum. The sequence continues at coordinate 1,516 of NZ_DATCMQ010000012.1, read as the reverse complement.
AGCTGACGCAGAAGGTCATCAAGGGCGGCGCCGGCGTTTGGGGCGCGGTCCCCATGCCCGCCAACGCGCAGGTCACCGAGGCCGAGGCGCGCACCCTCGTGAAGTGGATCCTGGCACAGAAGTAGTCAGGGCAAATCCCAGGGCTGGAAGGCAAAGCGCACCTCAGGTGCGCTTTTTTTCTGGCCGCGCGGTTTTCCCGCGCCATCTTCACGGTCAAGCAAGTGCCGCAACCGCCACCCGAGCCGCCGCCAGGTCCCAGGCGGCCTGCCCGACTGTCTTGAATACCGGTGTCATGGCAGGACGCGCCCGGCCGTCGCCGAGGATCGCGCCCAGTTCCTGCACGCCGGCCCAGTCCACGCGAGCCTGGATCAGGTCGCCGGCCTCATGCCGGGCGCCTGCGAGGTCATCGACGACGATCGAACGCGCGTGCAGCAACGCAGCAGGAAACTCCGCCATGTCCGGCTTGAATGCTCCGACGCCGATCGCGAGCGTGCGCGCAGCGATATCGGCCGGGATCACCGGTGTTTTCGAGGTGGTCAGCGCGACCACGATATCGGTCTCCGGCACCGCATGCGCGAGCGATGCGGCCTCCAGGGGCAGGGCGCGCACGCCTGGAAGTCTCGACTGCAGCGCCTGGCAGAAGGACGCCGCGGCGGCCATGGTACGGCCGGCCACGTGGAATTCGCCGACGCTGAAATACCCGGCGATGGCATCGGCATGGGCAACGGCTTGCACGCCGGTGCCGATGATGAGGGCGGAAGCTGGACGCGCAGGCGCCAGTTCCTGTATGCCGAGCAGTGTCATTGCGGCGGTGCGGCGCGCGGTCACGGTGGGGCCGTCGAGCAGTGCCAGCCGGCGCCCGGTCGCGGCATCGAACACCACCACCTCACCCTGGATCGCGGGAAGACCGTGTCGGGCATTCCGTGCGTGCACGGTAATGAGCTTGGTGACGCCGAGGTCGGGTGCGATTGCCGGCATGCCGAGCAGGACGCTGTCGGCATCGATCGTGACCACCTGACGCTCGGGCGCCTTGATGACACCGGCTGCACGTTCCTGCGCCGCCCGGGCAAGCGCCGGCACCAGGTCGGTATAGGGAAGGGCACTGGCCGTCTGGGCCTGGTCAAGAATCTTCATGAGAATGTCGCCTGGTTCTGAAAGGACAAAGGGCGCCAATGTCTCCATTGGCGCCCCCGCAGGAAGTGCCGGACAGCCTGCTGCCCGGCGTACTCCTGGCTGCAGTGATTACTTCACGACAGCGAGTTGCTCACGCTTGCCGCCCTTGTAAGTGTACAGGGTCAGCGTGCCGTCCTTGATGTCACCCTTGGCGTCGAACACGATATTGCCCGTCACGCCCTTGTAGTTGACCTTGGCCAGTTCGGGCAGGTACTTCTTCGGATCGCTGGAATCGGCCTTCTTCATTGCTTCGGCCATCACCATGACCGCGTCGTACACGTACGGTGCGTAGATCTGGACGTCGGCGTTGAACTTCTTCTTGAATGCTGCGCGGAAGTCTTCC
>NZ_DATCMQ010000007.1:0-141546 GCF_036563305.1 Noviherbaspirillum sp. | reverse complement strand
CGCGTAAGCGAAGTAGGCGCCGAGCATGTAGAAGCTGGCATGCGCAAAATTGAGCACGCCCATCATGCTCAGGATCAGCGTCAGTCCTGACGACAGCATGAACAGCAGGAGCCCGTAGCTCAGGCCGTTCAGCAAGGTGATTAAAGTAAACTCCACGAGGCTATCCCTATTTCAATTTTCTTTACGACCGTACTATTTTTTGTCCGCAAAAAAGCAGCGTGCGGCCGGACACCGACACGCTGCCCTGCATTGCCGGGAATCAGCCGCCCGCGGGCCGCTTCATCTGGCAGGACGTCGGCTGCGCCGACACGTAGGTGTCGAGCTTGACGTCCGTCTTCCAGCCGAAGCCGGTATTTTCCTGGTCAAACTTCACGTCCTTGCCGTTAACCTTGGTCCAGGTGCTGATGTACAGCGGTTGCTGCAGCTGGTGATCCTGCTTGCGCATTTCCACTTCGCCGTTCAGGCTCTGGAACTTCATGCCTTCCATCGCAAACGCGACCTTCACCGGGTCGGTCGACTTCACCTGCTTGAACGCCTTGCTCAGCATCTGCAGACCGGTGTAGGTGGCCATCGTGTAGTAGTCGTCGTTGTACTTCTGCTTGAAGCCCTCGACGATTTCCTTGCCCACGAATTTTTCGTTGTTGGCATTCCAGTAGCCGACCGACTTCACCCGTCCTTCGCCGGAGGCGCCCATCGCCGTCGGTACGCCCGTGGTGGCGGCGTAGTAGGTGTAGAAGTTCGATTCCAGGCCAGCTTCCCTGGCTGCCTTGATCAGCAGCGCCAGGTCGGCGCCCCAGTTCCCGGTAATGACCGTGTCGGCGCCGGAAGCCCTGATCTTCGCGATGTAGGGCGAGAAGTCCTTGACCTGCCCGATCGGATGCAGGTCGTCGCCGACGATCTGCACGTCCGGACGCTTGCGCTTCAGGTACTCCTTCGCGGCACGGGTGACCTGGTGGCCGAACGCATAGTTCTGACCGATGATGTAGACCTTCTTGACGTTCTGGTCTTTCGCCATGTGGGTGGTCATGGCTTCCATCTTCTGGTCGGAGTTGGCGTCGATGCGGAAGTGCCAGAAGCTGCACTTGCTGTTGGTCATGTCGGGATCGACCGCCGCGTAGTTGATGTAGACGATCTCCTTGCCCGGATTGCGCTCGTTGTGCTTGTTGACCGCATCGATCAGCGCGAGGCCTGCGCCGGAGCCGTTGCCCTGGATGATGTAGCGGTAGCCCTGGTCGATCACGGTCTTCAGCTGCGACAGCGATTCCTGCGGGCTCGCCTTGTTGTCGAAGCCGTTGATCTCGAAGGTATGTTCGCCGGCCCACTTTTCGGCGTTCGCCTTTGCCGCGATGAACTGCCAGCTTTTCAGGATGTTCTGTCCGACCGGGGCGAACGGGCCGGAAAGCGGATCGATGAATGCCATCTTCACCGTCTCGGCGCCCGCGCTGAGTGGCAGCGCGAAAGCGGCGGCGAGGGAAAGCGGGATGATCAGGGGTTTGAATTGAGCAGCCATTTGTCTCTTCCTTATAGGTGTAGTGTTTCTACAGCATAGCTACGGTTAAACCGGGTGTAAAGCACCTGGAATTCAGCTGGAATCAAGCATGGCGTTTCCCTTCTCGCTTGAGTCGATGAAACGAAACTGCTGCACAAAACCGGTGCAGGCGCCTCGTGAAGCGACTGCACCGCGGATCCCGACGTCCGCGCCGTTGGGGAAGATGCGGTGCGGCAGCGTTGCCGCACCGGCCGGCGGTCAGGCGCCGGAAGGACGTGCCGGACGCTTCATCTGGCACGACGTCGGCTGGGTCGCGACGTAGCTTTCGATCTTCTGATCATTGCTCCAGCCGTGGCCGGTATTCTCCTGGTCGTACTTGACCTTCTTGCCGTCGACCTTGGTCCAGGTTGAGATGTACAGCGGCTGTTGCAGCTGGTGGTCGGCCGCGCGCATCTCGACGTCGCCGTTGATCGCCTTGACCTTCATCCCTTCCATTGCGAATGCGATTTTCACCGGGTCGGTGGTGTTGCCGTCCTTGGCCGCCTTCGACACCATCTGCATCACCGTGTAGATGTCGCTGACGTAGAAGTCGTCGTTGTACTTCTTCTTGAACGCCTCGACGATCTCCTTGCCGGCGAAAGTCTCGTTGTTCGGGATCCAGTAGGCGATCTGCTTGACCTGGCCGGCGACCGCGCCGCCCATTGCGGTCGGCACGCCCGAGGTGCCGCCGTAGTAGGTGTAGAACTTGGAGGTCAGGCCGGAATCCTTGGCGGACTTCACCAGCAGCGCGAGGTCGGCGCCCCAGTTGCCGGTGATGACGCTGTCGGCGCCGGATGCCTTGATCTTGGCGACGTAGGGAGCGAAGTCCTTCACGGTTGCGATCGGGTGCAGGTCGTCGCCGACGATCTGGATGTCCGGACGCTTGCGCTTCAGGTATTCCTTGGCGGCGCGGGTAACCTGGTGGCCGTGCGCATAGTTCTGGTTGATCAGGTAGACCTTCTTGATCGACTGATCCTTGGCCATGTAGGAGGTCAGCGCCTCCATCTTCATGTCCGAGTTGGCATCAAAGCGGAAGTGCCAGAAGCTGCACTTGCTGTTGGTCAGGTCGGGATCGATGGCCGAGTAGTTGAGGAAGACGATTTCCTTGCCCGGGTTGCGTTCGTTATGCTTATTTACCGCGTCGATCAGTGCCAGCGCAACGCCGGAACCATTGCCCTGCGCGATGAAGCGGTAGCCCTGGTCGATCACCGTCTTGAGCTGGTTGAGCGACTCCTGGGGACTGCCCTTGCCGTCGAAGGCCTGCACTTCCAGCGTGTGGTTGCCCGCCCATTTCTGCTGATTCGCCATCTCTGCGAACATGCGGAAGGTGTTGAGCTGGTTCTGGCCGATCGGGGCGAATGCGCCCGACATCGTTTCGATCATCGCGATCTTGATGGTGTCCGCGAAGGCTGCCGGCGCAGCGAGAGCCGCGGCGACGGAAGCGGTCAAAACGAGGGGGCGAATCTTCTTCATCATGTGTCTCATCCTATCGTTGTAGTGGTCTTGTAAAAACAGGCCTTTCCGGCTTCTTGTTCTTGTCCTGCGAAACTATCACGCGGTCGGCAGCTTGTACTCCTTGAATTGCTCGCGTATGCGGTTCTTCAATACCTTGCCGGTGGCGCCAATCGGCAGCGCATCGACGAAGGTGACGTCATCCGGCGTCCACCACTTGGCGATCTTGCCGTCGTAGAACTTGATCAGTTCTTCCTTGCTCACCTCGGCGCCGGGCTTCTTCACCACGACCAGCAGCGGCCGCTCGTCCCACTTCGGATGGAATACGCCGATGCACGCGGCCTGCTGCACCGCCGGGTGCGCCATGGCGATGTTCTCGAGGTCGATGGTGCCGATCCATTCGCCGCCGGACTTGATGACGTCCTTGCTGCGGTCGGTGATCTGCATGTAGCCGTCGGGGTCGATCGTGGCCACGTCGCCGGTCGGGAACCAGCCGTCCTCCAGCACGTCCCCGCCTTCGTTCTTGAAATAGCTGCTGATGATCCACGGCCCCTTGACCAGCAGGTTGCCGTAGGTCTTGCCGTCCCAGGGCAGTTCCTTGCCGTCGTCGCCGACGATCTTCATGTCGACGCCATAGATTGCATGTCCCTGCTTTTCAAGGATGGCCTGCTGCTTCTCGGCAGGCAGGTCCAGGTGATGGGCCTGCAGCGTGCAGGCGGTACCCAGCGGCGACATCTCGGTCATGCCCCAGGCGTGCACCACCTCGACGTTGTACTTCTCGCGGAAGGTCTTCATCATCGCCGGCGGGCAGGCGGAGCCGCCGATCACGGTGCGGCGGAAGGAAGAGAACTGCAGGTTGTTTTGGCCGACATGGGTCAGCAGGCCCAGCCAGACCGTTGGCACGCCGGCCGAGAAGGTCACCTTTTCCTGCTCGAACAGCTCGTACACGGACTTGCCGTCCAGTGCCGGTCCGGGCAGCACCATCTTGGCGCCGGTCAGCGGCACCGAGTACGGCAAGCCCCATGCGTTGACATGGAACATCGGCACTACCGGCAGCACCGCGTCGCGCGACGAGACGTTCAGCGCGTCCGGCATCGCCGACGCGTACGAGTGCAGCACGGTGGAACGATGCGAATACAGCGCGCCCTTCGGATTGCCGGTCGTGCCCGAGGTGTAGCAGAGGCTGGAGGCGGAATTCTCGTCGAACAGCGGCCACTCGTAGATGTCGGAGTTGCCCTCGATGAGCTCTTCGTAGCAGAGCAGGTTCGGAATCTTGCTTTCCTGCGGCATGCGGTCGCGCGCGCACATCATCACGTAGCCCTTGACCGTCTTGCAGTGGGGCGCGAACGCCTCGACCAGCGGCAGGAAGTTCAGGTCGAAGAACAGGTACTGGTCCTCGGCATGGTTTGCGATGTAGGCGATCTGTTCCGGATGCAGGCGCGGATTGATGGTATGCATGACGGCGCCGGAACCCGAGATGGCATAGTACAGCTCGAGATGGCGATAGCCGTTCCATGCGAGCGTGGCGACCCGGTCGCCCATCTTCACGCCGAGGCCGGCGAGCGCGTTGGCCATCTGGCGCGCGCGCTTGTGGCAGTCACGGTAGGTATATCGGTGGATGTCGCCTTCGACGCGGCGGGATACGATCTCGTTGGCGCCGTAGTAGCGGTCGGCGTGCTTGATGATGCTGGAGATGAGCAAAGGCTGGCTCATCATCTGGCCCATGAGTGGGCTCTTGGGGTAGTCCGACATCCTGTCTCCTGCTTGTTTTAGTTGCGATGGGACCGTCGGCGCCCGCCATGGGCAGGACAGGCGCCGGGAACAAGCATGATTTTTGAACGACCGTACTAATAGCGTCAACGACTTTCGATTGTGCGACGCATCAATGTCACCCCCGGGACTTTTTACTCGGACACCGCTTTGTAGATCGTGTTTTTCGGCTTCGCCATTACGCGACGCAACATCGGCTCGAAGAAGGACAGCGGCAGCGTGTCGTAGTCGGGGTCGAAGGCCGGGGCGTCGTACTTCTCGCAGAACGCCAGCGTCGCGTCGTAGATCGCCTGGCCGGCGAACTGGTCGCGCAGGTTGCGGTTCATCCCAAGATGATGGAAGAAGTAATAGCCCTGGAAGATGCCATGCTTTTCGACGATCGCATGGTTCTCGGGACTGACGAAGGGCTTCAGGATGGCGGCGGCGATGTCCGGGTGGTTGTAGCTGCCGAGCGTGTCGCCGATGTCATGCAGCAGCGCGCAGATCACGTACTCCTCGTCCTTGCCGTCGCGGTAGGCGCGCGTTGCCGTTTGCAGGCTGTGGGTCAGCCGGTCGACGGGGAACCCGCCGCAGTCGCCGTCGAGCAGGCGCAGGTGGGCCAGCACCCGGTCGGGCAGGTTGGCGGAATAGGTCCGGAACTCCGCGCCGATGATCTTCCAGTCGTCGGCGGTACTGTCCTGCATGTCGCGAAAGGTGGCGCGCGGGTGGTCGAGGGTATCCATGTGTTTTCCCGTTCAGTTGCGATAGGTAGAGTCCTTGCGGTCGAGCCGGCGCAGCAGTCCGGGCCAGGCAAGCATGCCTCCCTGCGACTTGGTCACGGTCTTCGCCTGGCTCTGGGCCGTGTCGAGTATCGAAGACGGTATCCGGATCAACTCGCCACCGCCGGCCTGGGCGCGGACCTGGATCATGCACGCGGCCTCGAACACGTACATGTTCACGAAGGCGTCGGCGATGGTCTTGCCGAGCGTGAGCAGGCCGTGATTGCGCAGCATCAGGTAGTTGCGGGCGCCGAGGTCGTTCACCAGGCGCGGCTTCTCGTCGTCGCGCAGCGCGACCCCTTCGTAGTCGTGATACGCGAGGCTGGACAGCACGAAGATCGACTGCTGCGAGATCGGCAGCAGTCCTTCCTTCTGTGCCGAGACGGCGACGCCGTTCACGCTGTGGACATGCAGCACGCACTGCGCATCGTGGCGATGCGCATGGATCGCGGAATGGATGGTGAAGCCGGCGGGATTGACCGGGAACGGGGACTCCTCGACCTTGTTGCCCTGGAGGTCGATCTTCACCAGCGAGGACGCGGTGATCTCGTCGAACATCATCCCGTACGGGTTGATCAGGAACTGGTCCTCGGTGCCGGGGACGCGCGCGGTGATGTGGGTGAAGATCAGGTCGCTCCAGCCGAAGTCGGCCACCAGCCGGTAGCATGCGGCGAGATCCACGCGGGTCTGCCATTCTTCCGGAGAAACCCGGTCTTGCACCGAAGGTATCGTCAGCTTCTCGGGCGCGTTCATATGAGGTCTCCTCTTCTCTGTCAAAATAAGGTGGCAAGGCGCGATCGACTGCGCATTTCCGCGGACGCGCCCGTGCTGCAGCAGTATCCTCACATCGCACCGCTCAAGACTGTCAACTTTTTAACAATCCGCATGCCGAAGCCCGCCAACGACGACATCGACAAGCCCGCCCTGCTGCGCGCCTCCTGGCTGGCCGGCTTCCCGGACGAGATCGTCGAGGAAGCCGCCGGATGCGGCGTCCTGCGCCACCTGGGCGACGGCGCGCTGGTGCATGCCCGCGGGGCCGAGGCGGACGGCTTCTACACCATCGCCCGCGGCGCAGTGCGTTTCACCCGCGCGACCGCGGAGGGACAGGGCACGACCATCGGCGTGCTGGAGGCGCCAGCCGGCTTCGGCGAAATCTCCCTGTTCGACGGCCTGCCACGCACGCACGACGCGCATGCGTCCGGGCCGACCGTCCTGCTGTTCCATGCGAGAACCGATTTCCGGCGGCTGCTCGAACGACATCCTGCGGTGCTCGCGCGCTTTGCGCGCATGCTCAGCCTGCGCCTGCGCGCAACCTTCGACCTGGTGGAGGAGGCTGCAACCGCCCCGCTGCCGCAGCGGCTCGCGCGTCGCCTGCTCGAGCTCGCGCATCTCAAGCCTTCGGCGATGAATGCGGCGGTCGACGCGCGCGGCCGCGAGGTGCCGCTGACGCAGGAAGAGCTGGGACAGTTGCTGGGCAAGTCGCGCCAGAGCATTTCCAAGCTCCTCCATCAGTGGGAACAAAACGGGTTGATACAGACCAAATATGGCCGGATCTCCATCCGCCGCCCGGCTGCCCTGGCGGAAATCGCCTATCCCGAACGTCCCGGCCGCGCCGCGGCGAAAAGCCGGCCCCGACTCGCGCCCGCCCCCTCTGCCGCTGCGGCAGCGGGGCAAGACAAGGAAATGCAATGAATGCCCCGGAACATCCGCTCAGGCCGCACCACCTCGAAGCTCTCGAATTCGGCAATTCCTTCGCGGCATTGCCGCCAGCCTTCCACACGCGCCTGCAGCCGACCCCCGTACCCGATCCCTACCTGGTTGGCGCCAGCAGTGCGGCAGCGGCACTCATCGGACTCGATCCCGGCGAGTTCGGGCGCAGCGAATTCATCGACGCGTTTTCGGGGAATCGCATCCTGCCGGGTTCGCAACCGCTGGCGGCCGTCTATTCCGGGCATCAGTTCGGCGTCTGGGCCGGCCAGCTTGGCGACGGCCGGGCGATCCTGCTCGGCGATGTTCCCACCGCAGCGGGGACGGCACAGCCGCGGATGGAACTGCAGCTGAAAGGCGCCGGAATGACGCCCTACTCGCGCATGGGCGACGGCCGCGCCGTGCTGCGTTCCTCGATACGGGAATTCCTCTGCTCGGAAGCGATGGCCGCGCTCGGCATCCCGACCTCGCGGGCGCTGTGCGTCACCGGGTCGGACATGCCGGTCATGCGCGAGACGGTGGAAACCGCCGCGGTCTGCACCCGGATGGCGCCGAGCTTCGTCCGCTTCGGCTCCTTCGAACACTGGTTCTACCAGGACCGCAAGGAGGAGCTGCGCCGGCTGGCGGACTACGTGATCGAAGGCCACTACCCGGAACTGGCAGGCGCGCCAAACCGCTACCAGGACCTGCTGCGGGAAGTCGCACGCCGTACCGCAGTGCTGATGGCGCAGTGGCAGGCGGTAGGTTTCATGCACGGCGTGATGAATACCGACAACATGTCCATCCTCGGCCTGACGATCGACTACGGTCCCTTCGGTTTCATGGAAGCCTTCGACGCCCGCCATATCTGCAACCATAGCGACCATGGCGGCCGCTACGCGTACCACATGCAGCCCAAGATCGGCCAGTGGAACTGCTTTGCGCTCGGGCAGGCGATGCTGCCGCTGATGGGCGGCGTGGACGAGGCGCAGGCCGCGCTGGACGGCTATGGTCCGGTCTACACCGCGCACTTTGAGCAGCTGATGCGGGACAAGCTCGGCCTGCGGGCCGCGGAGAGCGATGACGCCGGGCTGATCGACGCCCTCTTTTCCCTGCTGCAGGAAAACCGGCCCGACTACACGCTGTTCTTCCGCCGGCTCAGCCGCCTGCGGATCGACGAAGCCGCCGCGGACGAGCCGCTGCGCGACCTCTTCATCGACCGTGCCGCCTTCGACGCCTGGGCGGGGATGTATCGAGCCCGCCTGCGCAAGGAAAATTCGCAGGATGCCGCGCGCCGCGCGGCGATGGATGCCGTCAATCCGAAATACGTGCTGCGCAACTACCTGGCGCAGCAGGCGATAGAAAAAGCACAGAACAAGGATTTTTCCGAAGTGGCGAAGCTGCTCGCGGTGCTGGAACGGCCGTTCGATGAACAGCCCGAGAACGAGCGTTACGCCGACCTGCCTCCCGACTGGGCCAACGATCTTGAAGTGAGCTGTTCATCATGACCGAAAAAGTGATCAAGACCGACGCCGAATGGCGCGCGCAACTCGACCCGATGGAATACCAGGTGACGCGGCAAGCGGCCACCGAACGCGCTTTCACCGGGCGCTACTGGGACCATCACGAGCACGGCATTTACACCTGCGTCTGCTGCGGCACTCCCTTGTTCGAATCGGACGCGAAGTTTGAGTCCGGCTGCGGCTGGCCGAGCTATTTCAAGGCGCTGGATCCGGACAACGTGATCGAGCGGATCGACCGCAGTCATGGCATGATACGCACCGAAATCCTGTGCAAGGTTTGCGACGCCCATCTCGGCCATGTATTCCCCGACGGACCGCCGCCGACCGGGCTGCGCTACTGCATCAATTCCGCGGCGCTGCGCTTCGATCCAAAATAACCCCTGGAAGGTTACAAGCCCAACATGAAGTTCCTGTTCGATCTGTTTCCGGTCATTCTCTTCTTCGGCGTTTTCAAGTGGGGGGAAGGCAATCCCGACGCTGCGCAGGCACTGGTCCAGCAATACCTGTCGGCCCTGGTCTCGGGCAGCGGCGCCACGCTTGCCCAGGCGCCGATCATGCTGGCGACGGCTGTGGCGATCCTCGCCACCTTCGCGCAGGTCGGCTGGCTGCTGCTGCGCCGGCGCAAGGTCGACAACATGCTCTGGGTTTCGCTGGCCATCATCACCGTGTTCGGCGGCGCCACTATCTACTTCCACAACGAGACCTTCATCAAGTGGAAGCCGACGATGCTCTACTGGTGCTTTGGCGCCGCGTTGCTGGTCGCACAGGCGCTGATGGGCAAGAACCTGATCCGGCTGATGATGGAAAAGCAGGTGGCCCTGCCGGATCCGGTATGGCAACGCCTCAACCTGTCCTGGGCCGCGTTTTTCATGGTGATGGGCGCTATCAACCTGATCGTGGCCTACAGCTTTTCCACGGCGGCCTGGGTCAACTTCAAGCTGTTCGGTTTCACCGCGCTGATGCTCGCGTTCATCGTCGCGCAGAGCCTTTTCCTTTCCAAGTACGTGAAGGATACGAAATGAACGACCGGGTCGACCGCATCCGCAACCGGCTTGTTGCAACTCTCGCACCGGACGAATGTCAACTCGACGACGAATCGCATTTGCACGCGGGACACGCCGGCGCCGCCTCGGGCGCGGGTCACTATCGGTTACGCATTGTTTCCGACCGTTTCGCAGGCCTGAACCGGATAGCCCGTCACCGCCTGGTGTATGATTCCCTCCGCGACATGATGGCAAGCGACATTCACGCTCTCAACATCATCGCCCTCGCGCCGTCCGAACGAGAATAGCGGCGCCGGATTTATAAACTTTCATACCTCTGTAGGAACAGACAATGACTTTGAAACCCGCTCGCTTGCTGATGCTGCTTGTCGCCGCCGTTGCGCTGCCGTCCGTGGCCCAGAACCTCGCCGTCGTGAACGGCAAGCCGGTCCCCTCCTCCCGCGCCGATGTGATGATCAAGCAGTTGTCGGCACAGGGCCAGCCGGATTCGCCGCAACTGCGCGAGATGGTCAAGCAGGAACTGATCAACCGCGAGATCCTGATCCAGGAAGCCGACAAGCTCGGCCTGAGCAACTCGCAGGAAGTGAAGAACCAGGTCGAGATCGCACGCCAGTCGATCGCCATCCGCGCCCTGGTGCAGGATCACCTGAAGAAAAACCCGGTCAAGGACAGCGAGATCCAGGCCGAATACGATCGCTTCAAGGCACAGGCCGGCGACAAGGAATACCACGCGCGCCACATCCTGGTGGAGAAGGAAGAAGACGCCAAGGCGATCATTGCCAAGCTCAAGGGCGGCGCCAAGTTCGAAGAACTGGCGAAGCAGTCGAAGGATCCGGGCTCCGCTGCCAGCGGCGGCGACCTCGACTGGGCCTCGCCGGCCTCCTTCGTCAAGCCGTTCTCCGATGCGATGGTCGCGCTGCAGAAGGGCCAGATCACCGAGACTCCGGTCAAGACCCAGTACGGTTTCCACGTGATCAAGCTGGAAGACGTCCGCGCAGCCAAGCTGCCGGCACTGGAGGAAGTGAAGCCGCAGATCGCGGAATCCCTGCAGCAGAAGAAGCTGCAGGCTTACCAGGAAGACCTGCGCAAGAAGGCCAAGATCCAGTAAGCGGCCCTCCGCACAAACCGCTTCAAAAGCAAAAGGCGCTTCGGATGAAGCGCCTTTTTTAATGCGGACGTCGGAGCAGAAAGGACGAACGCTGCTGCACATTGCCGCTGCATCACCCCGCCTCCGCCCGACAGGAGGCGCGGAAGCCGGGCGCGCTGTCGCCGCGCCCGGTCAGGGCCGCCCGGTCGTCACACCGGTCAGCCCACCCACTTGCGGGCATTGCGGAAAATCCGCATCCACGGCGAGAACTCGCCCCAGCCCTCGGGATGCCAGGAGTGGTTCACCGTCCGGAACACCCGCTCCGCGTGCGGCATCAGCACGGTGAAGCGGCCATCCGGCGTCGTGACCGAGGTAATCCCCTGCGGCGATCCGTTCGGATTGTACGGATAGCGCTCGGTCGCCTGGCCCTGGTTGTCGATCCAGCGCATCGCGACGATCGCTTCCTTGATGTCCCCGGTCTGCGAAAAGTCGGCATACCCCTCCCCGTGCGCCACCGCGATCGGGCTTTGCGTGCCGGCCATGTCGCGGAAGAAGATCGACGGCGAGTCGGCCACCTCCACCATGGCCAGGCGGCCCTCGAACTTTTCCGACTTGTTGCGGGTGAACTTCGGCCAGGCATGCGCGCCGGGGATAATGGACTTCAGGTTGCTCATCATCTGGCAACCGTTGCAGATGCCCAGCGCAAAAGTGTCGTCCCGGTGGAAGAAGCCGGAGAACTGCTCCGCGAGGCGGGCATTGAACAGGATGGTCTTGGCCCAGCCTTCGCCGGCGCCCAGCACATCGCCGTAGGAGAAGCCGCCGACGGCGATGAAGCCCTTGAAGTCGTCCAGCCTGGCGCGGCCGGCAATCAGATCGCTCATGTGGACGTCGACCGCGGTGAAACCGGACCGGTGCATCACGTAGGCCGTCTCGACGTGCGAGTTGACGCCCTGCTCGCGCAGGATCGCCACCCTGGGCCGGACGCCGGTCGCAACGAACGGCGCGGCAATGTCCACCTGCGGGTCGAAGCTGAGCTTCGGCGTCATGCCGGGGTCGGCTGCGTCCAGGAGGCGGTCGTATTCGGCATCGGCGCAGGCAGGGTTGTCGCGCAGGCGGGCGATGCGCCAGCTGGTCTCGCTCCAGGCGCGGTGCAGCTCGCCGCGCGGCTGGCTGTAGATGACCTTGGCGTCGCGCGTGAATTCGACCGCGTCGCGATCGTTGAGCTTGCCGATGATATGGCTGCAGGCGCCGAGCTCGTACGAGCGCAGCACCGTCATGACATCGGACTTGTGCTCCGCGCGGACCTGGATGACCGCTCCCAGCTCCTCGTTGAACAGCGCCCGCAGCGTCATCTCGTTGCGGCGCTCGGCCACCTGGGACGCCCAGTTCTTGGAGTCGCCCCAATCGGACGCATGCTCGCCTTCCATGGTCAGGATGTCGAGGTTGACCGACAACCCGGTACGGCCGGCGAAGGCCATCTCGCACAAGGTGGTGAACAGGCCGCCATCCGAGCGGTCATGGTAGGCAAGCAGCTTGCGTTCGATGTTCAGCTGCTGGATGGCGCAGAAGAAGGCCTTCAGGTCTTCGGCGCTGTCCACGTCCGGCACTTCGCTGCCGATCTGCTGCATCACCTGGGCCAGCGCCGAGGCCCCAAGGCGGTTCTTGCCGCGGCCGAGGTCGATCAGGATCAGTGCCGTCTCGCCCGCATCGGTGCGCAGCTGCGGCGTGAGCGACAGGCGCACATCCTGCACCGGCGCAAAGGCGGAGACGATCAGCGATACCGGCGAGGTCACCTCCTTGCTGCCTTCGGCATCCCGCCACGTGGTGCGCATCGACAGGGAATCCTTGCCGACCGGGATGCTGATCCCGAGGGCCGGGCACAGTTCCATACCGACCGCCTTCACCGTGTCGAACAGGGCGGCATCCTGCCCCGGCTGCCCGCAGGCCGCCATCCAGTTCGCCGACAGCTTGATGTCGCTGATGTCGGTCAGCGGCGCGGCAGCGATATTGGTGATCGCCTCGCCCACCGCCATGCGGCCCGAGGCCGCGGCATTGATGACCGCCAACGGCGTGCGCTCGCCCATGGCCATGGCTTCGCCGCGGTAGCCTTCGAAGCTCATGGTCGTGACTGCGCAATCCGCCACCGGCACCTGCCACGGGCCCACCATCTGGTCACGTACCGTGGTGGCGCCGACCGTGCGGTCGCCGATGGTGATCAGGAAGGACTTGTCGGCGACGGTGGGCAGGCGCAGCACACGCTGCGCGACTTCCGCCAGTTCCATGCCGGTCAGGTCCACCTTCGGATAGTCGTTCGCCAGGCGCTGCACGTTGCGGTGCATCTTCGGCGGCTTGCCCAGCAGGACGTCCATCGGCATGTCCACCGGGTCGGCGCCCCGCTCCGGGTCGATCACCTTCAACTGGCGTTCCTCGGTCGCGGTACCGACGACCGCAAACGGCGAACGCTCGCGCTCGCACAGGTACTGGAACAGCGGCAGGCTTTCCGGCGCGATGGCGAGCACATAGCGCTCCTGCGACTCGTTGCTCCAGATTTCCTTCGGCGCCATGCCGCTCTCTTCGAGCGGCACCTTGCGCAGGTCGAAGACGGCGCCGCGTCCCGCATCGTTGGTGATCTCGGGGAACGCATTGGACAGGCCGCCGGCGCCGACATCGTGGATCGACAGGATGGGATTGTCGCTGCCCATCGCCCAGCAGGCATTGATCACCTCCTGCGCGCGCCGCTCCATCTCGGGATTGCCGCGCTGGACGGAATCGAAATCGAGGTCGGCGGTATTGGTACCGGTCGCCATCGACGACGCCGCGCCGCCGCCCATGCCGATGCGCATGCCCGGACCGCCGAGCTGGATCAGCAGGCTTCCGACCGGCAGGTCGTGCTTCTTCGTGTGCTGGGCGGAGATGTTGCCGATGCCGCCGGCAATCATGATGGGCTTGTGATAGCCCATGACCTTGCCACCGACATTCTGCTCGTAGGTGCGGAAGTAGCCGCCGAGATTGGGCCGGCCGAATTCGTTGTTGAATGCCGCCCCGCCGATCGGGCCCTCGATCATGATCTGCAGCGGCGACGCGATCCGCTCCGGCTTGCCGTAGATGCCGGCCTGGGCATGCGGCTCGCGCTGCGCGGGCGGCTGCGCGACGTCGCGCGCGTTCTCCCACGGCTGCACCGCGTGCGTGATCATCAGGTTGGATACGGTGAAGCCGGTCAGGCCCGCTTTCGGCTTGGCGCCGCGGCCAGTCGCGCCCTCGTCGCGGATCTCGCCGCCGGCGCCGGTGGAGGCGCCGGGGAACGGCGAGATGGCGGTCGGATGGTTGTGCGTCTCGACCTTCATCAGGATGTGCGTCAGCTCTTCCGAAGCCTCGTAGACATTGCCTGCCGCTGCTCCCCGTTGGTAGAAGCGGGAGACGGTGGCGCCCTCGATGACCGAGGCATTGTCGCTGTAGGCGACCACGGTGCCCTTCGGATGCAGCTGGTGCGTGTTCTTGATCATGGCGAACAGCGACTTGTCCTGGGCCACGCCGTCGACCGTCCATTCCGCATTGAAGATCTTGTGGCGGCAGTGCTCGCTGTTGGCCTGCGCGAACATCATCAGCTCGACGTCGGTCGGATTGCGACCGGCATCGTTGAATGCCTTAAGGAGGTACTCGATCTCGTCGTCGGACAGGGCCAGGCCGAGATCTGCGTTCGCCCTTACCAGCGCCTCGCGCCCGCCGGCCACCACGTCCACGTATTCAAGCGGAAGCGCCTCCAGCTCCCGGAACAGGCCGGTTGCTTCCCGGGCGTCGCGCAGGACGGTTTCGGTCATCCGATCGTGCAGCAGCGCCGCAACCTCGCGCGCCGCCTGCTCGGACAGCTTCTTCGCGCCGCCGAGCAGGCCGCTCTTGAGCTGCACCCGGTAGGACACGCCGCGCTCGATGCGCCTCACCTGCGCCAGGCCGCAGTGGCGGGCGATGTCGGTCGCCTTGCTTGCCCATGGCGAGATGGTGCCGAAACGCGGAATGACGACGAATTCCTCGCCCCCATCCGCCGCGACGGACGGCTCGCCGTAGGTCAGCAGTGCATCGAGGCGCGCAACGTCATCCCGCCCCGGCTCGGCGGCGGCGTCGATGAAATGCAGGTAGCGGCCGCTGATGCCGACGATACCGGGCTCCACTGCTTGCAATTGTGTCAAAAGACGCTGGGTACGGAATGCGGACAGGGCGTTGGAGCCCGGCAGAATCAACATGTTGGCAAGGGATTTGATGCAGCATGCCAGGAGCGGCCGGCGCTGCTGCGGGTTGGAACGGGAAAGCGCGATTATACCGCGACCGCCGGTGCGGTCGGCATCCCGACAGCGGGGCGGGTTCAGGCTGGTTTTACCTTCGCTGCCCTAAGCATCGCCCTGCATACGGACGGGTAATGGAGGGCGCCGGGCCGGCGCCGAGGACGCGCATGGGCGGAAGGTGCCTGTACTATTATTGCCCGTGCCAAACCTGCACGCTTGCTCATCTTCCTACTGGATGCCATCCCGATGAATCCCCTCACCGCGAAAACGATTGCCGCGCTGGCCCGTTATTCCCGCCAGGCGCTGGTCGAGGTCTGCCTCGACGAAGCGCAGAAAAGCGCCGCCATCTTCACCCGCCTCTATCCGGATGCCGCGCGCGCCGCCGCCGCTCACGCCGACGCGATGCTTGCGGCCTGCGTCGAGGTCTCGCCGCTGGCGGGTCTTTCCGTCTCCCTCAAGGACCTGGTTGATGTCGCGGGCGAAACCACCCTGGCCGGCTCGCGGGTGCTGAGGGACGCGCCGCCCGCCAGGGCCGATGCACCCGTGGTAAAGCGCCTGCGCACCGCGGGCGCGGCGATCATCGGCAAGACCAACATGACGGAATTCGCGTTTTCGGGCGTCGGCATCAATCCGCATTACGGCACCCCGGCCAATCCGGCTGACGCCACCGTCGCGCGGATCCCCGGCGGTTCCTCTTCAGGCGCCGCGGTATCGGTCGCGAGCGGACTTTGCGTCGCCGGCATTGGCTCCGACACCGGCGGTTCGATCCGCATCCCGGCCGCCTTGTGCGGCATCGTCGGCTTCAAGCCGACTGCCCGGCGCGTGCCCCTGGCCGGTACCATCCCGCTGTCGACGACGCTCGACACACTGTGCGCGATGACCCGCTCGGTCGACGACTGCATCCTGGTGGACAGCATCATCGCCGACCAGGTGCTCGCGGTACCCGACCTGCCGCTTGCGGGCCTGCGGCTTGCGGTACCGTCGACGGTCGTGCTCGACGGGCTCGAGCCGCATGTCGCGGCAACGTTTTCCGCGGCGCTCTCGGTGCTTTCCTCGGCAGGGGCGCGCATCGTCGACGCGCCGTTCGCGCCGCTGTCCGAAGCGGCCGATCTCAACAAGTTCTCCGGCGCCGAATCCTTCGCCTGGCACCGCGAACTGCTCGCGGCCCGGGAGCAGGAGTATGACTTCCGGGTGGCGAAACGGATCATGACCGGCGCCGCGATGAGCGCCGCCGACTATATCGACCTCCATCGCCGCCGGCGGGACTGGATCGCCCGCATGGAGGCGGCGCTCGCCCCCTACGATGCGCTGCTGATGCCGACGGTGCCGATTGTCGCACCGCCGATCGCCGACCTCGAGACGTCGGAGCAGGCGTTCTTCCGCGTGAATGGACTGCTGCTGCGGAACACCTCGGTCGTCAACCTGCTCGATGGCTGTGCCGTTTCCCTTCCCTGCCACGCGCCAGGCACCCTGCCCGTCGGGCTCTCGATTGCCGGACCCGCCATGGCGGACCGCAGGGTGCTCGGCGTTGCGCGGGCTGTGGAGGCCGCGCTGGCTGCAGCATGACAAATGGGCATTGGCGCGGCGGCCATGTTCGCGCTTTTGCGCAACGCCGGCGCGTGATGTCCTCCGCAACCAGAGCGGGAGAGAATAAAATGTCGTACCAGAACCGCGTCGCGGCCGGACGGTCTAGCTTGCGCTCCCCATCGCGCAGTTTGCGGCCGGTGTGACGGTTTGACACCGCGCACACGCGCCGCATGCGGCAGGCACGCCGGGTTCCCGACAAGCACTCACAGGTTGATCAAGTGACAAAACAGGTAGCAGTGATAGGCGGCGGCATATCCGGCGTCTGTACCGCATTCTTTCTTGCCGATGCGGGGCACGACGTCGTACTCATCGAGCGTCACCAGAACGTGGCGCAGGAATCGAGCTTCGCCAGCTCCGGCCTGGTCGCCCCCGCCTACGCCGGCCCGTCCGCCGTTCCAGGCATGCCGCGCCGCATATTGTCCGCACTGTTTCAGTCGGAGTCGCCGGTACTGCTCAAGCCCGGGCTCGACCGCGCCCTCTGGCGCTGGGCACGGCGCTGGGTCGCCGAATGCGACCTCGACCGCTACCGCATCAACCGCACCCGCCTGCAGCGCCTCGGCCTGTACAGCCAGGGCCTTCTGCATCGCATGCGCGAGTACTACCAGCTCGACTATGAGCAGGCCCAGGGCGTGCTGCAGCTGTTCCGGACCGAGAAGGACCTGAAGCTTGCCGAACCCGGCATCGCGCTGCTCGCCGAGAACGGCATCCCGCATCGGCAGGTGGACACGGACGGCGCGCGGGCCATCGAACCCGCCCTGGCCAGCGATACGGCACTTGCAGGCGCGCTGTACCTGCCGCAGGACGAAGCCGGTAATTGCCCGCTGTTCGCGCGCAGGATCAAGCACATCGCCGCCGACATCGGCGTGCAGTTCCATTTCGGCAGGCGCGTCGAGCGCATCGAGCAGGACTCGCGCGGTGTCGCACTGCTGATCGACGGCCAGCGCTTTCCGGTCGATGCCGTGGTCGTCGCGGCGGGTGCGGACAGCGAGCGGCTGCTCCAGCCGCTGGGCGTCAGGCTGCCCTTGTATCCGGTACGCCAATACGCCGCCGCTGCGCTCATCCGCAATTTTGACAATGCACCCAAGGCAGCGCTCGCCGACGAAGCCTACAAGGTCGAGATCGCCCGCCTCGGCAGCCGCATCCGGCTGTCGGGCGTTGCGCAGCTCACCCCCGACAGCGCCAGCCTGAAGGAGCGCGCCATGCGCACGCTGATCAAGGCCGGCAGCGACTGGTTTCCGGACGCGGCTGGCTACGCGCAGGCAAACTTCTGGAGCGGGGTGCGCCTGGTGCTGCCCGACGGCGTGCCGGTGCTCGGCCCTACGCCCGTCCGCGACGTCTACATCAACATGGCGCAGGCGGAGTCCGGGTGGACCATGGCCGTCGGCGCAGGCAAGCTGGTATCGGACATGGTGTCGGGCCAGGCCCCGGATATCGACGCCGACGGACTCACGATGGCGCGCTATGGATAGGATCGACTGCGTCGTCATTGGCGCCGGCGTCGTCGGACTCGCCGTCGCCCGCAAGTTGGCAATGCTCGGCCGGGAAGTGTTCGTGGTCGAACGGCATGCCGCCATCGGCATGGAGACAAGTTCCCGCAACAGTGAAGTGATCCATGCCGGCCTCTACTACCCGACCGGCAGCCACAAGGCAAGCTTGTGCGTCGCCGGTCGCGACGCGCTGTACCGCTACTGCGACGAGCATGGCGTGCCGTTCCGCCGCTGCGGCAAGCTGATCGTCGCCACCTCGGCCGCGCAGCACGCGGCCCTGTCCGCGATCCACGTCCAGGCGCGGGCCAACGGCTGCGCCGAAGTTACCGCCATCGACGCGGCGCAGGCACAGTCCCTTGAACCGGCGCTCGCCTGCACCGCAGCGCTCTGGTCGCCGAACACCGGGATCATCGACAGCCATGCCTACATGACTGCGTTGCAGGGCGACGCCGAACGCGCCGGCGCTCAGCTCGCTTTTGGCACCTCGGTCGCCGCCGGCAGCGCAGGCAGGGACGGCATCGTGCTGCGCATGCGTACCGATGAAGGCAATGCGGAATTCCTGGTCGATACCGTCATCAATTGCGCCGGCCTGTGGGCACCGCGCCTGGCGGCATCGATCGAAGGCCTTTCGGCAGCGACGCTGCCAGCGGCTTATTTTGCGAAGGGCAACTACTATTCGCTGTCCGCCAAGGCCCCGTTTTCCCGCTTGATCTACCCGGTGCCGGAACCCGGCGGCCTCGGGGTGCACCTGACGCTGGACCTGGGCGGTCAGGCCCGGTTCGGGCCGGATGTCGAGTGGCTGGACGTGCATGGCGAATCGATCGACTACCAGGTAGACCCGAAACGCGCCGATCGCTTCTACCGCGAGATCCGCAACTACTGGCCGGACCTGCCGGACGACGCCCTGCAGCCAGGCTATTCCGGGGTACGTCCGAAAATCACCCGCCCCGGCGAGCCGGCCGCGGATTTCCTGTTCGCGTCGCACGGCTGTCCGGGCTACCTCGGCCTGTACGGCATCGAGTCGCCCGGTCTGACTGCATCCCTTGCCATTGCAGACCACGTGGCGGACGTTTTGGCGCGCCGGTAACCAGCCGCTGCCATTGACGGCTGCGGGCCTTTCCCTCGGCTGGCATACAATTGGTGCACGCCGCCACCGGCCATCCACGACGCCACGTTGCCGCCGACCATGCCACAGTCCAATGCGCTCTATCTGACCGAAGACCTGCGCCGCATCGAACATGCCGCTCTCGCGCTTCTTCCCCAGGGCACCCTGATGGAGCGCGCCGCCGAGGCGATTGCCCGGCACGCGCTGGACTTGCTGGCGCCTCGTGCTGACGGCGCGCGCGTACTGGTGCTTGCTGGCCCCGGCAACAATGGCGGCGACGCCCTGCTGGCGACCATCCTGCTGCGGCAGCGTGGCGTCGCGGCCGAGGTCATGCTGTGCGCTCGCCGGGAGCAGCGCCCGCCGGATGCGCAGCGCGCGCTCGACAAGGCATGTCAAGCCGGTATCGCCTTCATTGACGCCAACCCGAACACGGTAGGCGACGGGGCATGGGACCTGGTGCTCGACGGCGTGTTCGGCATCGGTCTCGCGCGCCCCCCGGAGGACGAGGTACGGGCCTTGTTCGCGCAGGTCAATGCCCTTTCCTGTCCGGTACTCGCCATCGACGTGCCGAGCGGCCTCGACGCCGATACCGGCATGCCGCTCGGCGAGGAAAACAGCGCCGTCGTCGCCAGCCATACCGTCACCTTCATCGCCGGCAAGCCGGGACTGCATACCGGCCGCGGACGCGATCATGCGGGAAAGGTAAGGGTCGACACGCTCGACATCCCTGCCGCGCAATTTCCCGCCGCGAGGCTGCATCTTGCCGAGGTGTCGATGTTCATCGATGCCCTGCCGTCCCGTCCGCACTACGCGCACAAGGGAAGCTTCGGCGACGTGTCGCTGGTTGGTGGCGCGCAGGGCATGACGGGCGCACTGATCCTGGCCGCGCGCGCGGCGTTGTTCACCGGTGCCGGGCGCATTTTCGCCGGCTTCGTCGATCGGCCGCCCGACTACGACAGCATGCACCCGGAGCTGATGTGCAGGCATGCCTCGGCGCTCGCATTGACGTCCGGTGCGGCAGTGGTGGGTCCCGGGCTGGGCATGGCAGAAGCAGGAATGCAGGCGTTCGCCCGTGTCCTGGAATCGCCGCTGCCCGCGGTCATCGACGCCGACGCCCTCAACCTGCTGGCCCGCGATGCCGCGGTTCAGACGCAGCTTCAGCGCCGTGCCGCGCCATCGCTGCTGACGCCCCATCCGCTCGAAGCCGCCCGCATGCTTGGCTGCGGCACCGCCGAGGTGCAGGCTGACAGGATCTCGGCCGCGCGCGGTTTGGCAAGACGCTGCAACGCCGTCGTGCTCCTGAAGGGTTCCGGCACGGTGATCGCCGCTCCGGATGGTTCTGCCGCAATCAACCCGACAGGGAATCCCCTGCTGGCCACCGGCGGTACGGGAGACGTACTGGCTGGCGTGTGCGGCGCCTTGCTGGCGCAGGGAGTCTCAACCTGGCATGCGGCAATCGCCGGCGCCTGGTTGCACGGCAGGGCAGCAGACGATCTGGCGAGCACGGGCACAGGTCCGGTGGGCGTTGGCGCCAGCGAGCTGATCCCGGCGGTGCGGGCCGCGCTCAACCGGCTGCCGAGGCGGCCAGGGTCTACAGCAGGCGCCCCGCGGCAATCGTGATGGTGCGGCCGCAGCGCGCGGCAATCGACGGATCGTGCGTGACCAGCACCAGGGTCGATCCCCGCTCCTGGTTCAGCTCGAACATCAGCCCGATCACGGCCTCCCCGGTCGCCGCATCCAGGCTGCCCGTTGGCTCGTCGGCGAACAGCAGTGGCGGCTCCGTCACGAACGCGCGCGCCAGCGCCACCCGCTGCTGCTCTCCGCCCGACAGGAA
This sequence comes from Noviherbaspirillum sp., assembly GCF_036563305.1. Taxonomy (GTDB): domain Bacteria; phylum Pseudomonadota; class Gammaproteobacteria; order Burkholderiales; family Burkholderiaceae_D; genus Noviherbaspirillum. Next base: position 120,448 of record NZ_DATCMQ010000007.1, on the reverse strand, counting down.
TTTCGGATAGTGACGCAGGCGGCTGCCCAGGCCGACACGGCCCAGCATGGCCTCGGCCTTCTCGCGGGGCGCATCGTCGCGCCGCAGCTCCAGCGGCAGCATGACGTTCTCCAGCGCGGTGAGGTGTGACAGCAGCTGGAAGGACTGGAATACGAACCCGAGCTTCGCCTGGCGCAGGCCGGCACGCCCGTCCTCGTCGAGGCGGTAGATGTCCACCCCGTCCAGCTTCACTGCGCCGCCGCTCGGGGTATCGAGACCGGCAAGCAGGCCAAGCAATGTGGATTTGCCCGATCCGGAGGCGCCGACGATCGCCAGCGTCTCGCCACGCCGCACGGTAAAATCGACCTCGTGCAATATCGTCAATTCGCCGGACGCATCGGCAACCCGTTTGCTCAGGCGTGTCACTTCAATGGCAGGTATCGAGGAAGGCTCTTGCATGAAATTTCAGGAAGGGAAGTCAGTGCCGCTGGCGCGGATGTTCAGGTGGATGGCGGCGTTCTCGCTCATCTTCTTTTCGGCTTTTGCCTATTCTGCATCAAAAACCCTGCTCGTGCTCGGCGACAGCCTTTCAGCCGAATATGGCCTGGTACGCGGCACCGGCTGGGTGACGTTGCTGGAGAAGCGGCTACAGGAGGAAAAGCTGCCGGCCACCATCGTGAATGCCAGCATCAGCGGCGAAACCACCAGCGGCGGCAAGGCCCGCCTGCCGGCCCTGCTCGCCCGGCACCGCCCTGATCTGGTCATCATCGAACTCGGCGGCAACGACGGTCTGCGCGGCTTGCCGGTGGCGGGCGCGGAGGCCAACCTGCGCGAGATGATCACGGCTGCGCAGAAGGCAAACGCCAGGGTGCTTTTGGTGGGCATGCAGATACCGCCCAACTACGGAAAGGAATATACGCAGCGTTTCTTCGGCATGTACCGCAAGCTTGCCCAGGAAAACAAGGTGCCGCTGGTGCCGTTTTTCCTCGAAGGCCTGGCCGAGCGCGCCGACCTGTTCCAGGCCGACCGCATTCACCCGACGGCGGAAGCGCAGCCGATCATGCTGAACAATGTGTGGCCTCATCTGAAAAACATGCTGCGCCAGTAGCGCGTCTTGCTCACCACAAGCGCCGCTGGTGCCATTTTCCCGCGAGGGGCTCGCCGGGTACGCCGAACTGTTCCATGCGGATCGCCACTGTCCGACAGCGGAAGGGCCGCCGACCAAGCGAACGGCGTGTGCCGTGATCTGAGAAAACATGCTGCGCCAGTGGCACCGTCTTGCTCGACTCGCGCCTGCCCCGGTCACGTCTCGCGCCCGAGCCCGCCCCTTGCCTGCCATCCGCTGCGCTGACCTGGCTACGCCGGCAGCCAGCCGGAAGCCCGGTGCTTGCATTGCCATTCAGTCGGTGCGCCGACCGTCGACCCGCTTGCGTGGCCAGCATCGCAACCGTTCGGAACAACTGGGCCGTTGACCACTCCCCTCGCGTTGGCGCGGGATCATCGCATATGCACTCGCTGCCCCGGAGCAGCCGTAGCTGCTTGTCCAGGCGAAGCATCGAGGTGCCGAGCTTCGGGCGGCATCCGCGCGGATAGCGCGCCGACGCTGACGCGATCCGTAATTCGTAAGGCGGATCCTGCGCAACGGCGACCGTCGGGCTGCAGCGGCTACCGCATGCGATCCGCCATGACTGCCTGGGAATGCGCGGGCGATGTTGATCGCAAAAAGACCCTTGTCGCCATTTCGGCGCATCCATCGACAACAGAACAATCGCAAAAAAAAACCGCCCCCATCGGAGCGGTTTTTTTTAAGGCGGAGACGTCCTATTTCTGATCGCCCTGCTGTTCGGGCGAACTGGTGAACGGCTTGATGATCTCGACCTTTGCCTTCTTCTTCAGGCCTTCGAGGTAGGCGGCCATCTCCTGCTGCGCGATCGCGTTTGCAATCTGCTGCTGCTCGTTCTGACGGCGCGCCGCATCCGGCTGTGCCGGTTGCGCCACCTTGGTGATGCGATAAATGCCGTAACCGGTGTTGCCCAGCTCGACGCCTACATAGGCCGGGAGTTTGGAGGCGTCGGCCTTCATGACGACCGGCAGCGCGGTGGCTTCGATGGCCGGGGTCTTCACCCGAGACACCGTCTTGGTCGCCGAGAAGCCGGCAGCGTCGGCGCCTCCCTTCAGGCGCTCCAGTCGCTCCTCGCCAGCCTTCCTTGCGAGTGCCAGCGCTTCTGCCTGAACGACCCGTTCGCGCACCGTTGCCTGCACCTCTTCAAACGGACGCCGGGTCACCGGCTTGTGCTCGACGACACGTCCCGCGATCAGCGTATTCGGTGCGACTTCAACTGCCTCGGTATTGCGCTTGTTCCTGATCGCCTCGTCGGAGTAGAGCGCAGTAAGGAACTTCGGGTGGTTGTACGGCTGGTTCTGCCCTGCTGCAGGATTGGGCGTGCGAGCCAGACCGTCGGCCGTCTGGATTTTCAGGTTCAGCTTTTCCGCGGCCGGCTTCAGGCTATCCGCCTGCTCGTAGACGAGGTTGCTGAACTGTTCCGCCATTTCCGCATACTTCTTCGCGGCGAGCTGCTTCTTGATCTCGGCCGCGATTTCGTCCTTCACCTGTTCCAGGCTCTTTCCCTGCGCCGGCTTGATGCCGGTGAGCTGGATGATATGAAAGCCGAATTCCGATTCCACGATGTTGCTGATCTCACCCTGCTTGAGCTGGAATGCGGTCTCCTCGAAGGATTTCACCATCATGCCCTTGCCAAAGAAGTCGAGGTCGCCGCCGCGCTCGGCCGACCCCGGGTCCTGCGAGTTTTCCTTCGCAAGCTTCGCAAAATCGCCGGGATTGCTGCGCAACTGCGCAAGCAGCTTCTCGGCCTTCTCCCTGGCGGCCGCTTTCTCGGACGCGGAAGCACCCTGTTCGGCCTTGATCAGGATGTGGCTTGCACGGCGCTGTTCCTCCTCCGTGTAGCGCTGCGCGTTCTGCTCATAGTACGACTTGATGTCCGCGTCGGTGACGCTCACCTGCGCGGCGACTGCGGCGCTGTCGAGGACGACGTATTCCGCCTTGACCTGCTCCGGCACCTCGAACAGCGCGGCATTCTTTTCGTAATAGGCCTTGAGCATGTCGTCCGTCACCTTGACCTGGGACACGAAGTCCGCCGCCTTGAACACCTGCTCCTGGACTTCCCGTTCCTGGTCGTTCAGGTCGGACAGGCGTCCGGCAACGGTGTTCGGCGCAAACGCGGTCGCCTGGACGGCGCTGCTCACCTGCTGCAATGCCAGTTCCTGGCGCAGGCGTGCCTCATACATCGTCGGCGTCGTGCCCTGCGCTGCCAGCAGGCCCTTGTAGCGCTCCACGTCGAACTTGCCGTCAGGCCCTGTCAGGCCGGGGGTGGAGAGTATGGTCTGTTGCAGGGCCTGGTCGCTGACGGCAAGGCGGCGCTCCGCCGCTTCGGCAGCGATGACGCGCTGGACAATCAGCCCTTCGAGGATATTCTGCCGTGCTTCGGGGGTATCGAGCATCTTCGGATCGAACTGCGGGCCGAACATCTGCCGGAAGCGCTCCATCTGCTCACGCTGCGCCGTGTCGAACTCCTGCTGCGTGATCGGTTTCCCGGCGACCTTGGCAATCGCATTGTCGCCCTCGCGGAAACGTGTGTAGCCCTCGAGCCCGAAGAATGCGAACGATGGGAAGATAAAGAGCAGCAGCAGGAACTGCATCAGGCGCTGGTGCGTGCGAATGAAATCAAACATGGTCAGATCACGGACAAAATGCGAAACGCAGGTTCAGCGTGGTTCATCGAGGGACACAATTCAAGTACCGCCTGCGACGGCCGCAACGAAATGTGGAGCCACATACAAAAAAAGGCGAACTCGCGTTCGCCTTTCTCTGTTTTCTTGGCGGAGTGGACGGGACTCGAACCCGCGACCCCCGGCGTGACAGGCCGGTATTCTAACCGACTGAACTACCACTCCTGAAACTTGTACTGCATCACATGACTGCTGGTGGGTGCTGAGAGGCTCGAACTCCCGACCTACGCCTTGTAAGGGCGCCGCTCTACCAACTGAGCTAAGCACCCTGCTCACTTAGTCAGCCATGTCTTCCGGCGTTTGTCACCACCCCGGAAAAAACAAGAGTATATAGGATCTTTACGGAAGTTGCACTAGTTTATCCACCCTTGGCGAACGATATTCCTGGGCGGGCAGGTGCAATGAAAAAGCGCCCCGAAGAGCGCTTTTTCTCTGGCCCAATTATCAGCCGGGAATCAATGCTTCACTACCGGATCGGCAGTGCCCGCTGCTTGCGCCACCGCACTTTCCACCGCACCCGCCTCGACATCGGACAGCGCTTCCGGCTGCCGCTCGAGTGCGATCTCCAGCACCTTCTCGATCCATCGGACCGGCACGATCTCGAGCTTGTTCTTCACGTTGTCCGGAATGTCCGCGAGATCCTTGACGTTCTGTTCCGGAATCAGCGCGGTCTTGATGCCGCCACGGTGCGCAGCCAGCAGCTTTTCCTTCAGGCCGCCGATCGGCAGCACTTCACCGCGCAGCGTGATCTCGCCTGTCATCGCCACATCGGCTCGCACCGGGATGCCGGTCAGGACCGATACCAGGGCCGTCGTCATGGCGATACCCGCGGACGGGCCGTCCTTGGGCGTCGCCCCTTCTGGCACGTGGATGTGAATGTCCGTCTTGCCGAACACTTCGCTCTTGATGCCGAGGCGCTTGGCACGGCTGCGAACGACGGTACGGGCTGCCTCGATCGATTCCTTCATCACGTCGCCGAGCGTACCGGTGCGAATGACGTCGCCCTTGCCGGGCATCGTCATTGCCTCGATCGTCAGCAGGTCGCCGCCGACTTCCGTCCACGCCAGGCCGACCACCTGGCCGATCTGGTTTTCCTTCTCCGCCATGCCGAAGTCGTAGCGACGCACGCCAAGGAACTTGTCGAGGTTCTTCGGGCTGAGGGTGATCTTGCGATCCTGTTTCTTCAGCAACAGCATCTTGACCACCTTGCGGCAGATCTTCGACAGTTCCCGCTCGAGCGAGCGCACGCCGGCTTCCCGCGTGTAGTAACGGATGATGTCGCGGATCGTCGCTTCCGGCACCGAGATCTCGTCTTCCTTCAGGCCGTTGTTGGTGACCTGCTTCGGCAGCAGGTAGCGCAACGCAATGTTCGTCTTCTCGTCCTCGGTGTAACCCGACAGGCGAATCACTTCCATCCGGTCCAGCAGTGCGGGCGGAATGTTGTACGAGTTCGAGGTCGCCACGAACATGACATCCGACAGGTCGAAGTCGACTTCGATGTAATGGTCCGAGAAAGTGTGATTCTGCTCGGGATCCAGCACCTCGAGCAATGCCGAGGACGGATCGCCGCGGAAGTCCTGGCCCATCTTGTCGACTTCGTCCAGCAGGAACAGCGGGTTGCGCACGCCGGTCTTGGCCAGGCTCTGCAGGATCTTGCCGGGCATGGAGCCGATGTAGGTCCTGCGATGGCCGCGGATCTCAGCCTCGTCCCGCACGCCGCCCAGCGCCATGCGCACGAACTTCCGGTTGGTGGCGCGCGCGATGGACTGGCCGAGCGAGGTCTTGCCGACGCCAGGAGGGCCGACCAGGCACAGAATCGGCGCCTTCACCTTGTCGACGCGCTGTTGCACGGCGAGATATTCGAGAATGCGTTCCTTGACCTTCTCGAGACCGTAGTGTTCGTTCTCGAGTACCTTCTCCGCATTGGCCAGATCGTTGTTGATCTTCGACTTCTTGCGCCAAGGGAGGCTGAGCATGGTGTCGATGTAGTTGCGCACGACCGTGGCCTCCGCCGACATCGGCGACATCAGCTTGAGTTTCTTGAGCTCGGCCTGTGCCTTCTCGCGCGCTTCCTTCGGCATCTTCGCGGCAATGATCTTCTTCTCGAGTTCCTCGAGGTCCGCGCCTTCCTCGCCTTCGCCCAGCTCCTTCTGGATCGCCTTCACCTGTTCGTTCAGGTAATACTCGCGTTGCGACTTTTCCATCTGGCGCTTTACGCGACCGCGGATGCGCTTCTCCACCTGCAGGATGTCGAGCTCGCCTTCGAGCTGCCCGAGTAGGTGCTCGTGGCGCTTGGCGACATTGAAGATCTCGAGAATCACCTGCTTTTGCTCAAGCTTAAGCGGCAGGTGCGCTGCTATGGTGTCGGCTAGGCGACCTGCATCATCGATGCCCGCAAGCGACGTAAGGATTTCAGGCGGAATCTTCTTGTTCAGTTTGACGTACTGGTCGAACTGCTGGACGATCGCGCGACGCATCGCCTCGACTTCGGATTCGTCGCCCGGCTCGGACTCGACCGGCGTCAGGTCCGCGGCAAAGTGGGTGTCAAGTTCGAGGATGCGATGGATGCGGGCGCGTTGCGCGCCTTCCACCAGGACCTTCACGGTCCCGTCCGGCAGCTTCAGCATCTGCAGGATGTTCGCAACACAACCGATCTGGTAAATATCGTTCGCGGAAGGCTCATCCTTCGCAGCGGCCTTCTGGGCGGCGAGCATGATGCTCTTGCCCTGTTCCATCGCTGCTTCCAGAGCCTTGATCGACTTGGGACGGCCAACGAACAGCGGGATCACCATATGCGGGAAGACTACAACGTCCCGCAACGGCAGCAGCGGCAGTTGGGTGTGTTCAATTACTGTTGTGGAAGTCGTCATGGCGAACCTTATCTAAGAGCTTGTTGATGATGTTGGCCCAGCGGGCCGATTCTCAAGTCCAAGCGGCAACAAAAATCTTGTTTCATTTATCGCAATAAAAAAAGCCACACGCGAAGTCGCCCTCGGGTGGCCTTTTACCGGAAGCCTGAAGTGATTCCTGCGATTCAAATTGTACTGCTTTCAGGAAAAAACGGGCTTTGGTCCACTTTGTTCAAATGCATGGGTCCTTACTTTGCTCCCGAAACCTTGGGTTGTTCGTGGTAGATCAGTAGCGGCTTGGCGCCGTTGGCAATCGTGTTTTCGTCGATCACCACCTTCGCCACATTCTGCTGATTCGGAAGTTCGAACATCACTTCCAGCAGCGCATGTTCCAGGATTGATCGCAGCCCACGCGCGCCCGTCTTGCGCTCGATTGCCTTCCGGGCGATAGCGTGCAAGGCACCCGGCCGTACTTCAAGTTCTGCCCCTTCCATCTGCAGCAGCTTTGCATACTGTTTGATCAGGGCATTCTTGGGTTCGAGCAAGATTTGGATTAGGGCTTCCTCGTTTAGTTCATTCAGCGTCGCCACCACCGGCAGGCGACCGACCAGCTCGGGAATCAGGCCGAACTTGATCAGGTCTTCCGGTTCCACCTCGAGCAGCATCTCGCTCGCGTTTCGCTCCATCTGGCTCTTCACGCTTGCCGAGAAACCGATGCCGCTCCGCTCCGAGCGGTTGGAGATGATCTTTGCGAGGCCATCGAACGCACCGCCACAGATGAACATGATGTTCGTCGTGTCGATCTGCACGAAATCCTGGTTGGGATGCTTGCGTCCGCCCTGCGGCGGAACCGAGGCCATCGTGCCCTCGATCAGCTTCAGCAGCGCCTGCTGGACACCCTCGCCGGACACATCGCGCGTGATGGACGGGTTGTCGGACTTGCGCGAGATCTTGTCGATCTCGTCGATGTAGACGATGCCCTTTTGCGCCTTCTCGACTTCGTAGTTGCAGTTCTGGAGCAGCTTCTGAATGATGTTCTCGACATCCTCGCCAACATAACCGGCCTCGGTCAGCGTGGTCGCGTCGGCAATCACGAACGGTACGTTCAGCATGCGCGCCAGGGTCTGGGCCAGCAGGGTCTTGCCGGAACCGGTCGGACCGATCAGAAGGATGTTGCTCTTCGCAAGCTCGACGTCGTCCTTCTTGCCGAGGTGCTTGAGCCGCTTGTAATGGTTGTAGACCGCGACCGAAAGGATACGCTTGGCGGTCTCCTGCCCGATCACATACTGACCGAGCAGTTCGAAGATTTCCTGGGGCGTCGGGAGGTCGGACTTTGCGCCCGCAACCGATTCCACGCTCGATGCCTCGTCGCGGATGATGTCGTTACACAGATCGATGCACTCGTCGCAGATGAAGACCGAGGGACCCGCGATCAGTTTCTTTACCTCGTGCTGGCTCTTACCGCAGAATGAGCAGTAAAGCAATTTTTCGCCGCTGGAGGATTTTTTGTCAGACATAGAGCTAGGTTTGGATGGAGATTGAACCGATATTACCTGCGAAATCCGGATTCGTCACGACGCTCCTCAACAATTCTGAGGAAGCAAAACTGAATCCGTCGTCATAAAACAAAACGCCCGGACGCAGGCGTGTCCGGGCGTTTTTCACGTGGACAGCGCGCTCAGGCGCGGGACGCCAGCACCTTGTCAATCATGCCATACTCGGCTGCTTCCGCCGCGGACATGAAATTATCTCTGTCTGTATCCTTGCTGATTTGTTCCACACTGCGGCCCGTTTTTTCGGCCAGGATGTGGTTCAGCCGGTCGCGCAGATAGAGGATCTCGCGTGCCTGGATCTCGATGTCCGCTGCCTGCCCCTGCGCCCCGCCGAGCGGCTGGTGGATCATGATGCGCGAGTTCGGCAATGAGTAACGCTTGCCCTTGGCACCCGCGGCAAGCAGGAAGGCGCCCATCGAAGCGGCGAGTCCGGTGCACAGCGTCGACACGTCCGGCTTGATGAACTGCATCGTGTCGTAGATCGCCATGCCGGCCGACACCGAGCCGCCGGGCGAGTTGATGTAGAGCGAAATGTCCTTGTCAGGATTCTCGCTCTCCAGGAACAGCAACTGCGCGACGATCAGATTGGCGGAATGGTCGTTCACCGGGCCGACCAGGAAAATCACACGCTCTTTCAGCAGGCGCGAGTAGATGTCGTACGCGCGCTCGCCGCGGCCGCTTTGTTCAATCACCATCGGCACCATACCGAGCATTTCGGTATCAAGTGCAGAGTTTTTCATCATGCCTGACATGTGCTTTCCTTTGGAGAGTGCACAAGCAGCTTAGGCTTGTGCGTTATTGCCCATCAATTCGTCGAAGGCGACCGCTTTCTCGGTGACCTTCGCCTTTCCGAGTACATAGTTAACGACGTTTTCTTCCAAAACAAGGGCTTCGACTTCGGCCAGGCGGCGACGGTCGCTGTAGTAGAACTTCAGGACCTGCTGCGGATCCTCGTAGCTCTGCGCGAACTCCTCGACCTGCGCCTTGACCTGGTCGGGCGTTGCCTCCAGCTTGTTGGCCTTGACGATCTCGGCCAGGATCAGGCCGAGGCGGACGCGGCGCTCAGCCTGCGCGGTGAACAGTTCACGCGGGAACGGCATGTCCTTCACGTTCATGCCGCGCTGTGCCATGTCCTGGCGGGCCATCTCGACCAGCCGATCGACGTCCTGCTCGATCAGGGCGTTCGGCACGTCCAGTTCGGAGACCTTGATGAGCGCGTCCATCACGCTGTCTTTGGTCTTCGATTTGACGCGCCCTTTGACCTCGCGCTCGAGGTTGGCCTTGATATCGTCGCGCATCTTCTGCAGGTCGCCGTCGACGATGCCCAGAGACTTCGCGAATTCGGCGTCGACTTCAGGCATGTGCGCCCACTCGACCTTCTTCATGGTGATCGTGAATTCGGCGGTCTTGCCTGCCACGTCCTTGCCGTGGTAGTCCTCGGGGAAGGACAGCGGGAACGTGCGGGTCTCGCCAACCTTCAGGCCGATCGCGGCCGTCTCGAACTCGGCCAGCATGCGGCCCTCGCCCAGCACGAACGGAAAGTCTTCCGCTTTGCCGCCCTGGAATTCCACGCCGTCGATCTTGCCGACGAAATCCACGGTCACGCGGTCGCCGTTCTGCGCCGAGACGTCCGCGCCGCCGTCGCCGTGCGCGCCCTGCTCACCCTTGACGTGGTAATGCACGCGCTGCTTGCGCAGGATGTCGATGGTCTTGTCAATCTCGGCGTCGGTCACGTCGCTGGTCGTCTTCTCGACCTCGACGCCCGACAGGTCGCCGATCTTCACTTCGGGATAGACTTCGAACGTGGCGTCGAATGCGACCACGCCTTCGCCTGTGCCGGTCTTCGGCTCGATCTTCGGGAAGCCGGCGACGCGCAGGTTGTTCTCGCTTGCCGCCTCGCTGAAGGCGCGACCCACCTTGTCGTTCAACACTTCAGTCTCGACCTGGTAGCCGTACTGCTGCGCGACCATCTTCATCGGCACCTTGCCGGGACGGAAGCCGGGAGCCTTGGCGGTACGGGCGCGGATCTTCAGGCGCTTTTCCACCTCATCCTTGACGTCCGCCAGCGGCACCGTGATGGTCATGCGGCGCTCGAGTTTTTCCAGGGTTTCGACTGCAGTTGCCATGTGAATTGTCCAAAAATTAAAGATTCTGTGGTGCGAGGAGGGGGACTCGAACCCCCACACCATTGCTGGCGTCAGGACCTAAACCTGGTGCGTCTACCAATTTCGCCATCCTCGCGGGAATGTAGCATCGCGTGCCTGCGTTGATTTGCACAAAAGCAAAGGGCGACCGTGAAGTGAACATTTGGTCGCCCTACTTTGATGCGTTAGTAGCTCTTCAACTTCAACGCGGGATTTTACTGTATTTTTTCAACCGCTGTCCCGATTTTTGAAGTCCGGAATCCCCGCGGACGGGCGCTCTTCACGGGATGACCGCCACTTCCGGCTGCGGTTTGCGCACCCTGAACCAGGCGGCGTAAAGGGCAGGCAGGAACAGCAGCGTCAGTGCGGTGGCGATGATCAGGCCGCCCATGATGGCGACCGCCATCGGCCCCCAGAACACCGAGCGCGACAGCGGGATCATGGCCAGCACCGCGGCTGCGGCGGTGAGGATGATCGGGCGGAAGCGCCGCACCGCGGACTCGACGATCGCGTTCCACGGCTCCGCGCCGGCCTGGATGTCGTGCTCGATCTGGTCGATCAGTATCACCGAGTTCCGGATGATCATGCCGAACAGGGCGATCACGCCCAGCTGTGCGACGAAGCCGAACGGCCGCTGCAGCAGCAGCAGCGCCATCGCCGCCCCGGCCACGCCGAGCGGGCCGGTGAGGAATACCAGCAGCGAGCGCGAAAAGCTGTGCAGCTGCAGCATCAGCAGCGTGAAGATGATGAAGATCACCAGCGGGACGTTGGCGGCGATCGACTCCTGCGCCTTTCCGCTGTCGGCCGCCGCGCCTGCCAGTTCGATCCGGTAACCGGCAGGCAGCTGCTGCCGCAGGCTTGCCAGCGCCGGGTCGATCTGGCTGGAGACCGTCGGTCCCTGGATGCCGTCGACCACGTCCGACTGCACGGTGATCGCCCATTCCCGCCCCTCGCGCCAGACCACGCCCGGCTCCCAGACGAAGGCGACGCGCGCGACCTGCGCGAGCGGCACGCCCCTGCCGCTGGCAGTCGGGATATATGCCTCGTTCACCGCGCTGATGGTTGCCCGTTCCTCGACTGGCTGACGCATGACGATATCGATCAGCTTGTTGCCGTCCCGGTACTGCCCGATGGTGCTGCCGGTCAGTACCGTGTTGACGGTGCGCATGACGGACTGCGAGCTGACGCCCAGTGCCCGCAGCTTGTCCTGATCGAGATCCAGGCGCAGCACCTTCACCGACTCGTTCCAGTTGTCGTTGACGCCGACGGCATTCGGGTTGGCGCCCATGATCTCCTTCACCTGGTCGGCGATCGCCCGCACCTTGTCCACCTCGTAGCCGGTGACGCGGAACTGCACCGGATACGGCACCGGCGGCCCGTTCGGCAGCAGCTTCACCCGCCCGCGCACTTCCGGGAAGTCCGTCTTGAATGCTTCGCTGATCTTCAGTCGCAGGTGCTCGCGCGCCGCCAGATCCTTGGCGAGCACGACGATCTGGGATACGTTCGTCTGCGGGAAGATCTGGTCGAGCGGAAGATAGAAGCGCGGGCTGCCGGTGCCGACGTAGGTGGTGACGCTTTCCACGCCTTCCTGGCGGCCGATGAACGCTTCGAACTTCTTTGCCTGGGCTTCGGTGGCGCTGAAGGAACTGCCCTCGGGCAGCCACATCTCGACCATCAGCTCGGGACGGCTGGAGTCCGGGAAGAACTGCTGTTCGATCAACCGGAAACCGAGCACGCCAAGCGCGAAGACGCCGAGCGTGAGCACGATGGTCGTCTTGCGCCACTCGACGCACCAGTTCACGAGCTTGCGGAAACGGACGTAGAAGCCGCCTTCGAACAGCTCGTGGTGACCGTCGGCACCGCTCGACGGCTTCACCTTGAGCAAAACGTAGCCGATGTAGGGCGTGAAAATGACGGCGACGAGCCAGGACACGATCAGGGCAATGGCGTTGACCGAGAACATCGAGAACGTGTACTCGCCTGCCGCCGACTTGGCCAGGCCGATCGGGAGGAACCCCGCTGCGGTGATCAGGGTGCCCGTCAGCATCGGCATGGCGGTGGAGGTATAGGCGAAGGTTGCGGCATCGAAGCGCGAGAAACCCTCTTCCATCTTTCGCACCATCATCTCGACGGCGATGATCGCGTCATCGACCAGCAGCCCCAGTGCAATGATGAGCGCCCCAAGCGAGATCTTGTGCAGGTCGATGTTGAATACCCGCATGAACAGGAACGTCACCGCCAGCACCAGCGGGATGGTCAGGGCGACCACCAGGCCCGGCCTGACGTCGAGACGGAATGGCCGCGTATGCAGGCCGAGCGCAAGGAAACTCACGGCGAGCACGATCAGGACCGCCTCGGCAAGCGTCTGCAGGAATTCATTGACGGAAGACGCGACGGCTTTCGGCTGGTCCGATACCCGTTCCAGCTCGATGCCCACCGGGAGCTTGTCCTTCATGGCCGCCACGGTGTTTTCGAGGTTGCGCCCGAGCTGGATGATGTCGCCGCCCCGCTCCATCGAGATACCGAGGCCGATCACGTCCCTGCCGTTGAAGCGCATCTTGTCCTGCGGCGGGTCGCGGTATTCGCGCTTGACCTTGGCGAAGTCGCCGAGCCGGAACGTCGTGCCGTTGGCGCGCAACTCGAGGTTCTCGAGGTCCTTCGGGGTCAGCAAGGCGCCCGTCACGCGCACCTGGAGATTGTCCGTGGGCGTGACCAGCACGCCGCTCGCCTCGACCGCATTTTGCGCATTGATCTGGGCCACCACGGCATCGAAGGGGATGCCGAGCTGCGCGAACTTCTTGTGCGAGAACTCGATGTTGATCTTCTCATCCTGCACGCCGAACAGTTCGACCTTGGCGACCGAAGGCACCTTCAGGAACTGCTGGCGCACGAAGTCCGCGTAATCCTTGACTTCGGCGTAGCTGAAACCGTCCCCTGAGAGCGCGAAGATCGAACCGTAGGTGTCGCCGAACTCGTCGTTGAAGAACGGGCCGATGACGCCGGGCGGCAGCGTGTTGCGGATGTCGCCGATCTTCTTGCGCACCTGGTACCAGGCGCCGGGCGTCTCCTTGGGCGGCGTCGACTCGCGCAGCTGCAGGATGATCAGTGTCTCGCCCGGCTTCGAGTAACTGCGGATCTTGTCGATGTAGGGCGTTTCCTGCAGCTTTTTTTCCAGCTTGTCCGTTACCTGGTCGGCCATCTGCAGCGCGGTGGCGCCGGGCCAGATGGCACGCACCACCATCGCGCGGAAAGTGAACGGCGGATCCTCGTCCTGACCAAGCCGGCCGTAGCTCAGCACGCCGCCGATCAGCAGCGCGACGATCAGGTAGCGGGTCAGCGGAATGTGTTCGAGGGCCCAGCGGGACAGGTTGAAACCGCCCTTCATTTGGCGGCTCCGGCGGGGAGCGCGGCCGTATTTTCAGTAGCGAGCAGCCTGACCTTCTGGCCCGGCTTGAGCTGGTTGACGCCAGCCGTCACCACGGTCTGGCCGGGTTCGATGCCGCCGGCGACCAGCACTTCATTGCCGGCGGTTCCGGCCAGTTGCACCGGCACGAGCTTCACTGCGCCATTCTCCACGACCCAGACGGCCGTGCCCGACTTGTCCTTGAACAGGGCATTGAGCGGCAGTCGGATGGCATTGTCCGTGGATTTTTCACTAAAGGCGACGTATGCGGTCATGCCGAGACGGACGTCTTCCGGTGCCTTTGGGATGGCAATGCGCGCGGCGTAGGTGCGGGTCGCCGGGTCGGCGACAGGCGACAGCTCCCGCAGCTTGCCCGGAATGACCTGCTCGGGACGCGCCCAGGTCCGGACCCTTGCTTCGACCGCCTGTTTGATGGCGTCGACCCGGTCTTCGGGAATGCCGATCACGACCTCCTTCTCGCCGAGCTGGGCGACGCGCACCACCGGCGTGCCTGCGGCCACCACCTGGCCGACCTCGGCGTCGACACCGGTTACGACGCCGTCCGCGTCTGCGACCAGTACCGCGTAGCCGGCCTGGTTCGACTGGTTGCGCAATGCCGCCACCGCCTGGTCGTAGCTTGCCTGCGCTGCCTTGAATGCAGTTTCCTTGCTGTCGAGGACGGCCTGGCTGACGAAGTTCTTCTCGCGCAGGTCCTGATAGCGCTTCAACTCGGCACGCGCGAGGTCGCGATTGCTCTCTGCGGCCTTCAGCGCCGCATTCGCCTGCGCCTGCGCCAGCTCCAGGTCGCGCGGATCGAGCTGCATCAGGACCTGGCCGCGCCTGACCGGCGTGCCGACATCGACCTTGCGGCTGACGATCTTGCCCCCGACCCGAAAACCGAGGCGGGACTCGACCCTGGCCCTGACCTCGCCGGAGAACTCGGCGCCGCCCTCGACGCTGCCGGCCGCGACTTTCACCACCCGGACAGGTCTCGCCTCCTCCACCTTCTCCACCGGCTTGGTACAACCGGCCAGCACGAGGCCGGCGGCGAGCGCGAGCAGTGGCAGGCGACCCGGCGGGGACAGGCGCGTGCGGAAGAAGCGGGAAGGATTGGGTGCGGCCACGTTCTTTTCCTTTACTATGCGGGCTGATTTTGCGGAGCGGATCTTAGCTGGCTGCCCGCACTGAACGCGCCGGCAACGGTTACTGACTGATTGGTTAGTAATTATAAGCAGGCGTTGATGGTTTGCATATGACTTTTTGGTCAGTTAAAGAATGCCCGTTGAACACTACGAGAATTTCCCGGTCGCCTCGCTGCTCCTTCCGGCGCGACTGCGACCTGCGGTCGAAGCCATCTACGCGTTCGCGCGCAGCGCCGACGACATCGCCGACGAGGGCCACGCTTCCCCTGGCGAGCGGCTGCAGGCACTGGACCGTTACGAAGCCGGGCTGGACGACATTGCAGCCGGCAGAACGACCGGGACGCCGCCATTCGCCGCTCTCGCCCGCACCGTCCAGGCCCACGCACTGCCGCTGCAACCGCTGCGCGACCTGCTGTCGGCATTCCGGCAGGACGTGGTCACCGTGCGCTACGCACGCTATGCCGACCTGCTCGACTATTGCGCGCGTTCGGCCAATCCCGTCGGCAGGCTGATGCTGCACCTTTACGGCAATGCGAGCGAAGAGAACTGCAGGCAGTCGGACGCCGTCTGCACCGCCCTGCAGCTGATCAATTTCTGGCAGGACGTCGCCGTCGACTGGGGCAAGCGCCGCATCTACCTGCCGCAGGAAGATCTGGACCGTTTCGGCGTGACCGAGGACGACATCGGGGGTGGCAAGCTGAGCGATGCATGGCAGGCGCTGATGCGATTCGAGGTCGAGCGCGCCCGCGCCCTGATGCTGTCCGGCGCCGGCCTCGCGCTGCGCCTGCCCGGCAGGATCGGCTGGGAATTGCGGCTGGTGGTGCAAGGCGGCCTGCGGATACTCGAACGCATCGAGGCGGCTGACCATGATGTGTTCCGGCACCGGCCACAATTGCGAGCACGGGACTGGGCGCTGATCTGCTGGCGCGCCGTGTGCATGAAAATACGTTTGTCGCCAAAGACGCAACTCGGCTAGGATAGCGGCTTTCGCATTTGCCCATCACCACGCCTTCATGTCGCCGGACGAATACTGCCAGCAAAAAGCCGTTCAGAGCGGCTCGAGTTTCTACTACAGCTTCCTGTTCCTGCCGGCCGAACGGCGGCGCGCCATAACTGCCCTGTATGCATTCTGCCGCGAGGTCGACGACACCGTCGACGAGTGCACGGATGCGACAGTGGCGCGCAACAAGCTTGCCTGGTGGCGCAAGGAGGTTCGCGCGATGCGGGAGGGCAAGCCGTCGCACCCGGTCACGCAGGCATTGCATCCGCACCTGGCGACGTACAAGCTTCAGGAGGAGCACCTGCAGGCGATCATCGACGGCATGGAGATGGATCTCGACCAGACGCGCTATCTCGATTACGCCGGGCTCAAGCGCTACTGCTGGCATGTCGCAAGCGTCGTCGGGATCCTGTCGGCCAGCATTTTTGGCGCCTCCCGTCCCGAAACTTTGCAATATGCCGAGAAGCTCGGCCTGGCCTTCCAGCTGACCAACATCATTCGCGACGTCGGGGAAGACGCCCGCAAGGGCCGGATCTACCTGCCGGTCAACGAGCTTCAGCAGTTCAACGTCACCGCCGCGGACATACTTAACGCGCGGCACAGCGAAAATTTCGAGAAGCTGATGCGGTTTCAGGCCGAGCGCGCCCGGACCGCCTACGACGAGGCCTTTTCCCTGTTGCCGGGCGCGGACCGCCGGGCGCAGCGCCCCGGCCTGATGATGGCGGCGATCTACCGCGCGCTGCTCGATGAGATCGAGCGCGACGGTTTTCACGTGCTGGAACGGAAGGTTTCGTTGACGCCGATCCGCAAGCTGTGGCTCGCCTGGAAGACTTATGTGCGCGGGTGATGCGTAACATTGCGGTCGTCGGGGGCGGCTGGGCCGGCTGCGCGGCCGCCGTCGAACTGTGCCGGAAGGGCGATGTGGCCGTCACGCTGTTCGAAGCGGCCCGCACGCTCGGGGGCCGGGCGCGACAGGTCGAGATGCAGGACATGGCACTCGACAATGGCCAGCACATCCTGCTCGGGGCCTACGGCGAATCGCTGCGCCTGATGCGGGAGGTCGGCATCACCCCCGAAACCGCCCTGCTGCGCTTGCCGATGCAGATGCGGTATGCGCCATGCGGCGACGGCATGGACTTCGTCTCCTGGCGACTGCCCGCGCCCCTGCACATGCTGGGCGGGTTGTTGTCGGCGCGCGGCCTGCGAGCCGGCGACAAGCTCGCGCTTGCCCGTTTCACGAGTGCCGCGCGATGGATGGACTGGCGGCAGGACACCGACTGCAGCGTCACCGAATTGCTTGACCGTTTCGACCAGACCGACCGGTTGGTTCAGCTGATGTGGCGGCCGCTGTGCATCGCCGCATTGAACACCCCGCCGGAGCGCGCTTCGGCCCAGGTCTTCCTGAACGTGCTGCGCGACAGTCTCGGCGCCTCCCGCAGGGGAGCTTCCGACATGCTGATTCCCCGACGCGACCTGACCGCGCTCTTTCCGTCAGCGGCGGCGAGTTATGTCGAGCGTCATGGCGGCGTAGTACGCAGCGGCACTGCCGTGTCGGGCTTGCGCCGCGTCGACGACGGCTGGAAGGTTGTGTCCGGCGAGGCGGAACATTCCTTCGAAGGCGTCGTGCTCGCCACCGGGCCGCATCATGCGGCGGGACTGCTGGAGGGATGGGTCGACGTCGCCGCATTGCAGTCAATGCGCTTTGAACCGATTACGACCTGCTACCTGCGGTATGAGGACGGCGTGTCGCTCGGACATCCGTTCTTCGCCCTGCGCGACGATCCAGTCGGCGGCGAATGGGGACAGTTCGTGTTCGACCGCGGCATGCTGGATGCGCGGCAGCGCGGCCTGCTCGCGGTCGTGGTCAGCGCCTCGACGGAAGCAATCGCGGACGGACATGAAGCGCTTGCTGCCGCGCTTGCAGCGCAACTGGCCCGCGCATTCGGTCAACCCGGGCTCTCGGCGCCCCTGTGGTCGAAGGTGATCAGCGAGAAGCGCGCGACCTTTTCCTGCACGCCGGGCATGCATCGCATGGGCAATGCCACCGGCCTGCCAGGGCTGGTCATTGCCGGCGACCATACGGCCTGCGACTACCCGGCCACACTGGAAGGCGCGGTGCGCAGCGGGGTGCAGGCAGCGGCCCTTCTGCTCGCCTGATCCCTGGCTCGGCCGCCACCCCTGCCCGGCTAATCCTGCTCGCGCAGCTTTGTAAACGCTTCGTCGATCCGTTCGACGCCAATCACCGTCAGTCCTTCGATCGGCTGCTTCGGCGCATTCGACTTCGGGATCAGCGCCAGCGAGAACCCGAGCTTTGCCGCTTCGCGCAGGCGCTCCTGGCCTCGCGGCGCCGGCCGGATCTCGCCTGCCAGGCCCACCTCGCCAAACACCACCAGGCCGCGCGGCAACGGCCGGTTGCGCATCGATGAATGAATCGCCAGCAGTACCGCGAGGTCGGCTGCGGGCTCGGTGATCTTCACCCCGCCCACCGCATTGATGAACACATCCTGGTCAAACGCGGCGATGGCCGCGTGGCGGTGCAGCACGGCCAGCAGCATCGCGAGCCGGTTCTGTTCCAGTCCGACCGACAGCCGGCGGGCATTCGGCACATGCGAGGTGTCGACCAGCGCCTGGATCTCCACGAGCAGCGGCCGGGTGCCCTCCTGTGTCACCATCACGCAGGAGCCCGGCACCTGGTTGTCGTGCTGCGACAGGAACAGCGCCGAGGGATTGGACACGCCCTTCAGGCCCTTCTCCGTCATGGCGAACACGCCCAGTTCGTTGACCGCACCGAACCGGTTCTTGAATGCGCGCACCAGCCGGAAGCTGGAGTGGGTGTCACCCTCGAAATACAGCACCGTGTCGACAATATGCTCCAGCACGCGCGGGCCGGCGAGCGCGCCTTCCTTTGTCACATGGCCCACCATGATGATGGTGATGCCAGACTGCTTCGCAACGCGCGTGAGCTGGGCGGCGCACTCCCTCACCTGGGCGACGGAGCCGGGCGCCGAGGTCAGCGCATCGGAGTAGATGGTCTGGATCGAGTCGATCACCGCCACCTGCGGCTTGTGCTCGGCCAGCGTGGCCAGGATCTTCTCGAGCTGGATTTCCGCCTGCAGCTGCAACTCCTTCGCGTCGATCGCGAGGCGCTTGGCACGCAACGCGATCTGCGCGCCGGACTCCTCGCCGCTGACGTACAGCGTCTTCTTGATGCGCGAGATATTGGCCAGTGCCTGCAGCAGCAAAGTGGATTTGCCGATGCCGGGGTCGCCGCCGATCAGGACGACGCCGCCCGCCACCAGGCCGCCGCCGAGGACCCGGTCGAATTCGTCGATGCCGGTACCGAAGCGCGGCACGTCGATCGCCTCGATGTCGGCCAGGCTCAGCACCGGCGACGACTGGGCCAGCCCCTGGTGCTGCCCCGAGTAGCGGTTGCCGGCACTCTCGACGACCGTCTCGACCAGGGTATTCCACTGACCGCAGGACGGACACTGCCCGGCCCACTTGCTGCTGACGCCCCCGCACTCGGTGCAGGTGTAGTTGGTTTTCTGCTTTGCCATGGAGTGCGGTCCCCGTTCAGTCCTCGATGACGCGCACGCGCGGCGCGACCGCGCACATCAACTCGTAGCCGATGGTGCCGGCTGCGTTCGCCACCTCGTCGATCGGCAGCGCGCGCCCCCACAACTCGACCCTGCTTCCCACGCGCGCGCCCGGTACATTCGTCAGGTCCACCGTGATCATGTCCATCGACACCCGGCCAGCGATGACGGTTCTCACGCCGTCGACCAGAACCGGCGTGCCGGCGGGCGCATGACGCGGATAGCCGTCCGCATACCCGCAGGCGAGGACGCCGACCGTCATCGGCGCCGGTGCAATGTAGCGGCTGCCGTAGCCGATGGCTTCGCCGGCGCCGATGCGCTGCACGCCGATGATCTCGCTTTCCAGCGTCATGGCGGGCTGCAGGCCGAATTCCGCCGCGCTCCTGCCCCCGGGCGTCGCCCCGTAGAGCATGATCCCCGGGCGCACCCAATCGGAACGCAGGTCGCGGCAGCCGAGCACCGCCGCAGAGTTCGACAGCGACCACTCGCCCGGCAGCCCTTCTGCGCCGGCACGAAATCGCGCCAATTGTTCCCGCAGCGGCAGGCCCGCGTTCAGCACTTCGTCCGCATTGGCGAAATGGGTCATCAGCGCAATATTGCCGACCGCGGGCAGCGCCCGCACCTTTTCCCATACGACGCGAAATTCCGCTGGCATGAAACCGAGCCGATTCATCCCGGTATTCATCTTCAGGTGCACGTCGATCGCCGCCCCCGGCCCGGCGCTCTCGAGCATCCTCACCTGCTCCTCCGTGTGCACCGCTGTCTGTATCCGGTGGTGTGACAGCAGCCGCACGTCGGCCGCATCGAAGAACCCTTCCAGCAGCAGGATGGGTTTTTGCCAACCCAGCTCGCGCAGCCGCACGGCGCCTTCGGGCTCGATCAGCGCGAGGCCGTCGGCGGCGGCGAATGCGCGCATCGCGCGTTCCAGTCCGTGGCCGTAGGCATTGGCCTTGATCACCGCCCAGATTTTCGATTCGGGCATGGACTTGCGTGCAACCGACAGGTTATGCCGCAGTGCAGACAGGTGGATGGTGGCGGTAAGGGGTCTCGGCATGAAGAGGCTTTTGAGGTTGGCAATTGTGAAGCAAATCAAGCATTTATTTTACCGGAGAGCGCCGCGCGAGCGCCGAGGAAAACCTCTGTGGCCCGAAGGATTCATGGTATAAAGCAAGCCGGAAACGGATGAGTCGAACACGTACACCTGAATATGCGGATGAATCGCGGTTTTTATACCATCATGGCAGCGCAGTTTTTTTCGTCGCTCGCCGATAACGCGCTACTCATCGCGGCCATCGCTCTGTTGTCAACAATGAATTCGCCGGCGTGGATGACGCCGATGCTGAAGTTGTTCTTCGTGCTTTCCTATGTCCTGCTCGCGGCATTCGTCGGCGCATTCGCCGACTCGCTGCCGAAGGGCCGCGTGATGTTCATCACGAACCTGATCAAGATCGGCGGCTGCGCGATGATGTTCGCAGGATTGCATCCATTGCTCGCATATGCCGTAGTCGGCTTCGGCGCCGCTGCCTATTCCCCCGCGAAGTACGGCATTCTCACCGAACTGCTGCCGCCGGAGAAGCTGGTGGCCGCCAATGGCTGGATCGAAGGCCTGACTGTCACCTCCATCATCCTGGGCACGGTGATGGGAGGCGCGCTGGTCAATTCGCGTGTCTCGAGCGCCTTGCTCGGTTTCGATTTCCCCTTGCTGGATCTTGGCATCGATACCGCGGCCGAAGCGGCGCTGACGGTGATCACCTTCACTTACCTGCTGGCTGCCGCATTCAATCTGCGCATCCCCGACACCGGCGCCCGCTACCCGCACCAGGAACGCAATCCCTTCCGCCTCGTGGCGGACTTTGCCAACTGCTTCAACCTGCTCTGGAAGGACAAGCTGGGGCAGATCTCCCTGGCGGTCACCACGCTGTTCTGGGGGGCCGGCGCGACGTTGCAGTTCATCGTCCTCAAGTGGGCAGAGAAGTCGCTCGGCATGCCGCTCGACAAGGCCGCGATCCTGCAGGGCATTTTCGCGGTCGGCGTGGCCGTGGGCGCGACGGCGGCGGCCCGCTTCGTTCCGCTGAAGAAGGCACTCACCGTGATGCCGCTCGGCGTCGCCATGGGCGTCATCGTGATGACCATGACGCTGGTGCACAGCGTATGGGTCGCCTATCCGCTGCTGGTACTGATCGGCGCACTCGCCGGATATTTCGTCGTGCCGATGAATGCGCTGCTGCAGCATCGTGGCCACGTCCTGATGAGCGCCGGCCATTCGATCGCCGTGCAGAATTTCAACGAAAACCTGTCGGTGCTGACGATGCTCATGCTGTACGCGCTGATGGTGAAGCTCAATCTCGACATCAATGTTGTCATCGTGCTGTTTGGCTTGTTCGTGGCCGGCATGATGTTCCTGACGATGCGGCGGCACGATGCCAACCAGCGCCGCTTCGACTCCCTCTCGCTGATCGGCGAACACAAGCACTGACGACGCGCGCGTCTGCTGAAGCCGGGCTCAGCTGGCGGCGTCCATCGATCGTCTTGCTGCCGCCTGCTCGCGCCAGTCGTCGGGCACGATGAAGCCGCGGTCAAACTCCAGCAGCTCGTCGCCCTCGCGGCGCAGCAGTGCAACCAGCACCGGCGCAGATGCAGAGGCGAAGTGGCGGGATAGCGCGCACGCCAGCGCCACCGGTTCCATCGTCCCGGCTTCGCCCGCGACTGCCCGCGCAGGCGCCAGCCACTGTAATCGCGGCAACACTGCAAAGGCGTCAGCCGCCAGCCCCCCGAGCTCGCCCTGCGGACGCCAGAAGCCGCGGCAATGCGAAATGCCGATGCCCTCCGGGGTGGCCGGGGTGCGCTCCCGGTAGAACAGCCAGCCCTTCACCAGCGCCTGCGCCTTGTGCACCGGCAGCGTCAGCTGCGCGCAGGCTGCCGGATGCTGCGACAGCGACAGCTGCTGATCCATGATCTTGCGCACTTTCGCGCCGAGCGTATCGGCCAGTCCGGGACCGACGAAGTAGTCCGCATGCTGCCCGTGCCCGCTCGACTCGAGAAGGTAGAGCTTGGTCGCAAACTCCCAGTGCACCAGTCCGTCCCCTTCCCGCAGCAGGAAATCGAATTCGCCGATGGTCTCGCCGCGCTCGGCACGAACCTGCACCCCATGGGCGTGAAGATCGCCGCGGCGGCTGAGGTACCAGGCAAGCAGCTTCTCGGCGTAGCGTCCCAGCCGTGTAAGCGGTTGCAGCGCGAGGTAGGTGTGCAGGTCCGCCGGATTCCTGTCGAGCGCCTCGAGCCAGTCGCGGGTTTGCTGGTCGCACGGCGGCAGGCTTGCCACCCGCCCCTTCCAGCGCGGCGCGTCGGCGTCCAGCAGATCGGGCGCGTCGAGCAGCCACGCCAGTGTGCGCACGTGCGGATCCTGCAGGTGCTTCCAGCGCTGGTGAAAGCCGGCCTGGTAGCTGAAGTCGCGCGCCTGCTCAGTCGGCGGCGGCATAGGTGGCCGTCGCCAGGCACAGATCCTCCCATGCCTTCTTCTTTTCCGCAGGGCTGCGCAGCAGGTAGGCCGGGTGATAGGTCACCACCAGCGGCCTGCCGGCAAATTCATGCACCTTGCCGCGCAACCGCGACACCGGCGTGTCCGGATCGAGCCCGAGCAGCGACAGTGCGGCGGTCTTGCCGAGGGCGACGAGGATGGTCGGCTGGATCAGCGCAATCTGGCGCTCAAGGTAAGGCATGCAGGCCGCCGCTTCTTCCGCGGTCGGCGGCCGGTCGCGACCGCTCTCGTCGACCGCCCGGCATTTCACGATATTGGCGATAAACGCGTTCTCGTCGCGCCGCAGCCCGACGGCCGCCAGCATGTTGTCGAGCAGCCTGCCAGCCTGGCCGATGAAGGGTTCGCCCTGCAGATCCTCGTTGCGCCCCGGTCCCTCGCCGATGAACAGCCACCGCGCCTTTGCGTCGCCGACGCCGAAAACCGTACGGGTACGTCCATGACAGAGGCCGCACTTGACGCATCCGGCGACGCTGGCCTGCAGCTGCGCCCAGTCCATCCGGGCCACCTCCTGCGCCGGCGGCGCATCGAAGCCAGGCGCCACGGGCAAGCCGTCATCGACTGTTGCGGCTTCCAGCGCGCCAGCGGAAGGCGCCGGGTGGACGGCGCCAGGGTTATCACGGCGCTGCCAGAGGGGGCCCAGTCCCATCTCCTGCAGGAAGACGGCGTTCCGGTCGCTCATAGCGGCAGCCTCATGACGATGGCATCTTCGCGGCTGCCGTTGGCTGCCGGGTAGTAGGCCTTGCGGTGCCCGATCCTGGAGAATCCGTACCGGGTATAGATGGCCTGCGCACGCGGGTTGGACGGCCGGACCTCGAGCAGCACCGACGCCATTCCCTTGTCGCGCGCGATGGCCGCCACCCGGTCCAGCTGCAGGCGTCCGATGCCGAGCCCGTGCAGATCGCGCCGCACGCTGATGTTCAGCAGGTGCGCCTCGTCCACCGCGAGCATCAGCAGAAAATAGCCGACCAGCTCGCCCGCATCCGACCGCAGGGTCCAGCATTCGTAACCGGAATACAGGGAATCCAGGAAATTCCCGCGCGTCCAGGGCTGGGGGTAGACGTCGTTCTCGATCGTCAGCACCTCGCCGAGATCATCCACCCGCATCGGGGTGAGATGCAGCGAGGTCAAGGCCGGCGAACTCGCCGTGGCCCGATACACGGCGCTCATGCCGCCGCCCTTGCCTGGCGCTCGGCCGTGGTCAGCGCGACCTTGTTGCGCAGGTAGACCGGCTGGGCGTCGCGCGGATCGACAATGCGCCCCGCGGAAAAGTCGCCGGCTGCCAGCACGGCAATCTCGGCCGCATGCGGAACGATGTCCGGCTTGCCCCCCTCCGCAAACGGCCGGCCGGCGAATGCGGCCGCATAGGCAGAGAGGCCGTTGCCGCAGGCAGTCACCGCCCCCTCCGCGCGTATGGCTGCGGCGGCGGACAGCGCGGGCGCCGATACCGTATGCCAGCCGTCCTCGAACCGGTACTGCGCCCAGTAGACCTCGTCCATACGCGCATCCAGCACGACCAGTACATCGGTCGCGCCATGTCGTCGGCGACAGGCTTCCGCCATTGCCTGCAGAGTGACGACAGGGACGACTGGCAGCGCCGCACCGAAGGCGAGACCCTGAGCAACGCCGCATGCGGTGCGTACGCCGGTGAAGGAACCGGGCCCGGCGCCGAATGCGATCGCGTCGCAATCGGCCATACCGATGCCGGCTTCGGCGAGCACGGCCTGGACCATGGGCAGGACCGACTGGGAATGCGTCTGCACCCCGCTCGCCTCACGCGTCACCAGCCGGCCATCCCGGGATAAGGCGACCGAGGCAAGCTCGGAAGATGTTTCAATCGCAAGTATCGTAGGCATGGCGGTATTTTACCGCGCCGTACAGGCTAAAGATTGGCGCACGGCTGCCGTAAACAGGGGATCTGATCGGAGGGAATCCATGGATGTGACCAATATTGCGCAGCTCGCAACAACCATTGCCGAGACCAACACCCGGGCCACGGTAGCCCTCACGGTCCAGAAGATGGCGATGGACGCCCAGGCCAGCAGCGCCACGGCCCTGCTCGATGCCCTGCCGCCGGTGACCCGCCCGAACCTGCCAGGTCACCTCGGCCAGAACATCGACACCACTGCCTGACCCGCCGCGGGCGCGGGCGAGAAGCTTCCCTTACAATAGCAATCCCCGAGCAATCCCCGCCGTTCTTCTGGGTTTCATGGCCGCCAACGGAATCACCCTCGACAGCAGCAATTACACGCAGCTGGCCGCATGGCTGGAGCAGGATGACTGGGTCATCGCCTGCCTGTGCGCAGCCTGGTGCGACACCTGCCGCAGCTATCGCGACGGCTTTGACCGCCTCGCCGCGCGCCACCCTGACAAGCGCTTCGTCTGGATCGATATCGAGGACCAGGCGGACTTCATCGGCGACATCGACGTCGAGAACTTCCCTACCCTGCTGATCCAGCGCCGCGACGTCGTCGCCTTTTTCGGGACGGTGCTGCCGGATGCCGGCGTGGCTGACCGCCTGCTTTCCGCGCAGGCGGAAAGGGATCCCGCCGAGCTCCTGGCCGAGGCAAGCTCCTCGACCGAACGCCAGGACTGGCAGCGCGAGTGCAACCTGCTCGCGCGCCTCGCCCGCTGAACAAGCAGGGATCTGCCTCGCCGCCGTCCGTTCGGCATCCACCGCGCGTTCGCAAATATCATTCTGCGCATCCTGTGGCATCCTGTGCAGCCTCGGAACCCCTGCCTGCGCCACATGACCCAAAGTTTTTTCCAGTCTTTCGTCATCCTCCTGCTGGTGACCGACCCGTTCGGCAACGTGCCATTGTTCGCCAGCGCGCTTTCCCATGTCCCGGTCGAACGGCGCGGGATGGTGATCGTGCGCGAGTGCGCGATCGCCTTCCTGCTGCTGCTGCTGTTCATGTTCTTCGGACGGCATTTCCTGGCGGCCCTGCAACTGACGGACATCGCCCTGCGCATAGGCGGCGGCGTGATCCTGTTCCTGATTGCGCTGCGCATGGTCTTTCCGCAGCCCGGGGGCGTATTCGGCGGCGACGGCGAAGTCCAGGGAGAGCCCTTCATCGTGCCACTGGCGATCCCAGCGCTGGCCGGGCCGTCCGCACTGGTGACCGTGCTGCTGTTCTCATCCGAAAGCGCACCGGAGACGATGCTCAACATCGGCGTGCTGTCGGCAGTCGCCCTGGTCTGGCTGGTGGTGCTGCTCGGTGCCGCGCGCATGCAGCGCGCGCTCGGGCCGCGCGTCATGACCGCCTTCGAGCGGCTGATGGGGCTGATCCTGACCGCAATGGCCGTGGAAATGCTGCTCGCCGGGATACGCGCCTACGTCCGGTCGTTGTAGGCGGCTGCCGCGGTCAAAGGGTCTTGATGAAGTAAAACACCGTCAGCAGGGCACCGACGGCAATGATGAAGCGCCGCAGCCAGACAGCCGGGATGCGGCGGGCGACCGAGGCGCCCCAGTATCCGCCCAACGTGGCGGTCAGCAGCATCACCGCGGTGTAGGGCCAGTCGACTGCACCCGCGATCACGAAGGTGAGGACCGTCACGCTGTAGATCACTGCCGAGAGGAGGTTCTTGATGGCGTTGATCTCGTGCACGTCGTCATGCCCTGCCATGGCCAGGCTGGCGAGCATCAGGATACCCATGCCGGCACCGAAGAAGCCGCCATAGACCGAGACCACCGCGTGCCCGGCCAGGGCCCCGGGGCTGTTGCCGGGCTTGGCCTTGTTCCCCCGCCGCAGCAGCGCCGAAATGCGCCCGGAAAACGCAAACAGCACGGTGGCGAACAGCAGCAGCCAGGGAATCAGCACCGAGAACTTGGCATCCGACGTCGCCAGCAGCAGCAGGCCGCCGCATACCCCGCCGACCAGCGAGACGAAACCCATGGGGATCAGGTACCGCTTGTAGCGCGCCAATTCCTGGCGATAGGCCCAGGCGCCGGACAGGCTCGCCGGCCAGAGGGCCACCGAATTGCTCGCATTGGCGACGACCGGCGGAACGCCCACGGCGAGCAGTGCCGGAAAGGACAGGAAGGTTCCGCCGCCCGCCACCGAATTCATCGCACCTGCACAGAATGCCGCAGTGCCGACGAGTGCGATTTGCCACCAGATCATTTGTTCTCCTTGAGATGCTTCTTCACGAAATCCAGCACGGCTGTCATGTCGGCGCCGGTGGCATCCGGCGTGACGCCGAGTTCTTCCAAAGGTGCGCCGGTCCGGTTCACCCAATAGGTGGTGTAGCCGAACCACGCGGCGCCGCAGGCATCCCAGCAGTTGCTCGATACAAACAGGATACTTCTTGGAGTTAGCCCGAACACGTCGGGGGCAAGCTGGTAGGCCTCGGGCGCGGTCTTGTACTTCTTCACGACATCCACCGACAGGACGTGGCTGAAAATGCCGTCCATGCCGGCAGCGGCGACCGCGGAGTCGAGCATCTGCGGATTGCCGTTAGACAGGATGGCCAGCTTCAGTCCCTGCTGCTTCAGCTTGCGCAGCACACCCAGGTTTTCCGGGAATGCCTGCAGCTTCGCGTACTGTCCCATCAGCGCATTTTGCGCATCGAGGGTGAGATCGAGACCTAGCTTGCGGCAGGCGAAGACAAGCGCATCCTGTGTCACTTCCCAAAACGGCTTGTAGGTGGCGCAGAGCGTGCGCAACCGCGTGTACTCGATCTGCTTGTCGCGCCACAGGTCCGCCAATGCGGCGCCGCGGCCCGGGAAACACTTCTCCGCGAGCGTGCCGATCGAATAGACGTCGAACAGCGTCCCGTAAGCGTCGAAAACGATGGCGTGGATGGTCATGGTGTGGGGTACTGAGGATGGCTGAGTATATTAGAGATGTTTTCTTTTAAAACCATACGTACGATCATTTGATTATTGCGTTTTAGTATCAAATGCTCTAAGTTCGGCGGATGGATCAGTTCAAGCAAATCTCGACTTTTGTCGAAGTGGCCGCGCGCGGCAGCCTCTCGGCGGCGGCGCGCGCCGAGGGCATCGCACCAGCGATGATAGGTCGCCGTCTGGACGCGCTCGAAGAGCGCCTCGGCGTCAAGCTGCTCCAGCGCAGTACCCGAAAGATTGCGCTGACCGACGAGGGCCTTGCGTTCCTCGAGGATTGCCAGCGCATACTTGCCGATCTCGAGGATGCGGAAAGCGCCGTCTCGGAGCGCAGCGCCAGGGCAAGCGGGCATCTGCTGATTTCCGCCCCGGCGGGTTTCGGCCGCCAGCACGTCGCCCCCCTGATTCCTTCCTTTCTTGCCCAGCATCGCGATGTCGCCGTGACACTCAACTTGAACGACCGTGTGGTCGACCTGATCGGCGAAGGCGTCGATGTGGCGATTCGCATCGCCGCCCTTTCCGATTCCAGCCTGATCGGCGTCAAGCTCGCGGACAACAAGCGGGTGGTGGTGGCATCGCCCGCCTATCTCAAGCGCAACGGCAGGCCGAAGGCACTCGACGATCTATCGCGGCACAACTGCCTCGCGATCAGCAGCGAGGGCAGTCAGCGGGGTTGGACCTTCCGCCAGAACGGCAAGAACGTCACGCTGAAAGTGGCGGGCAACATGGTGTGCAACGACGGCGCCGTGCTGCATGAATGGGCGCTGGCAGGCGAAGGCCTTGCCTGGCGGTCGATGTGGGAAGTCGCAACCGCGATCGAGGCAGGCGCGCTGGTTACGGTGCTCGACGAGTATGCTGCACCGGGTAACGACATCTATGCGGTTTTCGCGCAGCGCCGGCACCTGCCGCTGCGGATTCGGTCCTTCGTCGATTTCCTGCGCACCGCCTATGCGCAGCCCGACTACTGGCGGAAGGGCTAAACCCGAACGTTGGCTGTCCACTTCCCCGCGTGGCGTGCGACGCGCAAAGAGGACGGACAAAAAAAATCCCCGGCATGCCGGGGATTTTTTCGATCAGGGCTACCTGTCAGCAGCTTACAGCGGCTGGATAGCGGAAGCCTGCTTGCCCTTCGGGCCGGTCGTGACCTCGAAGGAAACACGCTGGTTTTCCTTCAGCGACTTGAAGCCGCTCGACTGGATTGCGGAGAAGTGCGCGAACAGATCTTCGCCGCCCTCGTCCGGAGTGATGAAACCGAAGCCCTTAGCGTCGTTGAACCATTTGACAGTACCTGTTGCCATGACATTTCCTTTGATTTGTTTGATTTGAGCTCGCGCCCACAGAACCCTTGAAGCTAGAAAGAAATGACAGACGAATACTGCACTACTAGTTCAAACTTCAAACGGTGGCCGAATTGTACCGTATGTGGAAAACCCGGAGTGAATTTAATTTTCATTTCATGTAGGGGTAATCGACTGCGTCAAACAAGAATGCTTTGCAGCATTTTTTCTCTGGCATGGATGCTGCATTGCAGGAGGCGACCGCCTTCCTATCCATGCCCATGACGACCACGCACTCTCCCATTCCGAATACCTCCCGGCCCCGTACCGTCGCCGGAAGCCGCAAGCGTCGCCGCGCCGTGCTGCAGGAACATGAACTTCAGGACACCTTGCAGGAGGCCTTCGGGCTTCGCCGCCTGCGTCCTGGTCAGCGCGAGGTGATCGACAGCGTGCTGCAGCAGCGGCATACGCTGGCAGTCATGCCGACCGGTGCCGGAAAGTCGCTCTGCTATCAATTGCCGGCCCTGAAGATGCCCGGGGTGACGGTCGTGGTATCCCCCCTCATCTCGCTGATGAAGGACCAGGCGGAAAAGCTCGGCGAAGTCGGGATGGACGCCGCCGAGGTCAACAGCACCCTCACCACCCGCGAGGAGGCGGAGGTGCTCGACCGCATCAGCCAGGCCGACCATGAGTTCATCTTCACCACGCCCGAACGCCTGTCCGATCCGGAGTTCCTTGCCACCGTGCGCCTCAACACGGTCAGCCTGTTCGTCATCGACGAGGCGCACTGCATCTCTCATTGGGGGCACGACTTTCGGCCGGCCTACCTGCAACTCGGAGCGATCATTGAAGCACTCGGTCGGCCCACGGTGCTGGCCCTGACGGCGACTGCCACGGAGGACGTCGTCTCGGACATCGGCCGGCAGTTGGGGCTGGATGACATGCATGTCATAAATACCGGCATCTACCGGTCAAATCTTCACTACGAGGTGGTGGCGGCAACCGACGAGTCGGAAAAGATGATGCATGTCGTGCGGCTTGTGCGTGAAAGCGAAGGCCCGGGCATCATTTACACGGCAACGGTGAAGGCGGTGGAGGAGGTGCTGCACGCGCTGCAGGAAGCCGGTGAAAACGTCACCGCGTATCATGGCCAGATGGCGACCCGCATGCGAACGGAAAACCAGGACATGTTCATGTCGGGTGCGTGCAGGATCATGGTCGCGACGAATGCATTCGGCATGGGTATCGACAAGAGCGATATTCGTTTCGTGATTCATTTCCAGATGCCCGCCAATCTCGAATCCTACTACCAGGAGTCCGGGCGCGCGGGACGTGACGGAAGACCTTCCGCCTGCACCCTGCTCTATTTCGCCAAGGATAAGCAGGTCCAGCAGTTTTTCCTGGCACGGCGCTATCCGGGCGCCGACGATATCGCCAGCGTCTACGCCGCATTGCAGGCGCTTGCAGCGGAAGGAGCGCCAGTCCCGCTCGAGCGGCTGCAGGACAAGCTTGAAGATGTGCATGACAACCGGCTCCAGGTTGCGCTCAAGCTCCTCAAGGACGGCGGCCTGGTGCGGCAGGACGAAAACCTCGCTTTTCATCTGGTCCGCGCCAATGCGAAGGCGAAGGAACTGCGGCAGCTGGTGCAGACCTATCGTGACAAGAGCGCCCGCGATCACGATGCGCTGGACCGCATGGTGTTCTACGCGCAGACCGGCTTCTGCCGCTGGAAGGTATTGCTTGAATACTTCGGCGAAGAGGCCGAGTGGTCGCATTGCGGCGTGTGTGACAACTGCCGCCGCCCCCCGGAGCAGGCGCTCAGCCCGGAACATGTGCGGCATCATGCGCCGCCGGTGCAGGTGGAGAAGGGACCGGAGCCGGGCCAGGCGGTGAAGGTGGCGCGCTACGGCGAAGGACGGGTCGTTTCATCGGCCGGGGACAAGGTAACCATCAGCTTCCCCAACAGCGAGACCAAGACCTTCCTGCGCAATTACGTCGAACTCGTCTGAGCCAGGGCAGCCTTGCGCACCCTCTTCGCGTCGAACATCCGCTTGTCCGCGATTTTCAGGAGTGCTTCGATATCCTCGCCGTCGTCCGGGAACATCGCCCAGCCGATGGACACGCCGACGCGGGCAATGCCGTGCTCGAGCGGCACGGGAGCCTCGACCACGGTCCGGATCTTCTCCTCCATCGCCATCACGTCACTTGCCGGCGTCAGGCCCTTGAGGAGGACGACGAACTCGTCACCGCCATAGCGGGCCACGACGTCGGTGACCCGAACGGATTCCTTCAGCCGCGCCGCCACCGTCGCCAGCACCCGGTCGCCGGCGGCATGGCCGTGCTGGTCGTTGACCTTCTTGAAATGATCGAGGTCGATGAACAGCAGCGCAAATTGCGGGCGCTCTCCGTTTTTCTGGTCGAGCTGCCGGCGCAGGAAGGCAATCTGCGCGATCAGCGAGGCGCGGTTGAACACGGCGGTGAGCTTGTCGATCCGCAGGTTGTGCTCCATCTCGCTGAACGACATGGCGAGCTGACCCAACTCGTCGCGCCGCCGCAGGTCGAGCTTCGGCAGCGGTTCGCCTTCGCCGATGCGACGGGCGGCCTCGTTCAGCCGGCGAATGTCCCCGAGCACGCGGTTGATCAGCGACAGGCCGATCGCGATCGCGGCCATCACGCACAGGATGGCGATCAGCATGCCTTGCACGAAGCTGCGCCTGACGCCGCCGGTAAAGTCCGACTTGGGCACGGCCACTACCGTGATCCAGTCGACGCCGTAACGCGCACCCAGCTCCCCGGCCGCAATCTCTATCGGGCCGGACGAGAGCGCCAGCATGTCCTTGGCATCCCCGTCGCGCATCTTCCAGTTGTGAATCCCCGCGTATGCCTGCCTGATCATGGTCGACTGCATGTCGGTGACATGCATGCGCTCCGGCTGTCCGTTCACCATCCGGAACGGCAGCTCCTGCCCGGATGTCGCGACCATGTAGCCGTCGCCGTCGATGACGAAGGCGACGCCATTGTCGCTGACCGAGAGCGTGCGCAGAAATTCGGTCAGCACCTTGAGCGTCACGTCGGTGGCGACGACGCCAGCCAGGGACTGGTCGGCACGGCGCACAGCCTTGGCCAGGGTGATCGTCGGCTCCTTCGAGGTGAAGTCGTTGTATACCGGCGACCAGACCGGGCGCGCCTGGGCGGCAGCAATCGTGTACCAGGGACGTTCGCGCGGATCATAGTCGTCGCGCCGCAGCAGGCTTTGCCGCTGGCCGGGCTGATTGCTTGCATAGACGCTGCGGCGGGCTGCGCCAGGATCACGACGGTAGAGTTCGACCAGGTCCTTGCTCACGCGGTTGACGCCGATGAAGCGGCCATCCGCGCCACCGAAGTAAACATAGTTGTTGATGTCCATGAACAGCCCGCTGGCCACCCAGAAGCGGGACTCGAGGCGGCTCAAGTCGTCGGAAAATGGCTGGGGCTCGGGCAGCGTGGCGGGGTCCGGGTCGATCGAATGCAGTGCCACGAGCGCGCGCGAAAGGTGTTCCTCGGTCGATGCGCTGATGCGCTGCACGGTATCGGCCAGAATACGGCGCGACAAGGTGTCGACCGCCTCCTCGCCTGCCTGGTACGAAACCCATCCGATTGCGGTGGACACGAAGATCACCAGCAGCACATATGGCAGCACAAGCTGCCTGCGCAGTGAGCTTTTGGTCATGTTTGTCCCCAACAAAAAAGGCCCGGAAGGGCCTGTCCCTGCTTGCTTGAATTTTGGAGCAGGATTATATCCTTACCATTGTTTAATTTCCTCGAGACAACATACTAGTATTGAATAAAGCATATCTCGACTTGAGATTTATCAAAGCCATCATCGGCACTTACGACAACGAATTTCCTCCAATTAGTTGTGTACCCCTTGTACTCCAATCAACAACTATATTTTTTTGAGAGGAATCAGCATGAAATATTCAGTATTGCTCGCGGCACTCGTCGCCACATTGACCCTGGGTGCCTGCAACAAGAATGACGCCGGCTCCGGAGCTGGCGGCGAGGGCAGCACCAGTAGCTCTGGCGCTGCCGGCAGCACCGGCGGTACTGCAGGCGGCACCGGAACCGCTGGCAGCACGCCGAGCGCGGGTGGCGCCACCTCCAGCGATTCCGCCGGCACGCCGGGCGGTACGGCCGGAAGCGGCACCACGGGCAGCACCGGCGGCACTGCAAGCGATTCCAGCAGCGGCGCGGCAACCGGCGGTATGCCGGGTGCGGGCGCGACCGGCGGAACGACCGGCGACACCACGGGCGGCGCGGCTGGCGGGACCAGCGGCGCAACGGGCGGCACCGGCGGCGCAACGGGCGGCACCAGCGGCGGCACCAGCGGCAGCACGGGCGGCACCAGCAGCGAGGCTGGCAGCGCAGGAGGCAATACCGGTGCCGGCGCCAGCAGCACGACGCCGCCGGGCAGCGGCAGCACTTCCGGCAGCAGCTCGTCGACTGGCGGCGCTTCCAAGTAACAGCGTCACTCCAGGAAGCCGTGCACCGCTAGCCGGTCACGGCTTCCTGCTTTTCTGCCCCGGCTTCGCGCCGCTCAGGCCTCGTCAAGCGCAACCGCTTCTATCCGCAACTCTCCGCGCAGCATCGGTTTCACCAGGATCTTGTAGGTGTCGACATCGAAGGAGCGCCGTGCCGCGCGCTTGATTGGCCGGGCGCCCGGGACATGATCGATGGAGCCGAGATAGAACCAGTGGTCGACCACATGGGTCTGCTTCCAGCCATCGCACTCCTCCACGATACCCATGGGACCGGACCACGGCCAGACGACGATGCGCAAGTCGTCGAGTGCCGCCCTCAGGCGCCTCTGGTGCTCCTGCACCGGCTCGGCGCCGACACAGGCACCAAGACAGCGCGATACCTGCCTGGCAAAGCAGGCCCGGCCGCGCATGGCATTCTCGAGTCCGGTCAAAGCCGGGCACAGCATGTGAAGGTCGACAATCTCACGCAGTTTTTCCAGTGCCGCCTTGCGCGTCGCGAACAAGCCGTACAGGTTTGCCGTGCGCGCGAAGTCATGCTCTCGTGCGTAAACGATCTCGGGCATCGACTTGAGGCCGGGGGCAAGATGCAGCGTGCACATCTCCCTGGCGCGGCGCAGCTTCTTATTGTGCAGCGGCTGCAGATCCTTGATCAGCCGCGACTCCAGCAGCAAGGCGCCGATGTCGCCTGCAGTACGTCGGAATTCGACATAGCGGCTCTGCTGCAGCATGCGCGCCTCCTCGGGGGTACGCAGGTGTGAAAGCACTCGTGTGCGGATGCTGACGCTCTTGCCAACGTAAAGGGGACGGTCCTGCGCATCGCGGAATATGTAGATGCCCGG
Source organism: Noviherbaspirillum sp. (assembly GCF_036563305.1). GTDB lineage: Bacteria > Pseudomonadota > Gammaproteobacteria > Burkholderiales > Burkholderiaceae_D > Noviherbaspirillum. Next base: position 85,958 of record NZ_DATCMQ010000007.1, on the reverse strand, counting down.
CTTGGCAGGCAATGCATCAAGGCTGGCACGATCGATATGGTGCGGATAGGCGAAACTGCTGGCGGGATCGGGCTTGACCAGCAAGCCTACGGAAGTGACACGGGGCTGCATCGAAGGGATTTTTCCTGCTGGGTTCGGGCCATGGCCGCACAGGAAACCGGGCCTTGTGAATGGTCATGGCAAACAGTATGCGATCTTGGAATTTGACTAATCGGGTCTGAGGTTTTACTGTATATTTATACAGTATTGATGACAAGCATCATCAACCAGAATACTAGGAGGCCCGATGCCAGCAATAGTTTCACCGATAGAAAAATCCAACCGGCCCGAGCTTGTCCTTCCCGGTGCAGTATGGCGGGCAGACCAAATGGGGTCTTATCATGCCGCCGTCACACCTACCGGCCATCCTGCGCTCGACCAGGAACTGCCGGATGGCGGCTGGCCCACCGCCACCCTGATCGAACTCCTGGTGCAGCAGGCGGGCATCGGCGAAATCCGTCTGCTGCGACCGGCATTGCGGCACATCGCCACCAGGCGCCGCATCGTCCTGCTGCGCCCGCCCTACCTGCCGCAAATGGCGGCATGGACCGGATGGGGACTGCCCGCCGACAGCCTGTTGTGGATCAAGGCGCCGCGCAGTGCCGATGCACTCTGGAGCGCAGAGCAGATCCTGCGCAACGGCAGTTGCGGCGCACTGATTTTCTGGGAAGCCGAAGTGCGCGCCGAATCGCTGCGCCGCCTGCTGCTTGCCGCGCAGGGTTCCGAAATGGTGTTCTGGATGCTGCGTCCCCTGGCCTGCATCCGCCATGCCTCGCCTTCACCGTTGCGGCTGGCGCTGCGCCCGGCCAGCGGCGGTATCGATATCGAGATCGTCAAGCGGCGCGGGCCGCGCCGCGACACCCCCCTTCACCTGCTGCTGGAAGACTCGCCGGCGGCTCCCGTATCCCCTGTTTCTCCCGGCTCTTCCAATGCGTACCTGGATCAGCGTGCACCTGCCGCTGCTGTCACTCGAAGCAATCCGACCGAACTGGTCTGAACCAGGCAGGCATGTCATCGTCGAGCGTGGACGCGTGGTGGCGGCAAGTATGGCGGCGGTGCAGGCCGGCGTGCGGCCAGGCATGCGTAACGGCAGCGTGCAGGCGATCTGCCCGGATGCGGTCCTCCATGAGCACGACGCCGCGCGCGAGCAGGAGGCGCTGGCCGGCATTGCGCTCGCACTGCTGCAATACACCCCTGAAGTCGCCTTGGCCGGTGCCGGCGGCCTGCTGCTGGATGTCAGCGCCAGCCTGCGTGTATTCGGCGGCAGGCTGGCATTGGCGCGGATGGTGCGCGCCAGCGTGCGCATGCTCGGCTTCACGCCGCAGCTGGGCATGGCGCCCACTGCCCAGGGCGCCTGGCTGCTTGCCCGCCATGCAGGGCGGCGACGGCGCGTGGTACGCATGAAGAGCCTGGCATATCGCCTCGATGCCCTGCCCTGCCTGCTGCTGCCGGCGCTTTTGCCGTATGAGGAATGGCTGGCCGGAATCGGCTGCCGCAGCTTCGGGCAGTTGCGCAAGCTGCCGCGCGCAGGCCTGCAGCGGCGTACCGATGCCGCTGTACTCGAAGCGCTCGACCGCGCTTATGGAGAAGCACCCGAACTGTTCGACTGGGTCCCCGCGCCGAAGCATTTTTCCGCCAGGCTGGAACTGCCCGACCGGATCGAGCATGCGGAAGCGGCACTGTTCGCCGCACGCCGGCTGCTGCTGCAGATGAGCGGCTGGCTGGTCGCGCAGCAGCTCGCGGTATCACGCATCCTGCTGCAACTGGAGCATGAGCGCGGCCGCTGTGCAATCGAGCCCACCCCGGTCGAGATCGCGCTGGCGGCCCCGGTCTGGCGAGAGGATCACCTCATCCGCCTGCTGAAGGAACGCCTGGCGCGCATGGCATTGCGCGCTCCGCTGATCGGACTCCGCCTGGAGGCGCTGCAGGTGACGGAGATGCTGCCACCGACCGACGCGCTGTTTCCCGATCCGGCCAATACGCCGGAGGAATTCCACCGTCTGCTGGAGCTGCTCGTCTCACGCCTCGGCGAACAAAGCGTGCTGATGCCGTCGCTGCGCGCGGACCACCGACCGGAAGTCTCGAACGCATGGGTGCCGGCGGCAGGGCCTTCTCCACGCAGTCGGTGCGCGACGCCGGCATTCGCAGAGAGACCGTTCTGGATGCTGGAACAGCCGATCGAACTGATGGTGCGGGAACACCGGCCGGTTTTCCGGTCGCCGCTCCGGCTGGTCAGGGGACCTGAACGGATTGAATGCGGCTGGTGGGATGGCGCGCTCGTGGTCCGCGACTACTTCATCTACCAGGAGGATTCGTCGACCTGCTACTGGCTGTACCGGGAACGGATCGGGGAAGAGGTGCACTGGTTTTTGCAAGGTTTTTTTGCATGAAAAGATACCCACTATCTTTCTATAACTTCCATCAAAATTGCCTTATTTCCATTTCCGCACGGTATTTTCGGGATTTTTTACGACAAGCTTGCGCATGCTCGATCCTGTCGGCGGCAAAACCTTTTATACTGTACACCCATACAGCAAAGACACGATCCCATGAAACTGTTTGAAGGTCACAAACTGCATGCCGCCCGCGCGCGGCTCGCGCTTGCGGTCGATGCGATCGCCGAACGCTACCGCACTGCCGGCCATCCACTGACATGGCGGCTGGTACACGAAATCGAGAAAGAGGCACTGCAGGCGCTGGAGCAGGCCGGCGATCTCGACAAGCGCTACATCCGCATGTTGCGCTCCTCGCGCTGGGGGTACGTCCCGCGCGTCAATCAGCCCGCCGATCTCGACAGCTGCGACGCGCTGCCGGTCGCCGTCAAGATGATCCGCGCGGCCTACTGCACGGTCCACTGAAGCGGCACATCGCACGCCTCACTCACTGACACTGCAATCTCCGGCGGCGATTGACGCAGCGCTGTAGCGCGAAACCTCCTGCCGCCGCGCGACTCCAATCTTCAGCGCCTGGAATCTCTCCAGGCCTCCAGTCGCGGGCCATGTCATGCACTCCCTCCTCATCGCAAGAATTTTTCTCCTCCTGGTGGTTTTCACGCTTGCGGTACCGGAGTCCTATGCCAAGCGTGCCGGCAGCGGCCGCTCGAGCGGCAGGCAGTCCTCCGCAGTCCGGCAGCCGCCCGCCCCGCCTAGGACGGCACCGGCACCAACGCCGGCACAACCGCCCGTCTCCGCCCAACCCGCACCCGCCAATGCGCCGCTGCCGCCGGCTCCCCAGCACACGCTGCCGCGCGAGGCCGGCAGTCCCTGGGGCGGCATGCTCGGCGGCGCCTTGCTTGGCCTCGGCCTGGGATCACTGATATCGGGCGATCGCCAGGCGGATACCGTCACGCAGTCGGAAGGCAGCAGCGGAAATGCCGGGGGCAGCAGCGCCTCCGGCGCAGGCGAATCCACGATCCCGGCTCAGCAGGCAAATGAGCCTGTGCCCCAGAACAAGCTCGGCCCGGGCCTCCTGCTGGCCGTCTTCGCACTGATCGTATTCATTGCCGCCAGACGGTTACGCACCCGCCGGCGTTGACGCGGCAGCGGACGACGCCGATATCGGGCCGCCCACCCTCGCATCGCCGTTCCTTATTGCTTGCGCCCCACGAAGCCGCCCACGATAGTGGCGCCGCTGCCATTCGACAGCGTGAAGGTGCCGCCGATCTCGGCCGGTCCCGCGCCACTGGTCCCCGTCGTCACCACTGGTCCGAAGTAGCGTGCACCGAGCCCTCCCGACAGCGTGCCATTGCCGACCGGCGCCCTCAGGTAATTGGCGACGTTCGATCCCGCCGCTCCCATCTGCACGACCGCATTCAGCGTTGCCGGCACCGGCGTCTGTGCCTCGTTGTCGGTGCGCGTGTTCTGGATCGCCACGGTTACCTGGCGCGTGGCGAAATTGACCGTCACCTGTGCGACGCCACGATAGAACGAAGCTTCGGCCGTGCCGTTGGGGGCGTACCAGCCATAGACCTGTGCCGCGTAGCTCGCAGAACCGGTGGCCGGCACCTGTGACGGCATCGTCACGGGGCCGTAGGCAACCATGCCGTTGCGGCTCTGGTTGTGTTCATCGGTGCCGGCACCCGCGGTCCATTCGACGATCTGCACCGTATCTTGCGTCACCCAGGCGGCGAGGTTCGCATACTGGTAGCCCCAGTTGCTGAAGAAGCGATAGCCCTTGGATCCCGGGAACGGCACGCCGGGGCCATTGCCCCCCGGGAGAACGGTGGGATTGCCGTTGGCATCCGGCGGTCCGTCGCCCGCATGAACATCGCCGTCGCCGTGCAGGCGGCTGACGCTGGCCGAGTGGGGAATCAAGCCGCCTCCCGCCCAGTCCCCGGCCTGGGTCTGCAGGCCGGCGGTCTCGGTCGTCGGACAAGGCGAATAGCCGCAGCGGCTCGGCTCTGCACGCGGGAAGTAGCTGTTGTTCGCGTAGTTGAGCTGGGTGCCGGCCGTGCCTTTCGTGGCGAAATCGAAGAAGCCGAGATTGGAACGGGCCGGCAGCGCGGCAAACGAGATCAGGCCGTTCGCGTCGATGGTGACCCGTCCCTGTGTGGTGCGGAAGGTCTCGACAATGATCGGACGTTCAATCTTGCCGTCCCAGGAAATGCCGAGGTTGCGCAGCAACAGCACCGGGCTGGAAATGCTGCCGTCGCCCGCCTTCGCCACGCGCACCTCGGCGTAACCGCCCGAGGCCGGCGCGAGGCCGTAAGCCGTCGCCTTGTTGACGATGGGCGTGGCGAGGTCGTTGGTGGACTTGCCATAGGCCTGGACACCGGATGCCGTCAGCGCCACGCCGTTTTCGGTACGCAGGATAGTGTCGCCGCTGCAGTGGTAGAGACTGCCGTCGACGCAGGACATGGTGAGGCTTGCTCCAGGAACCGGCGCCGGCAGGCCGGGCGTCGGGGTCGGGGTCGGGGTTGGCGCCGGTCCGGGCGACGGCGTGGTCGTCGCATACTCGCAGATCTTGTCCGCGCCGGGCAGTGGATCGCCGAACACTTCATTCGAGCATTCGATTGCGCCGGTGACCGTACGTGTCGCCCAGCTGCCGTTCAGGCCGTAGCGGACCTGGGTAGTGCCGGGCACGGTGCAGGTGCCGTACTCATCCGCACATTTGACCCAGGCCGGCGCTGGTGTCGGTGTCGGTGTCGGTGTCGGTGTCGGTGTCGGTGCGGGCGATGAGGTGATCGTCACGTACTCGCAGATCTTGTCCGCACCCGGCAACGGGTCCCCGAACACTTCATTCGAACACGAAATCGATCCGGTGGCGGTGCGCTTTGCCCAGGAGCCATTGAGGCCGTAGCGGACTTCCCTCGTGCCGTTGAAGGTGCAGACGCCGTATTCATCCGCACATTTCGTCCAGACTTCGGGAGCAAGCCTGGTGTCCCCGCCGCTGCCCGTTCCCCCGCCCCCTGCCTGATCACCGCTGCCGCCGCCACACGCGCTGAGACTGCCGGCCAGCGCCAGCATCAGGCCCGACAACTGCCTCCCCGATTTCTGCATCTCTTCTCTCCTGGAATGAAGTCATGCCGAAAGTCTAAGATTGCAGTTTTATTAACGTTTGACGACTGTCAACCGCTTAACACATCGCATATCTGTTAAGAAACAAAGTTGGGCAATCGATAGAAAGTTTCGTTTATACTGGTTTTTTATACAGTATTTATGCAATGCTCTCCTTGTCCTCCCTGCCCGCGTATGCCGAACTCCAATGCATGACCAACTTCAGTTTCCTGCGAGGCGCGTCACATGGAGAAGAACTTGCCGCGCGCGCAGCCCAGCTGGGCTATGCCGCCCTGGGAATTACGGATGAATGCTCGCTGGCGGGCGTGGTACGGGCGCATGTGGAGGCAAAGAAGATCGGCCTGCACCTGATCGTCGGCAGCCAGTTCCAGCTGGTCGAGGAGGATGGCACGCCGGCCTTTTCGCTGATCCTGCTGGCCTGCAACCGCGAAGGCTACGGCAACTTGTGTGAACTGATCACGCTGGGTCGTACCCGTGCCGAGAAAGGCAGCTATCGGCTGCTGCCGGCAGACATCGAAGCGCCGCCGGAAGACCTTGCACACCTGCGCGGCATGCCGCACTGCCTCGCCATCCTGACACCTGCCCATGGAATCGATGCCGGGCGGCTGTCGTCCCAGGCAACGTGGCTGCGCGACGTCTTTCCGGAGCGCGCGTGGATTGCGATGACCCTGCTGCTGCGGGCAGGCGACGATCATCATCGCGCCACTATCGAGCGGGTTGCACATGCGCAGGGGCTGCCGGTGGTCGCGACCGGCGACGTCTGCATGCATGTACGTTCACGCAAGCCCTTGCAGGATGCGCTGACGGCGGTCCGGCTCGGCCAGCCGATCGCGGAATGCGGCTATGCGCTGGCGCCGAATGCGGAGCAGCACCTGCGCTCGCGGCTGCGGCTGGGGAACATCTACCCGCCGGCGGCGCTCGCGGAAACCCTGGAGATTGCGCGGCGGTGCACGTTCTCGCTGGATGAGTTGCGCTACGAATACCCGGACGAACTGGTGCCGGAAGGCGAAACCCCGGCCAGCTACCTGCGCAAGGAAACCTATATCGGCGCCGAACAGCGCTACCCGGGCGGCATCCCGCTGCAGGTGCAGCGCCAGCTCGAACACGAACTGGCGCTGATCGCCGAGATGGGCTACGAGCCCTACTTCCTGACGGTATTCGATATCGTCCGCTTCGCCCGCAGCCGCCACATCCTGTGCCAGGGGCGCGGCTCGGCGGCGAACTCCGCGGTCTGCTACTGCCTCCACGTGACCGAAGTCGACCCCTCGCGCGGCAACCTGCTGTTCGAGCGCTTCATCTCGAAGGAGCGCAACGAGCCGCCGGACATCGACGTCGATTTCGAGCACCAGCGGCGCGAGGAAGTGATCCAGTACGTGTACCGGAAATACGGACGCATGCGCGCTGCGCTGACCGCAGTGGTGATCAGCTACAAGCCGCGCAGCGTGCTCCGCGATGTCGGCAAGGCGCTCGGCGTCGATCCCGGCATCATCGACCAGGTCGCCGGGTCCCATCGCTGGTGGGACGGCAAGAACGGACTGGCGGAACGCTTCACGGAATGCGGCATGGATCCGGACACGCCGATCGCGCACCATTGGGCATCGATCGCGGAAAAGCTGATGTATTTCCCGCGCCACCTGTCCCAGCATCCGGGCGGTTTCGTGATCGCGCGGGGCAAGCTGTCGCGCCTCGTGCCGATCGAAAATGCGACGATGCCGGAGCGCAGCGTGGTGCAATGGGACAAGGACGATCTCGACGCACTCGGCCTGCTGAAGGTCGACCTGCTCGCGCTCGGCATGCTGTCGATGATACGGCGCGCGCTGGACATGATCACCGATCTGCGCGGCGAGCCTTTCGGCATGCAGGACATCCCGAAGGAAGATCCCGCCACTTACGCCATGATCCGGGAAGCCGACACCATCGGCGTGTTCCAGATCGAGAGCCGGGCGCAGATGACGATGCTGCCGCGGCTGCGCCCGCGCCAGTTCTACGACCTGGTGATCCAGGTCGCCATCGTCCGGCCCGGACCGATACAGGGCGGCATGGTGCATCCCTACCTGCGGCGACGACAGGGACTGGAACTGGTCAGCTATCCCAAGGAGGAAATCAAGCCGGCGCTGGAGCGTACCTGCGGTGTGCCCATCTTCCAGGAACAGGTCATGCAGATCGCCATGCTGGCGGCCGGCTTCAGCGCGGGAGAGGCGGACCAGCTGCGCCGGGCGATGGCGGCATGGCGGCGCAAGGGCGAGATGTTCCGTTTCCAGCAGAAGCTGCGGGACGGGATGGCGAAGAAAGGCTACGAGGCGGACTTCATCGAATCCATCGTGCAGCAGGTCGAGGGCTTCGCCTCCTACGGCTTTCCCGAAAGCCATGCAGCGAGCTTTGCGCTGCTGGCCTATGCCAGTTCATGGATCAAGTGCCATGAACCGGCGGTATTCCTGGCGGCGCTGCTCAACAGCCAGCCGATGGGCTTTTATGCGCCCTCCCAGCTGGTGCAGGATGCGCGTCGCCATGGCGTGGAGGTACGTCCGGTGGACGTGACGGCCAGCGACTGGGAAAGCACCCTGGAACCGGAGGGCGACGTACATGCCGTTCGGCTCGGCCTGAACCTGGTGCGCGGCTTGCCGCGTGAGGCAGGCTGGCGCATCGAGGAAGCGCGCGCAGTGCAGCCCTTTTCCGGCATCGACGACCTGGCGCTGCGCGCACAGCTGCGCCGCCAGGACCTGGAAGCGCTGGCCAATGCGAATGCCTTGCGGGCACTTGCCGGCAACCGGCGCCAGGCATTATGGGAAGCCGTGGCCGGCGCAGCCGACAAGGACCTGCTGCGCGGCGCGCCGGTGCGGGAGGAAGCGGTGCAGCTCGCCGCGCCAAGCGAGGGTGAAGGCATCGTCGCCGACTACCACATGACGGGACTCACGCTGGAGCGCCATCCGCTGGCGCTGCTGCGCCCGCAGCTGCATGCACGGCGCTTCCTGCCGGCGGAGGTGCTCAACACCTTCGTCAACGGCCAGCTCGCGCGTGGCTGCGGCATCGTCACCGTGCGCCAGCGCCCGTCCACCGCCAGCGGGACGGTATTCGTCACCATCGAGGATGAAACCGGCCCTGTGAACGTGATCGTCTGGCCCGGCCTGGTCGACCGGCAGCGCAAGGAACTGCTCGGCGCCCGCCTGCTCGGGGTCTACGGCATCTGGCAATGCGAAGGCAAGGTGCGGCACCTGGTGGCAAAGCGCCTGGTCGACCTCACGCCGCTGCTGGGCCGCCTGGTGACGCACAGCAGGGATTTTGCATGACGACGCCCTGGAATGAATGTCAAGGGAACCACGCAACACGCCGGGAAATCCACTTGGCGCGGCCGTCCCCGGATGCCTACAATGCCTGACACATCTCACCGCAGTTTCCATGAAGCCTGAATTCGATTCCGTACTCCATCTGCTGCACGGCTCCGCCGGCGGCACGCTCGCCACCCATTCCCAGCAACTGCCCGGCTACCCTTACGCCACCGCATTGCCGTTCGCGCCCGATGAAGCCCATCGCCCGGTCTTCCTTGCCAGCGGCCTGGCGGAACACACGAAGAACCTGCTGGCCGACAGCCGCGCCAGCTTCCTGGTCGCCGGCGGCGACGCCGGGCCGGCTGCACCCCGCGTGACCCTGCTCGGCGACGCCGTGCAGATCGAGGCTGCGCCGGCGCTGCAGGCGCGCTACCTTCGCTATCAGCCCGATGCGGAGCAATACCTCGCGCTCGGCGATTTCGCCTTCTTCCTGCTGCAGCCGAAACGCGCCCGCATCATCGGCGGCTTTGCGCAGATGGGCTGGATGGAGGAAGCGGACTGGCGCGATGCCATGGTCCTGGCCCTGGAGGATGAAGCGACACTGATCCAGGACCTGCTGGGTGAACTGCCGCCACGGGTACGCTTGATCGGTCTCGACTGTTACGGCATCGATGTCGAAAGGCAGGGACAGCGCGAGCGCCAGCGCTTCCCCGGCATGCTCGATTCGGTCGAGCAGATCCGCCTCAGCGCCAAACGCCTGCTGAGCGCCTTGTAAGTCAGGAGAAAAGAATGTCCGGCCCGGCCTCGGCCAGGGTCGCGCAGCCGCACAAGGCCATCGCGATTTCCAGTTCATCCCGCAGCAGCCGCAGTACATGGGACACACCCATCGCGCCGGCATTGGCGAGCCCGAACACATAGGGGCGCCCGACCAGCACCGCATTGGCGCCGAGCGCGATCGCCTTCAGCACATCGGTGCCGCGGCGGATACCGCCATCGACCAGCACCGGATAGCCGGCGCCGACCGCCGAGCGCACGCGCGGCAGCAATGCGGCGGTGGCGGGCATGGTGTCCAGGGTGCGGCCGCCATGGTTGGACACGATGATGGCGGCCGCGCCGGCAGCGACGGCGATGCGGGCATCCTCCGGGTGGGTGATGCCTTTCAGGATGACAGGCAAGCCCGTCACGCTTCGCAGCCATTCTATGTCGGACCAGTCGGGCGCATGCGCCAGGAGACCGTCGAACATGCGGCTCTGGTGCGCCGCCAGTGCAATCGGCGCAGCGGGCGGCAGGCCCTGCAGGTTGACGGCGGAAATGCCGGCCGGCAGACGAAAGCCGGCCCGGCGCTCGCGGTCGCGCGCACCGCTGCTGGACGCGTCCACGGTGACCACCAGCGCCTCGTAACCGGCGCGTTCGGCGCGCTGCACCAGCTCCCGCGTAAAGTCGCGGTCATGCTGGAAATACAGCTGGAACCAGAGCGGGCCGCGCGTCGCCTCACCCAGCGCGGCCTGCGCCACCTGCTCCAGCGGCAGGCTGGACTGGCTGCTCAGCACCAGCCCGGCGCCCTGCATGGCAGCAGCATAGGCGCTGGCGATCTCGCCGTCGGCATGTGCCAGGCGCTGGAAAGCCACCGGCGCCAGCAGCACCGGATGCGCCAGCGTGCGCCCCAGAAGCTGGACCCGGGTATGCCCGCCCGCCAGGCGCCGCAGGACCCGCGTCGACAGCCGGATGTCATCCCATGCCGCGCGATTGGCCCGCAGCGTGATTTCATCCCCTGCACCGCCCGCGAAATAGGCCCAGGCATTGTCGTCGAGGCGGCCGCGCGCATGCTGCTCATGGTCGGCGAGCGAGACGATGCCGGACGGGATGGCCTCGACGGCGGGGATGGGGTTCATGGTGCGCGGCTCAGGTCGAAGTGCGCATGTCGGAATTCAGGTGTCGGCCCACATGCGCAGCAGGTTATGGTAAGTCCCGGTCAGTTGCACCACCGACGGCTCCTGTTCGCCAAGGGAATCGCGCAGTTTCAGCAGCGCCATGTCCATTTCGAAAAGCAGTTGGCGCTGGTCCGCGCCGCGTACCATGCTCTCGATCCAGAAGAAGCTGGCCAGGCGCGCGCCGCGCGTGACGGGCGTCACCTGGTGCAGGGTCGTGCCGGGATAGAGCACAAGATCGCCCGCCGGCAGTTTGACGCGCCGCTCGCCCTGCGGGTCCTGGACCACCAGCTCGCCGCCATCGTACTCGTCCGGCTCTGCGAGGAACAGCGTGCAGGACACATCGGTGCGCACCCATTGGGCCGGGTTGCGCGAATAAAGAACGGCGCCGTCGATATGCGCGCCGTAGTGGTTGCTGCCGCCGCTGTAGCGGTTGAACAGCGGGTTGAATATCTTGCGCGGCAGCGCCGCCGAAAAGAACAGCGGGTCGCGCTGCACCGCGGCCAGCACCAGCGACTGCAGCTGGCGCGAGACATCGCTGTCCTGCGCCAGCTGTTCGTTGTTCTTGCGGGCGACCGCCTGGCCGCCCGCGCTGACCCGACCGTCCACCCACGGCGCGCCCGCGCCGAGCAGCGCACGGGCGGTGGCGATTTCGTCGCGGGTGAGGACGTTCTTCAGGTGCAGGAGCATCGCATGCCTTCCTAGAACATGGCCTTCAGCGTCAGTTCCACGCGACGCGGCGCGCCCGGGGCATAGAACCCGCGGTACAGCGAGTCGGCATAGAGCTTGTCGGTCAGGTTGGAGACGTTCAGCTTGGCGGACCAGGTCTCGTTGATCGTGTACTCCGCCATCGCGTCGAACACCGTGAAGCTGTCGGCCGTGACGTGCCGCGCCCCTTCCGGATTCTGCTTGCCGCGGTAGGTCAGGCCTGCCCCGAGGCGCAGTTCCGGCAGGATCCGATAGGTGGTCCAGAGGCTGCCGCTATGCTTCGGCGTCAGGCCCGGGCGGTCGCCCTCGACCTGAGCGCCCGTGCCGGCCGCGTTGAGCGCAACGTTGCTCTTGTCGATCTTGGCGGACGGGATCCAGGTGTGGTTGAAGAAGACTTCCCACTTTGGCGTGATGCGGCCGGCGAGATTGAATTCCATGCCCGACGCATGACGCTTTCCCGAGAGAAGCTGTTGGTCGGACGCGGTGTCCGGGTCGGTATTGCGCTCGTTGTACTTCTCGCTGTAGAACGCGGCAACGCCGAGCGAAGCGCGCTTTTCGAACAGCTCCCACTTGCCGCCCAGCTCGAAGTTGCGGCTCTTTTCCGCCGGTGTGTTGGCGTCGCGCTCGGCCTGCGAGCCCGGTGTCGGTGCGCCAGGCGCGAACTGATAGGTATCGCCCGACGTATTGTACGAAGTACCGTAGGACACGTAGTACGACGCCCAGTCGCTCGGCTGGAACAGAGCGCCGACGCGCGGCGACCACAGGTTCTCGCTGCGATCGTTGCTCACGCCGGCCGCCGTGTTGTACTTGGCCGTGAAGTGGTCGAAACGCAGGCCGCCGAGCAGCTTCAGCGTATCGGTGATGCTGACCATGTCTTGTGCGTACAGGCCAATGTTGCGCGCGTCGAAGTCGTTGTACACCGGCCGGCCACGCGTGTCGGCGCGCCAGTCGCCATCGTTCGGCGTTCCTACTGTGGTCGTCAACGGGCTGGTGGGCCCTGCAAAGCTGTTGTTGCGCTTGGCATCCTCCTGGTACAGGTCGACGCCTGCCAGCAGTTCGTGCTGCCGGCCGCCGAAATTGAACTTGCCGGAGTAGTCGCTCGACAGCTGAGTCGTGTCGCTGACTGCGGCGCGTCCCTTTGGAACGCGGCGCAGCACGGTATTGTCATTGATGTTGTCGCGCGTCGTGCCCGGCGTGGCGATCTGGATCACGCTTGCCCACAGGTCCCGCTCGTACCGGCCGTGACGCACCTGAGTTTTGACCTGGCTGCCGTTGTCAAAGCGATGCGTATGGGCGAAGGTGCCATAGGTGGCACGGGTGTCGAGGTAGTCGCTGGTGAAACCGTAGTAATTCTTGGCCGGCAGCGACTCGATGATGGTGCCGCGATTGCCCCCCGAGAGGAACCAGGGATTGCTGTAGGTCGGACGGCCGTCGATGTCGAGGTGAAAGAGGCCCACGGTGAACTCGTCGCGGGTGCCGATGCCCCAACTGTAGGTAGGAGCGATGCCGAGCTTCTTCTGCTTGGCGCCCCAGTTGTGGGCATCGTGCACCATCGCATTCAAGCGCAGGGCGGCATCGTCGCCGGTCTTGATGTTGAAGTCGCCCGTGAAGCGATGCAGGTCGCCGCTGCCGACGGTGTAGGTCACCTCGTTCTGGTTGAACAGGAAGGGCATCTTGCTGACCTGGTTGACGATACCACCGGTCGAGCCCTTGCCGAACAACATCGATGCCGACCCCTTCAGCACCTCGATGCGATCGTTGTTGAAGGTATCGCGCTCGTACAGCGCGCCATCACGCAGCCCGTCGGTATAGATGTCGCCCGCCTGGCCGAGCGAGAAGCCGCGCAGACGCACGTCTTCCTCGCCGGTCTCGCCCGCCTGGAAGGTCACGCCGGCAGTCGTGCGCAGCACTTCGCGGAAGTCGTCGAGATTCCGGTCGTCGATCAGGCGCTCGGTCATGACGGTGACCGACTGCGGAATGTCACGCAGCTCCTGCGTGCCCTTGCCGATGCCGGTCGTGGTGGTGCGCAGCGATTCCTTGCTCAGGGTCTCGCGCTGTCCCTGCACTTCCACCGTCGGCATCACCTGGTCGCGCGAGGCAGGCGCCTGCGCGACGTTCTGGGCGGTTGCGGAGACCGATGCGGCAAGCATCAGCGCACCGAGCGGCAGGCTCGCCGCCAGGCGGATCTCCGGCTGGACGGCGTGCCGGGTTTGCTGCGGACGTTGTCTTGCCTCCGGCGCCCGGCGTTTTACCAGTTTCTTTTTCATTGTGAATCCCTGTACGTGGTGAATTGAAGTGTCAGGCTGGCTATCAACAGGGACTGGCTGGCTGCGACATGACGAGAAATGAAAACGGAATGCTTTTACTTGTACCCGACGCGGTCGAGGATCTTCTGGGCCGGGATCTGATTCTTGCCGATGGCGGTGAACGAGACGTTTTCGGTCTTGAAGTCGCCCATCTGCTGCAGCACCGGGTTCTTCGCCACCGCCGTCTTCACGACCGGCCACTCGTTGTTGCCGTTGGCGAAATAGGCCTGGGCTTCGTCGCTGGCAAGGTATTCAAGGAACTTGACGGCGGCGTCGCGGTGCGGGGCATTCCTGGCGACTGCGCCACCTGCGACGTTGATGTGAGTGCCGGAAGTACCCTGGTTCGGCCACACAAAGCCAACCTTGTTCATCATCTCGCGGTCTTCCGATTTGTTGGAGCGCAGCAGGCGAGCGTAGTAGTAGCTGTTGGCGAGGGCCACGGCGCATTCGCCCGAGGCGACGCCCTTGATCTGGTCGGTGTCGCCGCCCTGCGGAGGACGGGCAAAATTGGCGACCATGCCCTGGGCCCATTTCTCGGTCGCCGGCTCGCCGTTGCGCTCGATCATGGCGCCGATCAGGGACAGCATGTACGGGTGTGCGCCGGAACGGGTGCAGACCTTGCCCTTGTTGACCGGGTCGGCGAGCGACTCGTACGTGGCCACCTCATCGCGCTTCACGCGCACCTTGTTGTATACGATGATGCGAGCCCGGGTCGACAGGCCGAACCACTGTGCGCCCTGCCCCTCGTCACCGCCGCGCAGGTTGACGGGAATCCGCTCCTCCAGCACTTTCGAGCGCACCGGCTGGAACTGGCCTTCGACCTGCGCGCGCCAGAGGCGGGCGGCGTCGACCAGCAGGATCACGTCGGCCGGGCTGTTCTTTCCTTCGTTGCGCAGGCGCTCCATCAACGCCGCGTCATCTGCTTCGATCCGGTTGATACGGATGCCGGTCTGCTGGGTGAACTTGTTGTAGAGCTCCTCGTCGGTCTGGTAGTGACGCGCCGAGTACAGGTTCAGCACCTTGTCCTGGGCTTGCACGGAAGCGACGGCGACGAGCGAGAGGGCGGCGGCGATGGCGTTGCAAAGAGTGACTTTCATGGATGTCCTGGTCAAGTGCGAAAGTGGTTGATGAATGGGGACTACCTTGCAGCTTCGGGATCGGTGATGAAACCGATCTTGTTCAGCCCCCCGGTCTGCGCCGCCGCCATCAGCCGGGCGACGTTCTCGTACGGGGTCTTGCGGTCGGCGCGCAGGTGCAGTTCCGGCTGCGGCGACTGCGCGGAGGCGACCGCGATGTTCTCCTTCAGTGCCTGCTCGTCGACGGCGTTGCCGTTCCAGCTGATGATGCCCTGCGCATCGATCGACACTTCGACGTGCGGCGGCTTGACGTCATTGGGCTGGCTCGCCGCGCGCGGAAGGTCGAGCTTCACCGCGTGATTGATCACCGGGATGGTGATGATGAAGATGATGAGCAGGACCAGCATGACGTCGACCAGCGGCGTCATGTTGATCTCCGCCATCACGTCATCGTCGTTGTCGGGATTCCCGAAGCTCATGCCTCCCCCTTGCGCAGGCTGACGACATTCTGCGGCGCCTGTCCGACGCGGCCGCCGGTGATCAGGTACGCATGCAGGTCATGCGCGAAATTGGACAGCTGCGACAGCAGCGCCTTGTTGCTGCGGGTGAGTGCGTTGTAGCCAAGCACCGCCGGGATGGCAACGATCAGGCCGAAGGCGGTCATGATGAGTGCCTCGCCTACGGGGCCGGCAACCCGGTCGATGCTGGCCTGTCCGGTGACGCCGATGCCGACCAGTGCGTGATAGATGCCCCAGACGGTGCCGAACAGGCCGACGAAAGGAGCAGTGCTGCCCACCGACGCCAGCACCTGCAGTCCGCTTTGCAGACGGCCGGTGACGTTCTCGATCGAGCGGCGCAGGCAGCTGGTCACCCATTCGCTGAGATTGAGTGCGCCGTGCAGGTCTTCCTTGCTCATCGCGTGATGGAGCGCGGCGTTGGCGCCGTCCTCGGCAAGTGCGCGGAACGGATTGCTGCGGCGGTCGGGGGTCAGCATGTTCATGCCCTCTTCCAGGCTCTTGCTGTGCCAGAACTTCTCGTTGGCCACCGCCGCCTGGCGGCGCAGGCGCACCAGGCTCCAGGCCTTGACCACCATGACGTACCAGGAAAGGATGGACATGATGAGGAGGACGATCGCCACAGCGCGCGTGATGGAATCGCCTTGCTGCCAGAGGTTGGCAATACCGTAGGGGTTGTTCATGAGCGTACTTTCGTAAATGACGGTTCAGTTCAGTTTGAAATCGATCGGCACCTGCACCCACTCGGCCACCGGCGCATCGCCGCGGCGGGCCGGCACGAAGCGCCACTTGCGCACGGCGTTCAGTGCAGCCTCGTCGAACAGAGGTGAACTGCTCGAGCGCAGTACATGGACCTCGCCCGCATTGCCCTCCGCCGTGACCAGCACCCGCAGGACCACCCTGCCTTCTTCACCGGCGCGGCGCAGCAGCGGCGGATAGACGGGTGCCGGGTTGTTCAGGTACGCGGCGTTGAATCGCGGCGGGGTGACGGGTGCGGGCGGCGCCGGTGGCGCTGGCGGCGCCGGCGGTGCGGGCGCCGGCGGCTCGGGTGTGGCTACCGGGGCCGGCGCGACCGGCTCCGGCTCCGGCTCCGGCGCGGTCAACGCCTTGTCGCTGGTGGTCGTCTTCGGCGGTTGGCGTTTCGGCTGCGCCTTGGGAACGGGCTTCTTTGGCTGCGGCTTCGGTTCGGGGGGCGTCGGCTTCGGCGGTTCGGGCTTTGGCGGCACGACGGCCGGCAGCATCTCGACCATGACCATGGGCTGCGGCACGGACGGTACCGCCGGCGCTGTGCCGGCGCCGAGCGTCGCCAGGATCAGCAGGCCGAGATGGATCGCGAAAATCAGCGTCAGGACGCTGGCTTTCGCGTTAAACGATTGATTCATAGGGTCTTTTTTTTGCCGTAACGGCTTCTGCCTGCCGCTCTTCCAGTCTTCGCCTTTGCGGCGAAGCGGCTATTCATTCAGCCAAGAAGGGAATGATAACAATTCTCATTTAAAAAGAAAAGAGGGAAATTCCTGCGGCGAACCGGATTGACCCTCCGGCTGAACGACTTCGGACGTCCCCGTGAAATCGGCAGGGATGAAAGGCAGGGATGGGCCAGTAACGATGGCCGTGCTGGCGCCGGGCGTCATCGACGTCCGGCGCGCCCAGGCGGCAGGCTGTGGAATGCCCTCTCGCACCAGGAGACGGGCGGGCTGGCAGGCAGCCACCGGCAGCGATTGCCGCTGCGGCGACATGAAGAGCAAAAACAGGCACACGCTACCGAAACCGATGGTCCGGCAGCGCGTCGCGGCAGTTCAGCGCGGCTGGGGACGGTTGTCGGCGGGGCCGGGCAGGATGCCGAGCGCCTCGTACTCTTCGAGCTTGCGGTAGAGGCTGGAAAGTCCGATGCCGAGTTTCAGGGCAGCGGCGCGCCGGTCGCCGTTGGCGTCGGCGATGGCATTGTGAATGACGGTGCTCTCGAAACGGCGTACCTGCTCGCGCAGGCTGTCGCCGCCCTCGCCCGCCACGCGCGCGCTTCCCGGCGGGGCGACGCGCGCCACGTGCGGCGGCAGGTCCGCCATCGTAATACGGCCTTCGTCGGCCAGGATCAATGCTCGATCAACCACGTTTTCCATCTCCCGTACATTCCCGGGCCATTCGTAGGCGCACAGGGTTTCCTCGACATCCGCGTCCATGTTGATGTCTTCACTGGTGTTCAGACGCTTCGCCGCCTTTGCCAGCAAGAAGCGCACCAGCCCCGGAATGTCCTGCCGCCGTTCGCGCAGCGGGGGAACGTGTACATGAAAGACTGACAAGCGAAAGTAGAGGTCTTCGCGGAAGCGGCCCTCCGCGACCATCTGGGCAAGATCGCGGTTGGTCGCGGCGACGATGCGCACGTCGGCGCGCCTGGCCTGCTCGCTGCCCACCGGTCGGATCGACTTCTCCTCGATCACGTGCAGCAGCTTCACCTGGAGGGCGAGCGGCAGTTCACCGATCTCATCGAGGAAGATGGTGCCCTTGTCCGCCTCCAGGAACAGCCCCTTGCGCGCCTTGTCGGCGCCGGTGAACGATCCCTTGACGTGGCCGAACAGCTCGCTCTCCATCAGGTTCTCGGGAATCGCGCCGCAGTTGACGGGGATGAAGGGGCCGTCCACCCGCTGGCTGTTCTGATGGATCTGGCGCGCGATCACGCCCTTGCCCGTGCCGCTCTCGCCCGTCACCAGCACGGTGCTGTCGGTCGGCGCCACCTTCGCGATCATGCGCTCGAGCTGTTTCATCGACGCCGAGGCGAAATCGAACTGCGGCTCGCGGGAGCCGAGCACCAGGTTGCGGAGAACGCGATTCTCGGAACTGAGACGGCGCAGGTCGCGCACCTTCATCAGCCGGTGCACCACCTCGTCATTGCGCACGGGCTTGATCATGTAATCGGATGCGCCCGCCTTGATGGCCTCGATCGCGGTATCCACCGACGCGTAGGCGGTCATCATGATGAAGCTGGTCTCGATACCTGCGGCGCGGGCGCGACGCACCAGCTCGATGCCCGTGAAGTCCGGCATCTTGATGTCGCTGACGGCGACGTCGATGTCCCCTTTGGCCAGGCACGCGAAGGCCTCGCTGCCGCTGCCCGCCTGCCAGACCTTGCATCCGGCGCCCTCGAGGTGGACGGCAAGCACCTCGCGTATCGCAGGCTCGTCGTCCACGATCAGCACTTCCAGAGACTTCATCGTATTGGTATCGGACTTGTTCATTGTGCATTCTTCGATCTGTCGGCGGCTGCCGCGGCAGCCCCACCCATCCCGGATCTTTTCCGGAATCGGGAAACGCAAGCATAAACGCTGGCAGCGACCCTTGCCACAGACGCTGTACCGGCCTGGCGAAGTCGCAAGGGTTGGTTCACGGTCCTTTCCTTGGAACCACCGGCCGGCACGACGGGTGCAGCCGCTCCATGCACACCCCGCTTGTGATTCCCACACGCGAGAGCGCAGGACTGCCGATTCCCGGTTTCGGGAAGGGGCGGTTCGCGGTTTTGACGCTCTCCCCTGGAATTTCCCGTTTGTATCAATTGGCATGCTAGTTGCTGGATGCGGGATAAAAGCGCCCCGGAAACCGACACGTTCCGGATGGCGACCTGCCGGCGGCGCCGGGCGATTTCAAGGATGGGGAGCGACGAGATGCATGCAAGTGCACAGCTGGCGACAAATGAACCGGAAGCGGCGACGCTGAAGTTGCGCCTGCGCCTCCTCACTTCGCTCGCATTCGTGTCGACGCTGGTGCTCGGCTGCGCGTTCGCCGCAATGTATGCCCATGCGTGGCTGCCGGACGGCGTGGCCGCCGCCGAGCAGCAGGGCCCGGGGACTTCCGCGTGGCCGGCGGCAGGCGCGCCGCTGATCGCAGCCGTCGCACTGCTGGGCCTGGCCGTGCTGGCTGCCCGCTTCACCCGTACCCGCATCAGGCAGTCGGCACGCTTGCAGTGCGAGATCAGGCGACACATGGCGCAGCTTGCCGCCTGCGAGGGGCGCATGGCGGCGGAAGCGGCGGAACGCCGGCGCGAACGACTGGCAGCGGCGCAGGCGACACGCCTCCACCGCCTGCTCTCCGGCGTCGGAAGCGCGATCGTGCGCGCCGCCGACAGCGACCGCTTGCTTGAGCAGGTGTGCCGCCTTGCGGTCGAAGCGGCCGGATTCGCAATCGCCCGCGCGGCACTCGAGGGCGACGACGGCGCCTGGAACCTGGTGGCGACGCGCGGCGCCGCGCTGCACGGGGTAGCGCCGAACGGCGAGACCGCGGGCACTTGCGAGGGCATCGGTAAACCTGTCTGCTCCAGGCCTCAGGACGAGCGCTTCGGCACCCGGGTAAGCCTCACGCTGCGCGTCAATGGCCGTGCCGCGGGCATGCTCAGCCTCTACACGTCCGTTGACGATGTTCTCGAGACGGCGCAGATACGCATGCTGGACGGAATGGCGGACGACCTGTCGTTTGCACTGGAGAACATCGAGCGGGATGCTGGCCGCCGGAAAACCGAGGAACAGCTTCGCAAGCTGTCGCGCGCCGTCGAACAGAGCACGAGGGCGGTCATGATTACCGACGCCAAGGGCATCATCGAATATGTGAACCCGTGCTTCTCCAGCCTGACCGGCTATCGCGTGGAAGATGTGGTTGGCTGCACCCCGCGCCTGCTGAAGTCGTCGGACATGCCCGCGGAGGTCTACCGCAATCTGTGGGAAACGCTTCTCGCCGGCAGGGAATGGCACGGCGAGTTGCACAATACGAGGAAAGACGGACAGCAATACTGGTCGTACGTGGTGATATCACCACTCAAGGATGACGAAGGCCACATCACGCAGTTCGTCGCCGTCAGCGAGGACATCAGCGCGCGGAGGCACAGCGCGCACCCGTGCGCCTGAGCCTGGCTTCGCCCTGGCCGTGCCCCCTTGTTCAGCCGGGCAGGCGCGACGTTCGGCCCGGTTGGATAACGGCAAGCATGCGGAGCATGCGTTGGCCCGGCGGCGGGCATCGCCCTGCCTTCCGGCGCGATCAGGCATAGCGGCAAGCTGTGGCACAATCGAACGCTATTTCAGAACCAGGCACCGTCATGGAAAGATTCAAACAGTACGACCTGATCATCGATGCCCGCAGCGAGCGCGAGTATGCCGAAGATCACATTCCGGGTGCGATCAACCTGCCAGTCGTCAACAGCGACGAGTACGCCGAGGTCGGCACGCTGCACCGGACCGACAAGATGCGTGCCTACCTCATCGGCGTCGCCTATTCGCTCAAGAACATCGCCCGCCACCTCGATGAGGTGATCTCCGGCCGGCCCCGCAATACGCGGATCCTCGTTTACTGCTTCCGCGGCGGCAAGCGCAGCCGGCTCTGGTTCGATGCGCTCGACACCATCGGCTACCGGGTGCAGAAACTGGAGGGCGGCTGGAAAGGATATCGCCGCTGGATCAATGAGCAGCTCGAGACCTTGCCGCGGCGCTTCAATTACATCGTACTGTCGGGTCCGACCGGATGCGGGAAGACACGGCTGCTGTATCAGCTGGAGGGGCTTGGCGCGCAGGTGCTCGACCTCGAGGCGCTTGCCTCCCACCGGGGCTCCGTGATCGGGGCGCTGCCCGGCAAGACCCAGCCGACGCAGAAGTATTTCGACAGCCTGCTGATGCAGGCACTGTCCGGGTTCGATCCGGCCCGGCCGATCTGGGTGGAAGCCGAGTCGAAGAAGATCGGCAATGTCCGACTGCCCGATGCGCTGCTCGACACGATGCACGCCGGCGCGCGCCTGCTCCGGATCGACGCGCCGATGGACCAGCGCGTCATCCTCTGGCGCGAGGACTACCGCCACTTCGAGGACGACCCGGAAGCCTTCGTCGCCAAGCTTGCCCACCTGCGCCAGCTGGTCGGCAGCGCCGAGTTCTCCCACTGGGAGGACATGGCCCGCGCGCGCCGGATGCCCGAACTGTTCGAACGCATCATGCGCATGCACTACGACCCCGCCTACACCCGTTCGACCAGCCGGCACTACCTTGCGCTAGAAAAGGCGCCGCTGATCTCCCTGCCCGACCTGTCGCCCCCGGCATTGCGCGTCGCCGCGCAGGACCTGCTTGCACAATACGATCCGCAGCACGCCCCCCTGCCCGCCTGAACGCGACGCGCCGGGGCTGCCCGGCGTCACGCAAGGCCGGCGGCGAGCCGGCACCGGCATACCACGGGAACCGCCCGACCGGGAGGACAGGCCGGTACGCGAATGGGGAAATCTGGCGTGAAAACAACCGGCGGCGATCCGGGCCGCGCTGAAATCCGGAGGCCCAAAGGAAAACGGGTCAGTGCTTTTGGCACTGACCCGTTTTTTCTTGCAAATAATGGCGCGGCTGGCAGGAATCGAACCCACGACCCCTTGGTTCGTAGCCAAGTACTCTATCCAGCTGAGCTACAGCCGCGTAAAACGAAAGTATAGCACCTGTTCAATAAAAAAAGAAAGCCCCCGGCGCAAGAAATGCAGATGCCGCCGCGTTGCAGCCGGGCTGCGTTCCTCGCCCGGGCTCGCTGCTCCGGACTGCCGAAGTGCAAGGCGCCTGTGTTAAAGTCGGCTCACTATTTCTATCGAGCATCACCTGGCACCATCCCTGACCGCGCGAGTACGCTGCACGGGGCTGTGGCCAGCCAGAACCAACACGACATGATTTCCCCCGCGCCAAGCGTCCCGTTGCTGCGCCGCCTTCCCCGCGGCCGCCTGTTCCTGCTGCTTTCCTGCCTGCTCGCGTCGACTGCCCACGCGAGCCTTCAGGTATACGTACAGGACACAGGCGGGCGGGCGCTCGTGGACGCCGTCGTCTATGCCGAACCGATCGACGGGCCGGTGCCGAAAGCGGCGCGCGGCGCCGAGATCGAGCAGAAGGAAAAGCGCTTCCTGCCCGCGGTGACCGTGGTGCAGGCGGGCACCAGCATCTCTTTCCCGAACCGGGACACCGTGCGCCACCATGTCTACTCGCTCTCGCCGGCCAAGGTATTCGACCTGAAACTGTATGCGGGAGATCCGCCGAATCCCGTCACCTTCGACAAGCCCGGCACCGTCGTCATCGGGTGCAATATCCATGACCAGATGGCGGCATGGATCCACGTCGTTTCGACACCGCATTTCGGCAAGACCGACAGTACAGGCAAGGTCCGCATCGAAGGCATGCCATCCGGGCGCTATCGCCTGAAAGCCTGGCACCCCGGCCTGCCGCCCGGGGCGCCGCCCGCGGAGCAGGTGTTCAACCACACCGGTGGCGAGGCGTCGGCTTCGATCACGCTCAATGCAAGGATGCGGTAGCAATGTCGTTGCGCCTGCGTAGTCTTGAAAGCCGGATCGTCCTCCTGTTCCTGGTCCTGGTGCTTGCCGTCCAGCTGGCCGGCCTGTTCGCCATACAGGCGGGCATCCGGGACAATGCGCGCACTGCGATACGCGAGGAACTCCTGGTCGGCGAACGCGTGTTCGGACGGGTGCTGCAGCAGTATGCGCAGACGCTGACGCAGGGCGCGCGACTGCTTGCCGCCGACTACGGCATGCGCGAGGCGATCGGAAGCAATGACCGGGAGACCATCGAATCGGCGCTCGCCAACCATGGGCAGCGTATCCAGGCGTCGCATACGATGCTGATCGGGCTCGACCGCTCGCTGCGCGCCGCCACTGCCGGCGGTGCGAACGGTCCGCTCGAGGCGGCTGCGCTGGGACTGATCGACCGTGCCGAGGAAAAGGGCAGCGCGGCCGGCGCCGCCGTACTGGAGGAGCGCCCCTACCTGGTGGTGGTGGTACCGGTGAAGGCGCCGGTGACGATCAGCTGGGTGGCGATGGCGTTTGCCATCGGGCAGCGCATCGCGGACGACATGCGGGAACTGTCTTCGCTGCAGGTGGCGATTCTGACCAGCGACAGCAAGACCGGCTACAGCGCCGACGCCAGCACCCTGCCCGGCGCCGCCACCGCCAGCCTGCTCCAGCGACTCGGCCAGCTCGAACACGCCAGCGCCTTCATCCCGGAGATGACGCTGGGGGACGCCGAATACAGCGCCCGCCTGCTGCCGATCGCCGAGGACAGCGACGACGAAGTGCTGGTGGTGCTGCTGCGCTCCACCAGCGAGGCGGTTGCGCGCTACAGCCAGCTTCAGCTCCGGCTGCTGGTGCTCACCGTGGCGGGCATCATGATCGCGTTCGGCGCCAGCATCGTCGTCGCCCGGCGCATCACCGGCCCGCTGCGCGACCTCGGCGATACCGCGAAACGCTTTGGAACGGGCGACTACGAAGGTGCGATCGATGTGCGCCGGGACGACGAGATCGGAGAGCTGTCACGCGCCTTCGCCGCCATGCGCGACGGCATATCGAAACGCGAACTCGAGATCCGCAGGCTGGCGTACTGGGACACGCTGACCAACCTGCCGAACCGGGCGCAGTTCGTCACGCTGCTCGATGCGGCGATTGCGGAGGCAGCCCGGCGGGGCGGCGCATGCCAGGTGCTGATGATGGACCTCAACCGGTTCAAGGACGTCAACGACGTGATGGGCCATCGATTCGGCGACACGCTGCTGCGGATGGTGGCGGAACGCTTGCAGGCGCAGGCATTCCCCGTACCCTGCAAGCTCGCCCGCCTTGGCGGCGACGAGTTCGCCGTTCTGCTGCCGGATTCTCCGGCTGCGGACGCGCGCCAGGTCGCGGCCTGCCTGCTGAAGGCACTGGAAGCGCCGCTCGTGGTCGAAGGCCAGAGCGTCGATCTTGGCGCGGGAATCGGCATCGCCGGCTACCCGGACCACGGCGCGGCCGCCGAACTCCTGCTGAGCAGGGCCGAAATCGCGATGTATGCGGCCAAGTCCGGCGGCAACGAGGCCGTGATGTACGAATCCGCCCTCGACAAGGGCAGCCAGCACAGCCTGTCCCTGCTGACGGAATTGCGCCGCGCGGTGGAGGAAAACCAGCTTCGCCTGTATGTGCAGCCCAAGGTGGATTTCGCCACCGGCCGGGTGAACGGGATCGAGTCGCTGCTGCGCTGGGTGCATCCGGACCGCGGCATGGTGTTCCCCGACCAGTTCATCCCGTTCGCCGAATCCACCGGGTTCATCCGCACCCTGACCCGCTGGGTGCTGGAGCAGTCGGCCGCACTGTGCAGCCGGATGCGCGCCGACGGCATCCACCTTCGGGTATCGGTGAACCTCTCGACACGCGACCTGCTCGACCAGGAACTGCCCGCCAGATTTGCCGGGGTGCTGGCCCGCCATCAGCTGCCGCCCGCTTCTTTCTGTCTAGAAATCACCGAAAGCGCGATCATGGACGATCCGGTGCGGGCCGAGAAAACACTGGACGCCCTGCATGCCATGGGCGCGGACCTGTCGATCGACGACTTCGGCACCGGCTACTCCTCGCTGGCCTATCTGAAGCGGCTGCCGGTGCAGGAACTGAAGATCGACAAATCCTTCGTCCTGAAGATGGAGAACGACGCGGACGATGCAAAGATCGTCCGATCCACCGTGGACCTCGGCCACAACCTGGGCCTGAAGGTGGTCGCCGAGGGCGTGGAGACGCTGGGGGCATGGCACTTGCTAGCAGCCATCGGTTGCGACCAGGGCCAGGGCTATTTCATCAGCCGGCCGATACCGGCGGAGCAGTTCTCGTCCTGGCTCGCGCAGTGGCGCCCGCCCTCCTCCGCGGACGGCGCGGGGACCGACGGCGCCGGCATCTGAACCGGCCGGACCGGGAAAGGAGACCGACATGATGCAGGCAGAGTGGCTGCCCCTGGTGATGCAGGCGTCGTTCAGCGAGATCTACGTCGTCGATTGCCGCAGCCTTCGGTTCCTGCACACGAATCCCGCGGCACGCAAGAACCTGCGATACGTGGCCGCCGAGCTGGCCGCGCTGACACCGCTCGACATTGCGCCGGGACTGTCGCGCGACATGCTGGAGCAGGCGCTGGCGCCGTTGCGCGACGGCCGCCGCAAGCGGACGTCGCTGAACGCCGTGCTGGTCCGCAAGGACGGCTCCACCTATCCCGTGGAATTCCGCCTGGTCCATTGCGCGTCGAAGACGGCGCCGGCCTACGTCATGATCGGCAACGACCTCAGCGCGCGCGACGCCTCCGACAAGGCGCTGCGCCTGTCCGAGGCGCGCTTCCGCACCATCGTCTCCAACACGCCCGGCCTGTTCTTCCAGCTGCTGCGCAAGCCCGACGGCAGCACCGCCCTGCCGTTTCTCGGGGACGGCTGCCATGCACTGCTCGGGGTGAGCGCGCAGCGCCTGCGGGACGATCCGGCGTTGTTCCTGCACCTGATCGTGGAGGAGGACCGCCCCTCGTTCACTGCCACGATGACTGCCTCCGCAAGCAGGCTCAGGGAATGGAACTGGGAGGGCCGCATCCACGTCGAGAAATGGAAGGACATCAAGTGGATCAACCTGCGCTCCACACCACGCGGGCTGCCAGGCGGCTGCGTCCAGTGGGAAGGGATCATGACCAACATCACCCAGAGCCGGCTGGAGCAGGCCGAGATACGGCGCTCGCGCGCGCAACTGGCCGAGCTGTCGGCCCACGTCGAAAGCGTGAAGGAGATCGAGCGCACCCGCATTGCGCGCGAAATCCACGATGACCTCGGCGGCAACCTCACCGCCATCAAGATGGCCATGGCGCTGGTCAAGAAGCGGCTGCCGGCAGACGACACGGCGCTCGCCGAGAAGGCCGCCTACGTCGATGCGCTCGTCGACCGGACCATCGAAGCGATCCATCGCATTGCGGTCGACCTGCGGCCCGGCATCCTGGATTTCGGCATCGTCGCCGCGATCGAATGGCAGGCCAGGGAATTCGAGAAGCAGCTCGGCATTCCGTGCGAGGTCGAGTGCGGCGCCAGGGAGATTGCCCTGCCGGCGGACCAGGCCGCGGCGCTGTTCCGGATCTTCCAGGAGGCACTGACCAACATCGGCAAGCATGCGCAGGCCACGCGCGTCGCCGTGCGCCTGCTGCGCACCAGGGACAGCGTGCTGCTGGAAGTGACCGACAACGGTCGCGGGATCGCGCCGACCGACCGCCTGAAACCGAAATCCTTCGGCATCCGCGGCATGGCCGAACGCGTCAGCGCACTGGGCGGGCAGCTCACGGTGGCGGCGGCGACCGGCGGCGGCACCGAAGTCGCGATTAGAATTCCCCTGCCGGATTAAAAGGGAAGGTGCTCGTGAAGACAGCGAACGAAACAATCAGGGTGCTGATCGCGGACGACCACGCGATCGTGCGCGAAGGGCTGCGGCAGATCCTGGCGGACAGCAAGGACATCGTCGTCGCCGGCGATGCCGAGAACGGCAATGACGCGGTCAAGCTCGCCCGCAAGGGCGACTGCGACGTCCTGCTGCTGGATATCTCGATGCCCGACCGCAGCGGCATCGAGGTGCTCAAGCAGATCAAGAAGGAGATGCCGAAGCTGGCGGTGCTGATGCTGTCCATGCACCGGGAAGACCTCTACGCGATCCGGTCTCTCAAGGCCGGCGCCGCGGGCTACCTGAACAAGCAGAGCGCGCCCGCGGAGCTGGTCGACGCCATCCGGCAGGTCGCCGCCGGCAGGAAGTACATCAGTCCGGCGCTGGCACAGGAACTGGCCAACCAGGTCGGTGACGAGCACCGCGAGGTGCCCCTGCACGAGACCCTGTCCGACCGAGAGTACC
This sequence comes from Noviherbaspirillum sp., assembly GCF_036563305.1. Taxonomy (GTDB): domain Bacteria; phylum Pseudomonadota; class Gammaproteobacteria; order Burkholderiales; family Burkholderiaceae_D; genus Noviherbaspirillum. The sequence continues at coordinate 58,951 of NZ_DATCMQ010000007.1, read as the reverse complement.
AGACCCTGGTGATGATCGCGTCCGGGAAGACGGTCAGCGACATCGCCGCGGAGCTGTCGCTGTCCGTAAAGACCATCAGCATGTACCGCTCGCGCCTCTTGCAAAAAATGAAATTGCGGCATAACGCGGAACTGACGCATTACGCCATCCGGAACCGCCTGGTTGAATAAGGCTGCCGGGACGCCGCCCGGCTTGCCGACGTTGCTGCGGCACACTTCTCTTTTGCCGTTAATCAACGTAAAGTGGCGAATTAACGTGGCGCGTCCGTCAACTGCGCCCTTCCACGGATGGCGCAGGATGCGAGAGAACGACAGCAAGCCGGAGCAGCAGAGTCCCGCCGATATCGCGCGCGAGGCGTTCAAGCGTCTCGCGGTACGCCGCATTGCGCCAACGCCTGACGCCTATCGCGAAATCTACGAGGAGATCGCCGGCATCCAGGCACGCGCCGGCGCCGAGCAGGTGCTGGCGGAGTTTGCCGCTTCGCTCGCCCGCACGCCCCGTGACCTGTCTCCGCTTGCGGCGCAGCTGCGGCAAGCCGCCGAGAGCCGCGACTGGCAGGACTACAGCCGCAACCTTGCACGGCTTGTCGATCTTCACCTGGCTCCCGCCGCCATGCCGGCGCCCGAGGCAACGCCTCCGGCAGTACCGTTATCCGCAGCGCAGCCGTCCGCAGTGCAGCCCCCGCCGGTTGCCCCGCTGGGGGCGCCCGCTGCCCGCACTTCCATCCCGCTGGTCGACCCGGAAGCGCCGCCGGTCTCGAAGTCGCGCGGTATCCCGCTGGTGGACGCGACGCCGTCAACCTCTGCCGCCGCGGCCGCAGGATTGCCGCTGGTCGAGGACGCCCCCCCGGCCCGCCCTGCCCCCGCCGCATTCAACGTCATTGCGCCGGCAGTCCAGGAAACGCGCCAGATGCAGATGCTGCGCGACCTGCTGGTACGCACCCTGACCCTGGCGCTCGGCTCGATGCTGCGCGGCGCCCCCGCCCTGGCGGAGGAATCCGAGGCGCTCGCAGAGTCGATCCGTACGGCCTGGACCGAGCAGGCGCTGAACGAGATCGGCGGTCGGCTCAAGCAGCTGTGCTTCCGCGTCGGACTGAAAGCCGACGACATGGCGGAAGAGCATGAGCTCCTGCTGCGGCTGTTCCAGCTGCTGCTGGAGAACGTCAGCGAACTGCTGGACGATGACACCTGGCTGAGCGGCCAGATCGCCAACGTGCGGGACCTCCTGGCGGGTCCGATCACGCACGCCGCGCTGCTCGACGCCACCCGCAGCCTGAAGGAAGTCATCTACAAGCAAGGCGCGCTGAAGCACAGCCTGAAGGAGGCAAAGGTCACGGTCAAGAACATGATGATGACCTTCATCGACCGCCTCGGGGCGGTGGCCGTCAGCACCGGCGACTTCCACAAGAAGATCAACAACTACCAGCAGAAGATCACCGACGCCAAGGGCATCGTCGAGCTCAACAACATCCTCGACGACATGATGCGCGACACCAGGGCGGCGCAGGCCGAAGTGCTGCGCTCGCACGACGAGATGGTCGCCGTCAGGCGCGAGGTGCAGGACGCCGAGGCGCGGATCCAGGAGCTTGAATCGAAGCTGGAACAGATGAGCGAACTGGTGCGCGAGGACCAGCTGACCGGCAGCCTGAACCGGCGCGGCCTCGACGATGTGTTCGAGCGCGAGATGGCGCGCTCGGCGCGGCGCGAAACGCCGCTGTGCATCGCCCTGCTCGACCTCGACGATTTCAAGCGCCTCAATGACACCTACGGCCATTCCGCCGGCGACCAGGCGCTGGTGCACCTGGTGCGGGTGATCAAGGAGACGCTGCGCACAATGGATGTTGTAGCCCGTTTCGGCGGCGAGGAATTCATGATCGTGCTGCCCGACACGCCGCTGCCGGAGGCGGTGCTGACCGTGACCCGGGTGCAGCGCGAGCTGACCAAGCGCATCTTCATGCACGACAACCAGCGGCTGCTGATCACGTTCAGCGCCGGTGTCGCCCTGCGCCAGGCAGGCGAGGACCAGCAGACGCTGGTCAAGCGGGCCGACGCCGCGCTCTACCAGGCCAAGCACGCCGGCAAGAACCGGGTCGTCGCCGCCTGATCCCGGGTTTCACCGCAAGGCAAGGATCCGGCACGAACCCGCCAAAAACCGTATATTCCCGCTGCGGCGTTTTACGCCCCGCCCGCCGCCGGATGCATCACGGGGCAGATTCTGGAATCCACATGCAAGACAAAACCGCCTGTTCGCTCGATCCATCGGACTGGGAATCCTTGCGCGAGCAGGGTCACCGCATGCTTGACGACATCATCGACCACATGGCCGGCCTGCGCGGCCAGCCGGTCTGGCAACCGGCGCCCGCCGCGGTACGGGCATCGTTCCGTGAACCGATGCCGCGCGAGGAGACGCCGCTGGCCGAAGTCCATGCCCGGTTCATGCGGGATATCCTCCCTTATGGCATCGGCAATGCCCATCCGGGCTTCATGGGCTGGGTACAGGGCGGCGGCAGCGCGGCCGGCATGCTGGCCGAGATGTTGAGTGCCGGCCTCAATGCCAACGTGGGCGGCCGCGATCAGATCCCGGTCGAGGTGGAGCGCCAGGTGCTGCGCTGGGTGCGCGAACTGTTCCGCTTTCCTGACGCCGCCAGCGGCCTGTTCGTCACCGGCAGTTCAATGGCCAACCTGATCGCCGTGCTGGTCGCGCGCACCGCGGCGCTCGGCACCGGTGTCCGGCAGTCCGGGCTCGCGGCCAGCGGGCTGCGGCTCACCGCCTACGCCTCGGTCGCCGCGCACCAGTGCGTGAGCCAGGCGATCGACCTGTGCGGACTGGGGACCGCCGCCCTGCGCCTGATTCCGACCGATGCAATGGGACGGATGGACACCGCGCTGCTGGCGGCGACGATCGCCGCCGACCGCCGCGCCGGTTGCACGCCGTTCTTTATTGCCGGCAGCGCCGGCACGGTCGACATCGGCGCGATCGACCCGCTGTCCGCGCTGGCCGATATCGCGGCCCGGGAAGGCGTCTGGTTCCACGTGGACGGTGCGTACGGCGCGCTGGCCATGCTGTCGCCGCGGATCGCGCCGCGTCTTGCCGGCCTGGAGCGGGCCGATTCGATCGCCTTCGACTTTCACAAGTGGGCCCAGGTCCCGTACGACGCCGGCTTCATCCTGGTACGCGACGGACGCCTGCACCATGACACCTTTGCTTCGCCCGCAGCCTACCTTTCGCGCGAAATCCGGGGCATGGCCGCCGGCTCGCCCTGGCTGTGCGATTTCGGCCCGGACCTGTCGCGCGGCTTCCGCGCGCTGAAAACATGGTTCTCGATCCAGACGTATGGCAGCGACCGGCTGGGCGCCGTCATCGACCATGGCTGCGCATTGGCGCAGTACCTGAAACAGCGGATCGAGGACGAACCACGGCTGGAGCTGCTGGCCCCGGTCGGCCTGAACATCGTCTGCTTCCGCTACCGCTGCGCGGACGCCGATGCGGCCAACCGCAACATCGCGATCGCCCTGCAGGAATCCGGCGTTGTCGCGCCATCGACCACGATGGTCAACGGCAGGTTGGCGATACGCGCCGCCCTGTTCAATCACCGCACCGAACGGCGCGACATCGACGCCTTGATCGAAGGCGTCCTGCATTTCGGCTCCCGCGAAGAGACGCTCGACCGGGACGCTGCATGACGCCCATCGCGAAAGCGGCCGCATAACGGCAGGGACGCCGCAAACTTTAGGGCGGCAAAGAAGAATTCGCCAGCGCGCGGGCACGACAGGCAAAAAAATCTATTCGAATCAGAGGCTTACCGATAATTCTGCACGATTCAACCAAAGATTCCCAGAAAAAATATTTCTCCTGTTAAAGATTGTTACGGGACGTCCGAAGAAGGGGATGTCCGGCTCGTGATCGGAGCGGGCCAGGAAAAAGCAGCGGAAAAAAATCCTAAACTTTTTCCAGACCCGACCGATAAAGCTTTCAACAGCGGTTCAGCAACGCGGACCGGAGTTGAAAGACTCACACCGGAATGATTCGGCCCCCGTCAAATTAGGAGAAATACCATGGCCTCTTATATCAATACCAATATCTCGTCGCTGAACTCGCAGCGCGCACTGACCTCCTCCCAGGGCGCCCTGGCAAGCTCGCTGCAACGCCTGTCCTCCGGTCTGCGCATCAACAGCGCCAAGGATGATGCAGCAGGTCTGGCGATCTCCGAGCGCATGACCTCGCAGATCCGTGGCCTGAACCAGGCAACGCGTAACGCAAACGACGGCATCTCGCTGGCCCAGACCGCCGAAGGCGACATGGTCCAGATCGGCAACAACCTGCAGCGTATGCGTGAACTGGCCGTCCAGTCGGCCAACGCATCGAACTCCGGCGGCGACCGCTCGGCACTCGACGCTGAATTCCAGGCGCTGTCCGAGGAAATCGACCGCGTTGCATCCAACTCCCAGTTCAACGGCGTCAAGCTGCTTGACGGCTCCTTCAGCCAGCAGAAGTTCCAGATCGGCGCGAACGCAACCGCCGCCGACTCGATCAACATCAACAGCATCGCCAGCGCCCGCACCAGCGCCCTCGGCCAGTACAACGGCTTCGCCAGCACCTCGCTCGGCGCAATCACCGATGGCGCAGCCGCGACCCTGACCATGGTCCTGAACAAGACCAGCGGCCCGGCGCAGACCATCACCGTCTCTTCGGTGGAGACCGATGCCAAGTCGATCGCCGCAGCAATCAACTCGCAGAACATCCAGGGCCTGACGGCCACCGCCCAGAAGAACGAGGCAGTCGGTTCGCAGACCAACGGCATCACCGCCGGCGGCACCGATACCTTCACGCTGAACGGCCAGACCATCTCGGTCGTGGGCGGTACCGACGCAGCGTCGAACCGTGCCAATGCGCTCAAGGCAATCAACGACCAGTCCGCAGTGACCGGCGTCGTGGCAAAGGACACCGGCAACGGCCTGACCCTGACCGCCGCCGACGGCCGCAACATCGAGATCGCCAACTTCACCGCCGGCTCGACCGGTGGCGACCTGGCCTCCTACGGCCTGGTTGCAGCAGGCACGACCGAAGGCACCGTCAAGGTCGAATACCAGGCGCCGGCCGGCTCCAACATCACGTCGATGGCCTTCTCCGGCGCAGGCATGGCCGGCACCACCACCGGCACGGTGGCGGCTACCGGCAAGGCACTGTCCGCAGTCGACATCAAGACGGCCGACGCTGCTTCCGGCGCGCTCGCCTCGATCGATGCCGCACTCGGCTCCATCAACTCCAGCCGTGCCAGCCTCGGTGCAGTGCAGAACCGCTTCAACTCGGTGATCTCCAGCCTGCAGACCACCTCCGAGAACCTGAGCGCGTCCCGCAGCCGCATCCAGGACGCGGACTTTGCGGCAGAAACCGCGAACCTGACCCGTGCCCAGATCCTGCAGCAGGCTGGTACCGCGATGCTGGCGCAAGCCAACTCGGTGCCGAACGGCGTCCTGAGCCTCCTCCGCGGCTAATCATCGCGATCAGCAGCAAGAACCCGGCCAAATTACTGGCCGGGTTTTTCTCCTTGAAGGGTGATCAACATGGCAATCGAACCTACGAGCAGTCCAGCGGCCTCCGGCGCCGAGTATCCGCCGAAAACCGTCGCCGCGACCGGTTCCCCGGCGCCCGCGAAACCCGCCGCCGCCCCGAGCGAAGCAAAGACGACCGTCCAGCAGCCCGGCGCCGTGCCGAACCTGGCGGAACTCGAAGAGGCGGTGAAGAGCATCAAGGCAGCCGTTGAAGTGAAGTCGCAGGGGCTCGAATTCGTCATCGACGACGAGAGCGAGCGGCCGATCGTCAGGATCATCGACACCCAGACCAAGGAAGTCCTGCGCCAGATTCCCTCCGAGGAAGCGCTGAACATGGCGAAGGCCATCGATCGCGCTGCGGGCCTGCTGGTGCGGCAGAAGGCCTAAGAACCCGAAAAGACGGGGAATTCGCCTTCTAAAGTCTGCTTTAGCAAAGCCGTTATAGAGTTACATTGTGTTTTTCCGAAGGAGGCGCACGTGGCTCTCTCCCCACTTGGCGGTTCAAACCTCGACATCAACAGCATCGTCGCACAGCTGATGGCCGTCGAGGAACGGCCGCTCACGAGACTCACTGAAAAAGAAGCGAGCTACAAGGCGAGACTGTCCGCCGTCGGCAACCTGAAGAGCTCGCTGTCCGCCTTTCAGACCGCTCTCCGGTCCCTCTCCGACGTAAGCAAGTTCCAGTCCGTGAAGGCGTCCGTCGCCGACACGGCGGTTGCCACTGCAAGCGCATCCGCCGGGGCTGCCGGCGGCACCTTCACGCTGGAGGTCAGCAAGCTGGCGCAGGCGCAGAAGCTCGCGTCCGCCGGCCAGGCGAGCGCCGGCACGCCGATCGGCACCGGCACGATCACTTTCGATTTCGGTTCCATCAATGTCGGCTCCGGCAGCTTCGACGCCGCGACCGGCAAGTACACCGGCGCATCCTTCACGAGCAACGGCAACGGTGTCAAGACCGTGACGATCGGCAGCGGGAATGCCAGCCTGTCCGGCATCCGGGATGCGATCAATGCCGCCGGGATCGGCGTCACCGCGTCCATCGTCAACGACGGCAGCGCATCGCCCCATCGCCTGGTGCTGACGGAGCAAAGCACCGGCAAGACAAACAGCATGAAGATCTCGGTCTCGGGCGACGCCGCGCTGGCGAGCCTGATGAACCACGATCCCGCCGGCACGCCTGCGGCACAGGGCTTTACCGAGACCAGCACCGCCCAGAACGCGGAGCTCAAGGTCGACGGCATCGCTGTATCGAAGCCGAGCAACACGATCAACGACGTCATGACGGGCGTTACGCTCACCCTGAACAAGACCAACGTCGGCAGTCCGACCAATGTGTCGGTCACCAAGGACGCGAGCGCAATCAACGGCGCGGTCGGCCAGTTCGTTGCCGCCTACAACGTCATCAACCAGGCACTGACCAACGCCTCCTCCTACAATCCGGAAACCAAGGTGGCGGCGGTGCTCAACGGCGACGCGACGGTACGCTCGATCCAGACCCAGTTGCGTGCGATGCTGATTACGCCGATCGAGGGCGGAGGCGCGTTCAAGACGCTGAGCCAGATCGGCGTCTCGGTCCAGAAGGACGGCAATCTTGCGGTCGACAACGCGAAATTGCAGAAGGCGGTCGAAAGCAACTTCAGCGACATCGCCGCCCTGTTCACGGCGACCGGCAAGGCAACGGACAGCCTGGTGGCGTACTCCGGATCGACTGAAAAGACCAAGGCGGGCAGCTACGACCTGAACATCTCGCGTATCGCCACCAAGGGGAAGACGACCGGCAGCGCGGTTGCCGCACTGACGATCGGCGCATCGAACGACACGCTCGAAGTCAAGCTCGACGGCGTTACCGCCACCATCAAGCTGGCCCAGAAAACCTACGCCAGCGCCGATGCCCTCGCGCTCGAGATCCAGTCGAAGATCAACGGGGTCGCAGAATTCGTGTCCGCCGGCTCGAGCGTCAGCGTCAGCCAGACCGGCGGCAGGATTTCCATCCTGTCGTCGCGCTACGGTTCCGGCTCCAACATCAGCATCACCGGCGGCAACGGCAGCGCCGGCCTCCTTGGCGCCACCCCCGTGACCAGCGGCGGCGAGGATGTCGCCGGCACGCTCAACGGCGTCCCGGGCGTCGGCGCCGGCCAGTTCCTGACCGGGGCGGCGGGCAGCGCCGCCGACGGGCTCAAGCTCCTGATCAGCGGCGGAAGCGCGACCAGCCGGGGCACGGTCAGCTTTTCCAAGGGTTATGCCTACCAGTTCGACAAGCTGGTCGATACCCTGCTTGCGGAGGACGGCCCGATCAACGCAAAGACGGACGGCATCAATGCGTCCCTCAAGTCGCTCGACAAGCAGAAGCAGCAACTCAACGACCGCCTCGACCAGATCGAGAAGCGGTACAAGGCGCAGTTCAGCGCGCTCGACACGCTGTTGTCGAGCATGGGACAGACCAGCTCGTATCTGACACAACAGCTGGCGAGCCTGTCATCGTCGATGTAACAAAGGAAACAACGGGAATGTTTGGAGCACCCAACAAAGGCGCAAACGCCTACGCCAAGATCGGCATCGAGACCGGCGTCGCCTCCGCGAGTCCGCACAAGCTGATCGTCATGCTGTTCGAAGGCGCGATGGTGGCAGTCGCCTCCGCCGTGCAGCACATGAACGCGGGCGACGTCGCGAACAAGGGCGCTGCGATCTCGAAGGCGATCTCGATCATCGACAACGGCCTGCGTGCCAGCCTCGACAAGAACGTCGGCGGCGAAGTCGCGCTCAACCTCGATGCGCTGTATGAATACATGAGCAGCCGCCTGCTCATTGCGAACCTGAAGAACCAGCCGCAAACGCTGGACGAGGTGTACCAATTGCTGAAGGGATTGCGCGACGCCTGGGTGACGATCAACCCCGACGCCGCCGCGCAAGTGCCGGCCGCAGCTGCCCCGCAGCAGCCGGCCGACCCGCTCGCACCGCAGTCCTCCCGCCTTGTGAAAGCCTGACCATGGACAACCAGGAAATCATCTCCATCTACGAGACCGTCGCCGACATCACCGACCAGATGCTGGCCGCGGCCCGCACCGGTGACTGGGAACAGCTGGCTGCGCTCGAATCGCGCTGCTCCAGCCAGGTCGAGATCCTCAAGCGCAACGACCAGCCGCGCGAGCCACTGACGCCCACCGCCCGCGAGCACAAGACCCGGATCATCAAGAAGATCCTCGAGGACGACCGCCAGATCCGCAACATCACCGAGCCCTGGATGGCACGGCTGTCAAAGATGATGAACAGCGCCGGCACCGAACGCAAGCTGGCGCAGGCCTACGGCGCCAACCAGACCGGCTGACCGATGCTGCCGCGGGCCGACCTCAACGCCGCCCGGCCCGCCATGTCGGTCGATGCGCCGACGAGGTCAGTGTCAGCCACCGATCCGCGGCTGGATGTCCTCCGCCGGCTCAACCAGATCGCCATCGGCAAGGAAGTGCAGGCGATGGTCGATTCGATGCTCGATGACGGCAACTTCCTGGTGCGGGTGGGCGATGGCCAGGCCCGCATGGCGCTTCCCGTCGGGACCAGGGTCGGCGACCAGCTGTCGATGGTGTTCATCGCACGCGAGCCGCGTCCCACTTTCCTGCTCAACCAGCCCGGCGGCAGCGCGCCCGCCACCCTCAGCGCCACTGCGCGCCTGATCGACCATGTACTGCAGGCCGCCGGCGGAAATGCTTCCGCCGCGGTGAATGCCGGCGCCCCGCTCCTGGCCGCCGCCGACGCTGATCCGGCACGCATCGCCGGCGCGCTGCAGGACAGCCTCGGGCGCAGCGGCCTGTTCTATGAATCCCACCTGCAGGACTGGCTGAACGGCAGCCGCACGCTGGAGGAACTGGCGCAGGAACCGCAGGCGCGGCTCGCCCAGCCGGGGACGCGGCCGGAGCAGTCCGGCGCGGACATGGCGCGGCTGGCGGACAGCATGCGCGACCTCGGTGACGGCGTGCACAAGCTGCTGGACCTGATGCGCGACGCCAAAGTGCAGGCCGCCAATCCACAGATGACCGACGCCGACGTGATCGCGCGCGCCGACGCCGGCCTGCCGCCGATCGATCCCGAAGCGGCGCGCCTGATCAACCTCCAGCTCAATGCGCTCGAACAGCAGCAGATGCGCTGGCGCGGCGAACTGTGGCCGGGACAGGAACTGGAATGGGAAGTGAGCCGCGACCAGGGTGGCGGCGGCGCCGGCCAGGAAGTGGCGTGCTGGAGCAGCGCGGTGCGCTTTGAACTGCCGCACCTCGGCGCGGTGTCCGCGACGATCCGCCTGCTGGGCGGCCGCGTCCAGCTGCAGGTCAATACCGACAGCGACGACGCCGCCGCCCTGCTCCGCGGCCACGCGGACTCCCTTGCGCAGGCGCTGGACGCTGCCGGCGCGCCGCTCGATGCCATGCTGGTGAAGCGCGATGAACAGGCCTGACCGCATGCAGAATGCAGTCGCCCTCGCCTACCAGACCGGCGAGCTGGCGCCGAAGGTGGTGGCCAAGGGGCGCGGCATGGTGGCGGAACAGATCATCGCCCGCGCGCGCGAACACGGCGTCTTCGTGCACGAATCGAAGGAACTGGTCGCGCTGCTGATGCAGGTCGAACTCGACCGCCATATTCCGCCCGAACTCTATCGGGTAGTGGCGGAATTGCTCGCGTGGCTTTACCATATCGACGCGCTCAAAAATAAGGGGCCACACTCCCGCCCCTTGGCCGATTCATAGAAACAGAGACAATGGCATTCAACAGCAAGTTCGGAACGGAAGACGTCAGTCCGTACCAGGTTCACTCACGCCGGGAGATCGTCAGCCTGCTGCGTGCGATGCATGAGCGGAACCAGCTCGTCAGCATGCAGGCCGACGGCGGCGCGGACGCGGTGGTGACCTCGGTGCTCGACGTGGATGAGGAGGCGGGACTGGTCGTGATCGACCGCGCCCCGAGCAACCTGCTCAACCAGCGCCTGCTGGACAGCGACAACGTCTCGTTCGAGACCGTGCTCGACAACATCCGCATCATGTTCTTTGCCGACAAGGTCGGCGAATGCCTCTACGACAACCTGCCGGCGCTGTACATCGCGATCCCGTCCAACCTGATCCGGCTGCAGCGGCGCGAACACTTCCGCGTACCCACGCCGGTCGCCAGCCCGCTGCGCTGCACGATCCAGATTCCGCCGGACGACAACGGAACGGGCGGCACCTCGGTGGTCGTCACCCTGAAGGACATCAGCGGCGGCGGCATCGGCGTGGTCGACGAGAAGAAGCTGCTCGACAACACCATCGGCCGGGTCTACAAGGACTGCCGCATCGATCTCCCGAGCAGCGGTCCGGTGGTGTGCACGCTGCAGGTGCGCAACTCCCACGACCTTCAGCTCAGCACCGGCAAGTCCATCCGCAAGCTGGGATGCATGTTCGTCGACCTGCCCAAGCCGATGGTGGCGGCGGTGCAGCGCTACATCACCAAGCTGGAACGCGAACGCAACGCGAAAGCGACCGGCCTCAACTGAAGCGCCCGACGCCCTGCCCCGGGCCCGTCTCCCCCCGAGTCGCCGCACCTGCTCGCATTGAACGCGCGGACCGATGCCGTGCCGGTGCAGGACCGATGTCCGGATCATTCGTCCCGGGGAAATTCGTACACATCGCCGCCTGCGCCGGTATTGCGCTTGCCGGCGCGCAGATCCCGGTACACCGCGGCCCGCATGATCATCATTGCCACCACCGGCGCGGTCATCAGCACGAAGGCGGCGATGAGCAACTCATGCAGCACGAGCCGGCCCTGTTGCACGCCGAAGTAGAACATCGACGCAAGCAGTATGCACCCCGCGCCGAGCGTGATGGTGATCGCCGGCCCGTGGATGCGCTGGTAGAACTTCGGCAGGCGCAGCAGGCCCAGCGCACCGATCAGGCTGATACTGCCGCCGACGATCAGCAGCAAGGCAATCGGCATCGCCGCCCATCCGGGAATCCCCGTGAAGTCGCTCATTCGATCACCTCCCCGCGCATCAGGAACTTGGCAATGGCGATCGTCGATACGAAACCGAGCAGGGCAATCAACATTGCGAAGTCAAAATACACCTGGCTGCCGAAGCGGATGCCGAGCACGATCGCAAGCAGCATGGTGCACATCCAGAGCGTGTCGAGCGCGAGGACACGGTCGTGCGCGGAGGGGCCGATCACCAGCCTGATCGTACAGAACAGCATCGCCACCAGGATGCAGATGAAGGCATAGGCGACGGAGAGTTCCAGCAATGTTGCGAACACGGCTACTCCTGGTCAAAGATGTCTATCAGCGGTTTCTCGTATCGGGTCTTGATCGTGTCGACCCACCATTGCTCGTCGTGCAGGTCGAATACGTGCAGGGACAGCGTGTGAGTCCCCGGCAGGATCTCGACCCAGACGGTGCCGGGCGTGGAATTGATCAGGCATGAGAGCAGCGCCAGGCCGAACGGGCTTTGCAGATCAAGGGGGATGCGGATGAACTGGGAGTTGAGCCCGTCCGCTTTCGCAAACAGGATGATCCGGCCGACGTTGAAGCATGAGCGCACGATCTCGCGCAGCGCCATCGAAAGCAGGCGGACCATCGCCGCGGGCCGGGAGATACGGGGATAGCCGAGCGGCTGCAGGCTTCTCGTGAGCAGTGGCGCCGCCACTGCCACCACCGCGCCCAGCAGGACCTGCGCCGGCGCGAGGCTTTGATTCAGCACCAGCCAAAGCAGCAGCAGCAGGCCCGAGAGCCAGGGGAAAGGCAGCCATTTCTTCATTTTTCGCCTCCGGGGGTGGCCGGCCCCGGCACGGCGGGCGCCGCGCGCACCCGCTCGACATACTGCCCCGGCACATGAAGATCGCCGGCGGTGCGCGACAGGTGGCTGAAGATCGGCTGCGCCTGTACGGTCATGGCGATGCAGGCCAACAGCAACAGGCCGATCGGCGCGACTTCGGTTGCCTGCAAGGGGGGCGGCAACACCGGGCCCGCCGACCAGAAGGTGCGGACCCCGAAACGAAGCATGGATAGGATGGTGGCCAGGCCCGACAGCACGATCAGGACCACCAGTGCCCAGCCGAGCGGAGTCGGGCCGCTTGCGGATGCTTCCGGGTTGAGCAGGACATGAATCAGCCCGAACTTGGCGACGAAGCCGGAGAACGGCGGCAGCCCCGCGATGATCAGTGCGCAGGAGGCATAGGACAAGCCGAGAAAGGCGAGCGCCGCCGGTATGCCGACGCCGACCGGCGGGTCAGGCGCGTCCTCGATCGCAAACGCTTCCATCGTTACCGCCAGCAGGGCCGCGCCGGGGGTACGGATGCGTTCGATCAGTTCGATCAGCATGACGAAGGCCGCCATGGCCATCGTGGAGCCGAGCATGTAGTACAAGCCGGGCGTGATGAGCGAGGGCTGCCCGTAGCCGATCACGGAAAGCACGGTGCCCGAGGAGATCATGGCGCCATAGCCGGCCATCCGGCCGGGCGACTCGCTGGCCAGCATCCCCGCCGCGCCGTACACCATCGTCGCCATGCCTCCCCAGAGCAGCGCCTCGACCCCGAAACCGGCGGCGGCGCCCGCACCGTCCGGGAATACCAGCAGCCAAATCCGCAATATCGCGTACACCCCGACCTTGGTCATCAGTACCAGCATCACCGTCACCGGCGGCGAGGCCGCGTCGTAGGTCGGAGGCAGCCAGAAGCCGAGCGGCCACATCGCGCTCTTGATCAGGAAGGCGATGGCAAGCACGGTGACGCCGACCTTGAGCAACGCAAGATCGGTTGGACCGGCATGGGCAACGCGGCCGGCAAGATCGGCCATGTTCAGCGTCCCGGTGCTGGCGTAGATCAGTGCGACACCGATCAGGAACAGCAGGGACGCCACGAGATTGACCGCGATGTAATGCATGCCTGCGCGCAGGCGGCTGACGTTGTAGCCATGCAGCAGCAAGCCGTAGGATGCGGCCAGCATCACCTCGAAGAAAACGAAGAGATTGAACAGATCATGCGTCAGGAACGCGCCGTTGATCCCCATGATCAGGAACTGGAACAGCGGATGGAAATGCACGCCGACGCGGCTCCAGCGCAGCATCGAGTAAACCAGCGCCGATGCCGCCAGCAGCGCCGTCAGCAGCAGCATCAGCGCCGCCAGCCGGTCCGCGAGCAATGCGATGCCGAATGGCGCGCTCCAGTTCGCCGCCAGGTAGACACCGACGCCGGCGTTCCACTGCCCGCCGTCGATCAGCGCCAGCAGGATGATTGACACGAAAAAGGTGCAGGCGACCGAAGCCGCGCTCAGGCCGAACTTCAGCCAGTGCCGGTTGTGCCTGACCGACACCTGGAGCGCGCCGCACAGCAGCGGCACGAGTACGGGGGCCACGACCAGGTGTTCGCTCCAGGCCAGACTCATTGGTCAGGTTCCTCGCCGTCCACATGGTCGGTTCCGGTCACGCCGCGCGCCCCGATGATCACCACGAGATAGAGCGCCGTGGTGGCGAAACCGATGACGATCGCGGTGAGCACCAGCGCCTGCGGCAGGGGATCGGCGACCAGCGCGGGATCGGGCGCTTTGCCGGCCTCGATCAGCGGCGGGCGATCCAGCCACAGCCGGCCCATGATGAAGATGAACAGGTTGACGGCATAGGACATCAGCATCAGGCCGATCAGCACCTGGAAACTCCGGGGCCGCAATATGAGCCAGATGCCTGATCCGAAAAGTACGCCGATGGCGCAGGCGATGACAGGTTCCATCAAGGTATGTCTCCGGTGACGGCTTCCGGGGTCGCGGCCTGCAATCCGCTCGCAATGCGGTGGCTGCGGATCGACTGGTGCGCGAGCCCGACCAGGATCAGCATCGTCGACCCCACCACCACGGCAAACACCCCGAGGTCGAATGCGAACGCACTCGGTACGTGAACCTCTCCCAGCAGGGGCAGGTGAAGGTGGGCGGTGTGGCTGGTCAGGAAAGGATAGCCGAACAGCAAGGCCCCGAGGCCGGTGCACAACGCGACCAGCAGGCCGTATCCTATCCAGCGATGGGGGCGCAGCCGGATATGCGTCTCCACCCACACGGTGCCGGCGATCATGTACTGCACGATCAGCGCGGCGGCGAAGATCAGTCCCGCGACGAAGCCGCCGCCAGGCAGATTGTGCCCGCGCATGAAGAAATACGCCGTCACCACGACCATGAATGGCAGCAGGAACCGGAGGTACACCGCGGGGATCATCAGATAGCCGCTCTTCGCCTGCTGCAGCGGGGTCTGCAGCGCGGCCGGGTCGAGGTCGTTGGCCTGCTGTTCCGGTATCGGGATGCTCTCCGGCGCGGGGCGGAAGCGCCGCAGCAATGCATAGACGGTCAGCGCCACGATCGAGAGCACGGTGATTTCCCCCATCGTGTCGAAGCCGCGGAAGTCGACCAGCAGCACATTGACCACATTGCCGCCGCCGCCCTCGGGCAGCGCGCGCAGGATGAAGTAGTCGCCGATGCTCTTTGGCGCCGGATGCGTCAGCACGACATAGCTCGCCGCGGCGAGGCCCGACCCGCAGGCGACGGCGACCAGGAGATCGCGGGCGCGGCGGCCGGCCACGGCGAGCGGAAGACGGGCATCCCGCCCCTTCGGCACCAGCCGCGGCGGCAACCAGCGCAGCCCGAGCAGAATCAGCACCGTGGTCACCGTCTCGACCATGAGCTGGGTCAGCGCGAGGTCCGGCGCCGACAGCCAGAGGAAGGTCACGCTTGTGACGATCCCGGTTCCGCCAACCAGCAGCAGTGCGGCGAGCCGGTGATACTTGGCCTTCCATGCGGCGGCCACGGCACAGCCACCGCCGATCAGCCATGCCAGGGCGAACAGCAGATTGGCACCGCCGGCGGGTGGCGCCGGCAGTTCGGGAAGCGGGTTCACCAGCAGCAGCGGCAACGCGATCGCGGCCGTCATGATCAGCAACAATTGCAGTTGCAGGCGGCGTGCTCCAAGGCGCCTGATCACCCAGGCGGCCGAGACGGACAGCGTCAGCAAGGCGGTTTCGTAAGCCTGTGCCCCGCGGAACCGGTGCAGCACCGGGGTCTTGTCGCGGGATGCCAGGGTGTAGTACTTGCGCAGCAGCACATAGAAGACGACGCCGCCGGAGAGGGCCGCAACGCTCATCAGCAACGGCAGGTTGAAGCCATGCCATATCCCGAGATCGAATTGCGGCATGGCCTCGCCAAGCACGGCGCGCGCGCCCACCGTAAGCACGCTCCCGACGATCATTTCAGGCAGGATGCCGACCAGGACGCACACCAGAACGAGCAGTTCGACCGGGAACCGCATCCAGCGCGGCGGTTCGTGCGGGGCTTTTGGCAGGTTCGGGGAAAGCCGGCCGAAGAAGACACTGATGAAACGCAGCGAATACGCGATGCTGAAGATGCCCATGGCGACGGCGGCATAGGACATCCACCAGTTTTCGGTGCCGCCGACGTGGACCGTCTCGGCAAAGAACATTTCCTTGGACAGGAATCCGTTGAGCAAGGGCACGCCGCCCATCGCCGCGCTCGCCACGATGGCGAGCGTCGCCGTTTGCGGCATCGCCCGGTAAAGACCGCGCAAGACGCGCATGTCGCGAGTCCCGGTTTCATGGTCGATGATGCCGGCGGCCATGAAAAGCGACGCCTTGAAGACCGCGTGGTTGAGGGTATGGAAAATCGCGGCAACCACCGAAAGCGGCGTGCCGATGCCCATCAGGACGGTAATCAGGCCGAGGTGGCTGATGGTCGAATAGGCGAGCAGGCCTTTCAGGTCATGCTGAAAAATGGCGATGAACGAGCCGAGCAGCATGGTGCAGACACCCGCCCCGCCGACGATCCAGGTCCACTCCGGGGTGCCGGCCAACGCGGGCCACAGCCGCATCAGCAGGAATACGCCGGCCTTCACCATGGTCGCGGAATGCAGGAACGCCGATACCGGCGTCGGCGCGGCCATGGCGTGCGGGAGCCAGAAATGAAACGGAAACTGGGCGCTCTTCGTCAGCGCACCGAGCGCCACCAGGACCAGCGCCGGACGATACCAGGCGTGCGCCCGCACCGCTTCGCCGGACGCCAGCACGATGTCAAGGTCGTAGCTGCCCGCCATCCGTCCTAGCAAGAGGACCCCGCACAACAGGCACAGGCCGCCCGCCGTCGTCACCGTGAACGCCATCCGCGCGCCGCGGCGTCCGTCATGCCGGTGATGCCAGTAGCCGATCAGCAGAAAGGAGGTCAGGCTCGTCAGTTCCCAGAACACGACCATCTGAATCAGGTTGCCGGACAGCACGACCCCGAGCATCGCCCCGGAAAACGCGAGGATGAACGAGAAGAAGCGCGGTATGGGATCCTGCGGCGACATGTAATAGCGCGCATAGAGGACGATCAGCAATCCGATGCCGAGTATCAGCATCGAGAACAGCCAGGCGAGGCCGTCCATCCGCAGCACGAAGTTCAGGCCGTAGTCCGGCAGCCATGGCAGGTCGTAACGAATGATGGTGCCGTCCTGGATGTGGAAATACATCCACGCGCCCACGGCCAGCGCGACGGCGTTGACGGCACCTGCAACGCCCGCCGCCCTGTTGCGGGCGCGGGCGGGCGGACAGGCGGCACAGACGCTTCCAAGAAACGGCAAGAGCACAAGAAGCAGTAGCAGCAGCGGCATCATTGCGGCAGTCAAGGTCGAGGCGTGGCAATACGTGCGATGCGGACCGGGGAAGGTGTGGTCATCGCCATGAAATCAGAGCGTGCACTCGAACCTTAATGCGATGCCGGCGGCAGCGGGAGGAAGAATGTCAACGAACCGACAGGCGGAAGCGATCGACGCCGGCATCAGGCCACCACCCTGCCGCGCTTCATCCGCTCCCTGCGCCCGGGAATGACCAGCGTGTCGCACGACAGCCAGTAAACCAGGCTTTCCGCTGCGCCCTGCGACAGCACACGCGTGATCGCCGTCCTGGCGCGCGCGCCGGCAATGACGAGGTCGATGTCGTGATTGCGGACAAAGCGGGCAAGGCCGGTCGCAAGTGGCACCTCCTCGATGACGATCCGCAAGCCCCGTCGCACAGCGCCGGACAGCGTGCATTCCGCCACGAAACGCGCGCATGCGCCGTGCGCGGCCTCGATGCCGGCACCATGCAGCGCCCCGCGGTCATTGACCAGCCTCGCATAGGGCCGCCTGTGCACGTGATACAGGACCAGGACATGTTCCGGAAAAAGGCGCGCCGCCGACTCCAGCACCTGCCGCGATCCGGCGGAAAAATCGGTGGCAACGACGATCCGCCGGTAAGCGGCATGCGCGCGGTTGCGCACGACAAGCAGGGGGCGGGACAGGGTCCGCAAGAGCCGTTCGGCGGTGGTGCCGAGGAGAAAATCACGGACCGACCGCCGGCTTCCGGCACTGGCAATGACCAGGTCGCTGTCAAGCGCGGCAGCCGCACGGCGCACCACGCCTGGTGTATCCCCGGCGGCGACATGCATGCGCACGTCCAGGTTCGATCCCAGGAAGGCGCTTCGCGCGCGGCGAAACATCCTCATCCCGGCATCTGCGCCCTCTTTCCTGTCGAACCAGTCGAGTACCTCGGCCGGGTCGTCCAGGCCGTTCGGCGGCGAGACCAGGGTAAGGTCGGCGCGCCAGTCGCGCGCCAATTGCTTCGCGCGCTCCAGCGCCCTGTCGTCGTCGACGCTGAAGTCGGTCGCAAGGAGCAGCCGCCGCGGCGGCGAGAGATCGATATTATTTCTCATCATGGTCAATTCCTCCTGTCCGGACGCACCGGCGATGCGCCCGGTGCGATGACCGGACAAACACATGGAGCGGATTCCGGGCCCGCCCGCGGGACCGGCGCGGCGTGCGCGGGCGCCTGCGCGCCGCGCGGTCAGGGAAATACCAGCACCGGGATGCCCGATTGCCGGATGACCTGCTGGGTCGTGCTCTCACTGAAAAGGGTGTCGATGACACCCGTCTTTCCGCGCGTCGCCATGACGATCAGGTCGCAGTTGAACCGGCGGGAAGCCTTGAGTATTTCGTCCTCCGGGCTGGCGGAAACCGACACGACACGTTCGCACTGCACACCTGCGCCTTCGGCTGCTGCGCAGGCCATGTCGGTCCGCCGCTGTGCCCATTCGAGGTGTTCCGCCTCCGCGGCGGCGCCCGTTTGCAGGGAATCCCGGTCGGAAGCGCGGTACAG
The DNA here is from genome assembly GCF_036563305.1 of Noviherbaspirillum sp. Taxonomy (GTDB): domain Bacteria; phylum Pseudomonadota; class Gammaproteobacteria; order Burkholderiales; family Burkholderiaceae_D; genus Noviherbaspirillum. The sequence goes on along the minus strand of NZ_DATCMQ010000007.1, from coordinate 40,239 downwards.
GCGCGGCTCGGCGACCGACAGGACAACGACTTTTGCGCCAGTGGCCTGCGCCATCGACATGACCGCCTCTACTGGCTTGAAGGAATTCTCGGCATCGCTCAGCGGTAACAAGATTGAATTGAACACGGTTGACCCCACTTTGTCGCTTGCGACGGGCAGGCGGAACCCGCTCGGGCCGATGCCCGCCGCTTTCTCTGGAATTGCGGAAGGAAGAGGCTTCCGCTCGCTGACTTCGGGCTGGCGGTCAGGCCCGTGGTGGTGGTGTGTGTCCTGGCAGGACGACGGAACGGCCGCAGGCCATCGGCGCGGTATCGCCGCCGGCACGCCGCGCGACCTCGCTGGCCGGCAGATCGAACGGGAGGTAATCGGACAGCTCCTCCGTCGAGGCGGATACTTCCTTGCTCCCCCGCTGGTCGGCGCCGTCGTCGGCCGCGACAGCCTCCTCAAGGACGTGCGCGGCGTGGGCCTGGCCCGCCAGCAGGCTGTCATGGCCAAGCGCCGGCACGGCACCCTGCAACGCAAGAATCGCCAGCAACAGGGATAGGAGAAGTGATTTCATATCCTGGGGTACATGCGGGAGCGAAGCGCTCCGGTCGGGAACCGCCGTCGCGCTGCAGCGCGCCGATGATGTCGGTCCATGGACAAGCGACGGGAATTCGCGCCATCCAACCCGGATAGAGTGTTATTCGAAGCGAAAGTTGCGGCGGGCGGATGCGGCGGCGCCGGACGCCGGGAAAGCAAACCGGCCGCGGGCGGGCCGTTGCAGGATTGGCAAATGTTCCGGGCGAGTCGGGCATGCCGCCCCGCCTTCGGCCCGCCGGTCAGACCTGCATGTTCATGATGTCGTGATAGGCGCTCACGAGCTTGTTGCGAACCTGCACGGTGGCCTGGAAGGCGATGCTCGCCTTTTGCGAATTGATCATCACATCCGACAGGTTGACGCTGTCATCGCCCGAGACGAAACGCTTGGCAAGCGCGTCCGCATTCTGCTGGGCGCTGTTGACCTGGTCGAGCGAGGCCTTCAGCGCGCTGGCAAAGTCCACCCGCTGCGCCGGCACATCGTCCTGCTGCACGCCCCTGACGGTATTCTCGGGACGGGTCGCGGCCGCGCGCAGCTGCGCTATCATCGACTCGATCCTGCTGCTATCGATCCCACCAGTTTTCATTCCTGCCTCGCACGTCCTGTCCGTCGCCATGCACGGACCCGTTTTCAGTAGCGCTAAGTTATCACCACGGAAGGCACGTTTTTTGCCGGATTAGGGGCGTGATTCATGCTCTTTTCGTTCGATTGAATTTACAGGAGAGGCACAAAATGCCAGCCTAAGAAAAGTCCCTCGAAACCCTGCATGCGTATGCAAACGAACAATATCAATCTGGTCAGCGGCGGCAAGCCGGGAGCGCAGCGATGACGCCAGCGGCGGAAGGCGCGGTCGCGGTCCCGTCGGGCATCGTCGGCTTCGCGCAGACGCCGGGCGGCAGGAATTTCTTCCTGATGCTGGGCGTCGCGGCCGTGCTCGCGGTGATGTCCGGCGTCTGGATGTGGAGCCAGACCCCCGACTATCGCGTGCTGTTCTCGAATTTCTCGGACCGGGACGGCGGCGCCATCGTCGCCTCGCTGCAGCAGCTGAATGTCCCCTATAAGTTCGCGGAAGGCGGCGGCGCCATCCTGGTCCCGGCGGACAAGGTGCACGACGCGCGCCTGAAACTGGCCGCGCAGGGCCTGCCGAAGGGCGGCAGCGTCGGCTTCGAGCTGATGGAAAACCAGAAGCTGGGCGTGTCCCAGTTCCTCGAACAGGTCAATTTCCAGCGCGCGCTCGAGGGCGAGCTGGCGCGCTCCATCCAGTCGGTGGCGGCGGTGCAGGCCGCGCGCGTGCACCTGGCGCTGCCGAAGGCGTCGGTGTTCGTGCGCGACCAGCAGAAGCCGACCGCCTCGGTGCTGCTCAATCTCCATCCCGGACGCGCGCTCGACGCGCAGCAGGTCAGCGCGATCGTGCACCTGGTCGCGAGCAGCGTGCCCGACCTCCCGACCAAGAACGTCACCCTGGTGGACCAGAACGGCAACCTGTTGTCGGAGAACGGCAAGCAGGCGGGCGCGAACGGACTCGACCCGACACAGCTCAAGTATGTGCAGGAACTGCAGCAGAGCATCGTCAAGCGCATCGAATCGATCCTGACCCCGATCGTCGGCGCCGCCAACGTGCGGGCCGAGGCAACCGCGGACGTGGACTTCTCCCACAGCGAACAAGCCGCGGAAACCTACAAGCCGAACGGCACGCCCAGCAACGCGACCATCCGCAGCCAGCAGACCAGCGAAAGCACCAACGGCGGCGCGGCCGCCGCCGGCGGGGTGCCGGGTGCGCTGAGCAACCAGCCGCAGCCGAATGCGACGGCGCCGATCAATCCGCCGGCCGCCGCCGCCCCCGGTGCACAGCCCGGCCAGCAGGCCGCCCCTGCGGCACCGACCCAGCGCGACATGACGGTCAACTACGAGGTCGACAAGACGGTGCGCTACGTGCAGCAGCCGATGGGCGGCGTCAAGCGGCTGTCGGTCGCGGTGGTGGTCAACTACCGGAAGGAAGTGGCGAAGGACGGCAAGGTCAGCATGAAGCCGCTGTCGGAAGCCGAGAAGACCCAGATCACCGACCTCGTGAAGGAGGCGATGGGCTACAGCAAGGATCGCGGCGACACCCTCAACGTGGTCAACAGCCCGTTCGCCCGCGCCGAGGCGGAAGTGCTGCCGGAAGTGCCGCTCTGGAAGCAGCCCGAGATGATCGAGCTCGGCATCACCGGCGCCAAGTACCTGCTCGGCATCGGCGTCCTCGCCTACCTCTTCTTCGGCGTGCTGCGGCCGCTGTTCCGGCGCATCGCCGCCACCTTCGGGCCGCCGCCGGCGCCGGAGGTGGAACACGAAGAGGAAGACGCGATCGTGCAGATCGAGCACGAGCCGGAACCGATGGGCACCAAGCCGCGCAGTTACCAGGACAACCTGGAAGCGGCCAAGCAACTGGCAAGGACCGATCCGAAGATGGTCGCCAACGTAGTCAAGTCATGGGTAGGAACAAATGAGTGAGGACGGCATTCTGAAGGGAGCGATCCTGATGCTCGCTTTGGGTGAGGAGGAAGCGGCGGAGGTGATGAAGTACCTCGGCCCGCGCGAAGTGCAGAAGCTGGGCGCCGCCATGTCCACGATGAAGGCGGTCGCGAGCGAGCAGCTGGAGTCGGTGCTCAACGAATTCCGCAGCGAGACCGAGCAGAACACCTCGTTCGGCCTCGATTCCGACGAATACATCCGCAGCGTGCTGACCAAGGCGCTGGGCGAGGACAAGGCGTCTTCCCTGCTCAACCGCATCCTCGGCACGCGCGACGCCAGCGGCATCGAAAGCCTGAAGTGGATGGACGCGCAGTCGGTCGCGGACCTGATCCGCAACGAGCATCCGCAGATCATCGCCACCATCCTGGTGCACCTGGAACGCTACCAGGCGAGCGAGGTCCTGACCTATTTCACGGAGCGGCTGCGCAACGACGTGGTGTTGCGCATCGCGACGCTTGACGGCGTGCAGCCCACCGCGCTGCGCGAGCTGAACGAGGTGCTGACCAAGCTCCTGACCGGCAACGAGAACCTGAAGAAGAAGTCGATCGGCGGGGTGCGCACGGCGGCGGAGATACTTAACTTCCTGGGCGGCGACACCGAGACCTCGGTGATGGACAACCTGAAGAACTACGACAGCGACCTGGCGCAGAAGATCATGGACGAGATGTTCGTCTTCGACAACATCATCGACATCGATGACCGCGGCATCCAGGTCCTGCTGCGCGAGGTGCAGTCGGAATCCCTGATCGTCGCGCTCAAGGGCGCCAGCCCCGAGCTGCGCGAGAAGATTTTCAAGAACATGTCGCAGCGCGCCGCCGAGATGATGCGGGAAGACCTGGAGTCGAAAGGCCCGGTCCGCCTGTCCGAAGTCGAGGCCCAGCAGAAGGAAATCCTGCAGATCGTGCGCCGCCTGGCCGACGAAGGCCAGATCATCCTTGGCGCCAAGGGCGACGACGCCTTCGTCTGACCACTGAATACCCATGAGCTCTCCCGTCATCCCGAAGGAACACCTGTCCGCCTACCAGCGCTGGGAAATGGCGTCGTTCGGCGAGGACCGGCCGACCATTACCCAGAGCCCGGCCGCGCTCGAGCAGGCGGCACGCAAGGCGGCGGAAGACGCCGCCCGGCTGCGCGAGGAAGCGCAGCGCGAGGGCTATGCGGAAGGACACGCGCAGGGACACGCCGCCGGCATGCAGGCCGGCATGGACGAAGGACGGGCCATTGCCGCCCGCGAGGCTGCGCAGTTGCGGATGGTGGCGGACGCTTTTGCGGGCGAAACGATGCGTGCCGGCGAAACCGTCGCGCACGACATGCTTGCCCTTGCGCTCGACCTCGCCAAGGCGATGCTCAAGACAGCCCTCAAGGCGAAACCGGAGCTCGTACTGCCGGTCGTGACCGAGGCGATCCGCTACCTGCCGGTGGTGCAGCAGCCGGCACAGCTGGTGCTGCATCCCGACGACGCCGCCGTCGTGCGCGGCCATATCGGGGACGAGCTTGCGGTGGGCGGATGGCGCATCGTGGAGGACCATGGCATGGAGCGCGGCGGATGCCGCGTCGATACGGCGAGCAATCAGATTGATGCGTCACCGCAGGTGCGGTGGCAGCGGATTGCGGAGGCGTTGGGGAAGCAAGGCGAATGGCTGGAATGAGGGGCGTGGCATGTGTCCGCGTTGCGTCAAACAGAGCCGTGACTTTATTCTTCCCGCTCTTCGGTGCTTCAGTGCGTTCGCTACGCCGTGCTACCGCCGGGACTGGCCCCGGCCACTTCCCACGGAGTGACAGCGGCCCTGCGGCACCGAAGAGAAGCGCGACCGGACGGCCAAGAACAACAGCATGACCACACCCCAACACACCACCCGCTGGCAATCCTACCTCCGCGACTGCGCATCCCTGGTATCGATCCCGGAACCGATGCTGGTCTCCGGCCGCGTCACGCGCGTCGCCGGCCTGGTGATGGAGGCGGTCGGGCTGCGGCTCGCGGTCGGCAGCGCCTGCACCATCCCGCTGCCGAGCGGCGCCCGGATCGAAGCGGAAGTGGTCGGATTCGAGAATGACAAGCTGTTCCTGATGCCGCAGAGCGACGTGGAAGGCGTGGTGCCCGGCACCCGCGTGTTCCCGGTGGAGGTGGTGCAAAGCCTGCCCCGCCCCGGCACCGTCAACCATCCGCGCCGCCGCCCGAGCGACCGCGGCCGCCACCTGCCGGTCGGCGACGAACTGCTGGGCCGGGTGCTGGACGGCGCCGGCCGTCCGCTGGACAGCCTCGGTCCGCTGAATGCGGCCCATGCGGCGCCGCTGACGGTGCGCGCCGCCAACCCGCTGACACGCGCGCCGATCACCGACGTGCTGGATGTCGGCGTGCGCGCGATCAACAGCATGCTGACCGTCGGACGCGGACAGCGCATGGGCCTGTTCGCCGGCTCTGGCGTCGGCAAGAGCGTGCTGCTCGGGATGATGGCGCGCTACACCAGCGCCGACGTCATCGTGGTCGGGCTGATCGGCGAGCGGGGGCGCGAGGTGAAGGAGTTCATCGAGCAGATCCTCGGGACCGTGGGCCTGGCGCGCTCGGTGGTCGTGGCCGCCCCGGCCGACACGCCGCCGCTGATGCGCCTGCAAGGCGCCGCCTACACGCATACCATCGCCGAGTACTTCCGCGACCAGGGCAAGAGCGTGCTGCTGATCATGGATTCGCTGACCCGCTATGCGATGGCGCAGCGGGAAATTGCGCTCGCCATCGGCGAGCCGCCGGCGACCAAGGGCTATCCGCCCTCGGTCTTCGCGAAACTGCCCAGCCTGGTCGAACGCGCCGGCAACGGCAACAAGGGCGGCGGCTCGATCACGGCGTTCTATACGGTCCTGACCGAAGGCGACGATCAGCAGGATCCGATCGCCGACTCGGCGCGCGCCATCCTGGACGGTCATATCGTGCTCAACCGCAGCCTGGCCGAGGCCGGCCACTATCCGGCGATCGATGTCGAACAGTCAATCAGCCGCGCCATGCACAACATCACCTCGGGCGAGCACCAGAAGCAGATGCGGCACCTGAAGCAGCTGTATTCCCGCTTCCAGCGCAACCGCGATCTGATCAGCGTCGGCGCCTACAGCGCCGGCTCCGATCCGGTGCTCGACCAGGCCATCGCCCTGCATCCGAAGATCGAGGCGTTCCTCCAGCAGGACATCGACGAACGGGCCGGCATTGCCGAGAGCTTGGGGCAACTTGCCTCGCTATTCAACGGATAGGCCGCAAGACCCGCTGCCTATAATGCAGCATGGCCAAGAGTTCCGCCCTCGACATCCTTATCGATCTGGCAAGTACGCAAAGCGACGAAGCCGCCAAGCGGCTCGGCGTGGCGGTTCGCGCCTGCGAGGATACCGAACAGAAGCTGGCGATGCTGCTGCAGTACCGCGACGACTACGAGGCGCGCTTCCGCGCAGGCGTCGCCAACGGCATCAGCATGGCCGGCTACCGCAATTTCCAGCAGTTCCTCGAAAAGCTGGACGCGGCGATCGCCGGCCAGCAGCGCATCGTCGACACGGCCAAACGCCGCATCGACGCGGAACGTGGCAACTGGCAGTCCTGCGAGCGCCAGCGCCTGTCCTACGGGACGCTCGCGACGCGCGCGCAGCAGGTCGAGCAGCGCAAGGAAAACAAGCGCGACCAGAAAATGATGGATGAATACGCCACGCGGCTGGCGAACTACAAACGGTAGAGACGACGATGCAGACACCCCAAGTGAGCAATCCGGCCAATGCGCTGGCAGGTGCCAGGCAGCCGGGCAAGCAGACCCAGGCCGAGAACGGCACGGAAGCCTTCGGCCAGGCCCTGTCGCGCGAAGTCGCCGGTCGCCGCAACGACGGCAGCAGCAACGGCGAGCCGGCGCGCGCAGCCGCGGACGCGGCGGCCAACCGCCAGCCTGCCGCCGCCCGCAACAAGCCTGCCGAAGCCAAGCCGGCAAAGGGCAAGGCCGAGGAAGGCAGCGAGCACGGCGAGGATGCCGTGGTCCCGGCCGATGCGCAGGCGCAGTTCTCGACCGACATGCTGGCCCTGGTCGCCGCGATCAACAGCATTACCGCGCCCGCAGTGACCGACACGGCGAAGCCGGCGACCGAGGCCGCCGACACTGCCCTTGGTCTTGCCGGCGACGCAGGGGGCGGCACTGCCGCGCAGGCTGCCTTCGCCGCGCTGCAGGCAGCGGCCGGCGAGACCCGCGGCAAGCCGGACCAGGTCGCGGCGACAAACACCGGTGACGACGCGGTGGCATTCGATCCGGCTGCCGCCGGCAGGGAAACCGCCGCGGCACTCGCCACCGCGACCGGCGAGAGCGCCGGCGCCACCGAAGCTGCGCCGGAGTTCCTCGCCGCGCTCCAGGAATCCGCAGCCGCCATCAACGCCGCCCCGGCCATGCCGCAGCTGGCGGTACAGGCCGCCCAGCACGCCAGCCACGCCGCCGCCGACAAGCTGACCCCGGCGGTCGGCACGGCCGCCTGGGACCAGGCGCTGGGCCAGAAGGTGGTGTGGATGGTGGCGGGCGAACAGCAATCTGCATCGCTCACCCTCAATCCTCCTGATCTCGGGCCGTTACAGGTAGTACTGAACGTGTCGAATTCACACGCCAGCGCGACCTTCACCGCGGCGCAGCCCGAAGTCCGGCAGGCGCTGGAAGCGGCGCTGCCGAAGCTGCGCGAGATGCTGGGCGAGGCCGGCATCCAGCTCGGCCAGGCCAGCGTCAACAGCGGCCATCCGCAGCAGCCGGGAGACAACGGCCAGCAGGCGGCGCAGTCGCGCGGCACGGGCGGCAATGGCGCCGGCTTCGGCGACGGTGCGGGCGACACTGCGCAAGCGCGCGTGTCCCACGTGCAGCCCGCCTCCTCCGGCACCGGGCTGGTCGATACCTTCGCCTGAACCCCGCCTGCGGGACGCCGCCGGGCAAGCAGCGATCAGGGGCGGCTTCCGCCTTCTTTTCGCTGCATGCCGGCCGTGGGTTTTTCCCGATAATCAGCAGCATAGGAATCTGTCGCACGACAGAGGACAGAGGATAGAAGATGGCAACTGCCCCCAAAGCAAACGCGAAAGTCGTACCGATCGATGAAGCCGCCGGCGCGGCGCCCAAGAAGTCGAAGAAGAAGCAGATGATGCTGGCCGTGCTGGCCGTGCTGCTGCTCGGCGGCGGCGGCGCGGGTGCCGCGTGGTTCTTCATGAACAAGGGCGAGCACGCGGAAGCCGTCGCCGAGGTCAAGCACGAACCCGGCAAGCCGCCGGTCTTTATCGCGATGGAACCCTTTACCGTCAACCTGCAGCCGGAGAACGGCGAGCAATACCTGCAGGTGGCGGTGACCGTGCAGGTCGCCGACGAAACGCAGACGGAACAGATCAAGGTTTATACCCCGCTGGTGCGCAGCCGGATCCTGATGCTGCTCGCAGCCAAGAAGCCGTCGGAGCTCGCCACCACCGAAGGCAAGGAAAAGCTGGCCGGCGAGATCGCCGAGCAGATCAGGAAGCCGTTCTCGCCCAAAGCCAGGCCGCAGGACGTTTCGGCGGTGTTCTTCACTTCCTTCGTGATCCAGTAAGCCATGGCCGACAATTTCCTGTCACAGGAAGAAGTCGATGCCCTGCTCAAGGGCGTCACCGGCGACCAGGACGAGGCCGCCGCGCCGGAGGACGAGTCCGGCATACGCCCGTACAACCTGGCGACCCAGGAGCGGATCGTCCGCGGCCGCATGCCGACGCTCGAGATCATCAACGAGCGTTTTGCCCGGCTGCTGCGAATCGGCCTGTTCAACTTCCTGCACCGCAGCGCCGAAGTCTCGATCGGGCCGGTGCGCGTCCACAAGTACAGCGAGTTCATCCGCAACCTGGTGGTGCCGACCAACCTGAACCTGGTGCACATGAAGCCGCTGCGCGGGACGGCGCTGATGGTGTTCGATCCCAACCTGGTATTCCTGCTGGTCGACAACCTGTTCGGCGGCGACGGCCGTTTCCATACCCGGGTCGAGGGCCGCGACTTCACCCAGACCGAGCAGCGGATCATCCAGCGCATCCTCGGCATCGTGTTCGAGACCTACGCCAAGTCGTGGGAGCCGGTGTACCCGGTCGAGTTCGAGTACGTGCGCTCGGAGATGAACACCCAGTTCGCCAACATCGCCACGCCAAACGAAGTGGTGGTGGCGACCACCTTCACGATCGAGCTCGGCCCGGTCAGCGGCGAGATGCACTTCTGCACGCCCTACTCGATGATCGAGCCGATCCGCGACATCCTGACCAGCAGCCTGCAGGGCGAGACGCTGGAGATGGACAAGCGCTGGGTGCGCCTGATGACGCAGCAGATCCAGACCGCGGAAGTGCAGATCGTCGCCGACTTCGGCCACGCGACCCTGACACTGGGCGACATCCTCAACATGAAGGCCGGCGACGTGATCCCGATCAACGTGCCGGAAATGGTGTCGGCCAAGGTCGACGGCGTGCCCGTGATGGACTGCACTTACGGCAAGTTCAACGGGCAATACGCGCTGCGCGTGCAACAACTGCTCACGCACAGCAGCAATGAATTTACAGGAGAAGACCATGGCTGACGAAAACGGCGGCATCACCGAAGACGACTGGGGCGCGGCGATCGCCGAACAGGCGCAGGCCGAACAGGCCGCCCTGACCAACAAGCAGGCGTCCGCGCAGGTGTTCCAGGAGTTCTCGGGCGCCGGGGTCAAGACCGGCACCCACAATGACATCGACTTCATCCTGGACATTCCGGTGCAGCTGACGGTCGAGCTCGGCCGCACCAAGATCGCGATCAAGAACCTGCTCCAGCTTGCGCAGGGCTCGGTGGTGGAGCTCGACGGCCTGGCCGGCGAACCGATGGACGTGCTGGTGAACGGCTGCCTGATCGCCCAGGGCGAGGTGGTGGTGGTGAACGACAAGTTCGGCATCCGGCTGACCGACATCATCACGCCGTCGGAACGCATCCGCAAGCTCAACAAGTGATGCGCCTGCTCCTCCCTTCCCTGGTCGCCATGCTGCTGTCGGCGCCCGCGCTCGCCGCCGATGCGCCGGCCTCGGCCGCCCCGGCAGTCGGCGCCGGAAGCCTCGCGCAGGTCCTGCTCTGGCTGCTGGTGGTGCTCGGGCTGCTGGCGGGAACCGCATGGCTGATGAAGCGCATGGGCGTGGCCGGCGCGGGCGCCGGCAACGTCGCCAGGGTGGTCGGCGGCGTGAGCGTCGGCAACCGTGAAAAAGTGCTGGTGGTGGAAGTCGCCGACCAGTGGATCGTCGTCGGCGTCGCCCCCGGCCGGGTAAGCGCGCTGTCGACCATGCCGCGCCAGGAGATCGCCGTCCAGCCCTCGCCGGCCACGGTGCAGCAACCGAACTTCGCCGCCTGGCTGAAGCAGACCATGGACAAGCGCAACGGCCGCTAGGGCCGGCGCGTCCCCCTTGCAGTGAATGCAGTGAACAGACTCCTACGCTATCTTCCGCTGGCCGCCCTGCTCTGCGCGCCGGCGCTTTCCTGGGCGCAGGCCGGCCTGCCGGCGTTGACCAGCACGCCCGGCCCGGGCGGCAGCCAGACCTACACCCTCAGCCTGCAGACGCTGGTCCTGCTCACCGCGCTGACCCTGCTGCCGGCGGCGCTGCTGATGATGACCAGCTTCACGCGGATCATCATCGTGCTGTCGCTGCTGCGCCAGGCGCTTGGCACCCAGACCGCGCCGCCGAACCAGGTACTGGTCGGCCTGGCGCTGTTCCTGACCCTGTTCGTGATGGGACCGGTACTGGACCGGGTATACACCGAAGCCTACCAGCCGCTCTCTGAAAACAAGATCACGATGAACCAGGCACTGGAACGCGGCGTCGCGCCGCTGAAAAGCTTCATGATCAAGCAGACCCGGCAGTCCGACCTGGCGCTCTACGTCAAGCTGTCCAACACACCGGCCCTCAACGGCCCGGAAGACGTGCCGCTGCGCGTGCTCGTGCCGGCCTTCATCACCAGCGAGCTGAAGACCGCCTTCCAGATCAGTTTCGCGATCTTCATCCCGTTCCTGATCATCGACATGGTGGTCGCCAGCATCCTGATGTCGATGGGCATGATGATGATGTCGCCGGCAATCGTGTCCCTGCCGTTCAAGCTGATGCTGTTCGTCCTGGTCGACGGCTGGCAACTGCTGGTCGGCTCGCTTGCGCAAAGCTTCTACTGAGGAACCGCAATGACCCCTGAAAGCGTAATCACGATGGGACGCCACGCGATGGAAGTGACGCTGATGGTCGCCGCGCCGATGCTGCTCGTCGCGCTGGCCGTCGGCCTGATCATCAGCATCTTCCAGGCCGCGACGCAGATCAACGAAACCACGTTGTCGTTCATTCCGAAGCTGGTGGCGATCTTCGTGACGATGATCATCGCCGGCCCGTGGATGCTGACCGTCATGCTCGACTACATGCGGCAGATGTTCACCAGCATCCCGTCGATGGTCGGCTAGCTGCACCCTGGCGGCGCCGGCCGCCCTTCCCTCCGATGATTTCCATCAGCAGCACCGAACTCTACACCTGGATCGCCGCCTTCCTCTGGCCCCTGACCCGGATCCTCGGCCTGATCGCCACTGCGCCGTTGTTCGGCAACCTGGCCGTCCCCATGCGCGTCAAGCTCGGCCTCGGCATCATGCTGACGCTGGTGATCGCGCCCGCGGTCCCGGCGATGCCCGCAGCGGATCCGATGTCCTTCGCCGGTCTGCTGATCCTGTTGCAGCAACTGGTGATCGGCCTGTCGATGGGGTTCGCGATGCGCATCGTGCTGGCCGCGGTGGAGATGGCCGGCGAAGTGGCCGGCCTGACCATGGGCTTCGGCTTCGCCACCTTCTTCGACCCGCAGACCCGGGCCCGCAGTTCGGCACTGGCGCAGTTCCTGGCGCTGCTGGCGCTGATGATTTTCCTGGCGCTGAACGTGCACCTGATGCTGATCGCGACGCTGGCGGAAAGCTTCGTGACGCTTCCGGTGTCGGCCCAGCCGATGGGCGGCGGCGGCTTCCGGCAGGTGGCGGTATGGGGCGGCCTCATCTTCAGTTCCGGCGTGCAGCTGGCGCTGCCGATCATCGCCGCCCTGCTGCTGACCAATATCGCACTCGGCATCCTGACGCGCGCCGCGCCGCAGCTCAACCTGTTCGGCATCGGCTTTCCGGTCACGCTCGGTGCCGGCTTCATCGTGCTGATGCTGTCGCTGCCCTACCTGGCGACGCCCCTGGAGCGGCTGTTCGAGCAGGGCAACAACTTCATCCGGCAGACGCTGGCGGTGCCGGCGCAGCGCTGAGACCGGGCGGGCAGGTCATTTCACCTGTTTCGGCGCAGGCAGCGCATGCGCTAAGCGTGGCAGTCACGGGACGAAAAAATCCGATGCGGACGAACGGGAACGGCCGATGGCGCCCGCGCTGCAGCAGCGGCGCAATGGAGGTGTTTCACACAAGGCCGGAGACACCACGCGGCGATGTGGTCCGGACCCGCGCCGGCCGGGCGGCGCGCCGGGACGCTCAAGCTCAGGACATGTAGTTGAACAGGCTCATGCCGGAGGTCTTGACGAATGCCTGCTGCGCGGCGTCGAGCATGATCTTCTGCTTGCTCAGGTCGGTGATCGCCTTGGTGTAGTCCAGTTCGGTCAGCTCCTGCAGCGATTTCGCATACAGCGTATCGCGCTCGTCGCCCTGCTCGTCGAGCGCCTCCAGTTCGCGCAGGCGCGAGCCGACGCTGGCGCGCGTGGTCAGCACGTTGTCCAGGGCATTGCCGAGATTATTGATTGCCGTGTTGAGGTTGTTGCTGAGGCGGGCCTTGCCGGTCGCGTCGCCGGCCGACTGGCCGAGTGCTTCGACCAGGCCGGCCAGCGTATTGAACAGGCTCTGGTTCTTGCTGGGCTGCACGTCGAAGGTATCGGTCACGGCGGGCGTGCCGGTGATGCTGACCTTGTATTCGCCGACGGTGATCGCATCGCCGGCAACGAAGGGCTGCGGCGCGCTGGTGGTCGAGGCCGTTAGGTCGTGCACCACGTAGGTGGTCGGCGTATCGAACTCGATCCGGTAGCTGTGGTGGGTGATCGCCGCGGTGGCGGTGCCGTTGACGATCACGCCGCTGCCGGCGTTGTCGCCGCGGGCGATGGTGGTGACGACGCCGGTGCCGGTCTTGATCTTTTCGAAGATCGCGCTGCCGCTGTCGTTGATTTCCAGCTTGCGCGAAGGCCCGACCTGGATCAGGCGCTGGCCCTGGTCGCCTTCGTAGGTGGCGCCGCCCGGGACCTTGAGGAAGGGCACTTCAGACACCCGGTAGCCGCCGAACACGTAGTTGCCTTCGGCATCCCTGGTATTGGCCAGGCCGAACAGGTCTTCCAGACGGCCCTTGAGTTCGGTCGCCAGGTACTTGCGCTGCTCGTCGTCGAGGGAGCCATTGCCGGCGTTGACTGCGGTGGTCTGTGCATCCTGGATCAGCTTCGTCACGCTCTGCAGCACATGCTCCTCGAGGTTCAGCGCATTCTTTGCCGCGGTCCTGTTGGTGGCGAACTGGGCGTTGATCGACTGCGCCTGGCTCAGTTCGAGCGCCTGCGCGGCGGAGATCGGGTCGTCGGAGGGCGTCAGAACGCGCTTGCCCAGCGAGATCTGCTCCTGCAGCTTGGCCAGGCGCGACTGGAGATCGCCGATGCGGCCGGCGCCGGTTTCGAAGAGAGTGTTGGTGCTGATACGCATGCTCATGTCCGTTTCCCGTTCGGGTGTGATCCTCAGCCGCCCATCGTCAGCAGCATGTCGAACAGCTGGCTGGCGGTCTGCATCAGTCTTGCCGCGGCCTGGTAGGCCTGCTGGTAGCGCATCAGGTCGGCGGCCTCCTCGTCGAGGTTGACGCCGGATTCGGCCTGCATCGCGGTCTCCGCCTGCGCCAGGTACTTGGTCTCGGCGGCGTTGGTGACTTCCAGCTCGCGCGCCTTGTTGCCGACCGAGCTGACCAGCTGCGAATACGCGCCCTGGTAGGTCGCGCTGCCGTTGAGCATGGTCTTCGTGGTCTGGAGGGCGCCGAGGGCCACCGCGTTGCGGTTGTCGCCGCTGCCGGCCACGTTCTGGTTGAGCTCGAACTTGTCGCCGTTCTGCGGGGTGCCCGTCATCGTGAAGCTGATGCCGCCGAAGCTGAAGGTATCGCCCGGCTTGTAGGGCACGTCGGTGAGGTTTGTGACGTTGTCGATCACGGTATCCGGCGTACCGTCCGCATGCTTGATGGTGATCGTGCTGTTGTCCGGGAAGCCACGCAGGTTGTTGCTGTTGAACGTGAGCGTGCCGTAGGGCCGGTCGATGGTATGCGCGCCGGGCGTGGTCGGGATGCCGCTCAGGGCCACGCCGCCGACGGTCACGCGATAGTTGGTGTCGTACGGCACGCTGTCCGTGCCCGGCGGATAGACGGTGGTGGTGGTGCCGTCGAAGACGGAGATCGGCTGGTCGGCCGGGAAACCGGACAAGGCGCCCGGCGCCGGGACGGCGGCGAAGTTCAGCGTCAGCGGCGAACCCTGCATCAGCAGGGATGACGTCACCGTTACCGGCGACATCGTGGCGTTGCCGGCATTGGTGGTCGGCACCTTGCCGGTGACGGCGGCCGAGGCGGCGATCTGCTCCGTGTTGGTGACGGCGACGCCAAAGTGCGACGCGCCATTGCGCGTCGGACGGATCAGGAACCGGTCGCCGGCGGTGGTCGGCGGGTCGGCCGCCTCGATGGTCACGCCCTTGATGGCGGCGGTCGCCACGGCAAAGCTGCCGGTGGTCTTCACGCCGGTGGTCAGGTTGGTGACGGTGAAGCTGCCGCCGCCGTTATCCTGCAGCTGGTAGTCGTCGATCGTCAGCGCGGACGGATCGGTGATGTTGATCTCGAACTTGGCTGCCGGCGCCTTGAAGTTGTTCCTGTGCGCCTCCGCCTCCACCTGCGGCTGCTTGAAGAAGTTGCCGGCCGCCGCGCCGGTCTGGTCGATGCCGAGCTTGTGCTGCGCGTTGAAGGTTGCGGCCAGACCGATCGCCACGCGGCCGAGCGCGTTGATCGCCGGGTCGAGGGACTTGGCGCGGAACTCGATCAGCCCGCCGAGCTTGCCGCCGGCAATGGAGCTTTCCGCGAGCTCGTTCAACTTCCCGTTCATCATGTAGCCGACGCCGAGACGGGACGGATCGTTGGCGGACGCCACTGCAGCGAGGTCGTAGACATTGGTGCCCACCACGAGCGGCTGGCCGTTGCCGATGAAGATGTTGTAGCTGTTGCCCTGCTTGACGATCGAGGTCTTGATTTCCTTGCTCAGCTCGCTGATCGCGTAGTCGCGCTGGTCGAGCAGGTCGTTGGACGCCTTGCCGTCGCCGCTGCCCTGCGCCTTTTCGATGGCGTCGTTGAGCTTGGCGATCTGCTCGGCATAGGTGTTGATG
This sequence comes from Noviherbaspirillum sp., assembly GCF_036563305.1. Classification (GTDB taxonomy): domain Bacteria; phylum Pseudomonadota; class Gammaproteobacteria; order Burkholderiales; family Burkholderiaceae_D; genus Noviherbaspirillum. Next base: position 24,752 of record NZ_DATCMQ010000007.1, on the reverse strand, counting down.
GTCTGGACGCTGGTCTCGATCTGGCCGTTGACGCCGTCCGCCACTTCCCGCATCTGGCCGTCCAGCGCCTGGAAGCGCGCCGCCAGCGTCTGGGCGGTCGAGAGCACGCCCTGGCGTGCCTCCGCGGTGTCCGGATGCGAGGCGAGGCTCCCCACGTTCTTGAAGAATTCCTGCAGCGCCGGCGACAGGCCGCCGGCCGAATCCGCGAGCTGGTTGTTGATGCGGTTGAGCTGCGTGTAGTACGCCTGGATCTGGCTCTGCGTCGATTGCGCGCTGCGCACGTTCCCGGCCAGCAGTTCGTTGTACACCCGGCGCACATCCGCGACCTGGGTGCCCTTGCCGACAAAACCGCCGCCCATGTTCTGGGAACCCGCCGATGCCTGGACCACGACCTGGCGCGAATACCCGGGCGTGGCCGCATTGGCGATATTGTGGCCGGCCGTCGCGAGGCCGGCTTGCGCCGCGGCCAGCGCGCTCTTGCCGATGCCGAGGATTGAGCTCATAGGTCCTTCGTCCAGAAATCGATATCTTGTTGATCGGCAGCGCGCTCCAAAACTTGAGGAAAAGGCGTCAAGTTTTGCGCTTTATTGTCAGGCAGACAAGGAACGGGTGATGATCCGCGTCAGTTTCGCCGCGTACTGCGGGTCGGTCGCGTAACCGGCCTTCTGCAGGCCCTGGGCGAACCCGACGGCGTCCTGCGCGTTCGCAATCACGTTCTCGTAGCGCGGATTGTTCTTCAGCAGCCTGGCGTAGTCGCGAAAGGCATCGGCATAGGAGTCGTAGGCGCGGAACTTCTCGACACGGGTTTGCGGCACGCCGTTCACGTACTCGGTGGTGGTGGCCTCCACGACCCGGCCCTTCCAGCCGCCGGTGGCCTTGATGCCGAACAGGTTGTTGCTGCGTGTGCCGTCGGCGCCGACGATCTCGCGCTTGCCCCAGCCGCTTTCCAGCGCCGCCTGTCCCAGCATGAACTTGGCGGGGATGCCGGTGACGCGGCTGGCCTCCTCCGCGTGCGCGGCCAGCTTGTCCTGGAATGCGCGCACATGGGCGGGCTGCGACGCGCTGCCCTTCCCGGGTTCGGCCGGCACGGGCGCGACGGCGGCAGCACCCTGGCGCGGCAGTTCGAAGCCCTGCACCGGCGGCTGTTCGCCCACGCTTCTCGCCCCGTGCATTCCCTGCATTCCCTGCTGTCCGACGGTGTTCGACAGCTGGCGCATCAGCACCTCGGCCAGGCCGATGCCCCTGCTGGCCATGTTCTGGCTCAGCTGCTGGTCCAGCATCGAGGTGTACATCTTGCTCTGCTGGCTGTCGAACATGCCTTCCTGCGGCGTCGCCTCGCGCATGCTCTTGAGCATCATGTTCATGAACAGCGCCTCGAACTGCTGGGCGGTCGCCTTCAGCGCTTCCGGCGCGTTCTCGCGCGCGGCGCGGCGCAGGTTGCCGACTTCCTTGACGTCGAGGGCGAAGCCGCCCGCGGGATGATTGTTGACCGGCGCCGTCATGTCAGATGATTTCCAGTTCCGCCCGCAGCGATCCCGCCGCCTTCATCGCCTGCAGGATGGCCAGCAGGTCCTGCGGCGTGGCGCCGATCGCGTTGAGCGCCTTGACCACATCGGCCAGCGAAGTGCCGCCCTTCAGCAGCAGTACCTGCCCGGGCTCCTTCTTGATGTCGATCTGCGACGTCGAGGTGACGACGGTCTGGCCGCCCGACAGCGGCGCAGGCTGGGAGATCACCGGCTCGGTATTGATCACCACCGACAGATTGCCGTGCGAGACCGCGCAACTGTCCAGGGTCACCGCCTGGTTCATCACCACCGAGCCGGTCCGCGCATTGAGGATCACCTTGGCATTGGTCTGCGCCGGCGTCACCGTCAGGCTTTCCAGCATGCCCAGGAAGGCCACGCGCTGGTCGCTTTCCTCCGGCGCGCGCACCCGGATCACGCGCCCGTCCTGGGCGGCGGCGGTCTGCGGGCCGAAGCGGCTGTTGATGGCAGCGACCACCCGGCTGGCCGTCGAGAAATCGGTGTCGTTCAGTTCAAGGAAAATCGCCTCGCCGTTGCCCAGCGTGGTGGGAACGGCGCGCTCGACCGTGGCGCCGGCCGAGATGCGGCCGACGCTCAGGTGGTTGACCTGGGCCTTGCTGCCGCTGGCGGAGGCGCCGACGCCGCCGACCAGTACATTGCCCTGCGCGATGCCGTAGATCTGGCCGTCCGCGCCTTTCAGCGGCGTCATCAGCAGCGTGCCGCCGCGCAGGCTCTTGGCGTTGCCCATCGACGAGACGGTGACGTCCAGCGTCTGGCCGGGCTGGGCAAAGGCGGGCAGCGAGGTGGTCACCACCACGGCGGCGACGTTCTTGAGCTGCAGGTTGGTGCTCGGCGGCAGGTTCACGCCGAGGTTCTGCAGCATGCTGACCACGCTCTGCACGGTGAACGGCGTCTGCGTGGTCTGGTCGCCGCTGCCGTCCAGGCCGACCACCAGCCCGTAGCCGATCAGCTGGTTCTGGCGCACGCCCTGGATGCTGGCAAGGTCCTTCAGGCGTTCGGCATGGCCGGCGCCGGCGGCAAGCAGCGCGCATGCGCCGAGGGCGGCGGCTGCCAGGCGGCGGACGGAACGGGATTGGAAGGTTTGGTTGGTGCGCTGGTTCATGCGGTCAGAGCGGCAGGATGCTGAGGAAGAAACGGGTCAGCTGCGACATCATCTCGGCCTTGTCGATGCGACTGTTGGTGCGGTATTCGACGCGGGCGTCCGCGACCTGGGTGGACGCGACGACATTGCCCCCGAGGATGGTGTCCGGGTTGACGACGCCCGAGAAGCGCACGTACTCGACGCCCTTGTCGAGCGCCACCTGCTTCTCGCCGCTCACCAGCAGGTTGCCGTTGGGGAGGACTTCCATCACGGTGACCGCGATGGTCCCGCTGAAGGTATTGCTGGACGAGCTGCTGCCCTTGTCCTCGAACTTGTTCGCGCTTTCCACGTCCAGGCCGAGCTTGGCCGCGGTCGCCGCCGGAATGCCGAACAGCCTGTTCGCGCCGAACTCGACGTCGCTGCTCTTGCTGGTCGCATTGGCGGCCGACTTGCCGGCGCTGGTGCGCTCGCTGATCGCGATGGTCAGCATGTCGCCCACCCTGCGCGCGCGGCGGTCCTCGAACATCGGCCGGTAGCCGGCGTTGAAGATGGCACCGTTGGCCGTCGGCGCCGCTGCCGGCATCGGCTGGCGCGTGGTCGGCTGCTGGACGATGGTGTCCGGCACGGTCGAGCAGCCTGCCAGCAGCAATGCCGCCAGGGGAAGCTGGCGTGCGTGGACGATAAAGCGTTTGATCATCATGCCCGTCGTTGTCGATTACATCTGCGTCAGGCGCTGCAGCATCTGGTCGGAGGTGGTGATCGCCTTGCTGTTGACTTCGTATGCGCGCTGCGTCTGGATCATGTTGACCAGTTCCTCCACCACGTTCACGTTGGAGGTCTCGACATAGGCCTGCACCAGCAGGCCGGAGCCGTTGGTGCCGGGCGTCGTCGTGTTCGGCGTGCCCGATGCGGCGGTCTCGACGAACAGGTTCTCGCCCTTGGCTTCGAGGCCGGCCGGATTGATGAAGGTGGCCAGCTGGATGTTGCCGATCTGGGTCGGCGCCGCGGTGCCGGCCTGGGTCACGGACACGGTGCCGTCGCGCGCCACGCTCAGGCTGTGGGAATCGGCGGGGATGGTGATCGCCGGCTGCACCACGAAGCCGCTGGCGGTCACCAGCTGGCCCTGGCTGTCGGTCTGGAACGAGCCGTCGCGGGTATAGGCGGTGGTGCCGTCCGGCAGCAGCACCTGGAAGAAACCGGGACCCTGGATCGCGACGTCTTTCTCGTTGCCGGTCTGCTGCAGGTTGCCCTGGGTGAAGATCTTCTCGGTCGCCACCGGGCGCACGCCGGTGCCGATCTGCAGGCCCGAAGGCAGCTGCGTCTGCTGCGAGGACTGGGCGCCGGGCTGGCGCATGGTCTGGTACAGCAGGTCCTCGAACACGGCGCGCGAACGCTTGAACCCGGCGGTGCTGACGTTGGCCAGATTGTTGGAAATGACGTCCATCTGCGTCTGCTGCGCATCGAGGCCGGTCTTGGAAATCCAGAGGGATCGAATCATGTTGTTCTCCGCGTCGCCGGCGCACTGCCGGCATCGTCATTGTGCGTCGCTTATCAGGCTGTCAAAGAGAGGATCTGCGAGGCTTTCGCCTCATTGCTCTCGGCGTTCTTCAGTACGCTCATGTGCATTTCGAACTGGCGCGCGAGGTCGATCATGTCGACCATCGCATCGACCACGTTGACGTTGCTGCCCTCTACCGCGCCGGCGACCAGCCTGACATTGGCGTCGGCCGGCGCATCGCCACCCTCGCGCAGGCGGAACAGGCCGTCGTCCCCGCGCACCAGGTCGGCTTCCGGCGGGTTGACCAGCTTGATGCGGCCGAGCACATTGGGCGCGCCCGGCTTGAACCCGGTCTCCATCGCGGTGACGGTGCCGTCGCCGCCGATCGTGACCGTCACATCCGGCGGAATGGCGATCGGCCCGCCGTCGCCGAGCACCGCCTTGCCGCCCTGCGTCTGCAGCAGGCCGTTCTCGTTGGTCTCCAGGCTGCCGTTGCGGGTGTACGCCTCGGTGCCATCCTCCATCTGCACCGCGATCCAGCCGCTGCCCTGCACCGCGACATCGAGGTCGCGCCCGGTCTGCTGGATGGCGCCGGGGCGGAAATCGGTGCCGACGGTGGAGTCCACCACGAAGGCGCGGGTGGGCAGCGGCGCTCCCTGCACCGGCACCGCGCGGAAGCTGTCGATCTGGGCGCGGAAGCCGGACGTGTTGACGTTGGCAAGGTTGTGCGAGGTGTTCGCCTGCTTTTCCAGGATGTGCTTCGCCCCGGTCATCGCGGTGTAGATCAGTCGGTCCATCGTATTCTCCGAAGGCGCGGGCCGCGGCCCGTGCCAGGGTGTATTTGAGACGCGTAGCGAGCAGTCCCGGATTTGCACCGAGCACCGCGCGCGTACGATCGGTACGGCGGGCACCGCAGGCGCAAACCCGGGCCGCGCGGCAGCTTGTCAGGCATCAGCGCAGGTTCACCAGCGTCTGCAGCACCTGGTCCTGCGTCTTGATGGTCTGCGCATTCGCCTGGTACACCCGCTGCGCGGTGATCATGTTCACCAGTTCCGCCGTGAGGTCGACATTGGAATCCTCGACCGCGTTGGACTGCAGCACGCCGAGACCCGCCGAGTTCGGCGGACCGACCAGTGCCGGACCAGAGACCGACGACTCCGCCCACTCGTTGTTGCCCAGCGGTTGCAGGCCGTTCGGGTTGGTGAAATTGGCCAGCACCACCTGGCCGAGGGTCGCTGCCTCGCCGTTGGTGTAGCGGCCGGTGATCACGCCGTCGGCGCCGATGTTGAAGCCCGACAGGCGCCCGGCGGTGTAGCCGTCCTGGTTCAGCTTGTTGACGCCGAAGGCGGAGCCGAACTGGGTCGAGTTGGTGAAATCCAGGCGCAGGTCGAAGGCCGGATCGGCGTTGTTCTCGACCGGTTTCCCGGTGGCGGCCTCCAGCGCCGCGGCCAGGTTGTTGAGGTTGATCGGCGTCAGGGCGTCGCCCTGCATCGCGAGGGACGTGCTGCCTTCGATGATCTTGCCGTCCGGGTCGAACTGGATGTGGCCGAGCGTGGCGGCCGGGGGCATCGGGACGCCCGGCGGCAGCGTGATGCCGTCCATCGAGCCGAACACTTCCCAGCGTCCCGGCGTGGTGGTGTTGACGTAATAGAGCTGCAGCACGTGCTCGTTGCCGAGGCTGTCGTACACCGACACCGAGCTGGAATTGGTGTACGTGGTTGCATCGGTGACGTCGAAATTCGCCGGATCGAGCTGCGGCTTGCGGGAATCGAGGTTGACCTGGACGTTGACGTTCTCGGTGGTCTTCGGCGGCAGGTCGTCGGTGCGGATGTTGATTTCGGTCGGCGCGCCGGTCGAGAGGACACCCGCGGCGTTGGCCGCATAGCCGGTCAGGCGCGAGCCGCTGTTGTTGACGATGTAGCCCATGTTGTCGAGCTGGAACTGGCCGTTGCGGGTATAGGTGATCGCGCCGTTGTTGCTCATCCTGAAAAAGCCGCCGCCGTTGATCGCCACGTCCAGCGGGTTGTTGGACGCGGTGATGTTCCCCTGCGTGAACTGCTGGACGATGCCCGCCACCTTGGTACCGATGCCGACCTGCGAGCCGCTGGCGCCGGTCAGCGAATTCGCGAACACGTCGGCGAACTGGGTCTGCGACGTCTTGAAGCCGACGGTGTTCGCATTGGCGACGTTATTGCCGATCGTCTCCAGGTTCTTGGACGCTGCGTTCAGTCCGCTCAGTCCCTGTTGAAAGCTCATGGTGTTCTCCTGGTCAGGATGTGTTCGATGGATTAGTAGATCTGGCGGATCTCGGAGAAAGCGACCGTGCCGAGCCCCGGCAGCATCACCTTCACGCCCTGCGCATTGCTGGTCACGCTGGCCACTTCGCCGTAGGACAGCGATGTCGACTTCACCACGCCGTCGCCGCGCGTGGCCTTGATTTCAAATTTGTAGACCCCGTCCGGCGCCTTGGTGCCGGTATCGGTCTTGCCGTCCCAGGTCAGGGGCACCGTGCCCGCGTCCAGCTTGCCGGTATCGAAGGAGCGCACCGGGACACCGGCAGCGTTGGTGACGGTGACGCGCACGTTGTCGACGGCTTCCGGCAGCTCGACGCCGAACACCGACTGGCTCTCGTACAGGCTGAGGGTCGAGCCTGGCACCAGCACGCCGTGGCCGATCATGTCGGTGGCCTGCAGCGCCTGGCTGGTCTGGTAGCTGGCCTGCAGCGCCTGCAGCGTGCTGTTGAGCTTGTCGATGCCGGTCACGGTCGACAGCTGCGCCATCTGGCTGGTCACCTGCGCGTTGTCGAGCGGATTGAGCGGATCCTGGTTGCGCATCTGCGTCACCAGCAGCGTCATGAAGCGGTCTTGCGCCTCCTGGGTGCTGGCGGCCGTGGACTTGGTCCCGTTCATCGCCGCCAGCAGGTCGGACGGCACCCTGTTCGTGTTCTGCACTGTCGTTGCCATTCAATTCTCCTTTACTGGCCGAGCGTGAGCGTTTTCAGCAGCATGGTCTTTGCTGCATTCATGGTCTCGACATTGGTCTGGTAGGAACGCGAGGCGGAGATCATGTTGACCATCTCCTCCACCACGTTCACGTTCGGCATCGCGACGTTGCCGTACTCGTCGGCCTGCGGATGCTTGGGGTCGTACACGGTCTTCAGCGGCGACGGGTCTTCCACCACCTGGGCGACGCGCACGCCGGCGGCGGCCGGGTTGGCGGTCGGGACGACCTGGAACACCACCTGCTTGGCGCGATAGGTCTTGCCATCGGCGCTGGTGGTGCTGTCCGCGTTGGCGATGTTGGAGGCCACCGTGTTGAGGCGCTGGCCCTGTGCGCTCATGGCGGAGCCGGCAACGTTGAAGATATTGAAGAGCGACATGGCTATTGCCCCTGGATCGCCGTCAGCAGGCTCTTGAGCTGGCCGCTGGCGAAAGTGATGCCGGCTTCGTAGCGCAGCGCGTTGTCGGCGAACTGGTTGCGTTCGGCATCCATGTCGACGGTGTTGCCGTCGACATTGCCCTGCTGGTTGGTCCGGTACAGGAGGGTCGCGCCGCTCGCCGTGACGCCGGCCGCGGTACCGCCGAGATGCGCGGGAGACGTCTTCGTCAGCGCGCCGGCCGGCGACGGCGCGGCCGCTGCGCCCCCCATCGCCTGTTTCAGCGCGGTGCCGAAGTCCACGTCGCGCGCCTTATAATTCGGCGTGTCCGCATTGGCGATATTCGACGCCAGCACCTGCTGCCGCTCCGCCCGCAGCCTGAGCGCGGTCTGGTGGAACCGCAGCGCCTCGTCCAGTTTTCCTATCATGTCGACCTCCCGGCATTGCCACTTCAGCATCGGCCGTGCAGCGCACGGAAAACCGATGATGGATTGATATAGACTGGATGTTACGGACGCGAAAGTCACACCGATCGGACGAGAAGACTTGGAAAGTCTCTGCTGTTCACCCTTTTGAATCGCCGGCGGCTCGTCAACAATGACGCTCAGATTTCGCCCCTTTCCCACCGATGAGAAACCGCCCCCAAGGATTGCTTGTCCTCCTGTGCCTGGCCTCCGCCGGCGCGCTGGCGCAGCCTGTCGCACAGCCGCCCCGGCAGGAGCCGTCGGTGCTGCGCCAGGGCGCCGAGCAGTTCCTGCGGGTGCAGGCTGCCGGACTTCCCGGCGAAGTGCAGATCACCGTCGGCCAGATCGACGCCCGGACCTCGCTTCCGGCCTGCGCCTCTCCGGAGTATTTCCTTCCCAACGGCGCCCGCGCCTGGGGCAAGACGACGGTAGGCGTGCGCTGCACGGTGCCCTCGCCCTGGACGATCTATGTATCCGCGGTGGTGCAGGTACAGGGCGACTACGTGGTGACCGCGCTGCCGGTCGCCCAGGGACAGGCACTCGGACCGAACGACGTGGCCAGGGTGCGCGGCGACCTTTCCGCCCTCCCCGCCGGCATCGTCACCGACCCGTCGCAGGCCGTGGGCCGCACCGTCACCATGTCGCTGCAGGCGGGCACGCCCTTGCGCAACGATGTGCTGCGCAGCATCCAGGCGGTGCAACAGGGACAGACCGTCAGGATCGTGACCGCCGGACCGGGCTTCAAGGTGTCGGCCGAAGCGCGTGCCCTGAACAATGCGGCCGAGGGCCAGGTGGCCCAGGCGCGCACGGCGTCCGGACAGGTGGTCAGCGGCGTCGCGCGGGCAGGTGGGGTGGTCGAAGTCACGTATTGATCAAGCCACGGCGATTTTTTCGGTTCAGGTGCTAAAGTTTCGGCTGGTGCCGTCGATAAGTACATTGAGAAGTAATGAAAGACTGCTAACCAGCGAAGGACACCCCAGTGAAGATCGAAGACGCATTGAAAAAGACCGCGGGCATCGGCGTCGCAACGACGCCGGCGCGCGGCAAGGGCGCCGACAAGGCGGCGGGCGTTGGCCAGGCGGCGACGGAAACCGACAGCGTCAAGCTGTCCGCGACCGGACAGGCCCTGGCGCAGGCCGGCACCGGCGGCGTGTTCGACAGCCAGAAGGTGGAAGAGATCAAGGCAGCGATCGCCAAGGGCGAATTCAAGGTCGATCCGGAAAAGGTGGCCAATGGATTGCTCGACACGGTCAGCGACCTGATCAAGGCCAACAAGAAGGGTTAATTTTCATGCAACAAACCGGTAACGTCCCCATGCTGCAGTTCGGCGAGGAAATCAACGCAGGCAAGGCGCTGCTCGCATTGCTGCAGCAGGAGCAAGACTGCCTGGTCGCCGCCGACCTCGATGCGCTGGGTGCGCTTGCCGAAGAAAAGACGCGCCTGCTCGCCCGCCTGGGCGAACTGGCGCAGGCGCGCCAGCGCGCGCTGGCCGCCGCCGGCCTCGAGGACAGCGAAGCCGGCATGCAGGCCTGCCTGAAGGCCGCGCCCGCCGCCGTACGCGCCGAGTGGGACGCGCTGATGGACATCGCCCGCGACGGCAAGGAACTGAACCGGGTCAACGGCCTGCTGATCGGCCAGCACATGGCCCGCAACAATGCGGCGCTGAATGCCCTCCAGGGCGGCGATGCGCCTGCCGGACAGCTCTACGGACCGGATGGCCAGTCGGCATCGTCCGGCGGATCGCGTCGGCTGGTCGTCGGCTGAGCGTCGCGCCGCCGATATTCCCGCATCAATACCAGGCAATACCAGGGACCTTCCCTTCGTCCGCCGCAGGTTGCCGGATCGATCCGCTGCGTCCCGATTCCCCCGTCCTGCTGCTGGGCCTGCCAATACCGGCGACGCCGATCGCCCACCCGACCGGTCGATCCGCCGGTGTCGGCACGCTTGCAATCAGTGTCGCCAGCGCATCAGGCCTGGCCGGCGCTTCTGGCCGCGGCCAGCGCATGCTGCAGGTAGGTCGCCAGCTTCTTCGAAGCGATGTCGTGCACACTCCGCAGCTTGATGTGCCGGCGCCCCTTGCCGGCGCCTTCCAGAAACCCATCGCGGTCCAGGATGGCGGCGCCGTGGCTGAACTCCACGGACACATGCTCCCTGTAGGCGAACACGCCGCCGAACTGCAGCCCGGATGAGAACAGGATCCCGCCGTACTTGACTTCCTCGGTGAGTGGAGAGACCGTGCATCGGGCGAGGCTTCTTACCGCCTCGACAATCTGGAACTGGTGTTCGCCGAGCAGGCGAATGTCTTCGAGCAGGGCTTCGACGGACTTGGCCATGGTGATGTTTCTTCCGGTAGGTGCGGCGGCCTGGCGCCGGGCGCGATGGATCGCTGCCGCCAGATTAACACGCGGAGCGGCGCGGGTCCGGGCGGCCGCAAGGCCGGGGGCCGCGGCATCCGTAGTGGAGAGACTGCGCGTTCCGTAAGCAGGCGAGCCCGGCGGCGGCAAGGAACACGCCGGAACCTTCGGCGGCAACGAAGCCGGCCCCGGCGGAGGCCGGCGTCAGTTCTCGAGCGCGACCGGCACTTCGGTCCTTTCCTCCGGCAGATTGGACAGGATCATGATGGAGACGCGGCGGTTGCGCAGCCGTCCGTCGGCGGTCTCGTTGCTGTCCACCGGCCGGGTCGCGCCGTGCCCGACGGCGGTCAACCTTTGCTCCCCGATCCCGCCGTCGACGAACAGGCGCACCACGGAAGAAGCCCGCACTGCCGACAATTCCCAGTTGGAGGGAAAGACCGCAGTGCGGATCGGCACGCTGTCGGTATGCCCTTCGACCTGGATCGCATGGTCATCGTCCTTCAGGACCGCCGCGACCGCGCGCAGCGCCTGCACGCTGCCTTCCGACAGGCGCGCGTCGCCGGGCGCGAACAGCACGCTGGCATTGATCTCTACATTGACGCCGCGCGGCGTCTGCGTGACCCGCACCTTGCCCTGCTCCACCAGCGGCGCAAGCACCTTGAGGATGTCGCGCGCCACGCCGGTCAGCTGCTCCTTCTCGCGCCGCAGGGCCTCGGCATTGCGCGGGCGCGGCGGCAGTGCGCGCGGCGCCACCGGGCCGCTCGGCACCACAGGCGGCACCTCCGGCGCCACCGGCGCGACCGGCGCCCCGCCGAATGCATTGAGCAGGGAGTTCGACAGCACCCGGTACTTGCCCTCGTTGACCGAGGACAGCGCGTACATCACCACGAAGAAGGCGAACAGCAGCGTGATGAAGTCGGCGTAGGACACGATCCAGCGGTCCTGGTTTTCGCTTTCCTCCTCGAACCGCTTGCGTCGTTCGCGCGCCATGGCCGATTCCCTGCTCAGCTGTAGGCGAGGATCCGCTCCTCGACCACGCGCGCGTTGTCGCCATTGGCGACGCTGCAGAAGACATCCGCCAGCATTTCGCGCCGGCGCACTTCGTCGCCGACGATGTTCTTGAGCTTGTTGGCGACCGGAAGGAAGATCAGGTTGGCCAGCCCTACGCCATACACGGTGGCGACGAAGGCAACCGCAATGCCGCTGCCGAGCCTGGCGGGATCGCCAAGGTTTTCCATTACGTGGATCAGGCCGAGCACCGCGCCGAGGATGCCGATGGTCGGCGCATAGCCGCCGGCGGCTTCCCAGATCCGGATCGCCTGGCGCTCGCGGCGTTCATAGCTGGAGATGTCGACATCGAGGATCTCGCGGATCTTGTACGGGTCGATGCCGTCGACGATCAGGCGCAGGCCTTTTTCGGCATAGCGGTCGTTCACGGTGTCGACGAAGCGCTCCAGGCTCAGCAGCCCTTCGCGGCGCGCCGTCGCGCTCCACAGCAGCGCATCCTGCTTCAGCGTATTGCTCTTGCTGACCGGCGGCGAGAACACCCAGCGGAGCATCCGCATGCCGCGTACGAAACTCGCCATCCCGCTCTGCAGCAGCACCGCCCCCATGGTGCCGACCGCGACAATCAGGAAGGCGGCCGGCTGCAGCAGGGAGCCGATCTGCCCGCCGTCCAGCACCTGCCCCGCTGCGACGCCGGCCAGCGCCAGCGCAATTCCCGCTAGACTAGCCCAGTCCATGCCTGCTCCTTGAGACGCGCGCGCATCCGCGCAATTGCCTGGCCGTGCAGCTGGCAGACGCGCGACTCCGACACGCCCATCACCGCACCGATCTCCTTCAGGTTCATTTCCTGCTCGTAGTACAGGCCCATGAGGATCTTCTCCCGCTCCGGCAAGGCCTCGATGGCGCGGATCACGGCCTGGCGGAAGCCGCCGTTCATCAGGGCCTGCAAGGGATCGCTGACCAGGTCGACGCAGTAGCGGTCGAGGAAATGGTCGTTGTCGTCCTTGTCGTGGAAGTCTTCGTAGTACACCAGCTGGTGGCCGCTGCCCTCGCCCAGCATCTCCTGGTACTCCTCCAGCGAGATCTTGAGTTCCTTGGCGATCTCGGCTTCCTTCGGCGCGCGTCCGAGGCGCTGCTGCGCCCGGTTCATCGCATCCTCGATCTTGCGCATGGTCTGGCGTATGCTGCGCGGCAGCCAGTCGTTGCTGCGCAGTTCATCGAGCATCGCGCCGCGGATACGTTGCACTGCGTAGGTCTCGAACTGCGCGCCGTGCGTCTCTTCATAGCGGCCGACGGCATCGAGCAGGCCGATCATGCCGGCCTGGATCAGGTCGTCCACCTCGACGCTGGGCGGCAGCTTGGCCTTCAGCTGGTGCGCCAGGCGCTTGACCAGCGGCGTGTGCTCCTCCAGCAGGTGGTTCTTGTCCGATTTTCCGCTAACGGTGTACATAGTCTGGGGATGATGCGGGCGCCCCGGGCGCCCGCGACTGAATCATGTTATCCCGCCGCTGCCGCATCCGGTACCACGAACCGGCCGGCCAGCCGGCGGAACGCGACCGATGCACCGGCCAGCGGAAAGGCGTCGACCACGGCGCGCCCGAGCTTCATTGCCCGCTTCAGGTGCTCGTCGGCCGGCACCGAGCCTACCGAGTTGAGCTTGACGGCGAGGTAGCGATTGGCGACCTGGGCCATGTTTTCATAGACCACCTGCGCCTCCTTCTCGCTGGCGCCGGTGACGAGGATGCTGAACGGCCGGCGGCCGAGCTGGCCGTTGACCCGCTTGATGATGGTATAGGCGGCCTTGATCGATGCCGGGCTGTTCGCCACCTGCACCACGATCTCGGATTCGGCCAGCGCCGGGATGGCGAAGGCGTCGTCGCGGTCGAGTTCCGCGTCGACGACCAGGATGTCGGCCCGGGTCGACAGGATGCCGAAGGCGTCGTTCAGGCGCGCCTGCTCGGCCGCGTCCGCGAGCGGACGGTGCGGACCGCGTCGCAGCGCGGCGACGCCGAATCCCTGCGGCATCGGCTGAACCGCCTCGTCGAGGCTGCGCTCCTGCCGCGCGACCTGCTGCAGCGTCGCCGACTTGAGCGCGCCAAGACGGCCGGCGATGCCCTCGGAGGCGATGCAGGCATCCAGCATCAGCACGTCACGGCCGGCCTGCGACAGCGAGGCGGCCACGTTCACCAGCATCGCGCTCTTCTCGTCGGCCGACTCGGCGGACAGGAAGGTGTAGATGCGTGGCTTGGGGCCGGCCAGCATGCGGCGCAGACCCTCGGCCTGGTCGAAATCGAAACTAGCCAAGTGACACCTCGCGCAAAGCCTTGTCGTTCATTGCATGGGCGGTATTGGCGATCACCAGCGGCAGCTCCTCGTCCTGGTACTGAAAAGGCGCGGTCTCGCGCTTGAGCTTGAAGGCGCGGTCGATCAGGTAGTGCTGGTTCGGCACATGCAGGTCCTCCGGCACGCGCTGGCCGTTGGCGACGTAGTACAGCGGCAGCTTCTGGCGGATCATCACGTCCAGCACGTTGCCGACGGTCGCCGCCTCGTCCAGCTTGGTCATGATGCAGCCGGCCAGGCCGCCGCCCTGGTAGGAACGCACCACCTCGTTCAGCGTCTCGCCGGTGGAGGTGGCGGACAGGCAGAGCAGGCGCTTTACCTTGGCGTCGCTGCCGGACAGCATCGCGATCTGCTCGGCCACCATCTTGTCGCGCTGGCCCATGCCGACCGTGTCGATCAGCACCGTGTGCTTGTTCTTCAGCTCGTCGAGCGCGATGCGCAGGTCGGTCTCGTCCTTCACCGAATGCACCATCACGCCGAGGATCTTGCCGTAGATGCGCAGCTGTTCATAGGCGCCGATACGATAGCCGTCGGTGGTGATCAGGGCCAGCTTGCCGGCGCCGTGACGCATCACGCAGCGTGCCGCCAGCTTGGCGGTGGTGGTCGTCTTGCCGACGCCGGTCGGTCCGACCAGGGCATACACGCCGCCCTTCTCGAGGATCTCGTTCTCGTTGCCGACGATGCTCAGGTTGCGCGCCAGGACCGACTTCACCCAGGCGATGCCGTTGTCGGTCTCCGCCTCGTTCTTCGGCATGTTCTGCGTCAGGTAGCGTGCCAGGCTGGCGGAGAAGCCGGCCGACAGCAGCTCGCGCATCACCGCCGCCTTCACCGGTTCGCGTTTCTGCTGGGTACTCCATGCGATTTCCGCGAGCTGCGATTCGAGCATGCCGCGCATCGAGCGCAGCTCGTTCATCACCTGGGCAAACTCTGCCGCGCCTTCCGCGGCCGGCGTCCGGCTGGCGGCAAGCGCGCCTGCCAGGCTGGCCGCCTGATCGTCCGCCGCCTTGGGACCGGCGGCCTGCGGCTCCGGCTGCCGCTTGGCGCCGAGCGCGGCCAGCGTGGACGCCGACACCGCGGGACGATCGACCACCGGCTCGGCCAGGGACGACATGTCCTCCGGCGCCAGGGCAAGGATCTCGACCATGCCGTTGACGGTGCGGTTGGAGAGGATCACGGCATCCGGACCGAGCGCGTCGCGCACGTCGCGCCATGCCTCGCGCGAAGAGTTCGCGGTGAATCGTCTTACGTTCATGCTTGGCCTCCAACTAGGCTGGTAACTTTAATTGTCTTGGAATCGGGCAGCTCCGCGTGCGACAGCACTTTCAGCTGCGGCAGCGCACGGCGCAGGAAGCGCGCAAGCAGCGCGCGCAGCGGGCCGGGCACCAGCAGCACCGGAGTCAGTCCCATTTGCTCTTGCTGGCGCGCGGCCTGTTCCGCCTGCGCCTGTATCGTATCGGCCAGTCCCGGCTCGATGCCGGCGCCGTCCGGTCCGCCCGCCTGCAGCGCCTGCATCAGGATGCGCTCGAGGCGGCTGTCGAGGGTGATCACGGCGAGTTCGTTCGCCGCCGGGAAAATCTGCTGCACGATCGCACGGCCGAGGGCGATGCGCACCATCGCGGTCAGTTCGTTCGGATCCTGCGACTGCGGCGCGTATTCGGCAAGGGTCTCGATGATGGTGCGCATGTCGCGGATGTGCACGCCTTCGACCAGCAGGTTCTGCAGCACCTTCTGCAGCGCCGACAGGGAAAGCTGCTTCGGCACCAGGTCTTCCACCAGCTTCGGCGATTCCTTGGTCAGGTGATCGAGCAGCGACTGCACTTCCTGGCGGCCGAGCAGTTCGGCCGCATGGCTGGTGATCAAATGATTCAGGTGGGTGGCGATGACGGTGCCCGCATCGACCACGGTATACCCCAGCGCCTGCGCATGCTCGCGCATCGCGCTGTCGACCCAGACGGCCGGCAGGCCGAAGGCGGGATCGGTGGTCGCCGGCCCGGGCAGCATGCCGCTGACCATGCCGGGATTGATCGCCAGGAATTGCCCGACGTAGGCTTCGCCGGCGCCGACCTCGACGCCCTTGAGCGTGATGCGGTAGGCAGCCGGCCGCAGCTCGAGGTTGTCGCGGATATGCACCGGAGGCGACAGGAATCCGACCTCCTGCGCGAACTTCTTGCGTATGCCCTTGATCCGGCGCAGCAGCTCGCCGTCCTGGCCCTTGTCCACCAGCGGAATGAGGCGGTAGCCGACTTCCAGGCCGAGGGTGTCGACCGGGACCACGTCCTGCCAGCTCGCCTCTTCCTGCTCGGGCGCCTTGACCGCGGCCTCCGGCACCGGCGGCGGCGCTTCCTGCGCCTTCTTCGCGCGCTGCGTCATCATGTAGGCGCCGCCGCACAGGGCGCCGCCCAGCAGCAGGAAGGCGATATGCGGCATGCCCGGGATCAGGCCCATGCCGGCGATGATGCCGCCGGTGATGGACAGCACCTGCGGCTTGGCGAACAGCTGGTTGACCATCTGCCCGCCGATGTCCTGCTCGCTCGCCACCCGCGACACGATCACGCCCGCCGCGGTGGAGATGATCAGCGACGGGATCTGGGCTACCAGGCCATCGCCGATCGCCAGCAGCGTGTAGTTCTTCATCGCGGCCTCGAAACCCATCTCGTGCTGCACCATGCCGACGATGAGGCCGCCGAAGACGTTGATGACGGTGACCAGGATGCCGGCGATGGCGTCGCCGCGCACGTACTTGCTGGCGCCGTCCATGGAACCGTAGAACTCGGCTTCCTGCCCGACTTCGGTACGCCGGCGACGGGCCTCGGCTTCGCCGATCAGGCCGGCGTTGAGGTCGGCGTCGATAGCCATCTGCTTGCCGGGCATCGCGTCCAAAGCGAACCGCGCGCCGACTTCGGCGATCCGGCCGGCGCCCTTGGTGACGACCACGAAGTTGATGATGGTGAGGATCACGAACACCACGATACCGACCGCATAGTTGCCGCCGATAAGGAAGTGGCCGAAAGCCTCGATCACCTTGCCGGCGGCGTCCGGGCCGTTGTGGCCCTCGGTCAGCACCACGCGGGTGGAGGCCACGTTGAGCGACAGGCGCAGCATGGTCGATACCAGCAGCACCGCCGGGAAGGCCATGAAGTCGAGCGGCTTGACGGTGTACAGGCTGGTCAGCAGCACGATGATCGACAGCGCGATATTGAAGCTGAAGAACATGTCCAGCACGAAGGCCGGCAGCGGCAGCACCATCATCGCCAGCATCATGATGATGAGGATCGGCGCGGCCAGGGCCTTGCTGTTGCCGCTCAGCCAGGCGGGAATGCGCAGGCTGTTCATTGGACGCCTCCGCCAGCCTGCGGCTGCGCAGCGGGATTGAGCGGATCGAGCGCGGCCGGCACGTCGAGCGCGGTCGGCGCGACCGGGCGCACGCCGCCCTGCTTGCCGTAGGCGCGCAGCTGGAACACATAGGCGAGCACCTCGGCAACCGCGGTATAGAGCGCCGCCGGGATCTCGTCGCCCAGGTCGGCATGCTTGTACAGCGCGCGCGCCAGCGGCGGCGCTTCCAGCAGCGCCACCTTGTGTTCGGCGGCGATCTCGCGGATCCTGGCGGCCACTTCGTCCGCGCCCTTGGCGACTACGACGGGCGCCCGGTTCTTGCCTTCGGTGTACTTCAGCGCCACGGCGAAGTGGGTCGGGTTGGTGACCACCACGTCAGCGGTCGGCACTTCGGACATCATGCGGCGGCGGGCCATCTCGCGCTGCAGCTGGCGGATGCGGGCCTTGACCTGCGGGTCGCCGTCGGACTCCTTGGCTTCCTGGCGCACCTCCTCGCGGGTCATCTTCAGCTTGTTCGCGTAGTGCCACAGCACGTAGGGCACGTCGATCAGCGCGATCACGACCAGGCCGCAGACGATGGACATGAAACCGGTCAGCAGCAGGTCCGCCATGTGGGCGCTGCTGCTTGCCAGCGGCTCCGTGCTGAGCGCGAGCATCGGCTCGATCTGGCTGGAGACGACGACCCAGGCGACCGCGCCGACCAGCAGCGTCTTGCCGATGGCCTTGACCAGTTCGACCAGGGCGCGGGTGGAGAACATGTTGCCGATGCCGCTGAGGGGATTGAGGCGGGCGAAATTCGGCGCTAGCGCCTTCGAGGAGAACAGCCAGCCGCCGATGAGCAGCGGCGACCCGACGGCCACCAGCAGCAGGATGCCGGCGAGCGGCGCCAGCGCCAGCAGGACGTCGGCCATCGCGGTGCCCAGCTTCACCAGCAACAGGCTGAAATCGAAGGCCTGTTCACGACTGAATGCCAGGCCGTCGACGAGCATGTGATTGAGCCGGCGGACGAGGTGCTCTCCCGTCACCCAGAGACCGAGCCCGGCCGCCAGGAGAACCGTGCAGGTGGCCAGTTCCCGCGAACGGGGAACATCGCCTTCCTCGCGCGCCTGCTCCAGTCTTCTGGGCGACGCTGGTTCAGTTTTTTCGAGATCGCTGTCTTCGGCCATCGCCGACTCCTGTCACCCCCGCCGCGCTCTCCGGACGGCACGGGTCGGTGGGTAGCATGCATTATTCTCGAATTGACAGGGAAACCATGCCCGGAACAGGGGCGAAAACCCCTCGCTATTCAGGGGCGCACAGAGGGAATGCAGGGGGAAATCCGGGTAGTTCCGCCATACCGGCGCTTCGGCATGTCGCGCGTGGACGGCCCCTGGCGGGATGGCGGCGCGCGGACCCGCTCCGGTCGCCGTGCAGGACACGGCGCGCATGACCGGTGGCGGGCGGCGGTCGTGCGCGGCCGCCGGGCACCGCGCAGGCGCTTGCGTTCCGCGCGGCGTTGCCGCCGTCCCGCTACCGGCCTTCCGCGAAGCGCAGGCCGCCGCGCACGCGCGACCGTTCCGGCCAACGCGGCGCCGGGGCTAGAGCTTGAGGCTCTGGGCCCAGGCCAGGGACGACAGCTGTGCCTGGTTCACCTGCCGGTCGCTGATGCAAAGCGACGTTGCCATCATTTCCAGGTCGGGATGGTGCAGTTCGCATGCCTCCGCGAGCGCCAGGAAAGGACCGTAGATCCCTTCGCGCCCAAGCAGCGCCTGGGTGACCGATTCCGACAGTTGCAGCTTCTCCAGCACATCCTCCATCGGCACGCCGAGCAGCTTGTCCAGCAGCGAGAACATGCCGGCCACGAACAGGTTCTCGGCCTCGTTCCGGGGCAGGAAACCGGCGCCGAGCAGCTCGGCGAAACGCCCGCGTATCACCGCGGTCTGCATCAGCACCGGCGAATAGCCTGTCGTCGTCGCGGTGGCCAGGAGCAGCGCCAGCCAGCGGTACAGCGGCGAGTAGCCGAGCATGGTCACCGCGTGCTTGAGCGACTGGATTTCGCAGCCGAGACCGAAACCGGCCGAGTTGATGTAGCGCAGCAGCTTGTAGGAGAGCGCCGCATCCCGCTTCAGCACCCCTTCCAGCTGCTTGACGTCGGCATTCTTGCGCACCATGTCCATCAGCTCGAGGATCAGGGCCTGCGCCGGGTTGAGCTCGCGCGCCCGCGTATCCGGCCGCGGCGTCAGGTGCAGGTTGCCGCAGAAGGCAAGCATGCCGAGCTGGGCGCACAGGTCGAAGCTGCGCCAGTTGTCGACCCCGCGCGCGATGATCTTCAGCGCCGGCAGGCCGAGCGCGCGGATGTGCTGGACCTGGGCCGCGAACTCGACGGAGCGCACGTTGAGCTCCGCATGGGTTGCCAGCGCCAGCAGTCCCTTGTCCGCGCTCGCCGGCAGGCCGCGCAGCACGACGCCGTAACCCTTGGCGCGCATGGCCTGCACCGCCGCCTTCGTGCTGTCGTGCGCGAGTTGCGCGGCATCGAGGCGCAGCAGGGTCGCCTGCGGCGGAAGCGCAGCGATCGCCGGGTCATCCAGCAGCGCGGCCAGGGTGTCGAGCACGATCACCTGTTCGCCGACCAGCGAGCCGGAATCGGATTCGCCCAGTTGCTCGGCAACGAACGCCGCCAGTGCGCGCGCCTGGTCGACGGGCATGTCCCCGCCCTCGCCGGCCGTGTTCCATGAGAGCGCATGGCCGACCACCCGTTCCTGGGCATTGACCAGCGGTTCGCGAACGATGAATTTCTCTTCTTGCATATGGGATCCGGAAGTAGTTCTGGCGCGCGCCCGGCAAGGCCCGGCGCGGCGCGTGTATCAGAAGCCGAGGCTTTCCAGAAGATCGTCGACCTGTCCCTGGTCGGCCACGACATCGGGATGGGCGCCGGGGTTGATCTGTGGGCCGTTCAGGAGGCCGGGTGCTGTTTCGCGCCGCGCGTCCTGCGGTGCAAAGTCGACCAGGAGCTGGACCAGCTGCTGCTCCAGGTTCTGCGCCAGTTCCGTCACCTTCCTGATGACCTGGCCGGTGAGGTCCTGGAAATCCTGCGCCATCATGATGTCCAGCAGCTGGCCGCGCGTGACTGCCGCATCCTCGCGCGACTGCGCAAGGCCGGCAAGGGTGCGCTCGGCGAGCGCCCGGCAGCGTGGATCGGCATCGGGCGCCTGCAACAGCGACTGCCACTCCTGCGTCAGTCCGTCGGCCTGCGCAACGATCCTGTCCTGCAGCGGCAGCGCGGCTTCGGTCGCGCCGAGCACGCGCTGCGCCGCCTGCTCCGTCATCCGCGCGACGTAGTCGAGGCGGTCACGGGCATCGGGAATGTCATGCGCGGCCTTCGCCAGCAGCTTGTCGAACCCGAGTCCGCGCAGGTTGTCATGCAACATGCGCGTCATCTGGCCGACGCGCGCCAGCATGTCTTCCTGGCTCGCGGCGTCGATACCGGTCGGCGCAGGTGCGCCGGAATGGGATTCAGGCACCGACTTTTTCCAGCTTTTCGAAGATCTTGGACAGCTTCTCGTCGAGGGTGGCGGCGGTGAAGGGCTTCACCACGTAGCCGTTGGCGCCGGCCTGGGCCGCCGCGATGATGTTTTCCTTCTTGGCCTCGGCCGTGACCATCAGCACCGGCAGCTTCGACAGCGCGGCGTCGGCACGGATGTTCTGCAGCATCGTCAGGCCGTCCATCACCGGCATGTTCCAGTCGGAGATGACGAAGTCGAACTGCTCGCTCCTCAGCTTCGACAGCGCCATGGCGCCGTCCTCGGCCTCATCCACATTCGTGTAGCCCAATTCCTTCAGCAGATTGCGAACGATGCGGCGCATGGTCGAGAAGTCGTCAACCACCAGGAATTTCGTATTCGGACCAGCCATGAATTACTCCATTTTCTACTGCAAACTGTTGTTGGGCGAGGCGGAAAGGCGCTCCAAGTATAATCCTTCCGCTTCCGGTTTTGCACCTAAAGAACCTGCTCCTGCCAGCCGTTGTGACCGCCGGCCATCCCCTGCGCAATGGCCGCCCGCCCGGCGTGAATCTTCTGACAACGCCTTGCCCCTTCGCTGCGACCGCGCTTCGCGGTCATACCCGCAGCGCCCGGCTGCTGTGGGCCGCCAGATGACCGAGCACCATGCCGGGCAGCGCCTGCAGGGCGCCCACCTCGTGCGCTGCGCCCACGGCGATGGCCTCCCGCGGCATGCCGAACACGACGCAGGTCGCTTCGTCCTGCGCGAAGTTGTGCGCGCCCGCGTTCCGCATCGACAGCATGCCGGCGGCGCCGTCCTTGCCCATCCCGGTCAGGATGACGCCGACGGCGTTCTTGCCGGCGCAGCGCGCGGCCGATTCGAACAGCACATCGACCGATGGGCGGTGCCGGTTGACCGGCGGTCCCTGGTCCAGCTGGGTCACATAGTTGGCGCCGCTGCGCGCGAGCTGCAGATGGGAATGGCCGGGCGCGATGAATGCGTGGCCCGGCAGCACCCGCTCGTTGCCTTCCGCTTCCTTCACGGTGATCTTGCACAGGCTGTCGAGCCGCTTGGCGAAGGAACGCGTGAAGCCTTCCGGCATGTGCTGGGTGATCAGGATGCCCGGACAGTCGGACGGCATCTGCATCAGGAATTCCTTGATGGCCTCGGTGCCGCCCGTGGAGGCGCCGACAATGATCAGCTTCTCGCTACTGGTGAGCGGATTGCGGATCATCGGCAGTCCGCCCGCCGCGTTCTTCCCCGGATCGGTGCTGGCCACCGTGCGAGCCTTGACCCGCGCCTTGGCGGCGGTCCGGATCTTGTCGGTGATGAGTTCCGCGTATTCCAGCATGCCGCTCTGGATCGACAGCTTGGGCTTGGTGACGAAGTCGACCGCGCCCAGCTCCAGCGCCCGCATCGTGATCTCGGAGCCGCGCTCGGTCAGCGAGGACACCATCACCACCGGCATCGGCCGCAGCCGCATCAGCTTCTCGAGGAAATCGAGGCCGTCCATGCGCGGCATTTCCACGTCCAGCGTGAGCACGTCGGGATTGGTCTGCTTGATCAGCTCGCGCGCCACGATCGGGTCCGGCGCGACGCCGACCACCTCCATGTCCGGCTGCCGGCGAATGATCTCGTTCATCACGCTGCGGATCAGCGCACTGTCGTCAACAATCAGTACTTTCGTTTTCATCATGTCACTAGGTGAACAATTCCACGTCGCCGGCGACCGGGACGGATTGCAGGCGGCTGGCGTAATCCTGCTCGCGGTTCACCAGCGTGTTGTTGTTGAGCTGCCTGAGCTTCTTGACCAGCACCTTGCCCGTTCGGGGGAAGAAGTACACCTTGCGCGGGTAGATGTCGTTCAGGTCTTCCGCCATCACGCGGATGTTCTCGGCGCGCAGGTAGTCGCGGACGAACTGCGCATTGCGCTCGCCGACATTGATGGCGATGAAGCCCCGCAGCACGTTGCCGCCGCCGAATACCTTGGCTTCGAGGTTCTCGCGCCGGGCACCGGCCTTGAGCAGGTCGTTGATCAGGACTTCCATTGCGTAGGTGCCGTACCGCATCGACGCCGAAACCGGGCTGTCGGCGTCGCCGCCGCCGTCGGGAAGCATGAAATGGTTCATGCCGCCGATCCCGGTGACCCTGTCGCGGATGCAGGCGGAGACGCAGGACCCGAGGACCGTCACGATCATCATGTCCTTGCAGGTGTAGTAGTACTCGCCCGGAAGGATCTTGGCAGCGTCGCAGTCGAAGGTGCGGTCGTAGTAGACGTTGGTCGCAAATTGCTCTTGGATGCCGAAGCTCATCGCTCACATTCCGTTCTTGCGCACTGCGGCGCGTTGCGCTGCCGGATGGCGCGGGTCCAGCTCGTACACGGTCTTGCCCCGCAGCTTGAAGGCGTCGGACACATACAGAAAATTCTCTGAGTGGCCGGCGAACAGCAAGGCATCCGGCTTCATCAGCGGCGCGAACTTGGCGAGGATCCTGCCCTGCGTCGGCTTGTCGAAATAGATCATCACGTTGCGGCAGAAGATGGCGTCGAACGGGCCGGTGACCGGCCACTGGTCCGCCAGCAGGTTGAGCTGCTTGAAGGTCACCATCTGCCGCAGCTCCGGCCGCACCTTCACCATGCCTTCATGGTGCCCCTTCCCCTTCAGGAAAAACTTGCGCGCGCGCTCCGCGGGCATCTTGTCGAGGCGGTCCATCGCATAGACGCCCGCCGAGGCAGTTGCCAGCACGTTGGTGTCGATGTCGGTGGCGATCACATGCGCAGGCGGCGTCATGCTGCCCATCGCCTCGCACAGGGTCATGGCGATCGAGTACGGCTCCTCGCCGGTCGAACTCGCGGAGCACCAGACCAGGAACGGGTCCCTGGCCTTGCGCGCGTGGTCATGCAGGATGGGGAAATGATGTGCTTCGCGGAAGAACGAGGTCAGGTTGGTCGTCAGCGCATTGGTGAAGGCTTCCCACTCGGCGTTGTCCGGCCTGTTCTCCAGGCTGTCGAGATAGTCGTGGAACGAGCGTATGCCTGTTGCGCGAAGCCGCCGCGCGAGCCGGCTGTAGACCATCTCCTGCTTGCTCTCGGCGAGCGCGATACCGGCGCGACGGTGGATCAGGGTGCGTACCCGCTCGAAGTCGCGCGGCGTGAAATCGAATTCCTTCACCGAATCCGCCCTGTTGATGTGTCGTGCCGAGGTTTCCAAACCGATTGTCTTTCTCTGCCATGAGGCCTGGCATGCAGGCATCTGTTCCTTCGTCGTTGCGCTTATGCAGGATGCTTCATGCCCTGCCGCACCGGTCGCCGCGATACCCCTGCAGCATGCGGGACGGACAGGCGCGGCGGTCGACGGAACACAGGCGTATTATTGCGCCTATTTCCCAAAAGAAAAAGGCGCGTTGCTTAACAACACGCCTTTTTCCCTGACTTCGCCACACTTTGGGGCCGCTCCGCTTCTCCTTCGCCATCCCGGATGAACCGGGCAGCGCGGAGCGCGGCCGCGGACCCGTCAGAACTCTTCCCAGTCGTCCCCGGCGGTGACCGGCGGCGCCGGCCGGCTTCTGACGGCCGGCACCGGATTGCTCATGCTCACCCGGCCGGCGCGCACCGCCGGTGCGGCAGCGGTGGCGGGCCTGGCGGCAACCGCCGGGGCCGCGGGCGCCGCAGCCGGCGCGGTCCGTGCGGGCGGCGCCTGAATCACCGACGATCCGCCATGCAGGGTCTTGAACACTGCGACCGCCTGGGCCAGCGCCGCCGCCTGGGTCTGCATGCTTTCGGCGGTCGCCGCCGCCTGCTCCACCAGGGCCGCGTTCTGCTGCGTCATCTCGTCCATCTGTGCAATCGCCCGGTTCACTTCCTCGATCCCCGAACTCTGCTCCTGGCTCGCCGCGCTGATCTCGTTCATGATGTCGGCCACATGCTTGACCGAGGTCACGATCTCCCCCATCGTCTTGCCCGCCACATCCACCAGGTTGCTGCCGGCGTCCACCTTCTCCACCGAGTCGCCGATCAGCGACTTGATCTCCTTGGCTGCACCGGCCGACCGCTGCGCCAGGCTGCGCACTTCCGCCGCCACCACCGCAAAACCCCGCCCCTGCTCCCCGGCACGCGCCGCTTCCACCGCCGCATTCAGCGCCAGGATGTTGGTCTGGAACGCGATGCCGTCGATGACGCCGATGATGTCCACGATCTTGCGCGAGCTGTCCTTGATCGAGGCCATCGTCTGCACCACCTGCCCCACCACCTCGCCGCCGCGCAATGCCACGTCCGAGGC